>MWEG01000108.1 GCA_002070945.1 Lentisphaerae bacterium ADurb.Bin082
CTTAAAAAAATCGCATTATTTTTAGACGGTCACATGACCCCAGTGAACAATGGGCAAAAACTCGGTACTGTCAAGTCCAAGCATGGGTGCGTTAATGTTTTCAGAATTGCACCACGCCTCCAACATGAACACCTTAAAGCCGGAAATACTGAATGCGCGCAAGATTCGCAACACCCTTTACAATTATACCACTGTCTTGCCCAACGAGCGCATTCTGGGCAGTCTGATCTGTTTACAGAACGACAGAGATGTCGAGCATCTGCTAACCGCCTTCATCGGCACTCCGCTGGTAGCCGGCGATTTACGGCTCCTTGGCGAAGACACTAAGGCTGAAATCAAAAATATCTGCCTGAACCTCAATAAATTGATTGCTCAAGGAGTCCTTGGCGAATTTCATAACTTTAAGGGTGGCAAGTACATCAGATATGACGAATGGGATGGTTTCGCCAGATATGCCCGCAATGGGCAGGGAATAATCTGTCTATTCCGCAATGAGGATGCTTGCGAGACGGTCGAAATCACCATTCCCAACCTGCCTGAGGGATGTTATGCACTGAAAGACATGGCGAATAATGAGCACATTGCCACCTGCGATGCCAGAAAGCTTGCTTCCGGGGTCGCGGTCAAATGGCAGGGGAAAAATTATCGAGCGCTGGCTTTTTCCCGAAAATAAGCCTGGGGTTAAGCATGGGGTTAAGCGCCTACGGCGCATGAGGATGTGGAACATGGTGGACATGGTGGACACGGTGGACACGGTGGGTGCCGTACGTTAGTAGAGCCTTTAGGCTTCCATAATTTTCGCGCTTTGAGCGTTTCTACCGCAGTGCGGTCGGTTTCCCTCTGTACAACATGCCCCCAAAAAATCTGCGTCATCAGCGCAATCTGTGGATAAAATAACTCGGCCCTCGTATCAGCTTGCAGAAATTCTCGCTTTTTTGCGGCAAAGGGCTTCGCGGCTCTTGTTTTTTGCATATTTCCCTGTATTTTACAGAAATTCTACGGCATTGCGGCTGTGGTCAGGCATTCTGCTGAGTTCCCGGGCGAAGGCAGCTGTCCCGGCATGCGGCCAGCAGACCATTCCATAGTATGTATCTATAATATATTAAGGTAGTTACATGTCATTGCGCAGTCTCATCATCGGTTTTCTGGGGGCTATTTTCATTGCCTCCTGCGGCTATATCAACGACTGCGTTTTAGGGTTGGAGAGCTTCACCAATGGCCAGTTATTGCCGATTATCGTCATCGGCCTGGTGGCGTTGGTGGTCTTGCTGGTCAATCCAGCGATTGGCTTCTTGCGGCCGCGCTATGCTTTCCGAACTGGCGAGCTGGCGTTGATTGTGCTGCTGTGGAGTGCGTCTTGCAGCATTCCCGGACGTGGCTTGCTGGAGCAGTTCACGCATACGATGATAATGCCGTTCCACTGGAACCGAGTAACGCCTGGATGGCAGCAGAATGACATTCTCAGCTATGCGCCGAAAGAAGCACTGGTCGATGTCACGGAGGAGAATTACGATCAGACGGTCGGCGGCTACATCATGGGAGCACCGAAAGGCGTAGTGGATGAGCGACCCTGGCACGCTCGGTTGTGGTCCAAGATCACCCGGGTGCCTTGGAGAGCATGGTGGCCGCCGCTACGAACTTGGATGCCGCTGGTGCTGCTCAGCGCCTTGGCTAGCGTCTGCTTGGCGTTGATTACCTACAAGCAGTGGTCAGCCCATGAATTCCTCAGTTTTCCGATTGCCGAGTTCAATGCCACTCTCATTGAACAATCGCCTGGCCGCCTGTGGCCAGCCGTGTTCCGAAACCGGCTGTTCTGGATCGGATTCATCATCTTGGTTGTCATCCGGGTCAACAACGGCCTCTGCGTGTGGTATCCGGACTACTATATTCCCATCCGGCTGAACTGGAGCCTGGCACCGTTCGCCCAGGTCTGGCCGCAGCTGTTCCGGGTGCAATACGGGTCTAACTTGCTGGCGCTGTCGGTGTTTCCACTGGTCGTCGCTTTTGCGTTTTTCCTGAGTACGGAGATATCGTTGACCTTGGGGCTGTCGCAGCTATGCTGGGTTCTGACGGCGCTGCCAATGGTGACTATCGGCATGAATTTGTCTACTGACTGGATTGGCGGCTGGCAGGGCTGGCAGCGAGCCGGGTCATACATCGCCATGTTCTTTATGCTGATGTACACGGGGCGGAACTACTATCGATATTTGCTGGTCAAGGCGTTTCGGCCGCTGGCAGCAGACGAACCGGAGCGCGCCAACGTCTGGGCGACCCGCTTGCTGATGGTGGCCTTCGTGTTGATGACATACTTGGTCTGGCGCCTGGGGCTGGAGCTGCCGTTTGCCTTGATCACGGTTTTCCTGACTCTGCTGTCTTTTGTGGTCGTGTCCCGAATCAGCGCCGAGACCGGACTGTTCTTTATCCAGCCTCGGTGGACGATTTTCGGGCTGCTGCTGGCTGGCCTGGGCACCTATACGTTTTCGCCGGAAGCGCAGGTGATTTGCGGCCTGGTCTGCGTCATGCTGTGCATTGACCAATGCCAGGCATTCATGCCGTTTTTGACCAATGGCCTGCGATTGTGCGACCGGGCCGGGGTGAAGCCGGCTAAGGCCGGGGTGACCAGCATGGCCATGTACACGGTAGCAGTCGTGATCGCGGTGGTAGTCATTATCGTGGCCGTCTATGAATTCGGTGCGCCGACGAATATGAATTGGCATTACCAGCGGATTCCCACGATGAGCTTCCGCTCGGCATTGCCGGAAGTCTTGCAGTTGAAGTCCATCGGCTGCCTGGAGGAGGTGGCTGCATTGCCCTGGTGGAGTCGCCTGTCGCAGATCGCGCCTAAAGACATGTTCGTGGGCGCCTTTAGCTTCGGCATCATCGTCGTGCTGTTCTTCAGCTTCCTGCGTCTGCGGGTTCCCAAGTGGCCGCTGCACCCTGTCATGTTCCTGCTGTGGGCCACTTATCCGATGGCGATGACCTGCCATTCTTTTTTCATCGGCTGGATGTTGAAGAAGGCAGCTGTGCGTTTCGGCGGCATCCGCATGGCGCGGGTGCTGCGTCCGTTGATGATCGGCATTATCGCCGGGGAGATTATCGCCGCAGTCATCTTCATGATCGTCGGCTTCCTGTATTACCTCAATACTGGCCAGAAGCCATTGCCTTACAGGTGGTTCCCACGATGAAGCCGCCGCACTTGCCGCGCCCTGGACAAGTTTCTCCAGCCTGGCAGACATGGGTCTGGCAAGGACTGTCGGTGACGCTGCCCCCGGACTGGGAGATGCTGCAATTCGCCCGCAACCCGGAAGTCGGACGCTGTGTGTTCGGCGACCGCTACCAGTATCGTTTTGAACTGAATTGGAAGCGCGTGCAAGCGCCGCCAGACATGGAACGGATGGTCGGCGATTACCGCGCCAAGCTGTCAGAGGACGGTCTGCGTGACGTCCGGCCGCTCGGCCATTCCCCCTGGCTAGGGACGTGTGGCCAGGACGGCGAGCGGGACATCTGCCGTTACGGGATGTATTCGGCTGAGAGCCGCCAGATTCTGGAGGCAGTTTTCCTGTGGCCACCGGGCGAGGAGTCGAAGCCGTCATTCGAAGGGCGGGTGCTGGATATGCTGCGGGTTTTGCCCTTGTCAAAAGATGGCCGCCAGCGTTGGCAGGCGTTCGGCATGACTTGGCACGTCCCAGCAACAACCGTCTTTGCCTCGTGCGCCGTGGAGCCGGCGCAGGTGGAAGCGGTTTTCGCCCTCCGCAATAACCGCGGCGAGGCGACCTTTGCGCGCCGGGGCATGGTGTCGGAATGGCTGACAACGCCGGTGTCGGAATGGCTGGTGCAGACGATTCCCGCCGGGTATGCGCAAGAGAGCGTGACTCATGCGGGGCAGTCCGGGCATGACGTTTGCAGCCTGGTTGCGCGCCGGGAACGGTCTGTGCTGAAGGATTGGCTGTATGGTCGGCGGCAGTATGAGGCCAGCGCCTGGATTTGCCCAGGCGACCGGCGCCTGTACTGCGTGTCGCGTTGGACGCACCAGCAGCGCGGGCAGGCTACTGGCCTGGACATCGCCTTGTCCTGCTGTTCGGGATTGGAGGTGCTGCTATGAAGCGTGGCGAGTCAGCTGGCCTTGGCAGCGGGGATTGGCGGGCGATGTTGGCGGCGTACCCAGTTCGCAATGTTGCGGTGGAGGTGCGCGAAAAAAGTGAAAATACCGTGACTGTGGTTGTCAAAACACAAAAACCGAATTATATGATGCCTCCGATAAGTTGGTTCGTGCCCTATAATCCCGAGCGGGAAATCGACCTGGACGCCATGGGCACTCGGCTATGGCGCTGGTGCGATGGCCAGCGAACCGTTGAAGACGTCATTGATTTGTTTAAGGATACGTATGATTTGAGCTTTCATGAGGCGCGGGCGGCAGTAGTCGATTATCTCCGCAAGCTGATTCAACGCGGCATCCTGGCCGTCATAATGGCGCCAGAACGTCCGGAGAATCAAGCCGAAACCAACGCGAAGTGAGGACATCAAGCAAGCAATTGACCAGAGCAGTGAATAGCTCGCACTAAAATTTAAGCATAACCATAAGTGCCTTTGCGACGAAACAGTTCGCAAAGGCTTTTTTTTGTCTGCGACTTTAAAAATAGTTAATGTGCAAAGTGTTGTGACAAAAAGTGAGACTTGGCACAGTGGTTGTGCTTGCCAGATGTCTGGTAGTGCCCCTGCAGGGCACCACCTTTGGGGGTTGTCAAGCCCCAGGCTGTGAGGCCTGGGGATAAGCATGGTTGAACGCCTGCGGAGCAAGATGATATGGCTGCAATCATGATACATTTTGTCGGCTGAAGGTCTGTGGAAGCCATCTGTCTCCGCTCTGCCGTCCACTACCGTCCGCCAATGTCCACGTCCATTGACCACTACCGTCCACTAAAGTCCACCGTCCATCGTCTACTAACGTCCATTAATGTCTACTAACGTCCATTGTCCACCGTCCACTAAAGCGCTTTATCTGGGAAGCCTGGCTCTGAAGCTCACCGGAACTCCGAGTATCGATGGGTGACCGTTTACCAGCATTAAAAAAAAATATCTCATCCGTTTGAAATGCCTCGGAACGCGGTGTATAATTAGCTTATCGCAAATGTTGCGTTAATTATTACGCAAATCATCCTAAGGCTTTAATATACGGAGGGGTTCGATGTCAACAGGTGAGATCAGCATCAGCACGCTTGCCCGGGATTTGCAGACCACCCCGAGCACTGTTTCGCGCGCTTTGAATGGCCTTCCTGGCGTCAGTGCGAAGAAGGCGGCTGCGATCCGGGCGTATGCGGATCGTTTGGGCTATCGTCCGGCTCCGTATTACGGCAAGCGTTCGAATTGCATCGCGATGCTGTTCCCGGACTCTACGGTTGAGCCCATTGACGAGCAATTTCAACGCCGCCAAATCTATGCGGCAGAGCGTTATGTGTCTCAGATCGGCAAGTTTCTGTTTGTCAATTTTGTTTCGACGAGCAGCCAGCAGTTGCCCAAACTCCTGCAAGAGCAGCGGGTTGACGGCGTTCTTCTGGCGCAGTATCACCAGCGCAGCCTGGTGGAACAGATTCGCGGGCAGGGGGTGCCGGTTGTTGCCCTTGATGACGAAACCCTGCGTCTCCCTTGCGATTGCGTCATCTCCAATCCGCGCAAAGGGACTGTTGAGCTTCTCAACCGGCTGTTCGAGACCGGGCACCGACGCTTCGCCATGGTCATCACCAACAGGAAATTCCCGACTGTTGATCGTCGTTTCAAGGTTTTCGACATGGATTTGGCGGAACACGGTTTAACGCCGCCGCCTGAATACATCATCAGCAATGTCGGCAATTCGCTTGCCGATGGCGCACGTTCAGCCCGTCAGCTGTTGTCATTGGCAGAGCTTCCTGATGCAGTCATTTTCACCAATGATTTGATTGCCTTGGGCGCCATGCTGGAATTTACCCGGGCCGGCATTGCTATTCCGAATCAGATCAGCATAGCGTCCTTCGACAACTCCGAACTCTGCGACATGACCTTGCCGCCACTGACCAGCGTGGAATTGCACACCAACGATGTGGTGAAAATTGGAATTGACCATCTTGTGAAGTTGATTGATAATCCTCCTCCGCCGTCGACCGATACCTTCACCCAGATTGAGGTTGATTCCTCTTTGGTCTGGCGCCAGAGTTGCCGAGACCACAGCAAATAACGGCCCACATTGCCGACTGCCTTCCAAAAACATAAGCAAGCAAATGGAGGTTTTGAAATGCGATGCAAGTGGCTTCTGTTATCGTGTGCGGCATTCGCCTGCTGTCGGGCTGACGGCATGGAGATTGCAGGAGATGGTTTCACGCTCGTGGGGCGGGACAACAAAATCCTCGTCGTAGACGCGGTTGACAAAGAGCCGGTCTTTGAGTTTGGCGGCGTCGATTTTTCTTGGGGTCCCCAGCAGGCCGAAATTACGGAAATCATCCCAGCGGCGGGGCAGTCATTGCGCGCTGTCTTCACCATCAACAATGATCCGGACAAGCTCTGCGCCGGCCATGTTCTCTTCACGGTTGCTGGACAACGCATCATCGCCAATTATGTGCTGACCGTGCCTGCCACGGTCAACTACGGCGGCATGCTCGCCGAACGGCGGGCGCTTCGCGGCGACATGCAGCCGCTCTATAAATCGGGTTCCTGGACTCGCCATGAACATGGCGGCGTGCCCTACGAACGTTCGGGCGCCGTCCTGCGACCCTTTGCCACCGGCAGCCTGAATGTCCTGGAAATCGTCAAGGGCAATCTGAGTTGGAATTACGAGCGCAAGTCACACCTGCGCTTTACGCCAGGAGAGCAGCCCGGCGAAATTCGTGGCACGGCAGAGTACCTCGTCACCCCCGCCGCTGTCACACCGCAACTGGCGGCGACCGCGCTTAATGGCGCTCCCATCGTCCTGGCTTTTCATTCCGACCAGCCTAATCATATCTGGGCGAGCGGAGAAAAGCCCTCGTTGCAACTCCATGTCGGCAACAGCGGCACGTCGCCCCTCAGCGATTGCCAGCTGATCATCACCGTGCGTAATTTCGCCGGTGAGGTCGTCTATAGCGACAGCAGGCCATTGACCCTGGCGCCTCTGGAACAGCGTCAACTCGTCCTGTCCCTGCCGACAGCGGCGCAGCAGGACATACTTTTCTTGGAGGCAACGGCGAAAATCGCGGACAAGGAGTACTTCACCCGCAGCAACATCGCCTTCCTTGATGACTATGACTTTAGCAACGATCCCGACAGCCTCTTCGGGATGGCCGCCGCGTTCTACGATGTGCCGGGTCGCGATAGCATCTTTCGCCTGATGCGACGCATCGGCGTGGCCTATATCCGCAACGGCGACAACCGCGAGTCATCTCGCTATGGCATCATCAGCTTCTACCATGACCACTATACTCCGGACAAATGGCGCGACCTTGACGCCGCCGGGCGGGAGGACATGCTCCGCAAAACGCTGGATCATATCGTCAAAACCGGTGCTGTCGCCTGGGAATTCGGCAATGAAAACCGCATCCTGACTCCCGAGGCTGCCAGCGAATATGTCGAATATCTGCGCATCATCCGCCGTCTCATTGATGAATCGGGCGCCAAGGTCAAGCTCCTCAGCATCGGTTTCGCCAACGGTTTTGACGGCATCAAATCGCTGCAAATGGTGCATGCGGCCGGCGCTTGGCCCCTCCTGGATGGCATTGCTTACCACCTCGGTCGCGGCAATACAACCCCGGATTACGCGGAGAGTGGCGGTTGGACCTATCTAAGCAGCCTCAATGACCTCAACGCCCTGCTGGATGAGTACGGTCGCAAACCCATCTACCTAACCGAAGTCTATACCTGCACAAAGCCGAACAGCTGGTGGCATGATTCCCAGCGCCGCGCCGCGGAAAACGTCGTTCTCAGCTATGCGCTGGCCAAGGCCAATCACGTGAACATCGCCTTCCACTACCAACTGCACGATTCGGTCTGGTTCAACGTCGGCGGCGTCTGCGAAACTGACAGCGAGTATTTCTATGGCCTGCTCGACCGTTTCGGCCATCCCAAGCCACCCCTGCTCGCTTTCCAAGCCACTGCCAGACAACTCCATGGGGCGACTTTTGTTCGCAAAATGAGCTTTCCCGGGCAACCCAGCGTCAACGGCCTGCTCTTCCGTGCGCGTGATGGGCAGGACCTGGCTTTGTTGTGGAACCGTTCCGAAGGCTGTTGGCAAAGCAAAAAATCAGACGATTATGCCGCCTTGGAACCCTGGGTGTCTCATTGGCAAAAAACGGCGCCGCTGAGCATGGACGCAGCCGGGGACGTCACTCTGATCAATCCTATCGGCCAGCAACGCGCCGTCGCGTCCAGCGGTGGCAAAGTCACTTTATCTCTAGATGGCGCCCCGATTTGGGTGCGTGGCAAATTCAGCAACTAAACCAAGTCCCTAAGCAAGGAAAGGACCAAGTCATGAAGAAGAACTCGCCATTTACCCTCATCGAACTCTTGGTGGTGATTGCCATCATCGCCATCTTGGCCGCTATGCTCATGCCGGCGCTGAGCAAGGCACGCAACCAAGCGAACAAGATCAGCTGCGTCAGCAACGTCAAACAGCTGGTGTTAGGCGCCTTGCTCTATGTCGAAGACAACGATGGTCAATTCATGAACAACTTTGCGGACGGCAATTCCGCCGCCACCGGCAAGTGGGCCAGTAACTTCTGGATGTGGAAGCTGCGTGGCTCCTACGGCATTGCCGATGGTTGCTTCTCCTGCTCAAACCCCATTAATCCCGCTAAAATGGGTGGAAACCGGATCAAGGGCGTCGGACTGCCCAAGGCAGGGCAGGAAATCGGCTGGCCGGAAGACGCTTCCGGTGTCAACTACACCTTCAATGCGCATCTCCTCCGGGATAACCATCCCTGGATTAGCGGCGGCACCCGTCTTGCCAGCGGCTTTATCGGCCGGATGGACATTCCCAGCCAAAGCATCATGATCTATGAGTACAGCGTACCGAACAGCGCTGATGGCATCTTGCAAATCAACAATGTCCTGACCGTAAAAGGCGCTGTCTATCCCCGTGACCATAATAGCGCCGGTATGAGTTTCGGTATGGTTGATGGCCATGCCGTCAACCTAGCCTATGGTAATAATCCCGACGGACTTACCCTGATGCCACTTCAGAGCGTTGTCAAACCCTATACTCACGGCGACGCCTGGCTCTGCGGTCGCCTGTGGCGTCCGTTGTTTTGAGGCGCCACCCCCGGGAGTTTATCCATGTCCGGTAAGCTCAGCTCGACCGCGCACCGAGTAGTCAATGCGTGCTGAGGCGGTTCTCGCCACGAAGCGGTGACAATGCTGATAGGAGCAGCATTGCTGAAGGCGCGAAATAGCTCAGCCCAAGACGGCGGCAGGCGTCCGGTTGACAAAGTCCGGCGGCGTGGACAATCCTGCCGCGGCCATTACCTTATTGCCGGAGCATTTTCCCGTCTCACCCCATTCCCCAGCCAGGAGTTGCCATGTCCCTGCCCATCACTGATCAGCCCGTTTTTGCCTACCGCCCGCCCTATGGCAAGCACTTGTTCGACGACATGGCGGCGCTTGCCGCCGCTCGCGATGCCGGCATTGACGTCGTCTGCCTGTCGCCCATGAACACCGACAATTCCCTGGGTGACCCCTACTCGCCTTACCCGACCATCTGGAAATACTTCGACACCTACGACTTCGCCGTGCTCGAACAGCAGATCAACGACATCCTCGCCGTCCATCCCCAGGCGCGTTTCATCACCGTCGTTGACCTCAATTCGCCGCCTTGGCTGGCTCGCCGTCACTCCTTGGACTCCTTTTATGAAGTCAGCGACTGCTCCCTCTCCAAAGAGTGGAAGGACGCCACCACCAACTACCTCAAGGCCTTCCTGGACTACTGTGAAAAACACCACGCCGAGCGCATGCTCGGCTACATCATTGCCTGCGGACGTACCTTGGAGTGGATCGAAGCCTACAACCGCGCTGCCGGCATACTCAAACCTGCCTTCTATCCCGAGTGGTGCAAACAGCAGCAGCGCGAGCTGTTGCCCATTCCCCGCATGGACGAAATCTCCAAGCCCGCCCATGGCTGGATTTACGACCCTGTCAGCGAAAAGCACGTCAGCCAGTGGCTCTATTATGTGAACTACCTCACGGCAGACCTCGTCATCCATTTCATCCGCTGCGCCCGGGAACATGTCCGCCCAGAAGTGCGCCTCGGACTTTTCTACGGTCATATCCACAACATCCACCCATCCGGTCAGATGGACTGCGAACGGGTACTCAAGACCGCCCCGCCGGACTTTTTCATCGGCGCCGCCTGCAACAGCAATCCCGCCATGGGTTCTTCCAGCGGCTACATCTGCACCCTCAAGATGTGCCAGCGCTACGGCGTCGGCTTCATGCACGAATGTGACCGCATCACCAGCACCGGCAATCTCCAGGTCAACGAACACATCTCCCTCAGCGGCGGCATCTGGGTCAAAACCCAGAACAGCGCCGAAGACTGCGCCATGATTCGGCGCGAAACCGCCCTGTGCATCATCAACCGCTTCTCCATCTGGTGGTTCAATATCTGGGGCCACGCCTATGACAGCGACGAGACCAAGGCCGCGCTCAAGAATGCTCGCGAGGTCTGGGACCGTTGCATGCCCCAGTCCACCGGCTCCGCCGCTCAAACCCTGCTGGTCTTCGACTCCGAAAACAACTACCGCATCAACCCCGGCACGCCGAATCTCCAGCATCTTTCATGGAAATTCCGCCAAGAGTTCTACACATACGGCGTACCCTTTGATACTACCGTCTGGACCGACCTGGCCGCCATGGACCTCAGCCAGTACCGCCTCATTCTCTTCCAGAACCCCGCCTGTCTTGACGATCAGCGTCTCGCCTTCCTCCGCGAAAAGGTGCTCCGAGATGGCCGCGTCGTCATCTGGCTCTGCCCGCCCGGAACCGTCTTCAACGGCCAGTACCGACCCGAGATGGCCGAGAGCATCAGCGGCAATGCCAACAGCAGCACCAGCTGCGCCATCAGTATTCTGCCCGACGCCGTTTCTGTGTCCTGCTATGACAGCCGCACCCTTAGCATCGACCAGTTCCGTGAACTGGCCACCATGGCCAAGGTCCATCTCTACGCCGACAAGGACAACGCCGTCCTGGCCTCCCGTGAATTCCTCATGGTCCACCGCAAAGACCCCGGCCAAGCCCGCATCACCCTGCCGGTCAGCGCCAAAACCATCACCGAAGTCTTCAGCGGCCGCTCTATCGTCGGCAACACTGCGGTCTTCACCGACAGCTTTACCGGCCCCGATACCCGCCTTTACTACTTCAGCCAAGAGCATTGAGTTTGTCCGAAAGCATAGTTGGGCTTTGTAAGCCGGAGAATAGCTATTAGGCTATCCCTCCCTGCATCTGCAAGCGCGAGCCTGCGGGTTTCGACCCTTTCCGCCCCTGTGCAAAACCTGACTATGCTGCTCGGCTATTCCCTTTTTAGGGACTCATGCGGAGCGAGCCGCCGGCACCTTCGCTGAGTGGCAGGAAGAGGACGCATTTATTAGGGTTGTATAAGTTTGGTAAATATTTCTGCATAAACTTGCAAATCTGCCTGATGACGATTACGGTACTTCTTTGCGGGTAAATTAATGCCACAAAAGCCTGCCTTGTCATCCCCCATCTTTCACTGGGAGCTTCATCTTTTATGACTTTGCGCGCCCTTTTCCTGGCTTTTGCAGCTGTCGCCTTCATCTGCGGCTTCACATATTTCAATGACGCTGTCCTTTTTCATTCCATGTTCGTGGGCAATCATATACCCATGTCCGTGTTTGGCGGATTGTTCCTTTTTCTCATTACGGTCAATCCCATTTTACACCGTCTCAGCCGGGGCAAGCCGTCTTCGTGGTTGCGGCCGTTCTCAGCTCGCGAGCTCTGCTTTATCCTCGCCATTGTCCTTCCTACGTGCTGCATCCCCTACAGCAGCATGTTGCGCCTGCTGCCCAACGCCATCATGCTCCCGCACCACTACGCCAAAACTATCACCAGCTGGAAACTGCAGGACAGCAAGAACAGCCAGACGTTCACGCCAGCGACCTCCCTCCTGCCCAAGCGCATGCTCGCAGACTCGGAATACGACGATGGCAACGCCTTGCTGGCCATGGTTCAGGGCATGCCCACCAAGCCTGGCCAAAAGCATGTCAGCCCATCCGCCATCCCCTGGGGCGCCTGGAAAGACACTCTCTCTGTCTGGATTCCCCTGTTCCTGTTGCTATGGCTCGCCCTTGGCGGCATCGCCGTCGCCTGTCACCACCAATGGGCCAACAACGAACTCTTGCCCTATCCAATCGTCCAATTCGCCAGTACTTTAATGCCCGAGGCCGACGGCACCGTCAGCCTAGTTCTCCGCAACAAATGGTTCTGGCTTTCCTGCATTTTTGTCTATGTCATCCATCTCAACAACTATCTCTACCTCTATTATCCTGAATACCTGATTCCCTTCCGGCGCTTCATCAGTTTATGGCCCATCTCCAAGCTCTTCCCCACCTTCATGCGCGGCGGCGGCGGGAGCCTCCTCACCATCCGGCTTTACTTCACTGCCATTGGCATTGCCTTCTTGATTCCCGTTGACGTGTCCATGGCCGTTGGCATCGGCCCTTTCGTCTTCATGTACATTGCCGGCGTCCTTGCCAAGATTGGCATGCCCATGCATGCCGGCTACATTTTTTCCAGCCGTATCTCCAGCGGCCTCATCTCAGGCGGAATCCTGGCCTTTTTCGCTGTCTTGCTCTATACTGGGCGCCACTACTACCTCAACGCCCTGAAAGGCGCACTGCGGCTCGGCGCCAGCCGAGATGTGCCTGCTTCTGCGGTCTGGGGCGTCCGCTGCTTCTTAGTCGCTGCCACCGCCTTCATCGCCAGCCTGACGGCGCTTGGCCTCGACTGGCAGCTGGCCTTGATCTACACGGCCGTCGCTGTCGCGCTGTTTACGGTGTTAGGCCGAATCATCGCGGAAGCCGGCGTCTTTTACCTTGCGCCGGGAGTCTATCCCTGCGCCCTGATTGTCGCCTTTCTTGGCGAGCAGGCTCTTGGCCCCTCTGCCTTGGCCATCATGTTCTTCCTGACCACGGTTTTTCTCATTGACACGCGCGAATGCTTTATGCCATTCATGGTCAATGCATTGCATTTCTCCGCGAGTGCCCGGCTCCGCTTTTCGCGGGTTCTGCCGTTAACGGCCATCGCCATCATCGTCGGCCTCTGCATCGCTGTGCCAACGACGCTTTACTTCAACTATGACCGGGGCGCCAACTGGCGGGATGCCTTTGCTACCTCCAGCGTGCCGCGCTACGCCATCAATTCCGTTGTCGCGGCCCGCCAGCGCCTCCAGGCTCAGGACACCCTGGCGGTCTCTGAGAGCTGCAAGGGCTTCCAACGCTTTGCCGCCATCAAGCCAAACAAGCGCTTCATGATCGCTTTCGGGGCGACGTTTGCAGCCACCATCCTGTTCAGCATAGCCAGGCTCCGGTTCGCTCGCTGGCCCCTCCATCCCGTCCTCTTCTGCCTCTGGCCAGGCTATGGCGGCTACATGATGGCCTGGTCCTTCATCATCGGCGGAACCATTAAGATTATCACCAGCCATTACGGCGGCAGCAAATTCGTCCAGAAAATCAAGCCTTTGATGATCGGGCTGATTGCTGGCGACATGCTGGCTGGACTTACCGTAACCGTCTATGGCGCAATATATTATTTTGTCACCGGCACACCGCCGAAAACGTTCTGGGTCCTGCTCGCGTAACAAGGAATGAAAAATGGTTTGCACTCAAAGCGTGCGTGATTTCGTTGCCGGAAGCAACTTGAATTTCAAAAACAGAGCGAGAATCCTTCACGCTGCATTTGCAAAAAATGGCGGTGCCAGTAACTTAACGTCTTATCTGTTGTAGCATAAACTCAACACTCTCAAGCGGCCCATTGACCAGAGCAGTGAGAATATCATGAAGGAAATCAAGATTGAGGAGCAGCCCTGGCTGAGCCTGCATCGCACCATTCGAATCACGGTTGACGGCATCCGCTACCGGCTGTTCCGAGCCTCGGTGACGGTGGCGGTCATCGTGGTCGCCGTGGCTTTCCTGATGAATATATTGTCAGAAAGCCTGATCAAGCGCTCGGTGGCTGCCAATACCCGGGAGCGGATTCAGAATGCCCGCCTGATCTATGCTTGGTCTGCCAAGCTGACGTCGCCAGGCAGCCTGGAGTCGGTGGTCGCTGACTTGGCCAACAACCCGCCTGAGTCAGCTATCATCAAGGAAATCCAGGGCTTCGGAGACTTTTCCGACCGCGAGATGACCGAGCTGCGCCAGCAGGCAGCGGAAATCTCCTTCGTCTTTTCATTTTTCAATGGCCTTGACTATGCGAAGCGCCGTTCCATGATCCACACGGCAACAGGCATGGGCATCCTGAACCGGCTGCGGACGCCGGTCGGCCGGGAGCAGTTCGAGACAGCGCTGGCGCGGATTCGCTCCGTGCATTTTGACCTTCCTGACGAGCAGCTGGACGCGCTCCTGGAGGCGACGCCAGCAGTCACGGCCCAGCTTAACAAGGTGCTGGCAGCCCGCAGCCGGGCCATTGCCGCAGTCAACCGCGAAGTCAAGAACAAGGACTTGCTGGCGTGCCTGGCTGATGCTGACCATCGTTTCGGCGATGTCATCCGCCAGGCCGGCTTTGTCTTTGACTCGGAAAAACTGGCACCGACCATTGCCGTCCAGGCGCAGCGTCTCATTGACACCCTGCACCTGGAAAAAAGCATGGAGGAACGCCATTGCCGGCAATTGATTGCACAGCAGGCTAACATCCTGCCAGCTGACGTCAATGTCATCATGATGTGGGACTACCTCGACAGCGGGCGGTTTGCGGGCCGTTACCTGGAAAGGATGGCCTCAGCCGGCCTTGACGTGACTGGCCTGGACGCGGAGCGGCTGGTCAGCCTGGCGCGCGGACGCAAGGAAAACGCCGCCCTGAACATGGCGGCGAGGCTGACGGTGGACGCAGGCCGCGGCTTCTTGGGGCTGGGCGAGCGACTGGCCTGGCTGTTGTTTGTGTCCATGCTGGTCTGCGGAATCGGCATTACCAATGCTATGATGATGTCCGTGACCGAACGCTTCAATGAGATCGCAACCTTGAAATGCCTCGGCGCCCTGGATGGTTTCATCATGTTGATGTTCGTGTTGGAAAGCTGCTTTATGGGAATTGTCGGCGGCGCCATTGGGGCGTTTATTGGCGGCATCATCGGTCTGGGTCGGATGATGGCGGCCTTTGGAGTCAATTTCTTCAATGCGATTCCCGTTGGCGACATCCTGCTGGGCATGGTCGTCTCGGTGATCCTGGGAACCTTGCTGGCGGCAGTGGCAGCAGTTGTGCCGTCCTACAAGGCGGCGCGGCTGGCGCCAATGGAGGCCATGCGAGTAGAGTGATGGCGAGCCAGGGGCGGAGATAGGACAGGCGTAAAAATAGGGAAATAGAATATGGCGGCAGTGACAGCAGAACAAACCAACGGGCAGAATCCGGCCGTCGCAAACGGCAACGACAAACGCCGCGTCATCATCAGGACAGTCGGCCTGAAAAAGACGTACCTGATGAAAGGCGTTCTGACCGAGGCCCTGCGAGGGGTCGATATCGAGATTTTCCAGAGAGAGTTCATCGCCGTGATGGGCCCGTCCGGCTCTGGCAAGTCGACGTTTTTCAACATGATCGGCGCACTGGACAGCCCGTCGGTAGGGCGGGTTTTCATTGATGAAGTTGACGTAGCCCAGCTGACAGCCGAAGAGCTGGCGTATCTGCGCTGTCACAAAATCGGCTACATTTTCCAGAGTTACAACTTGATCAAGTACATGACGGCCTTGGAGAATGTGACTACGCCCATGGCGTTTGGCGGAGTGATGCCTGACCAGGCCCGGGAGCGCGGCATGAGCATCCTGGAGATAGTCGGGCTGAAGGATCGTTGGCACCACCGGCCGATTGAGATGTCGGGCGGCCAGCAGCAGCGCGTGGCCATTGCGCGCTCCTTGGCCAACAACCCAAGCGTGTTGCTTTGCGACGAGCCGACAGCCAACCTGGACCTGAACACCGGACAGGAGATTCTCGAGCTGCTGCAACGCTTGAACACGGAAAAGGGCGTGACGGTCATCTGCGCCACGCATGACCACCGCATGATGAATATCTGCGACCGGCTAATGTGGATCCGAGACGGACGCATCGACCGCATGGCAGACCGCAGTGAGGTGCATATCGAAATCGGCACCATCGAATGACGGCATTCTAAGACGCCAGCCGCTGGGAGAAGCCCGAGCGGAAGCTTGGCAGGAACATAATTATTTTAAGCAACCGGAACGGAGATAGCGGCTGGAAACAGCCTGACACCATCAAAGAATCGTGGTCAGACAGCACCTATCACCAAGACAACAGGGAAACGGAACGCGCATGAAGCGTTGGACATTTATCTTAGCGATGTGGTTGACGGCGGCGGCCTGGTCGGCAACGCCGCCCCCGGAATTCATCTCGGACTGCGAGCGGCTGAGCGCCGAGCCTCACCGGCTGAGCGGCACGCCTGAGTACAACCGCGCCGCCGACTATGTCATGGCGCGGCTCCAAGCATTGTCGCCAGATACGATCTTTGAGCAGCCGTTCGCAACAGCACAGATCGAGAAGCAACACGCTGACCTTGTCTTGGCGGATGGACGGACGCTTGAGCTGCAGCCCATGCGGCCAAATGGCATCATCCCGCCGGTGACTCCGGAGGGCGGGGTGACTGGCCGGGTCGTCCATACGGGCCAGGGCACAGCCGCCGACTTTGAACGCGAGTCCGTGGATGGGGCACTGGTAGTCTTAGACTACAACTGCGGACAGGGCTGGCTGCGGGCCTTGCGCCTGGGCGCCAAGGCCGTCATCTTCACAAAGCCATCCGAAGCTGACGCGCGCCACCCGCATCACGTCGTGAGCAATGTCAATCTCCTGCGCTTCTACTATGACGGACCGGCTGCGGACATTCCGGCCGGCACGACCGCAACCCTGCACAGCAGCATCGTCTGGACGCCGGCTGTCGGTCGGAACCTTTTCGCTTTTTTCCAGGGCACCGACCCTGTGTTTGCGCAGAGCAAGGAGGAAGTGGTGATTTTGGCGGCCAACCTTGACAGCTACGGCGAGGCGCCCTGGCTGTCGCCTGGTGCGCGCGGCGCGGCCAACGCGGCAGCACTGCTCCACCTGGCCGGCGAAGTCAGCCGCAACCGGCCCCGCCGCCATACCCTGATCGCCTTCTTTGACCAACAGGCGCGCGGACATCTCGGCAGCAGCTATTTCTACCGCGCCCTGGAAGTGGACAAGCCAGACGTCACCTTGGCGAAACGGGAGGAATCGTATGCCAATGAAATGGCCTTCATCACCGAGATGCGAAAGATTTTGGCCAGCCCTGCGCCGCTGACTGCGCGTTCCAAGGACGCCCGACGGCGCTTCCTTGACCGCCTGACTGACAAGGCCCAGCAGCAGGCCCATATCTACAAGGACAAGGAATTCCGTCTGAATGACGAGCTTCTGAACTACCGCAAGATGTATGGCGCACAGCTGCCCGAGAGCCTGCAGGGGCGGATTGAGGAAATCGCCGCAGCCAAGGCCGAGGTCATTCCGGTCAAGCAGTCCTGGAACGAATTGCAGCGGGTGGTTGGCCGGCAGAAACGCCAGTCCGGCGGTGAACCGGTCGCCCTCAGCCCGGAAGTGCAGGCCAACCTGGAGCTGATCGTCGCCCAAGTCAAGGATGACATCGATGCCCGAGCCCGTGAGCTTGAGCAGGAACGAGCGGCGTTGGACGCAGACGCCGCGATTGTGAAGCTGTTAGGGGAGCGCTGGATCGCCCTGCATATATCGTTGCTGCTGGGCGACACCAGCGAGCGCTGGGGATTGGTCATTGGCGGGGAGTCGGCTATGCATTCGTATCAGGACAACCCCGGACTGTATGGCAAAATCCAGGCAGTCTTCCTGCGTACGCACCAAAAACGCACCGAGACCGGCCTGGCCAGCCTGTTTCTGCCCGAGTCGGCTGACCAGACCTTGTCGCAGACGCGGGTGCTGTGGGCGGCTCCGGCGCTCATCCACAGCGGCGAGCCGGCCGGACTGTTCGGCATTTACAACTTGTGCCTGGGCACGGTTCAGGAATCAGCCCCGCATGAAGGCACACCGCATGACACTCTGGACCGCCTGAGCCTGCCGCGACTTTTTAGCCAGGTTGAGGATATTGCCGCGTTCCTGTTCCCGGTTGGCGACATGTCCGCTGAACTGGCCGCGGAAACGGTCGGCAGCCATCCCGGGCTGTCCCTGCGCCGCAGCATCGTCACCAGCAAGGAATATGTGCTGCCCAGCTTTGACAGCGACAACAGCGTCAAAGGGCCCATGGTCATGGGCATGCTGCCAGGAACCTCAATCCCCAATACTCCCATGCCTGGCGCCATCATCCAATTCCGCCTGATCCGGAATATGTCCCTCGCCTACGAGGAAAGCAAACCGCCCGCCTTTGATAACTTCCAGGTGCTGCAGACAAACCGGAACGGCAGCTACGCCCTGGGGCCGGTCACTAACGCCTGGGGCGCACGCGGCGGCTTTGCCGCTATCTTCGATGCCCAGGGGCTGCCGGCAGAAGTCTCAGGAAACAGCTCCTACACGACGATCCGATGGCGCCTCAACACCTTCCGGGCCAATTCCGGCTGCGTAGTGCTGCCATCGCAGCAGCGGACGTATAAGCTGCCGGGCGATGATGTGAAGGTGATGTCGGCCCGGGCCAACTCCGACCTGGATCGCACCAAGTCGTTCACTGAGACGGTGGATGGCGTGGTGTGCTGGTACGCCGAGGAGCGTGAAAAAGGCGTTAAGCTGTTCAGTCTCAGGCAGATGGTCGGCCTGAACAACGGGCCTGAGTTCCTGGAGGAGTTTGAGCCTGGCGAAGAACAGATCGGCGAAGGCTTCCCGATGAGCGACGAACCCCTAACCCTGAATGCGGCAGCGCGCTCGGCAGCCGACCTCTGGCGGCTGAACGAGTCACGGATGGAAATTCTGCGGGCCAAGGGCATCCTCGACTCTTCCCTGGCCGAGATGCACGGACGCTCCGAGGACATCCTCCTGGAAGCGGCTCAGCCAGACACGTCGCCGATGCGACGGGAAGCGCTGGCGACCACGTCGTTCTGGGCTTCCCGGCCAGTGTACCAGAAAGTCAGGGCCATGTTAGACGACCTGGTGTTCGCAGTCCTGATTCTGCTGGGATTGTCAGTGCCGTTTGCGTTCGCCTTGGAGCGGGTTCTGATCGGCGCAACAACCATCTACAAGCAAATCTATTGGTTTGTCGTCTTTTTTGCGGCAACCTTTTTGATTTTATACTTGTCGCATCCGGCCTTTGCGATCGCCAACACGCCGATCATCATCTTTTTAGGCTTTGCCATCGTCGTGATGGCGGTCATGGTGATTTTCATCATCATGCGGAAATTCGAGTATGAACTCAAGGCGATCCAGGGCATGACCACGACGGTGCACGTCAGCGACGTATCGAATGTGAGTACTCTCATGGCGGCGATGCAGATGGGCATCTCGACTATGCGCCGCCGGCCTACGCGCACCGCCTTGACCGCCATCACGATTATCCTCCTCACCTTCACCATCCTGTGCTTCGCGTCCTTTGGCACCCAGTCCGGCATCGTCACCATCTTCGCGGCGCCAAACCCCAACTACTGCGGCGCCTTTGTGCACAATGTCAACTGGAATCCGCTCAGCGAGGACTTGCAGGACATCATCCGCGGCCGGTGGCCAGACTTGACCGTCTGCCGGCGCCTGTGGGTGTCGCCGTCCTCACAGGACAACCCTGGGCTGCTGATGAGCCGTACGGACGCATCACAGCCGGTGACAGTGAGGGGCATCCTGGGCATCGAGCCGCAGGAAATCGCCAACCGGCCTGATCTCCAGGAGTACTTCAGCGGCTTGGAGGAAGATACGGTGCTGATCACAGAGGCCGTGGCCGAGGCGCTGGGCGTCGCCGCTGGCGACGAGGTGCTGCTGCGGGGACGGCGGCTTAGGGTCGGCCGACTGCTCGATGCCGTGCAGGTCTCGGCAGCCAAGGACATGGACATGAGCAGCATCCTGCCGGCTGACTTCACAGAGGCGACCTCGTCCTCGCAGCCGACAGCAGCCGCACTGGAGGGCGATGACGAGGCCATAGAGTCCATGTCACAGCGCAATTGGGCAAGCCTGCCGGTTGACCAGGTGGCTGTAGTGACGGCGGACACGGCCAAGGCCATCGGCGGCGCCCTGTTCGCCCTGACCGTGTATACGGTTGACAGCACGGCCGCAGTGGAGACGGCGGAGAACCTGGCTCGGATGCTGCCGTTCCCGATCCCTGCAACCGGCGACAACGGCGTCTACCGGCACCTCCTGGGAACCGTGTTGAAGGCCAGCGGCGCCCGAGACTTGTTTTTCCCGATTGTCCTGGGCGGATTGGTGATATTCGGGACTATGCTGGGCTCAGTGGCAGACCGGCAGAAGGAAATCTACACCTTCAGTGCCCTCGGCCTGGCGCCGCGCCACGTGGCAACGCTGTTTTTTGCCGAGTCCATGGTCTATGCCCTTATCGGCGGCCTGGGCGGGTACCTGCTGGCGCAAGGAACCTTGAAGGCGCTGGGAGCGGCTGCAGAATACGGCCTGTTGCGAGTGCCGGAGATGAACATGTCGTCAACAAATACGATTGCGACGATTCTGATTGTCATGGCGACCGTGCTGCTCTCGTCGGTCTATCCAGCGATTAAGGCTTCGAAATCAGCCAACCCGGGCCTGATGCGGACGTGGCGTCCACCCGCACCAGTGGGCGATTTGATGGACCTGGTGTTTCCGTTCACAGTGTCGCAATACGATATCACCGGAGTGGTGTCTTTCCTGAAAGAGCATTTTGGCAATCATACCGACACTGGCCTGGGGCGATTTATGACGAGCGACGTGAAGCTGGTCAAGGAGCCCAACGGCGACCTTGGCTTGGACGCGCGCCTGGCCCTGGCGCCGTTTGACTTGGGCGTGAGCCAGACCTTCGCGCTGCGCAGCACGCCGAGCGAAATCCCTGGCATTGACGAGGTGCGGGTGCTGCTGCATCGTCTGTCCGGGCAGCCAAAGGATTGGCAGCGCCTGAACAAGGTCTTCCTGGACGACCTCCGGCAGCAATTTCTCATCTGGCGCTCCATTCCACCAGAGACTATGGAGCATTATCGTCAGCAGACCCTGGAAGCCTTGCAGATTATGAATGGGAATGGGGAAGGCACGAAGCGACAGGCGTGAGGAACGTCGGCTTAGGCCAGACGTTGGAAACAGAATTGAAGCGAACCAGTAAGACATCATAGAGACACCATAATGGAACATCGAATTGACCGCGAACTCGAAGAATTTCGGCGCATCATGGAAGTGCCCTCTACTTTTGAGGAGGGCTTCCGCTGGTCGGCGCTGTTTGGCGCGATTTTTGTGGCCCTGCTCATGGTTCCTGGGGCAATCTACATGGGTCTCCTGGCCGGCACTGGCATTGGCTCGGCGGCGCAGTGGGTGACTGTCATCCTGTTCATTGAAGTCGCGCGCCGAGCGCACCGTTACTTGAACCGCTCGGAAATCTTCGTGCTGTTCTTCATGGCCGGGTCGATGATGGGCGCAGCCACGACCGGCGGCCTGCTTTGGCAGCAATTTTTCGCCCAGAGCGACGCGGCGGCAGCCAACGGCCTGGCTGACCAGCTGCCGCGCTGGTGGGCCGCACCGCTTGGGTCAGACTCTTACGCCCAGCGGACTTTTTTCCACATCGACTGGCTGCCAGCGATTCTGATGATGATATTTGGTTCCTTTGCCGGCCAGCTTTCGAACGTCGTCCTGGGGTATGGCTTGTTCCGCGTTGCCAGCGACATGGAGAAGCTGCCGTTTCCCATGGCGCCGATCGGCGCCCAGGGCATCATGGCGATGGCCGAAGACATTGAGGCCAAGGATGCTAAGACGGCCGAGGAATCCTGGCGCTGGCGGGTGTTCGCGATTGGCGGAGCGCTGGGTCTGGCATTCGGCTCCATCTATCTTTTCCTGCCGGTCATCAGCGGCGCCTTGACCGGTACCGCCATCCAGATTTTCCCGATTCCATTTTCCGATTTCACCGGCAAGACTGGCTTGTATCTGAAGGCAGTGGCGACCGGCATCTCGTGGGATTTCGGCAACATCATCACCGGCATGGTGATGCCGTTCTATGGCATGGTCGGCAGTTTCATCGGCCTGATCATCACCGTGGTCGCCAATCCCATCCTGTACAATCATGGCATCCTCAGCAATTGGAAATTCGGCGATGACACGGTGTCGACCCTGTTCAAGAACAACATCGACTTTTATTTCAGCCTGCACATCGGCATTGCGGTCGCGATTGCCTTAGCAGGGATTTACCAGGTCGTGCGCAGCGTGTTCAGGAACCGTCAAGCGGCCCGGCAGCCCGGGGGCGGACCTAAGCGCGGCACCTGGAAAGACGTCCCGCCCGGCCGCGGCGACATCAAAGGCTGGGCAATCATGCTCTGTTATTTTGTCATCACTTGCGCCTACATCTCTGTTTCAATCGGGCTGCTGATGTGGCACCATGGCGGCTGGACCAAGGACATCCGTAACGTCCTGATTGTACTGTTGATCCTCGGCTTTTTCTATACGCCGCTGATCAGTTATGTCACGGCGCGGCTAGAAGGCATGGTCGGTCAAGTCGTCGAGGTGCCGATGATTCGCGAGGCCGCGCTGATTTTGAGCGGCTATCACGGCGTCGCTGTCTGGTTCCTGCCGCTGCCCATCGCCAATTACGGCACGATGACTGTGTTCTACCGGCAATGCGAATTGACGGGAACGAAGTTCACCAGCATCTGGAAAACCAAGATCATACTCTTCCCATTGATTTTGCTCAGCACGATTTTCTTCATGAATTTCATCTGGGGTTTGGATCGGATTCCCTCGGTGGCATATCCATACGCGCAGCGGATGTGGGAGCTGAACGCAGCCAACAGCTGCATCATGTATTCCTCGACTATGGGCGAATTCTCTATGTTCGAGCAGGCGTTTAATGTCGTTTATCTTGGCTTTGGCGCCGTGGCTGGAGTCGTCCTGTTTGGCGGCATGCAGCTTTTAGGCGCACCGATTATGTTGACGTATGGCGTGGTCCGCGGCCTGGGCCAGAGCCTGCCGCATTCAATCCTGCCGCAATTCCTGGGTGCGCTGATCGGTCATTTCTATTTCAAGAAGCGCCTGAAATTGAAATGGCGCCAGTACATTCCAGTGGTCGCAGCCGGATTTTCGTGCGGCATGGGGCTGATTACAACCGTCGGCGTCGGCGTTACTTTTTTGAGCAAGGCTGTTATCAAGCTGCCGTTTTAAGTTCAGGGACAGTTCCCGGGCAGACCGGTGCTGGCAGACATAGATAAGGGGACTGCAAACATGAGTCAGGAAGTCCTGATCAAAGTCAAAAATGTGAACAAGGAGTTCAACCTCGGCAAAGCGGTGGTGCACGCCCTGCGTGACATCAACCTGGAGATTTACCGGGGCGAATATATGTCGATCATGGGCCCGTCCGGCTCCGGCAAAAGCACCTTGTTCAATATGATTGGCGCCTTGGACCGGCCGACCTCTGGCCTGGTCGAAGTCGCTGGCGTTGACTTGACTAAGCTGACGCCACGGCAGTTGGCGCATTTTCGCGGCAATCACATCGGCTACATCTTCCAGGCCTACAACCTGCTGCCTGCATACGACGCCATCTCCAATGTCATTCTGCCGCTGTTGTTCAGCGGGGTCGATCCCGAGCAGGCGCGCAAGCGCGCTATTGAAGTGCTTGAAATGGTCGGCCTGGGTCATCGCTTGACGCACCGGCCGGACGAAATGTCCGGCGGCCAGCAACAACGGGTGGCCATTGCGCGGGCGCTTGCCAACGAGCCAGCGATTATCCTGGCGGATGAGCCGACCGCGAACCTCGACCTGGTGACAGGCGAGGAAATCATCAACCTGATCGCTGACTTGTCAAGGCGACTGGGCGTGACCGTGGTGACCGCGACGCACGACCACAAAATGCTGGCGACATCAGACCGGATTCTGTGGATTAAGGACGGCGGCGTTGACCGCCTCGAACGCCGAGAAGACCTCAAGATCAAGGTCGGCGTGGTGAAGTGACCAGATGTAATCGGTCACCGATTGATACGAGGGGCTTTTTTAGGGGCGAGGGGCGAGAGTGAGCTTGGACTACGCTGTCCACACCGTCCACTATGTCCACTATGTCCACAGCCCCGCAGCGGCAAAAGGCTCGGGGGCAGAGACAAAAGCCCAGGGTAAGCGGCTCCGCCAGGGGCCACGACAACCGCAAGCCCCCCCCCGGTCGCCATTGCTGTAGGTCAGGCGATTTCGGCTTCGTATCGCCGCATGGTGGCGATTTCCCTGGGCAGGTGGACGTTGTAGTCTTCCCAGTTGATCCATTCGCCGGAGATAAAGCCCTGGTAGTCGATGGTTTTGAGCAGCTCCAGGGCGCGTTTGTGGTCGATGTCGCCTTCGCCGATTGGGAGCAGGCCAGAGGCTTCTTTGGGGCCATCGTGGATGTGCAAGTGCCGAATCCAGTTTTTGAGGGCCTGGAAAGCGCTGTCCATGGTGGCATTGCCGCGCCGCACCGGATGCATGATGTCCCAGTTGACAGCGATGGCTGGATGGTTGACGCGCTCCATGATGGCCGCGACGTGCTCCGGAGCGCACCAGGCGTCATGCGTTTCCAGGCAGAGAGTCACACCTCGATCAGCTGCATGCGCGGCGACTTTCGATAAAGCGTCAGCGACGTGGGCAGTCGCGGCTTCGCGGTCGATCTGGTCTGGGAAAAGCCCGCCGAACACGCGGATGACCGGGGCGCCGAGGTCGCCAGCTAGGTCGATGCGGTCGTGCGTCTGCAAGACCATGGACGCGGTCTTTTCGGGGTCGGCATACGACAATGAGGTAGCCAGGCAGGCCAGCTTGATGCCGCTGGCGTTGATGCGATCCTTGATCTGCTGACGCCGCGCCGGGGACGTGGCGACTTCGATGCCGTGAGCGTGCTTGGAGTCAAGCCGCGGCTCAATGCCGTCATAACCGAAGCGTTTGGCAATGGCCAGCATCTCCTCTAAGGTGGCTTCAGGGGTGGAAAAGCTCATGAACGAGTACTGCATGGACTGTCCTTGTCTGTGGGGTGAAAAAAACGCGCCGCTAGGTCTATCGGAAACATTGCCTCGAACCGGGCGGCCTGGTTGTAGACGGCTTGAGTGACAAGAATAATATAAGGCTTGTAGGGTAACACAGCAGGAAAAGGGTTGTTTTAACGACCTCGTTTGACATCCGTTAATGTAGTCATACATTCATTTTGCGCAAGCAGTAGAAACTTTAGATAACAGGGAGGACAGCGCGATTACCGCTTGCAAGCCTGTTCCAGCCACCACACTTTCCTCATAAGCATCTTCAACCCAGCAAGTCCAAGGAAAATCGCCATGTTGAAAAAGCTGTTCATGTCCTTATTGCTCAGCGCTGGTCTGCTCTCCGCGCAGGAGGTCAGCACCGCCATCGGCAACTGGCAGCTCAATGTCGACGCCGCCGGCAACATTGCTGTGTCCTACGCCGGCAAGACTCTCATCAGCCGCTTCAGCCTTGCGGCCTTCACACCAGGCTGGAAACAGCAGAGCTTCAATTTCCAGAATGCTGCCATGACCCGAGACGGCAATGCCTTCTCCTGGCACAAACAGGATCAACAAGCCGACGCTAAACTCACCCTCACGTTCACCGATAAAACCCTGCGCATAGCCCTCAATATGCTCGCCCAGCCCACCGGACCCGTCGAATTCGGCATTTACATTCCGCCAGATAGCCCGAAGACCAGCGATGGCCTGATCTTCCTCTGCGGCGATGGTCAGCCCATCAGCATCAATGACGAGGAAAAATTCTCCAACTGCGGGCTCAGCACGCTGGTTTTTGACTTGCCCGAGCACCGCTACACTCTTGCCCGTACTGAAGGCCCCTTTGTTTTTATGCTTCAGGATAAACGCCGCGACTACGAAAAAGCTATCCGCTACATCATGTCCACTCATGTGACTGACGAAGCCAAAGCCATCGCCACTACCGTGGAACTCACCGTGGAGGACTTCACCCCCGCCGAAGTCGCCAAGCGCCAGCGCCGTTTGCGCGTGCCGCTGCGTCGCGTGACGCCCATAGCGCTGGCCAACGCCGGCTTCGAAGACGGTAAGGACAACTGGTCATTCGGCAAGACGGCGAGCCTCGACCGCGATAACGTCCACTCCGGCGAACAGGCCGCTTGCCTGACCGTCAATGACCCCATGACTGAAGAAGTTTATATCACGCGCCGGGTGCCTATCGTCGGTGGCAGGGTCTACGATGCCTCCTGTTTCGTTAAAACCGAAAATGTTGTGCCCAAGGCCGGCAGAATGCCATCTGTCGGCGCAGGTCTTATCGTGGAATGGGCTGACAAAAATGGCAAATGGTTTGACTCTGGTCAGTACGCCTGCGATATCTTCGGCACCAAGGACTGGCAACTCAAGGAATGCAAGGGGCTGCGCGCTCCCCTTGATGCCGGCTTTGCCACCGTCTTTCTCGCCCTCCGCGGCGCGGGCAAAGCCTGGTTTGACGATTTCAGCCTGCGTCAAGTTGACATCTCGGTGAACAAGCTCAGGCCTGAACCCGATGCCGTCCTGGCCACCAACACGCCATTCTTCGAGTGGACGCCTTTGATGATGGGCGTCAACTCCTACGTCCTCGAACTGTCCCGCGACGAAAGCTTCCCCGCCGGTGACGCCACCCGCCGCTACGAACTCGGCGTTGACGCCAAATGGCAGCTGCGCGAGCCGCTGCCGCCCGGCACTTGGCATTGGCGTGTCACCACCGTGGGCTGTACTGATGTGCAGCCGTGGTCTTTCACTCACGACGTGCCAGTGGAGCGCGACTGCCTGCCGCCTACCATCGCGGGCCGCGCTTGGCGAGTCACCACGCCGGACAGCAGCGTCACCCTCGTTGTCAGCGACGAAGATGCGCAGGCCCCGACCATCGCTGCCAGCATCGCCGCCAACCAGGCCGTCAGCGTCAGTGTTCCGCGCCCTTTGGGCGAAAAGCGTTTTGAATACACTCTGAGCATGTCCGGCGGCTGGCCGCGCGGCTTGAATACCCTGCACGTCACCGCGACCGATCCCAGCGGCAACCGCGCCGAGCAAGCCCTCTGGCTGCTCCACGCAGCCAAACCGGCTGACGTCGTCATCATTGACAGCGACGGCAACTACAACCAGAACGGCCAGAAAATCTTCCCCCTGGGCATCTACGAAGTGCGGGCGAATGACATGCCGCTGATCAAGGGGGCCGGCTTTGAAGTCGTCCACACCTACCGCTGGGAGGGCAGCCAGGACGACGTCGCCTGCCGCGAATACCTTGACGCCTGCGCCGCCAATGGTCTGCGGGCTTTCATCGGCTTTGACCGCGGCGTGGGCAGCGGCAGCGGCATGGTTCAGGGCAACTTCGAACACCTTGCCAAGCGCGTCGGTGCGCTGGCGGACCATCCCGGCCTCTTTTGCTGGTATCTGTACGACGAGCCGGAAATCGCCAAGCAGTACGTCTCACCGGCGTTGCTGACCAGCCTGGCTGAACTAGTCCGTGAGCTTGATCCCTATCATCCCGTGGTGATGACCACCTGGGGCAGGGGCATGAACAAGTACCGGCGCACTTGGGACACTCACTGGACCCAGAGTTACCACAAACCTGCGCAAATCGTCAAAACCATTGCCAGTCACCGCGAACTCCTGCTCAATGACTCGCCGATTACTCTCCTCATCCATTGCTACGACCAGAGTCAGAGCAAGGCCTTCCGGAATAAAATGCCCGTTGACCCCGCGCGATTTGAACCGGACGCCGACTGGATGCGTGCTGCTGCCTTTGTCGGCGTCGTCAAGTCCGTCAATGGTCTATGGTGGTGGTACTATGCATCCCACCAGCAGCAGTTCTACACCGTCGCCCACGTTCCCCATGCGTGGGACGCCCTCTGCGCGGTTGTCAAGGACATCCGTGAACTCCGTCCACTGATCCTCGCCCCTGGCGCCACCGAGGCCGGCACTGTCGAGGTCAAAAAAGACGCCCGCGTCGAATGGTGGGCAAAGACCGTCAACGGCAAGCAAACGATCATCGCCGTCAATACCAGCGAAGACGAGTTTGAAGCAGCCATACCCATTCCTGGCCAGGAACCTACAACCATGACCTTTAAACGCTATGAGGTCAAAGTCATAACTCCCTGATCTCACGCAGACGACGGGCTCACGGCAAGGGGAGGGCAGAGGGGAAATCGCAATATATAATCGGTCACACAGAGGGTAATTTTCAGGAGGATGTTTTTTGCGGATTCATGCCGCTTATTTGGAAAGACGCAATAAAGGTGCATAATGCACCTATAAAAGCACCTTTATCTGACTTTCAGGTGCAGTTGTTGGATTTAATCAGGTCAAACCGGGGCATTTCCTATGATAAACTGACGGCCATAACTGAAAAGAACCGCTCCACTGTGATGCGCAATATTGGAAAGCTGAAGGATGCGGGCATCCTGCGGCGTATAGGCTCCAAAAAAACCGGCTACTGGGAGATAGTGGAATGATTTCGGTTCCACATTAAGCCTCATCGATTGAACACGATCGTTTTTTGAGGATACCTCCAGGTATCCAGGTTCGGCAATTGGTGAAATACAGCAAAGAGCAGGGCGGCCTACTTACTTTATCATAGCACTATTGTTCAGTCAGGAATATAGCCCATATAGCATGACGGTGATTAAAGAATTGCTGTAATACGTCAGTCTTCTGTAGTGTCTTTACAAGGCACCAGTTTTGGGGTGCGCCGACCCCTAGGCTGAAGCCAGGGGTTAAGCATGGTTAAGCGCCTACAGCGTAAAGGGCATGACCGTAAGCGTGATACAATTTTGCCGGCTGGATGCCTGGGCAGGATAAGTGTCGAAAGCTCCACTGGCCATTAAAGTCCACTTCCGTCCACGTCCACTCACCACTAATGTCCACTTCAGTCCACAGTCCATCGTCTACTAATGTCCATTAAAGTCCACTAACGTCTATTGTCCATTGTCCACTAAAGTGTCTTACCCGGGTGCCGAACCCCATAGCCTGTCGGGACTCCGAATATCAATCGCTGGCGGTTTGCCTTGACTGCCGGGAAACGTAGCTTGGCCGATTGACTTTTGGCGGAATTCCATTATACTCAACAGGCGTTGAGTGCAAAGTTTGTCGCTGGCTGTGCGCGGACGCGCACAAGCAGAGATGATTCCCGTTAGCGTGGTCGTCTTTTTGGGTGTATGATTCAACGGTAGATGGTTTTTTGCTTAGAAAAGGCGGTGGCATGAACAACAGCATGATGACGGTAGACAAGTATTTGCGGCGCATTGGCTATGACGGTTCGCAGGAGCCGACCTTGGCGACCTTGAATGGAGTGCAGAAAGCCCACCTCACCAGCGTTCCATACGAAAACCTTGACCTGCTGTACCGTCGCGAATGCTCGCTGGCGGTCGAGGTGATGTATGACAAGATTGTCAACCGTCGTCGAGGCGGCTACTGCTTTGAATTGAATGGCCTGTACACTTGGCTGCTGCGGGAGCTTGGCTTTAAAGTGACCGAATTCTTCGGGCGCTGGCTTTTAGGCGAATCCCTCTCCGTGCCGAAGCGGCGTCATCGCATTCTCCGGGTTGACCTGCCGGAAGGGCGGTATGTGGCCGATGTCGGCGTTGGACGGGCCTGCCCGCAGACTCCCTTGCGTTTTGAGGCTGATATCATCCAGGAACGCGAAGGCACCAACTACCGCATCGTCACTGACCCCATCCTCGGCTGGGTCGTGCAGGTCGAAACCGATGCAGGCTATGCCAATTTTTATTCGTTCACCGAGGACCCGCAGCAAGCCATTGACTTTGCCTATCCGCATTACTACTGCGCCACCCATCCAAATTCGCCGTTTTTGGCAAAGACAATGGTGCATCTGGCAACGCCCCTGGGTCGCAACAGCGTCGTTGATGCGTTTGACCCGGAAACTGGCATGAAGGCGCGTCTGTTCCGAATCGGACTGGGCGAGGGCAAAATCAAGGAATTCCTGGCTCGGACCGAAGCGGAATTCCAGGCAGGACTGCGGGACTATTTTGGGATTGACTGGAAAGGATGAGCGGATGCACCAAAGCCATCAGAGGTGCCTTTAAGTGAGTTTGTCGACTAAAAGCCGTCATTTTCCACAACAGCATGGTCAGGAGGTTCATTATGTTCATCGACATCCACGTCCACACCAGATTTGTTCCGGTCATGCCGCGACGTGACGGCTCCACCTACGCCTCGCCAGATGAATTGGAGAAGTTCTACCAAGAGGTCGGGATTGAGAAGGCCGTCATTCTGCCAGGTCTCAGCGAGGCCTGTTCGCATGGGGGTCAGTCGATAGAGGAACTGGTGCAGATGGCCAAGACCAGATACCCTTGGATGATTCCGTATTGCAACATCGCCCCGGAGATGGTGGACAATAGTGCCTATACCGACGGCATGGAGCGCATGGTGCAGTACTATAAGAGCCTCGGCTGCAAGGGCGTTGGCGAGGTCTGCTCCAACTTCTGGTTTGACGACCCGCTGATGCTGAATATGTTTGCCGCCTGCGAAGAGTATGACATGCCAGTCACTTTTCATATTTCCATTCGGCCAGGGTACCGCTATGGCATTGCTGATGACGAGGGGCTGCCGCGGCTGGAGTTGGTCCTCAAGCTGTTCCGCAATCTGACTTTCCTTGGGCATTCCCAGGCTTTTTGGGCGGAAATCGGCCCGATTAAGTCGGAGCAAGACCGCCTGGGCTATCCTAAGGGCAAGATTGAGAAGGAGGGACGCCTGCCATTCCTGATGCGTAAATATCCGAACCTGCATGGAGACCTCTCGGCTGGCAGCGGCTGCAATGCCCTTATGCGCGATCGCGAATACGCCGCCAAATTTATGACTGAATTCCAGGATCAGCTCTATTTCGGCACAGACATCTGCTCGACGAGGAATTTTGACTTTGCCCGCGACTACATCAGCTTCCTGCTGGAGATGCGCGACAACGTCGAGATTACGGCTGAAGTGTTCGAGAAGATCGCCCGAGGAAATGCCCGTAAGCTGTTCGGAATCAAGGACTGAATATGCGTGGCGCGGAGCCTTTGCCCATTTGATAAGTGCTATCAGGCAGGCAGCGCACCGGTAATGGGTCAGTCTTCTGTAGTGCCTTTACAAGGCACCTGTTTTGGGGCACGTCTATCCCCAGGCTGAAGCCTGGGGTTAAGCATGGTTAAGCGCCTACGGCGCAAATGGATGTGGACGTTGTGGACATGGTGGACATAGTGGACGGTGGGTGCCGTACGTAGCAGAGCCTTTAGGCTGCCATAATTTTCGCGCTTTTAGCGTTTCTGCCGCTGCACGGCATACTCAAAAAATCTTGGCGTCCTTGGCGTCTTGGTGGTTAATCTTTAACTGACCAATTACGCGCTCTGGTGCATTTTACGCCCAGTCTTGTTGTATCCCGGCGATTTGCCGGTAAATTTATATCTTTCTTTATCTGATTCTGAAATATGTTTTGAGGACAGGCATTTGGCTATGCAATATGATTATGCGGACAACGGAACCAGGGGCGAGGTTCTGGCGCAGGTGCGGCGAGTAGTGGTCAAGATTGGGACGCGCCTGTTGATGGACGTCAAAGGCCAAGGCCCGGCCGAACGCATCCGGCAGTTGATGAAGGTTGTAGGCGAGCTTCGCCAGAGCGGCTTGGAAGTCGTGGTGGTGACGTCGGGGGCGATTGGCGCTGGCATGGAGCTTTTAGAGCTGCGGCGTCGGCCTAAAGGCATGGCGGCGCTGCAAGCCCTGGCTGCGGTCGGCCAGTGCCAGCTGATGACGCTGTACGAGGAAGCCAGCTCTGAGCTGGGCTTTCATTGCGGGCAGCTGCTGCTGACCGCCGCTGATCTGCATGACCGCAGCCGACACCTGCGCGTTGCCCAATGCCTCAACGAACTTCTCGCCCGCGAAGTGCTGCCAGTCATCAATGAAAACGACTCCGTGTGCGTAGATGAGATCAAGGTCGGGGATAATGACACCTTGGCGGCCTTGGTGGCTGGCATGGCCCGGGCTGACTTGACCATCCTGTTGACCACTATCGACGGCATGCGCGAACGTGACGAAACGACCGGCGAGCTAGGCAAGCGCATGAGCGTTGTGCACGAACTGGGCAGTGAAATCTATAATATGGCTCAAGGCACGGACGGCAATCGCTTCTCTGTCGGCGGCATGGTCACCAAATTGCGCGCCGCCGCCATGGTCACCCGCAGCGGTGAACCGCTTATCATCGCGGAGGGATTCGATTTTGCCATCCTGCCGCGCATCATGGCGGCCGAAGACGTCGGCACAATCTTCTTGCCGTCCCGGCATCGGCGCATGCACGCCCGACAGCGCTTCCTGGCTTTCTTTTCCGAGCCGCAAGGCGAGTTGATCGTCGACGAGGGCGCAGCAAAGGCCTTGATCAGCCAGGGGCGCAGCCTTCTGCCGGGGGGAATCGTTGGCCTGCGCGGTGTATTCAAGGCCGGCGACACGGTCAGCATTGTCAATCTGGCCCGCCAGGAAATTGCTCGCGGCACGGTGAATTTCAACCATGAGGACGTTTCCCGGATTTGCGGTGCGAAAAGCGGCGATTTGGCGCGTCTGCTGGACAGGCCGGTGAACTCCCAGGTGGTCGTGCACCGGGACGCCATGGTCTTGCTGTGACCATGCCAGCGTGGTTATGACCGCCTTGAGCAGATTGTCGTTGTGCGCGGCATGTCGACGCATGGCGACGGCGAAGAAGCGGCGGCGCTGTCCGGCGTAGTCGCAGGAGCATGTCGGCGTGCTGGCAAGGTTGAGACGACGGCAGCTGCAAGGGCAGGGGTGGACGTGGGGTGAAGAGTGGGTGGTGTTTTTGACGAAGGGGCTGGCGTGCGTGACTAGGCAGCAGAAATCAGCTTTGCGTGAACAGAGAGGCAGGCGTTTGACGCCAGCTGAGACCAAGCGCGGCATGATTGTGAACATTGCCGCTGGCGCTCTTGGCCAGGCGTGGGTAGCCTTGGCCCTGTCCATGCCGCTGACCATGTTTTTTGAACGGGTCGGCGCATCTGGCCTTGTCATTGGCCTGTCTGCCACGGTGCAGAACCTGGCCATGATCATGCAGATTCCTGCCGCCCTTTTTGCCGAGCGCGTCAGCAGCCGCAAGAAGTTTTGGTTTTCGATAGCTTTTCCGCATCGCCTGCTGTGGTTCATACCCGTATTTTGGGCTTTTTTCGCTACTCCCGATCCTTCGATCGGCAGAGCTATGCTGGTGCTGGTGACGATCAGCTCGCTGATGGCCTCGGCCTGCACGGCTTCCTGGTATAGCTGGATGATGGACTTGGTTCCGGAGCGGATTCGGGGCAAGTTTTGGGCTTTGCGGCAAAGCGTCACCATGGCAGCAAACCTGGTGAGCATGGTGATCGCCGGCTGGCTGCTGGATGCGTCCTGGGGCGGCAGGGCCCCTGGGGAGACGATGGTTGGCTTTGGGTTGGTGTTTTTACTGGCGGCGATTCTGGGCAGCACGGATATTGTTCTCCACATGGCGGTGCCAGACCCCCAGGGACCCAGTCGAAAAAGCACCGGTCGTTTTTGGCAGAGTTTGCTGGCGCCATTCCGCAATCGCGACTTTTTGTGGGTGACGCTGGCCTTTGGCGTCTGGAATTTCAGCCTTGGCTTTTTGCGTTTCAGTGATGTCTATTTGAAACGCGAATGCGACGCCCTTTACAGTCACTTGTCAGCCCTTGCAATCAGCACTGCGATCGGCTGCGTTGTCGCCAGTTTCATCTGGAGCAAGATCATGGACAGGATCGGCCATCGCACGGTGTGCGTGCTGATGTTCATAGCAGCTCCATTTTTTGGTCTTGGCTGGCTGCTGGCGCCGGTGGGTTCCTATCAGCTGATGTTCTTGCCTGGCCAGCCAGTCGTGCCGGGCATCATCGCGGTGATGTGCGTTGTCAACTTCCTCTCAGCGGCATTTTACTGCTGCACCGGCCTGGCGCAGATCACGCTGTGCAGCGCTACAACCGTCAAGGAGAATCGCACGATGGCCATGGCGCTGCACTGGACGGCAGTCGGGGTGATGAGCGCAGCTGGGCCGGTTGTGGGCGGGATGGTGATGGATGCTTTGGAAGGGGCGTCGTTTCCCTTCCGTTGTCCGTTCGGGCTGCCGTTTACCTATCACCAGCTCCTGGTGCTGATGCATATACTGGTCGGCTGGCTGATAGCCCTGCCGTTGCTGAAAAAGGTCCGCAGCCACCATCAGGAATTGCCGGTCAGCACATTTTTAGGCAATCCTCTGCGCGTGTTCGGGATGATCCAGAACATCATGCTGTTCAGCGGCGCCACCAGCGTGCAAGACCGAGCCCGCGCCATCAGCCAGGCTGGCAACCGGCGCTTGACCTATATCGTCAATGATTTGAGAGATAAGCTCGCTGACCCCTCTATGCTGGTGCGAGAGGAGACGGTGGCAGCACTGGGGCGCATCGCTACGTCTGAGGCTGTCCAGGCCCTGCTGCAAAAATTGGCCGACCCTGATTCTGACCTTGACTCGCGAATTGTCCGCGCTTTGCGGACGTGTCGTCGTCCCGAGGTCGTCGAGGCTTTGCTGGAGAAGCTGCCATCGGCCGACAGCGAGACCAAGCGTGAGATTGCGTTGGCTTTAGGCTGCCAGGGTGACCGCCGGGCTGCCGAGCCTTTGCTGGAATTGCTGCGTCATTCTGACAGTGCGCAAGTCCTGGCCAGCGCTGGCGAGGCTTTAGCCAGCCTTGGTGAGATCAAGGCCGTTTATGACCTTGTTCCCCGGATGCTGGCGACTAAGAATCCGATGTTGCGACGTTCCTTGGCCGTTGCCATCGGTGATCTGCTTGGTCGGCATGGAACGTACTATGCTCTGTTGACGCAGGAAGAGCGCGATCAAGGCGGCGAAGCTTTCTCAGGATGCCTGAAAGTTCTGCATAGTGCGACCCAGAAGCATGCTTCCGGCCGTTCCCGCGAACATGCTCAAGCCGCGCTGCGATATCTTGAGCAGTTGGAAGAAGCATACCTCGCAGGCGAACTGGCGGCGTGCGTCGGTTTGCTGCATGATCTGGCGCTCGCCATGGCCGCAGTGTGCCGCAGTCAGGACTTGAAGCTGGAGCGGGAGGCGCTCCTCGACCAGCTGGTCAGCCAGGATGAACATTTCAGCGCCGGGGTTTGGTATCTGAAGCAGTTGGCAGGCAGTGGCGTGGAACTGGAGCAGGCTTATATTCTGCTGGGTATCCATTTCCTGCGGCGCTGGGTGGAAAAGAACGCCGGCCCCTAAGCGCCAGCAGCTAAGATTTTTTCTTTGAGTGCTTGCGCCACTGGCAGAAACACGTTTCATGCATTAGATTTATTGTCTATCTCAATAGCGTTTATTCAACAACAGGAATAGAAATCAGAAAAACAGGAAGAAGAAAAAGGAGCTGCCTATGTCAGGCCACAACAAATGGTCGTCCATCAAGCACAAAAAGGGCGCTGCTGACGCCAAGCGCGGGAAGATTTTCTCTCGGATAGCCAAGGAAATCATCTTGGCGGCCAAAGAGGGAGGCGGCGATCCGGAGTTGAATGCTCGTCTGCGCTCAGCGATCGCGTCAGCCAAGGCTGCGAATATGCCTAATGACAACATCGACCGCGCCATCAAGAAGGGCACGGGCGGCGGCGAAGGCGTCCAAATGGAGACGCTCAGCTACGAAGGTTATGCAGCCGGAGGCGTTGCCGTCATCGTCAACTGCATGTCTGACAACCGCAACCGCACTGCGGCTGAAATCCGGTCTTTTTTCAACAAGTACAACTGCAGCCTGGCCAGCAGCGGGGCCGTGTCCTGGAAATTCCATCGCAAGGCGCGTTTTATCGTAGAAGGCAAGGAGGCTGACGAGGAGAAGCTGTTTGAGATTCTGCTCGATGGCGGCGCTGATGTGGAGGACATCTCGGTCGATGACGGCGTTGCGGAAATCCTCGGCGCACCGGAAGCTTTCAGCAGCATCCTGGAGATTTTGGAGAAGGCGTCGATTCCGGTGAGCGAGTCAAACATCGCCTTGATTCCTGAGAATGTGACGCTGATTGAAGACGCGGACGTCGCCCGCCAGGTGCAGAAGTTCATCGAAGTCCTGGAAGACTATGACGACGCCCAGGAAGTGTTCACCGACATGGAAATCAGCGATGAAGTCGCTGAACAGTTGGCGGCTGACGAGTGATGCACTTTTTGGCCAGGCCTGGCTGGAGCTTAGGTTCGCCAGGCCTGGCCTTGTCGCCTCAGTAGATGGAGTCAGGGAAATAGAATTCCTTGGCGTTTTCCGGCGTGATAATCTCGGCCGGCATGATGTGGGTTTTCTGCCCCTCCGGGATTTCGCGGCGCAGGCCCTTGACTGCGAAATCGACGGCGGTGGAGATCATGGCGGGCGGGTAGGTGACGTTGAAGGGGATGGCCGGGTCGCGGTCTAAAATCATTTTGACGATGGCCTTGCTGCCCGCGCCGCCAATGAAGTACTTGATGTCCTTGCGTCCGGATTCCGTGTATGCTTTCAAGGCGCCGAGCAGGACATCGTCGTCGCCAGTCCAGACAGCGTCAATGGACGGGTATTTCTGCAGGAAGTTCTCCATCAGGCGGAGGCCCTTTTCGGGGTCCCAGTAGGCGGCCTGGGAGTCAAGCACCTCGATGCCGGGGTGTTTTTTGATGACTTCCATGAAGGCGTTGACGCGGTCGCTGTTGACCGGGCAGGGGATGCCTTCCATGACTACGATTTTGCCTTTGCCGCCGAGCTGCTTGGCCAAGGCTTCGCCGCAGGCACGTCCAAAGCCGGGATTGTCGCCGGCTACGAAGAAGTCGTGGATTGGCTTGTCCAAGCCGCGGTCAACCACCACGAGATAGACGCCCTGGCTGGAGGCCTGTTCGCAGACTTTGGTCAGCGGGCCAGGTTCGTGGGGCAGGATGACCAGTGCGTCAATGCCTTGGACCAGGAGGTTTTCGACTTTGTCGACCTGTTCGCTGGAATCCCTGGCCGTAGACAGGATGACGCGGATATTCTTGTCTTCGGCTTCCCATTTTTTCTTGGCTTGTTCGGCCCACCAGACGACGCCCCCAGTCCAGCCGTGGTCCATGCCAGGGATAGAGATGCCGATGGTTACTGTGGCTTGGTCAGCGGCTGGTTGTTTTTTGCAGGCGGCAGCGCCTGCGAGGAGGAGGACGAGGGCCAGGCGGCCCAGGCGGCGGATGGATGTGGTCATAGCGTGGCTCCTGATGGAATGATGGGTTGGGAAATCAAACCGGGAATGGATTATGACGATGCTCAGGCTTGTTGGTTTTGCGGCCGTTGCAACAGGACAGCGATGATGATAACGGCGCCTTTGACAGCACCCTGTAGATATACGGAAACGCCCCACATGTCCAGGATATTGGCGATGATGCCAAGGATGAGGATTCCAGCCAGGGTGCCGGTCATGGAACCGCGGCCGCCGGCCATGGAAGCGCCGCCGATGATGACGGCGGCAATGGCGTCCAGCTCGTAAGCGTTGCCGGCTGTGCTGGAACTGATCGAGCCGAGGCGGCCACCGAGCAGAAAGGCACTTACGCCAGCCAATAGCCCGATGAAGACGTAGGTGATAAAGGTGACTTTTCCGGTGTTAATGGCGGCATAGCGGGCAACGCGCTGGTTGGAGCCGACCGCGCAGATGTGACGGCCCAGTTTAGTGCAGGTCATCAGCACGGCGCCAAGGGCGGTGAGCAGGAGAAGAATCCAGGCGGGCAGGGGAACGCCGCCGATGACAGCGCCGCCGACCTGCATAAAGACGTCGTGGCGGGCTGTGGTGAGGCCGGCGCCGGCTAAGTACAGGCTGAGGGAGCGGAAGATCGACAGCGTTCCCAAGGTGGCGATGAATGGCGGCAGTCGGCCGATGGTGACGAGTGCGCCATTGACAGCGCCCCCTGCCGTACCGGTCAGCAGCATAACGGCGATGGCAACGGCCAGGCCAGCGGCAGGGGTGTCACAAGCATTCATCGCCATGATGCCGACCGTGCCGGCAAAAGCCAGCAGAGCGCCAACCGAGAGGTCAATGCCGCCGCCGATGATGACGGCGGTCATGCCAAGGGCGATGATCCCGCTGTAAGAGACCTGGCGGGTGATGTTGAGCAAGTTCTGCGGTCGCCGGAAGGCCGGGCTGGAGACAGCGCAGACCAGCAGGAGAAGCACCAAGGCCAGATAGGGACCTTGCGAAGCAGCCAGACGGCGCAAACGATGGAACAATTGATTTTGGCTGGATGGGGTCATGGTCATGACTATGCTTTCACGCCGGTGGCCAAGTACATGATTTCCTCTTCAGTGATGTGGCCGTCTTCCAGAAAGCCGGCGATGCGGCCGCTGCGCATCACCGCGACGCGCCTGCACAGGCCGATGACTTCCTCCAAATCAGAGGAAATGAAAATGCCAGACAAGCCCTGGTCGAGCAAATCATGGATAATCCGATAGACGTCGGTCTTGGCCTTGATGTCAATGCCTCGCGTTGGCTCGTCAAAAAGGAAGATTTTGGGTGTGTGGTCAAGACCTTTGGCGATGGCGGCCTTTTGCTGGTTGCCGCCGCTGAGTTGACGCAGCGGCGTTTGGGTGGAGGCGGTTTTGATGGCGAGCCGACGGATGAAATGCTCGGCTCGGTGCTGTTCTTCGCGGCGTGAAATGAATGGATGGCAGTAGCGCGCCAGGGAGGTGAGGGTGATATTGGCGGTGAGGGCGAAATCGGTCAGGATGCCAGCGCCTTGGCGGTCTTCGGATAAATAAGCGATGCCGGCCTGGACAGCGTCGGCCGGTGAATGCAGCCTGACGCTGCGTCCGAACAGGCGGAGTGTTCCGCTCGAAGGGCGGCGAAGACCGTAGAGCGTCTCGGCCAGCTCCGTGCGCCCAGCGCCGACCAGTCCGGCCAAGCCGAGCAATTCGCCCTGTCGGAGCGTGAAGGAGATGTCGTGCAATAAGCCAGGAACCGACATGTTTTCGACTTCCAGGACCGGTGCTGCCTCGGCTGCTGGCACTGCTGGCAACTCTGGGAACAGCTGGTTCAGCTCCCGCCCCACCATGCGTCGAGCCATATCGGCCTCGGTGAGTTCAGAAGTCAGCGCTTGGGCGACCAATTCGCCGTCGCGGAGGATAGCGACCTCAGAGCTGATGGCGCGGACTTCGTGCAGTTTGTGGGAGACAAAGATAATGGCCGTGCCTTGCTGGCTGAGTTGATGCAGAAGCTCGAAAAGCGCCTTGACCTCGCGTTGGTTGAGTACGGTGGTCGGTTCGTCCATGATCAAAACACGGCAGGGCGTAGTCAGCGCCTTGGCGATTTCGACGAATTGCTTTTCCGCGACGCTGAGCGCACCGACACGCTGGGTCGGTTCGAGCGCGACGTTGAGCCGGTTCAGTATGGCTTGGGTCTGGGCTGCCATCTCTTGACGGCGAAGCAGCCCGAATCCCGAAGTCAATTCCTGGCCTAAGAAGATGTTTTCCGCGACAGTGAGGTCATTGACCAGGTTGAATTCCTGCGGCACGGTGACGATGCCGCAGGCGATCGCGCCTGCCACGGTCAACGAGCGGCAGGGCTTGCCGTCAAAATAAACCGTCCCGGTCGTCGGCGCTGTCATGCCGTTGAGGCATTTGATGAGGGTGGACTTGCCAGCGCCGTTTTCGCCGATCAGGCCGAGGATGGCGCCTGGACGCAGGCGCAGGTCGATCTCGCGCAGAACTGGAACAGCGCCGTAAGTCTTGCCTATGCCCTGGGTGGCGATGATGGTGTCAGAGACGCTCAACATGGATGGCAAGGTAGTAACGTGGACGGTCTCGGCCGAGCATTTTCAGCCCGGCGCGAGACCGTTCAGGGGGCAGAGGACGGCACCAGGCTTGGCCTGGCGGCCGGGATCACGGTTTGCGTTTGAGCAGGGAGGCTGATGCATCATCCAGGAAAGTATGGCAGTCAGGATGGGTCATCAGAATGGAGGCAGGGCACATATTGGTCAGCGGGCCTTCGAGGGCGTTTTTGACCGCCTCGGCCTTGCGCAGATCCGGCACCACGTTGACGATGGCAGCGCTGCTCATGATCTGCGGAACGCTCATGGTGAGGGCGCGCTTGGGCACGGCGTCCAGGGTGGGGAACCAGCCTTCGCCGAGTTGCTGGCGACGGCATGCCTCATCCAGGGTGATGACCAGGAACGGGTCCTCGGCGTCGAAATCGGCCGGCGGGTCATTGAAGGCGATGTGGCCGTTTTCGCCGATGCCGATGAAAGCGAGGTCTAGCGGATGCTGCTTGAGGGCTTTCCCCAGGTCGGCAATGACTTTCTTCAGGTCTGGGGCATTGCCGTCAACCGGGAAGAAGTTGGCTGGCGGGCTAGGCAGGCGGTCGATCAGGCGCTTGCGCAGGTTGTAGCGGAAGCCGGCCGGATGGTCGGCTGGCAGGCCGATGTACTCATCCAAGTGGAAGATGGTGATTTTGGACCAGTCAATGCCAGGTTCGGCGATTAGGGCGTCCTGCAATTCGAATTGACTGGCGGCCGTGGCGACGACCAGGTTCGCACTGCCTTTGGCGGCCAGAGCGCGGCGGATGTAGCCAGCGCCGGTCGCGGCCGCGGCCTTGCCTAGACTGACCTTGTCGGAGAAGATTTTGACGTGCATGGTGCTGTTCCTGTGGTGGAAAGGTTGGGGTTGAGGGGAAGGACGTAGGATGGGTTAGTTGTTGTTGGTTTATAGGGTGACGCCATCCTTGAAGATGGCGATTTCTTCGTGGCCGTGGATTTCATTGCGGGCGACCTGGCCCGAGGCGGTGTCAAGGACGAGTTGGAAAAAGGTTTGGTCAATGGCATCGCGGTCAGCGTGTTCTTCTAAGACGCGACCGGCATCGAAGTCAATCCAATGCGGCTTGCGCCTAGCCAGTTCGGTGTTGGTGGCGATTTTTAGGGTCGGGACAACGCCTCCAAAGGGGGTGCCGCGGCCGGTGGTGAACAAGACCAGGTGTGCGCCAGCAGCTGAGAGCAGGGTGGTGGCGACCATGTCGTTGCCTGGGCCGGAAAGCAGGTTGAGGCCGCGGCGGCTCGGCGGCTCGGCGGCGCCAAGCACGTCAACGACGTTGGTGCTGCCGCCTTTCTGGGTGCAGCCGAGGGACTTGTCCTCTAAGGTGGAGATGCCGCCGGCCTTGTTGCCAGGCGAGGGGTTTTCGTAGATGACCTGGCCGTGCCGGGTGAAGTAGTTCTTGAAGTCGTTGATCATGGCCACGCATTTTTGGAAGACTTCAGCTGTCTCGCAGCGTTGCATCAAAAGCGTCTCGGCGCCGAACATCTCCGGGACTTCGCCAAGGAGGGAGGTGCCACCCAAGGCGACGAGCCGGTCGGAAAAGCGTCCGAGCAGGGGATTGGCGGTGATGCCGCTCAAGCCGTCCGAGCCGCCGCATTTGAGGCCGATGACCAGCTCAGAAGCAGGGATGGGCTCGCGGCGGTCGTTGGCAGCGGCGGCAGCCAAGTCATGCAACGCCTGTAAACCGACTGCGAAGTCGTCGTCCTCCTCCTGGGCGACCAGGAAGCGCCGGCGCTGGGGATCGCCTGCACCGACTAATTCGCGGAATGATTCGACGGTGTTGTTTTCGCAGCCCAGTCCCAGCACCAGGACGCCAGCCGCGTTGGGGTGGCGGACATGGGCGGCGAGAATGGCGCGGGTTGTCTCATGGTCGTCCCCGAGCTGTGAGCAGCCGTAGGGATGAGTCAGGGCTATGGCGCGGTCTATGGCCGCAGCTGGCTTCTGCCGGTTGAAGGCTGCAGCTAAGCCCTCGGCCAGCTTGTTGATGCAGCCGACGGTCGGCACAATGAACAGATGGTTGCGGATGCCGACCTGGCCGTCAGTGCGCCGATAGCCTTGGAAGAAGGCTTCAGGAAAGTCCGGTAGGGCGACGGGCGCGGGCGGGCCGTCATAATGGTATTCGACAATGCCGCTCAGCCTGGTTTTGAGATTGTGGGAATGGACGTGTTCGCCAGGCGCTATGGCCGCGCTGGCACTGCCGATGGGCAGGCCGTACTTGATGACCAGGCCGCCGACCGGAATGGCGCTGATGGCGAATTTGTGGCCGCGTGGAATGGCGTCACGCAGTTTGAGGCCAGCGATGGCTTCACCAGCAGCGAGGTCCTGCAAGGCGATGGCGACGTTGTCCTGATGAGTGATTTGAATATGGCGCATTATGCGTTTTGCCTATGGCGGGTTGCAGGTATGCAAGACCATGCGCTAAGGAAGACCCAAAATATTAGCCAGGGCTTTTCGGATGACCTCTGGCAAGGAAACGAATGCCTGGATTGGAATTGCGCGGCTGCTTGGCGACGACTGCGCGAAGGATTCGCCTACGTAAGATATAGTATATTCCCGCATAGCTGAAAATCAATCCAGAAAAGCCTGCGGCAAGCAGAAAAATGTATCAGGCGGCTACGGATATGCGGAGTTCAGGCGCGGGACTTTTTTTAGGAGCGGGGAGCGAGAAGCTGCTGTTTTATCCGCAGATTACGCTGATGACGCAGATTTTTTAGGGTCTGTTGTGCGATGAAACCAGCCGCCCAGCGGCAAAAACGCTAAAAGCGCGAAAATTATGGCAGCCTAAAGGCTCTACTGCGTACGGCACCCACCGTCCACTGTGTCCACTATGTCCACTATGTCCACATCCATTTGTGTCGTAGGCCAGGCTTCAGCCTGAGGATAGGTGCGCCCCGAAAGTGGTGCCTTGTAAAGGCACTACAGAAGGCTGACCGTTTGCAATCGGTGACTGATTATGTGCCAACCAAGCACTTTTCATGGCGAGAGGCGCGTTTTGCTTCAATGGTATTATATTGTTAATTCGTGAATATACTCTGGCTTTGTTTTTTTTGCCGTTCTGGCAGGACGCCTTGAACGGATTTTGTGGTCATGGTCAGCAAAGGGGGATTTTTCATGCGACAGGAGCGTCATTACGAATTTCGGGAGCGTATGCGTCAGGTGCACCGTCCAGGCCGCCGCGAGGCTGGTGTGACGCCGGTTGCCGGCGAGGTGCTGTTAGACGAAACCTGGGTCATTGCCGCGCCAGCAGGGGCGCCGGAGACGGTGCTGCGAGTGGCTCGCGACTTGCAGGAATATTTCTTTGACAGCATGGACTTGTCGTTGCTTTTGGTCGAGGCTGGTGCTGGCGACGGTCGGAAGGAACTGCGCCTGGAATTGCGTCCAGCTGGCACCGGTGAATCGATCCGCGGGGCGTTTCGCGTGGATGTCGCTAACGACGGCATTGTCCTGGAGGGCATGGAACTGCAAGGACTTTGGAATGGCGCGGTCTACCTGGAAGACCAGATGAATCTGCAAGAAGCGCCGATCCTGGCGTTGGGCAAGGCGACCCGCACACCGCTGATGAAGCTGCGGCGGGTGCATTCCGGGTCTGGCATTGACGATTATCCAGACTGGCAGCTCAGGGCGATCATTCACGCGGGCTTCAATACGATTGAGCTCTTTGTCAGGGATTTAGACAAGACGGCTCTCGGCTACAACGACATCAATGACATTATTCAACGGGCAGCAAACTACGGCCTGGATACGTTCATCTATAGCTATATGCCCAGCTATAAGCATCCGGATGAGCCTGACGCAGAGGAGTTCTTCGATAGCATCTACGGCGAGCTGTTCCGCCGCTATCCGGGCGCCATCGGCATCGGCCTGGTCGGCGAATCGCTGGAATTCCCGAGTCGCGACCCGAACACGACTGGCAAGCGCTGGCGAGAGAGCATGAAGGATGGCATTCCCGACACTCGTCCCAGCCCGGGGTGGTGGCCCTGCGAGGACTACCCGGCCTACATCGACTGCATCAAGCGCGCCGTCCGTCGCGTCAAGCCAGATGCGGAGGTTATCTTCAGCACCTACAACTGGGGCTACAGTCCGCTGGAGCAGCGCCGCCGCTTCCTGGAAGCTCTGCCGAAAGACGTTACTTTGCAGGTGACTTACGAGATTTTCCGGGAGAAGCGGATCGGCAAGCTCAGCTGCCCGACTATGGACTACACGATTTCTGATGTCGAACCCGGCTATTACTTTTCAAGCGAAGCCGCTGCGGCGCATGAACTCGGCATTCGCCTTAGCGCGACTACGAACACGGCTGGTGCCACCTGGGATTTTGGCACCGTGCCGTATGTGCCGGTGCCGCATCGTTGGATTAAGCGCCTCGACGTGCTGGAGAAGGCGCGCCAGGACTGGGGGCTTGAGCGCCTGTATGAGACGCACCATTACGGCTGGTGGCCGAGTGTCATCATCGACCTGCGCAAGGCCAGCTTCTGGCAGCCGAGGGCAGAGGATTTGGAGGCGCTGCTCCCAGAACTGGCGCGCCGCGACTATGGCGCCGAAGCCGCAGCAGACATTATCAAGGTCTGGCAACGGTGGGCTGATGCGATGGAATTCTACGTCGCCTCGAATGAGGATCAGTACGGCCCCTGGCGGGTCGGCCCGGCCTATCCATTCATTTTCCAGCCGAACATCACCCGCACCATGGGGCAGAAGGAAATCGCGTTCCCGTCAGCGCCGTACGCGCATTTTGGCGGTCGCATCGTCAAGACTTTGTATCAGCCGTTTGAAAATGCGAATCAATCGCCTGGGCCGCTGCGCTACCCGCAGGACCTGGATCGCCTGGAACGCATGCGGGAAATCTGGGAGGATGGTCTGCGACTCCTGGAAACAACCCTGGACAAGATTCCAGCCCGGAAACGCGATCGCGGCGACGAGCTGTTCCTTCTGGGTTCCTTTATCCGGCGTTCGATTGACACGGTCATCAACATCAAGCGCTGGTGGCTGCTCAACATCAAGTTGCAGGCGTCTTCGGACGCGAAGGTCATGCTGGATATACTGACCCAGCTGGAGGAATTGGCCGCAGAGGAAATCGCCAATACTAAGGCGACGATACCGATCGTCGAACAAGACTCCCGCCTGGGCTGGGAACCCAGCATGGAATACGTCTGCGATAAATGGCATTTAGAGTGGAAAATCCGCCAGGTCGAAAGCGCCTTGCGCGAAATCGCCAGCTATCGCCGGATGCTGCAGCTGTGACGGCTGCGTGCAGCGACTCGGGCGTTTGTAAGCCTGAGTCGCTAATCATCGTTGCCAGGCACCTTTTGCAAGACCTGTTGAGCGGCGCATGGCTGCCTAAGGAAAATGGCGAATTCCAAGTCAAATTGCAGCCTGGGGAGACTAGGCTTCTGGAAATCGTCGGATACTGATGCTGCCCCGCCGCGTCGCCGCGCTCCGTATTTGGGAGGACGCGCCAGCAGAGGGGTTATTTGTAGTGGTATTCGACTCGGGTGTTGCCGTTGACCCAGGCGCCGATGAAGTTTACGGTGCTGCCGGCGGCTGCCTTATAGCCGGATGCAGCATATTCTTTCAGCATGATTGCGCCGAATTCGCCGATGCTGCGCAAGGCGGAGGCATGTCCATCCAGAAAACTGAAGTTGCCGCTGCCGCCATGATTGCCCAATGACATAAAGGCCGTGTCTTCGTATGTAGCTCCCTTGGTTGTATAGGTTCGCACGCAGCCCCACTGGTACTCGGCCGGGCCGCCGGAGTTGTTGATCGCCATGTAGCTGTCACCCTGCAACACGAAGTCGCCGGGGAATTTGACCTTGAGGGCCTGCATCGTGGTATCCATATATTGGACTGGGTTGGGCGTGACCAGACCCACGCCGGCAGGCATGGTGCCGTAACGCATGGCGTAGACTTTATAGGTGTGCGCCCACTTGCCAAAAGGGGAAACAGACGTACATACCACCTCGTCAGGGCGAGTGCTGGAAAGATACTGCCCTGCCTTGATGTCGCCAGCCTCGTTGCTCAGCTTCCCGACCCAGTCAGTGTCGTAGGCGCGCGATACCATCATGGCTTCCTCATAGTCATTCAAATACATAGTCGTGGCCAGGCCGCATTGCTTTAAATTATTGATGCAGGAGATGCTGCGCGCCTTCTCCCGAGCCTTGGACAACGCAGGCAAAAGCATCGCGGCGAGAATGGCAATGATGGCGATGACGACCAAAAGCTCAATGAGGGTGAAAAAACGATGACGCATGTCTGCCTCCAAGATTCTTTGTGGGGAACCCACAGCCTGATAATACGCATTATCGAAGGTGTTGTATTAAGTATAATCTGATTGTAGTCAAAATGCAAGTGAAAAAATGGGACTACGAGCAAAATGCGTCATTGGTCAGCCGTTGATACGAGGGGCGAAAGTGGGCTTGGACTGTCCACTAAAGTGTATTATCCTGGGCGCCTTAGCGCTGCAATTTGCTGCATCTCCGAATATAAATCGGTGCCCCATGACTAAAAGTCGGTGATTCTCTGACTGCGGGGCTGACAAAAAAGACTTTGCCGATTACATTAGCCCACGTTCCCTGACGCACTGACGTGTTCATTCTCCCATCTTTGCACCGTTCTCCTTTCGTCACCAAGGAGTCCATCGTGAAGCTATCCCGTGTTCTGTCTCTTGGCACTGTTTTGTCTTGCGCTCTTTTAGCTGAGGAGCCGGTTCTGCGAGTCGGCATCATGACCGACACCCACATCAAAACCACCCGGGAAAGCTGTAGTCTGGTTCAATCCGCCTTAGAGCTTTTCAAAGAGCAGAAGGCCGACTTGGTGATCAATGTCGGTGACATTGCTGATTTGCACTATCCTGAGGGCTATAGGCACTACCGTGATATCTTCAACGAGACTTTCCCCCAGGACAAGCCCAAGGAAATCTACATCTACGCCAATCACGATACGATTAACCAGCCGGACTGGGATACGGCTTTTGCGGCAGTAAAAGAACTCTTGCAGGTGCCCCATCACCCTCGTGACCAGTTGGAAATCAACGGCTGTTTTTTCCTGATCTTCCCGCAACGCATCGATGTGGAAGATTATGAGAACGCGATTAAAGAAGCCAGCGCCAAGTATCCTGGCCAGCCAGTGTTTGTCATCGACCATGTGCCGCCGTACGACACAACCAGGAACAGCCTTGTCTGGGGCGACTACCGGCGGCGACAAATCCTGGATCGGTATCCGCAGGCCGTTCATATCTCCGGACATACGCACAATTCGCTGCGCAATGAAATGTGTATCTGGCAAGGGAACTTCACTTGCGTCAACGCCGGCTGCTTGCAGTCCTGGGGCGGTTCATTAGTCGGGACTGCACCGACCTCGAAGAAGTCCGATGAAGTGCTGATTATGGAGGTCTTCAGCCATAAGATCGACTTCCGCCGCTTTTCCCTGGCTGACAAAAAAGAGTTTCTGGCCGACAAGCTCTGGAGTGTCCCCTGGCCCTTTGACAAGGCCACTGCGCCGTACTCCATGGCCGCCCGCAAGGCCAAAGCCCCAAGGCCGCAATTCCCGGCCGGAGCCAAAATCAGCGTCACCCCTGACAGCACTGGCGCCGGCCTGACCCTGCAATTCCCATACGCTCATGACCCGGATAGCGTTGAAGTCTATAAAATTGAAATATCGCACCAGGAGGCAGATGGCTCCTGGGTGGTGTTCACCCGGCAGGACATCCAGGCTGATTTTTATCTCCCGCCGCCACAGCGTCCTGGACAGCAGACTCATGCCTTCAATGCCGGATATTTTGCGGCCGGGAAAACATACCGTTTCCTGGTTACGCCGATAGACTTCTTCGGCAATGAAGGCGCCAGCCTGCAAGCAGAGGCCGCAGTCTCCAACGTGGAACAAGGCGAAGTCGTCTACGAATCTTCGCGACCCATGCAGGAGCTGCCGTTCCTGAGCGGGCTGAGCGACGGCTCGCCCTTGCCACTGGTAGATGGCTTTTACCACCACAAGTCAGGCAACGCCAGACTCGTCCTGCCGGACAATGTCTGGGCAGGGCCGGCAAAGACTCGCTTCCGCTTCACCATTGATATGGAGATGAAACAGCCTGGCCCCGGGCAATGGACCCTCGTTCTCCGCAATCCCGTCCCCCTGACCAATGCCAACGCCCGCATCTATACCCCGCCGGGCGAATCCGGCATTCAGAGATACGTCATCGATTTCCGCAAACGCGGAGAGGATTACAACTACTACTTCCTCATCCGCGAAGGCAATGCCGGTTTCGTGCAATTCAAGTACGTCAAAATCGAGAGATTTCCCTGACCGGGACGTCTGCCCCAAGTATATAACTTAAGATTTGTGTCCAGGAGAGGCTGACATGATGAAATTGCCGTTGAGTCTATTGATGGGGATAGGATTGGGACTGAGCTGCGTGGGTGCGACCGTGGACTTGGTTCGGAATGGCGAAGCCAAGTGCGCGGTTGTGGCTGAAGATGACGTCGTCGAGCAGCAAGCGGCCGCTGAATTACGGACTTATTTGCACAAAATCACCGGGGCTGAGGTCGGCACGACTCCCGGAGACGGTCTGATCACGGTTCGCTTTGAGCTGATTGTCGATGGCGCCAGCAATGCCTTGCCCGAGGCTGCGAAGGTGCGCGACGATGGTTTCCTGATTGCGGCTTCGGAGAGCGAATTGGTCATCGCCAGCCGGAAACGACGCGGCTTCCTGTATGGCGTCTACCAGATTCTCCGGGAAAACGGTATGTGGTGGCTGTACCCCGGCGAAGAAGGGGAAGTCTGCCCGAAGGCCGACACGGTGAGCGTCGCTAGAGGGACAAAGGTGTACAATCCGGCCTTTTCTGACCGCCACTATCGTCTTAATGGCGGGGGCGGCCACGTGCCGGCGACCTACGACTGGCTGGTGCGTAATGGCATGCAGGTCTTTGGCGGCGGCGATCCCGTGGCAAAATATGACCCGATCATTTTTACCGGCGGCCATATTCTGACCAGGCTGTTAGTCGGCTCCCCCAAGTTAGCGGATGCCGAGGCCTTGCTGAAAGAGCAGCCAGAGTTATTTGGCCTGCGCGATGGCGAACGGGTAATCGGCGAGGTTGTGCCGACGCGCGGCAGAACCGTCTGTCAGCCCTGCACCTCCAACCCCGAAACGGTGCGGCGGATGATTGCCTCCGCCAAAGCCTGGATCGAAAGCTACGGTCAGCGCGAAATCATTTTCTCTTTGTGCAATGACGACCATCCGCGCTGGTGCGAATGCGACGCCTGCGCGGCTCTCGATCCACCGGAAGAAAAGGCCAAAGGCGTCTATAGCACCAGGTGGTGGACGCTGGTGAACCAGATTTCAGCGGCATTGCCACCGGCGGAGTATCCGAATCTGACTTTGAATGCCTTGTCGTACATGAATTTCGTTGATTATCCCATAGGCATAGTTCCGGACCCACGGGTGCGCGTGACCTTGTGCGGAATGTACCGTTGCTATTTTCACGCCATGGACGACGAGTCCTGCGCTTGGAATGCAACCCGCTACCGGCCCCTGTTTGATGCCTGGGGCAAGAGCGGCATGCGGGCGACCAATTTCGAATATCATACGGATGTCCAAGGGCCGTCGCGCTATTTCCCGGCTGAGCGGGGCTGGGTGCTTGACATGAAGTACCGGCATAGTCTCAATATGTGCGGCGCCGGCATTGTCACCCGACCGCCGGACGGCAAATTCAAGCCGCCATGGGATGATTACCGCGCCTACAATATGTGGTATTCACTGTGGCAGCTGCATTGGCTCGGCGCTTATTTTGCCTGGAATATCGATGCTGATTACGAAAAGGTCTGGGATGACGTCAACCAGCAGTACTATCGCGCTGGCTGGCCGGCCATGCGCGATTACCGCCTGCTCCTGGAAAAGGCGCTGGCTGACCTTGGCGAGCCGGTGCGCTGGGGCGGCAACCGGGCCGTGTTCGGCAAAGCCTACGCCCAGCCGGGGGTGGGCAGGCGTTTGCAGGCGCTACTGACTCAGGCGGAAACAGCCACAGCCGCCGATCCCATCGCCTTGTCGCGAATCATCCGGGAACGCGAATACCTGGAAAAAAACTGGGCGGACGGCAGCCGGATGGTGGAACGCAGCAGCAAGCGCCGGGCTTGGGCCGGGCCGCGGCGCAGCACCCTGGTCATCGACGGCAAGGGCAATGACGACGACTGGCAGACTGCGCCACAGAGCGCTGGCTTCAAGGTGCTGCTCAAACCCAATAAATTGGCTGACCCACAGACCGCCGTCAGGTTGCTGTATGATGAAGACAACTTGTATTTTTTGATCGAGGCCGAAGCGCCTAAGAATGCCAAGGTCAAGACCACAGCCAAGGAGAATGGCCGCCAGGTCTTTTCGGACAGCCATATCGAAATCTTCCTGGGCAATGAGAAACACCAGGGCAAGTACTACATGCTCGCTTTTAACTGGGACGGAAAAATCTACCAAGCCTGGGCGCAGGACGCCAGTGGCAACAATGATTTCAATATTGACACCAAGTCAGAAATTGCCTTTGATATCACCCCGGAGATGTTGACGGCTGAGATTCGGCTGCCGTTGGCGGCATTGGGGTATGGCATCACCCCAGACGCGCTCTGGAAGGTCAACGTCGCACGCAGCGAGCGCATTTCCGACCGGGACATCCAGCTGTCGTCGCTGTGCGACGGTGATTTTCATGGCTTTGGTCAGCATTGGCAGATGGCGTTTGACGGTCTAACCAGCCGTCAGTTGATTGAAAATGGCGGCTTTGAGGACGTGGGCGATCCAGTGCTGCGCGGCGATCCCGAGAAGGATTGGGTCTACCCATCAGGCAAGGCGCCGACCGCTTGGGTTTTCAGCACTACGAACCGCGGCAAGGCTGAGATCAGGACTGATACGCCTGCCGAAGGCAAGAATTATCTGCATGTCGAAGGCTCTTACACCTTCATTGAGCAGGCGTTGCAGCTGCCTTTTTCAGCCAAGTCGCATCAGTTCAGCTATCGGGTGAAAGTCCGTGGAGACGGTCAGCTCTACCTGCGCGTGATCGACAGCGCCGGCACTCGGCATGGCGACCACATTGAGCAAATCAAAGCCAATGAATGGATGACGCATGAGGGCGTCATTGGGTGTTCTGGAGGCAAACGGCTGCTGATTCGGACTCATGGCGCACTTGATCTTGACGACGTCCGGGTGGAAGTCACAGCGACACGGCCGACGGAGGCGAGCTTGACCGCTGTTTCCCGGCGCGAGTCAGCCGTGTATCACGCCGGCGAAGAAGTTGTGTTCGTGGTCGGCGCGGAAGACTTTGACGGTTTGGAGGCGGCGCAGTATGAATTGAGCTGCCGTCTGCAAGGGGATGGCGGCCTAGACAAGTCCTGGCGACAGCCGTTCACCGGCTCGGAGGTCGAAATCCCTGGCGAGTTGAAGGAGCCTGGCTTTGTGCTGTTGTCGGTTGAGCTTTGGAAAAATGGCGTCGCTGTTCCCAAGACTAAGATCACGGCCGGCGCTGGCAAAGAGGTCGGCAAGATTCGTCCAGCCACGCCAGAGCCAGCAGACTTTGACGCTTTCTGGGCGGATCAGCTGGCGCGTCTGCGGTCGCGGCCAGTGCAGGTCAGTGCCACGGCGTTGACTGTCCCCGAGAGGTGGCAGGGCAAAGCTGAAGCGCTTGATGTCCGCCTGGAAGACGGCACCTTGAATGCCACTGGCGTGTTGGTTTTGCCGTGCGGCGCCAAGCCGCGCGGCCACGCCGCAGTCATCACCTTTTCTGGTGCCAGCTGGATTGGCACGCGACCCGACTATGGCCTGGCCGTGGATGGCGCCTGCCTAGTCTTCGGCATGAATTTGCATGACACCATCAACCAGCCGACGCCAGAGGAAACAAAAGAGCTGCGCAAGATAGTCGGCGGCTATCAGTTCCGTGATCCTGACGACCCGGAAAAGTACCCAATGCGGGATATCTTCCTGCGGATTGTCCGTTGCCTGGACTATCTCAAGACGCGACCGGAATGGGATGGCAAGACTCTGATTGCCTCAGGCGGAAGCCTGGGCGGGGCGCAGGCGCTGGTGGCGGCGGCTTTGGACCCTGACGTGATCTTGTGCATTGCCAATGCGCCAGCTTTATGCGACCACTTAGCTGACCCGTCCAGACAGACGCCGGGCTGGCCGAATCTGCTGGCTCGGGAGAAGTCTCAAGGCGCCAGCGCTGAGCGGCTGGCCGCCATCAGCCGCACCATGCCGTATTTTGACATGGTCAATTTCGCCCGGAGGGTGCGGTGCGAAACGCGCATGAGCACGGGCTTCATTGATGAAACCTGCCCGCCGACAACCAATTATGCCGTCTATAATGTCCTGGGAGCTGACGTCAAATCCATGTACAACGCCACCTTGGCCGGCCATGGCAGCAGCCGGAAGCCGGGCGAACTGAATGTGTTCGGCGCTGGCGGCGAACGGGTGCGCAAGCTGGCCCGCCAAGCGGTGGAGTGACCCGGGGGGAGGGCGTGTTAACAGCCTGGAAGATCAGTCTGGCGCATGATTGCGCTGGGCTTCAGTGACCCTGTCCTCCTGGTCAGCGCAACACGGCTCTCAGTTGATCGGGGTCGCGATAGACATTGACCGGGCCGGTTTTGTTGACGCCGATAAAGGGGATGCCCGCTGAAATCAGGCCGGGCAGATAGTCCAGCGGACGTTCGTACAGATTGGTGGTGCAGCTTGACATGAGAGACCAGCACAGCGCGTTGGAACGGTTATAGGCCTCCTGGGTGACGATGAATTTGCTGCGGTTATGTGACTGCACTTCCAGGTTCACCTTCACCGTCAGACCGGCGCCTGCTGGATTGGCGGCTGGCGTCATACCCTTGTAGGACAAGGCGTTGCTGACGTATTTCGTCAGGGCGTCCCGCAACACGGCGTCAGTGACGTCTGGCGACACGACCACGACAAAGTCATTCGTATATGCCACGGGCGGTGCCGGTACCCGAGCCGTAATCTGAGCCACTTTGGTTTTGTTGACGCTGATCAAGTAGGCGACGCTGTTTGGGTCTGTGGCGTCATATTGCGAACGGCAGCCGGTCAGAGCCAAAACACAAACCATTGAGATGACGCCAAGAGTTTTCAACATGAGAGTACGCTCCTTTCAGGAATGGGGGCAAACAAATAAGGCATTAATATGCTACGGCATGATTTCATGCCAAGCTGAACTTGGTCTTGATAGAAATAATTTATTGCGGCTACCTGCGATTGTCAATGCGCGACATGATGTTTGCCAAGTCTCAAGGCTATTGGTCACCGATTGATAATGGTCATCCCGACAACATGTTTTCAGCGCTAACTGTAGTGCCCCTACGGGGCACCAGTTTGGGGGTATGCCTCCCCCAGGCTGAAGCCTGGGGTTAAGCATGGTTAAGCGCCTACGGCGCATAGTAATGTGACTTTAAGCATGGTGCATCTGTGCCGGCTGAAAGCCTGTGTAAGACACGTGTCTTCGCACCACCCGTCCACCAACGTCCGTAGCTGCAGAGCTGCAAATGCCCTGAAAGGGCGAGACATACCAGCCCAGGGCAAGCAAAGCCCGCCAAGGGCGAGCGACGCCCTGGGTGAGGTAATGTATAATTTTGAGTCCTGAAAGGGCGACACAAAAATGCCGCTGTGGCTAAAAGACAACATAAAGGCATGCAAGTATTCATCACAAAATTTCGCGCATTGCCCAAAAAATAGGTTATGGACGGCAGTCCACCCTAGGGAATTATGGGGCGGACTTTGTGGTTATTTTTCGGGTTCGAGCTTCCCCCAGAGCGGCACTTTGATTTCGCCGCCGAGGATGACGGCTTTGAGCAGCATATCCGATTTTGTCTTCACTTCCGGGTAGGGGATTTGTGCGCTCCATTCCACTGGGTTGTTTTCATCCGTCGGCAGCAGTTGCAGCTTGTCTTCTCCGTTCATGCGCAGCATGACCATGCAGTAGGCGTCATAGAAGCGCACCATCACATCTTCGGCAGGTTCCTTGAGGAAAACCCGTATTTCGAGGCGGTCGTCTATGCGTTTGGTTTCAATCCGGTACTCCGGTTTCTGCACTTGCTTGAGGTATTTGAAATGCACGATCAGGCCGTGCAGATCGAAGCGCAGAAATGGCCTGGGCCTATCAGAAGTCAGTTTGACTGCGAATATCCCGGTCTGCGGACTGGCGATCATGCCGAAGCCGCCGGTGAGTCCGCTGCCAGTGAACCCGAAGCCGCGATATCCTTCGAGCATTGAATAGCCGACGATTTCCCCGCAGAACCAGGGATATGCCGGGTCAGCAGGCACATAGCGCCCGGAGTTATAGCTTTCTCCGGGCGCGATGGTGAAGCCGCCTTCTGGATGCGCGGCAAATTTCAAGCCTTCCCACCAGCCGGAAATATCCACCCCGTCTTCCAGCCACAGGGTGTTGCCATCCGGATTTTCCTTGAAATCAGCCAGCAGGGGAAAAGCCACGGCAAGCAAAAGGAGACAGAAGCATCTCATAATTGTTTCTCCTCTCAGGGCAGCAGTTCGAATTCGTAGAGTTCTGCTTCTTTGGGGACGAATTCCAGCCTGATTTTGACCGTAGTCAGTTGTTTTCCAAAGTCGAGTTCAAGCAGGTATTTGTCTTCGCTGCGTTTTGCTTCCGGGACGATCCACTTGCCGAATTTCCATATCTTGAACGTCAGTCCTTGCAGATTCCAGCCGTGGATTTTGGCCTTGCTGAATTTCGGCACAAAGGTCGTGAAGGCCATTTCGTACCAGAGGGAATCCGCGGCAATATTGCGTGGCATCCAAGCGGAGACATCGATCACGCCGTCAAACATTTTGTCTTGCTGCTCCATGGCGTTTTGCAGGTCGTAGGGGCGTGCTGGCGGGGCACTCAATTCAATCTCCCGGCCGCGGCCAAACAACAGGTTGCCGCGCTGACGCCGGGCTGCCTCTGCCTGGGCGATGCGTTCCCGCAGAGCAGAGATGCTCTCAAGGCCAGCATCCATTTTTTCCGAGGTCAGCAGCACTACCTCGTACGGCGCAAGCTCCAAGGCCAGACGGCCATTTTCCGGACGATGCTCGCCGCTGTCGCGGAAGCGGTAGAGGAGCTTCTCTGCTGCCGGAAACTCGAATTTTTGCGGTTCAGTCAGCACATTGACCAGCAGGTACAAGGTTTTTCCATCTGCTTTGAAGACGCGGATATCCTGGTCGCCGAGGCGTTCGGAGTCTTCCGCCGTGAGCAAGGGTGCGAGGCGGTCAAGCGACACATAGATGAAGTCGCAGCCCAAGCTGAGTTCTGGCCTGGCAGCATGGTCATACCAGATGTAGGGGGTGAGGCCTTGACCGCCGCAGCAGACGCTGGCCCAGATCGAGGCATTGGTCTCGTCAAAAGTAGGATAAGCAGCATAGAAGTTATTGAATGAGTAGCAGAAGGTCTGTGGCGTGAGCATCAGCACTTTGTCTGGCCGCTGCAAGCGTTCGACATCAGCGCACATATCGCGGACTCGGGCGATGCTCACATTCAGGGCGCGTTCTCCTTTTTCATTGACCGTGGGACTGGTATAGGGATGCGGATTGATGATATCAGCGCATTCGATGTAACGCACGGGGGCGCGGGAGATAATCATCACCAGACGGGTCGGATCGTGCTTTTTGCAGAATTCATAGATATGGCGCAGGTACACCGGGGAAAGTCCGCGGCATTCTGGTTCGTCGGAGATATAATAGACGATTCTCGGGTTATCCCGGTTTTTTTCGATGGCCGCCAAGAGCGCATCAAACACTTTTTGCGACGGTTCGCGGTCGAAGACTGCTTCTTCGGTTTCAATGCCTTTGCCTATCAGGCGGGCGATCTCCAGCCCAATCCATCCGTCCAGGTTGAAGGGGTGCTTAGCTGCTTGGGTTGGGTATTTTTCATTGAAGGCCTTAGAGCAGACCCAGCCCGGGCCGCCATACCAGCCCAGCAGAAATTCCGGTTTGCCGTTGACAATCACTCGGCCGTTGCGGACCCAGGCCCTGGCCTTGTTGATTCGGCGCACGGTTCTGGCAAGCTCGCCGAGCTTCACCGGGATATCGCCGGGAATCTGCGAGATGTCGATGTCAAATTCGGCTTTCCGGCCGGCTACCTTCAAGTGATGCGGAGTCCCGGCCACTTCCAGGGTGATTTCTTCGGCTGGGATATTGACTTCGACAAAGCCTTGCAGGCGTTTGTCAGCCTCGCCGGGATAGAAATTGCCGGCATATTGCGGTGAAGTGAAGACCAGTTTCAGGGGTGAGGCATCAACCAGCACCGGGAAGCCGCGTTCATGCACTGTCTTGCCGCTTGCCGCCTGTCGCAAGATGAAGTTGACCTGATTCCGGCCGGCTTGAGGCAGCTGCACTTGAGAGGAAATCGTGTTGCTTCCGCTTTTCAGGTTAAGCTTGAAGGTCTGGCCGCAGGTTTCCAGCAGATATTCCCCGGCTGGCGCCGCACCTAAGATGATGACAGTTTCCAGGGTGCCGCTGAAACCCTCGGCATTGCGGCTGCTAGTCTTGAAAGTAGCCGAATCGACTCGCAAATCACAGGCATTGGGCTTGCCGGGCATTCCGGTGAACTTGTTGAAGAGGTCGGTTTCATGGTTGGAATAATTCAGGGCGCTCCAAGTGCTGTTTTCATGACGGCCAGGAGAATAGCGCGCTACATTGGCCAGCCAGGTGCTTTTCCATGCTGAAGCAGGAGTCATGTACAAGCTCGCCAGTGGGATTTTGACTTCGAGACACCAGCCGCCAGGAACTAAACGGGCGCTGTATTCCCAGGCCGGAGAATAAGCGTCTGGAGTGATATTTCCCCGCTCTGCATAGAATTGCTGCCAGCTGGCCCCGCCGGCGCTGACGACAAACTGATAGAATTCATCGCCAATCCCAGTAGGCACGAGGAAAATTTCCACCACATCATTGGTCCAGGGATTGGAATGCGGGCCTTTTTTCAGGTCGGCTCGGGTCTCTCCTGGGTCATCGCAAGTGACGGCAAAATAGAGGTTCTCTTCATCTGCCAGGGCCTTGAAAGAGGTTTTCAGAATTGGGTCGGTTTTCCCGGCTGACTTGAGCAGGCGGAATTCACCGGCTGCTGGCGCGGCGGCCTGCCAGCTGGGTTCATCAAATTGGCCGTCAATACGCAGGTTTTCGGCCGAGCCGACCTTGTATTCGGCCGCTCCAACGGACAGGGCTGTCAGCAAGCTAAGGCAAATCAAATGTGTTTTCATGGAGCTTTTGTTCTTTCTTATATGGTGGTTATCCCGAGGTGCCAAGCCACGGCTAAACCGCAGCGCAGAGGCCTAAGTAACGCTTTAATTAAAGTTCTGTTGACTGATTTTAGTCGAATGGAAATTGATGTTTTATAACGTCCCACGCTCGTTAATATTCGAACACAACCAGGGCGTATCCTGAGGCTTCAGGCAGCGTGACCCGGCAGTATCCGTCCTCCTCGGTATGCGGGAGAAGTTGTCGTGACGGTGCCAGATAGACTGAACGGACTTTTTTCCCGTCGCAACGCAGCTGTATCTCGACATCTCGGAGCAGGATACGGTCTTCAATCAATGCAAAATTCCCGCGCTTTTCCTGCGCATAGGCGACGATATGCACCATTTCATAGCGGTCTTTACGCTGCACTATCGCCCGGGCGCAACCTGGCAGGCCAGATACTCGCAGTTGCGGGCGTGGAACCAGGTCGTTCAGCACATTGCCCAGCAATTGGCGCAGATGCAGGGAAGCCCGCGTCCAGTAGCCCTGGAAGATTTCGCCGGCGATGTAAACGATATTGCCCTTGACCGCCAGGAACGGTTCGTCAGTCGCGGCCTGCGGCGGGGTGTAATAGTTGCCTCGAAGGCCATCCCAGCCGAAATTCACGTAGGGCTTGACGCAGCGCATCTCTACCTTCGCTCCGGAAGCGGCGGCAGTGGAGCAGCCCGAGGCGTAAACTGACAAGGCCATCCCCTCGGCTAAACCGGCGGCAAAGGCGCCCTCGGACTGGAAATACAGCGGGTCGTAGGCAATTTTTCCTTGATAACTCACCGGCCAATCCGTTGACAGAGCAAAGGCCGAGCCAGCCGAATCAAGACCGGAAGCAGCGGAGGCAAGGATTTTGCCGCCCTTGGCCAGATGTCGGCGCACCCTTGCGACTATTTCGTCCGTGAACGTCACCTTGTCAGGGAAAATCAGCAGCTGATACTTGTCCCAGGAAGCGAATTCGCTGACCACGTCAAACTGATATTTAAGTTCATCCAGCATGCGTACCGCTCCTTGTGCAGACGGCTTTGGAGCATAGAGTTCGCGCATGGCGGCGCTGTTGCAGACAATCGCGATTTCGTTGTCATTGACGGCATCCAGCGACCATTCGTCATACTGCTGCATATTGGCATAGACTTTCTTGATCAAGTCAAATATCGGCTGTTCGAGGTCGCCGCGGGGGTGCAGATGTCCGCCGACATCTGGGCGCATTCCATTGGCAACTCCATAGAACATATCCGCTTCCAGGCTGATTTCGTCTCTGACGCAGCCGAAGTCTCCCCAGTCATCAAAACGTCCGTTCATGTTCAAGACGCTCTTATTTGTGCCGGCCAGCGTCCGCAGGTAATGTGCTGGCAGCATATAATGGTCTATTCCCCAGGCTGATACGCTTTCCGCTTCCAGGTGGCTGAGATGTTCGATGTAGTGTTCCACTGGGCGGCCGTTGAAGAATAGCAGGGCATCCGGCTTAACCGCCTTGATGCCATCTATCAGTTTGCTGCACATCCGATTGCAGGAGAAATTACTGAAACTGCGTACTTGTTCGAGGCTTTTCCAGTCTATTCCTTTTTCCTTCATTTCCGTGATGCAGCGCTGGCAGACGCAATCAGAGGCGCCCAGGCAATCGAAAAAGAAGCCATCTACCTTGTAGTTATCCAGCAATTCCAAGGCCATTTTCAGCAGATGGTCCCCAAAGCCGGAATTATAGCAGATTTGGCGGAAGAATGGGCTGTCCTTGCATTTTAAGCGCTGTTCCATTTGAAACGGGACATCGGCCCATTCCAGGTGCGCCAGCATTTCTTCTTCACTGAGATGCGCGTTGAAATACAAGCTCAACGTGATGTTTTTCCGCCAGCAGGCTTCTGACAACTCCCGAATCAAATCGAATTTCAGGGAAGGATGCCGCGTTCCGATCTTAGTGTTGTAGTAGGCATTGCCCTGGTTGCAGCGGGCATGGAAGGTCAGAAAATCAACGCCGCAGGAGCTTATCTGATCCGTAAAAGCCTCGGCATCAAAATTCACTCCGACTTCCGGATTGGTGGCCATAGTATGGAAATCATAAAAAAGCGCATACTTGAATTTCGCCATGGGCCGAGACCTTTTTCGTTGGGGTGTTGATGTTGCGGCTATAGACCAGACGAAAAATTCGACTGAATCATTGATTGCGGCGCCTTAGGTTTGAATTGCAATTCCGGGTGGAAAAGTCGCCCCCGTAATTGCAAAACATCAAATCCAGGTTAACTTTATTTTGCTTCTGCCCCTCCTTGTTTTGTATGGATGGGGTTACTCCCTATAAAATAAGGGTTCTTATACACCTTGTCAAACATCTATTCCCAGGTGAATACCATGCCAGACAAAAACCATCCTTACGATAAACTTTCCGGAAAAGTGGTTACTCCCCACATAAAATGGGCGATTCCATACTGTCAAGGAAGGACAAGGGCTTTGGTCATCGCTCCTGTTTTAGGACAACGCGAGACAGTTGAATTAGCCCAGAGGTTAAGCCTTGACTACACCGCGCTGATGACGCATGGTTATCATGAAATGTATCAGGATCGCAAATGGCTGCCTCATGCAGTTCCCGTCGCAGAAGTTGACAAAATTGTCCAAAAAAAGCTAAAGAAGTTTTATGATGTGATTTTGATTGGAAAAGTATCGTGGGAAATCCTCCCGGACTATGTGCAGGCGTGGATTAAGGAACAAGTTCTCCAAGGAACTGGCCTGGTTTATGTATGCCCATATAACAGCAGAAAAATAGACTCTTTGTTTACCAGTCAAAAGGCGGCTGATGATGAACCATTTATTACGGACTGCGTTCCCTTGAAATCATTGCCAGTTCTCCAAGACTTGGATGAGAAAGAGATCTTTGGGTTCAGTTTGTCGGGCAAGGGCAGGGTGGCAAAAATAAATTATGGCGAACAACAATGGGGCGAGCTGCACAGTCTTACTCCAGCAGGAGCGTATGCAGACTGGTCGCTGAATTATGACTATTATCACAGCCTCTTAGCTAAGGCCGTGCTTTGGGCAGCCCGTAAGGAATCTGATGTCGGCATACGCGACATGAAGAATATTGGCGGTGCGTTGACCATGAAAATCATGAATGGAGGCGCACAGCGCAAACAAGTTCAATTTGAGCTAGTTATCAGGGACAGGGACAACAATATCGAAAACAGGCAGGAGAGCCAGGTCAAATTAGCCCAGGGCGAACAAGAGTTTTCCTTTCGTCTTCCAGTATTGAAAGGAGGATTGCATTTTCTGGATGTATGGGTGAAGGAGGAAGGCAAGACACTGAACTGGAAGTCAACATCGGTGACGATTGCCCCAGAATGCAGCATTGAGAAGATTATCCTGGACAAGGTGAGCTATCAAGCGGAAGACATAGTGAAGGGAAGGATTGTCTTGAGCCAGATGCCGGGAAAGGAATCATGGCTGGCAATCCGGATGCTTGACCATTTCGGAAGAGTCATGGCCGATGAACAATCAGCGCCTGTCAAGAAAGAGGTGGATTTTTCCTTTGAAATCAAAGAGCCTTTGTCATTATTGTTGACCATTGAAGCTGAACTTTTGGACGGCAACCTAATAATCAGCGTGCTGAAAAAAGAGTTCCCGGTTGTGCGAAAAAAGATAGACGACTATTTTTTCGCAATGTGGGTTGAGGTTTGTGACAACCACTTAGGCTACTTAGCGCTTCAGCAATTCCAGGCGCTGGGAGTGGATTTTGATTATGCGCAGCCATCCCCTGAACTCTACCATAAAGCCGCAAAGGCAAATTTAGGGATCATTCCATATTTTTCAAGAAGTTTCTTCCCTGGTTATGGTTACAGGGAAATGGACCAGGACACCTTGGTAAGAACACCTTGCTTCACAAATACGGCATTTCGCGCAAACTTGAAAAAGAGCTTGCAGCAGAATGCTCAACTCAATAAAGCGTACAGTCCCTATTACAGTTTGAGCATCAATGGCGGGTTGTCACCTCTCCGCTGCATTACGCCGCTCGATCTTTGCTTTTCTCCGACATGCCAAAAACATTTTCAGGAATATCTGAAAAAAGAATATCAAGACCTGAATGCATTGAATAAAGAATGGGAAACAGATTTTCAATCATGGGATGACGTGCAGGCAATGACCTTTGTCCAGGCGAAAAGGCGCGCCAATTTTGCGCCTTGGGCCGATCACCGGATGCATAAGGAACAAGTTTTTACTGAAATAAACTGTTTTTCCCGGGATGCTATCCTGGAGATTGACCCTGACGCAGTCATTGGGCTTGATGAACCCAATGCTACCAGCAGCTACAATGGCTATGACTGGTGGTGCCTGATGAGAGAGCTTGATTTCTGCAATCCGTATTTCGGCAAGTGGCATTGGCGAGACGACCAAATAGAATTGGCGAGATGTTTTATAAAAAACAAAAACGCACCAAGAGGAATATGGTTTGGCTCGTATTGGCGAAAGGAAAATTTCAACCGGTTCATTCCGTGGCAATCTTTGTTTAATGGCATGAATGGCGTTTATTGGTGGGTAGGAATCGCTTCCAGGAATTCTTCTATCGGAGCTCTTACACCAGATTTCGAGCCGCTGCCTTATTTTTCACAGGCCTTGGAAGAAATCAATGAAATCAAAAGCGGCATTGGAAAGCTGCTGATGAACAGCGTAAGAGAGCATGACAAAATAGCGATTTATTATTCGCCTTATTCTGTCCACGCAGCAACTGTCGATGCCAATGCGCAGCTGCCGCCGGAAAAGTTTCCGGAAGAAGGAATCATCGCAGATTGCCTGTCATTGCCGGACACGCCAACGCAGTTCGGTTCAAGCTACCCGCTGTATCGGTCGCAACAGGCGCTGATGACGGTTCTTGAGGATATCGGACTGCAATATGACTTTGTCGCGCATGAACAGATAGAGTCTGGTGAGTTCAACGAAAGCGAGTATAAAGTTTTGATTTTGCCATATACTCAAGCGCTATCCAAGAAGGAATCAAAAGAAATAAAAGCATTTGTTCATCATGGAGGCATGGTTATTGCTGACCGCATCCCAGGAGTCATGGACGAACATTGTAAAAGCCTGCCATGCTCGTCGCTGCAAGAGATGTTCAGCGATGTTGGCACAAGGCCGAAAGTCAACAAGTACGGCCAAGGAAAAGCTGTCTGCCTGCATGATTTTCTCGATGACTATGTGTTCTCGCTCAGGATGAAAGGGCAAGAAAAAGAAAAAAGAGAGAAAATAAGGGAAATCCTGGAATCAGCAGGCGTCAAGCCCAAATTGAGAATTCTCGATTCCAACAACTGTGATCTGGGGAGTACGGAAGTCATTTTCTTTAAAAATGGCGAAATTGAATACGCCTGCCTTTTACGAGATTACCTGCCTGAAGACAACTCCGAAAAAGAAGCAACGGTTATTTTCCCGCATGAAGCTCACATCTATGACGTCAGAAACAGCCGATACTGCGGCTTGGGCAAACAAGTTTCCTTCAGGCTGGCTGGAGGACAGGCCAAGGTTTTTGCTCTTTCTCCTTACAGAGTGACAGGGGTTGAGGTTTCCTTGGACAAGGAAAAATACCGCCAGGGAGATGCAGTTTCATATAAACTGAATGTTATAGCAGATTCCAAGCCCCTTTCTACGCATGCATTCAGGATTGAACTTGTGAGTCCTGAAAATAAAACCGTAACGCACTACAGCCAAAATCTTTTGGCGGAAAAAGGGAGCTGTTCAGCGACTATGCTGCTCTGCTTGAATGAACAACAAGGAAAATGGCGCATACAGGCAAAAGATGTAATCTCAGGGATAATTACTGAAAAGATTTTTTGGGTGGAGTAGGGGGGCTTTAGTGGACAGTGGACAATGGACGTCAGTGGACTTTTATGGACGTCAGTAGGCGATGGACTGTGGACGTCAGTGGACATTAGTGGCAGTGGACTGTGGACAATAGTGGACGTTAGTGGCATGATGGAGCAGTGGGGGGGAGCGCCAGCTCGGGCAGCGCTGGAGTAAAAGCAACAAGCCCGGACTAGGAGGGAGTCCGGGCTTGCTTCGGGGGCGTTTTGATGTCATTTTTATCAGTTGGGCGGCGGGTAGGCCTGGATGGCCGGGTCGTCTAGTGTCACTCTGCGGCCCTGGTCATTGGAGACGTAGGTAGCCAGAACCATGCGCAAGACATCGCGCCCTTCTTCGGCTGTGGCAATGGGTGGGCGCCGGCCATGCAGGAAGTCGGCCAGAGGCTGGGCCAGGCCGGCAATGCGCACGCCTTGCGCATTTGGGGACGGAATGCCGCAGTCAGTCCAGGCTTTCTCTGCGCGCAGGTAGTATTTCATGCCGACTGCCTGTGGGTCGCGCGGCATGGCAGCACTGACAGCGTCGCCGTAGGATTGCGTCAAAAAGCCCTTGTCGCCCCAAATTTCCATCGTGGTTTCGGCACCGACGCTGACGAATGAACAATGTACTTCGACCAGGGGGCCGCCAGGATAGCGGAAAATGGCGATGCCGTTGTCGTTTGGCATGTCAGGGTCAAACAGCGACTCAATTTCCGCTGTGACCGATTCCGGGAGGCCGAACAGCCAGTAAATCAAGTCGATCGGGTGGGCCGCGTCGTCAGCCCAGATGTCGCGGTTCATGCTTGAACTGACATGCCATGACTTGGCAAACTCATGATTCAGGCAAACACCCAGGCCATGGCGACGGCGGAACTGGAAAATCTGTCCGAGACGGCCTTGGGCGAGCATATCCTTGACGTACAGATTCTGCGGGTCGACGCGCATTTGCCAGGCGACGGTGCAAGGCACGCGGTTGCGGTTGACGGCGGCGACGATTTGGTCCGCCTGGGTCATGGTCAAGGCCATGGGCTTCTGGATGACGATAGCCTTGCCTGCGTCAGCAGCAGCGACGGCCAGTTCGGCATGGCGCGCCGTTTCGGCGGCGATCACCACGGCTTTGATGTCCTGGTCCGCCAGAATTCCCGCAACGTCAGCGCATGGCGTTAAGCCGTATGCCTGAGCAGCGGCCGTGAGCCGAGTCTGGTCATGATCCCAGCCCTTGACGACTTGAATGTCCATGCCAGGGTCATCCCGCCATCGGACGCAATACGAATTGACGTGACCATGCGCAAAACCCAACACCGCGATTTTCATTCGAACATCCTTTTTAGAAACTTCAATGTGGCGCCAGCTGCACGAGTGGCCAGGCGTCCTTCAAAGAAAAAGCGGGAATGGGAAACGATGGATTTCCTGGTTCCCGCTTTTCAGCCTGGCTCAGGCAGCTGGCGATGGAGTTGACGATAACTTCGGCTGATTATTCGAGGCCGGCTTTCCTGCGGGCATTGGCCAGGTATTTGGCCATGGCTTCGGAATCATCAGCAGTCTTCTTGTAATAGGAGGTGTTTTTCAGCTTGCTGGCTGCGGCTTCGTCGATGACGACAGTCACATCGGGATGGAGCTGCAAGGCGGAGGCGGTGCACATGGAGGTCACGGGGCCTTCCAGCGTGGCTGCGATGGCATCGGCCTTGTTGGCGCCAGTGGCCAGCAAGAGCAGTTCGCGGGCATCAAGGATGGTGCCGACGCCCATGGACAGAGCCCAGCGGGGCACGTCTTCGTCCTCGGCAAAGAATCGCTTGTTGTCAGCGATCGTTCCCTCGGTCAAGGTGACGTAGCCTGTGCGCGAATTAAGGGAGGTTCCCGGCTCGTTAAAGCCGATGTGGCCGTCACGGCCGATGCCGAGAATCTGCAGCTTGATGCCGCCGAGTTCGTCCATCTGGGCCTCGTAGTCTTCGCATTCGGCGCCGATGTCATCGGTCATGCCATCCAGGAAGTGGATGTTTTCGGATTTCAGGTTAATAAACTGAAACAGATTCTCTTCCATGAAGTAGCGGTAGCTCTGGGGGTGATCCTCGGGAAGGCCGAGATACTCGTCCAAATTAAAGGTGTGGACATCGGAGAAGTCGATTTCGCCGCGCTTGAAGCCTTCGGCAATCCTGGCATATAGTTTCAGCGGGGTGCTGCCGGTAGGGAGGCCCAGGACCTTGGCCTGTTCGTGGATGATACGATCCCGAACCAGATCGTAGGCGTAGAGGGCGACTTCGTCTTCATTGGCTCGAATGACAACATTCATCTTGCATCTCCTGGAAGAAAGAACTCTGAACAAAAAAGGCGGCGGTTGCTGCCGCCAATGGATGGAAGGACAAAGCAAAGACGTGCGTCTGCCAGAGGGCTTCTGGTCGGCGTCTCTGTCTCTAATCATTGTAACTTGTCATTGTCAAAAATCAACCTTGTCGGCTGCAATCTGCTGTTGCGCCGGTTTATTTCAGGGTGATATTGACGCCTTTGCCGGCTTTGGCCTGGCCGATGACGGCGGTGGCGATGCCGTGTTTGGCGCAGCATTCTTGCGCCTGGTCAGCAGCGGCGGGCGGGACGAACCAGACCATGCCGACGCCCATGTTGAACACCCGGTACATTTCATGCTGGTCAATGTCGCCGGCGCGCTGAATGACGCCAAACACCGGCGGCGGCGGCAGCGCGGACGGCTGGAAGTCAACGCCGACGCCGTCGGGAAGGACCCTGGGGACATTATCGTACAGGCCTCCGCCGGTGATATGGGCGATGCCGTTGAGCGGGAGTCTGGCTGCCAGGGCGTCGCGAATGGCCGGCCAATAGCAGCGGTGAGGCTCCAGGAGGGCGTCGCCCAGTGTGCCGCCGCCGAGTTCTGGGAGGGTGGTGTCAACCGTGTAGCCGGCTTGCTGGAAAAGCACTTTGCGAGCCAGGGAGTAGCCGTTGGTGTGGAGGCCGCTGGACGCCATGCCGACGGCGATGTCGCCGGGTCGTATGTTGTCGCCGGTGATGATGGCGTCACGCTCCACGATGCCGGTGATGCAGCCGACCAAGTCGAAGTCGTCGCCGTACATCCCGGGCATTTCCGCTGTCTCGCCGCCAAGCAGGGTGACGTTCATGGCTAGGCAGGCATCGGCAATGCCGATGAGGACGTCTTCATACAGGGGCGAACGCAGCTTCCCGATGCCGATGTAGTCCATGAAATAGACCGGCTCAGCGCCTTGGACTGCGATGTCGTTGATGCAGTGGTTGACGATGTCATAGCCGACGGTGGTGTATTTCTCCATCATGGCGGCGATCATCAGCTTGGTGCCGACGCCGTCAATGCTGGTGACCATGACGGGCTGGCGCCATTGGGTCAAGTCAATCTGGAACAGGCCGCCAAAGCCGCCAATAGGCGCCAGAGCCTCAGGGCGGCGGGTGGCCGAGATTCTGTTTTTCACGCTTTGCAGCAACGAAGTGGCAAGGTCAATGTCAACTCCGGCGGCACGATAGGCTTCAGATTTTCCAGCTTTGTTCATGGAGTTATGCGGTCTAAGAGGGTTAATAGGGTGCGGGGGAAACAGCCGTTGCGGGGAGGCGTTGCCTTGGCGCACACTACGCGCCCAGGCGTATGTTTACTGTAGGAAGAAGCCGTGGAAAAGCAAGTCCGCACGTCGAAAATGACGCCCGCCGCCTCGCCTGGGCTGAAGAAACAGGCCGTCGCACGGGCGCTTTTCGCGTCAAAGCTTTTTTCTGCGCACCCTGCCAGCCGAAATCTGCCTTTCCGGCTTGATAAGTCAGCGAATGTCATTATCATAATATAGTCGCAAAATAGCTCCGCAATGGTCAAGAGGTCTGAAAACCAACTCAAGAGGATTGAGCTGCGATGCGCATTGAGGAAATCGACCGGAATTTCATCAGTCAACATATCAACGGCCTTGATTTGGCGTTTTTGGAGGCCGGCTTAGTTCCGGAAGGTCTTTCCGGCCTGGCTTTTTACCGCCAGGAGGGCCGTTACTGCCGTCTGCCGCAAGCGTCGCTGCCGGCGCAGAATGCCGACGTCCAGGAGCTGGCCTGGCATACGGCTGGCGTCCAGGTGCGTTTCCGTACCGCCTCGCCGGTCATCGCATTGCAGGTGGAATTGCGCAACAACGCCGCCATGAACCACATGCCAAGCTCAGGCCAATCCGGCTTTGACCTCTACCTCGGAACCGGCTGCGGCAAGCGCTACGTCAAAACGCTCATTCCGCCCGTAGGCCAGAAAGAGCATGCCGGCGTGCTTTTGCAGGCCGGCGCCGCGCCAGGCGAAGTCCGCGAGGCCACCATCAATTTTCCGCTTTACAATGGGGTCAACGTCGTCAGAATCGGTTTGCTTCCCGGAGCGGACGTGTTGCCGCCGACGCCGTTTGCCGTGGCCAAGCCCATCCTGTTCTACGGCTCTTCCATCACCCAGGGCGGATGCGCCTCCCGGCCTGGAAATGCCTATTGCCAGATGGTCTCACGACGCTTTGACGCGGAATGCCTCAACTTCGGCTTCAGCGGGAGCGCACGCGCAGAACTTGCCATGGCGGAAGTCCTGGCCAGCTTGGACCCGGCTGTTTTCGTCCTCGACTATGACCATAATGCGCCTAATGTCGAACACCTGGAAAAGACGCACGCCGTCTTTTTCAAGTATATCCGCGAACGAAAGCCGGAGCTGCCTATTGTACTGGTCAGCCGGCCTGACGTCGACGCCAATCCGGTTGACAGCGACCGGCGCAAGGCCATCATCCGGCGGACATACAATGAAGCGCTTGCGGCTGGCGACCGCCGCGTCTATTTCGTCGACGGACTCCTGCTGTTCGGCTCAGTCGACCGGGACGCCTGCACTGTGGACGGCTGCCACCCCAATGACCTCGGCTTTTACCGGATGGCCCAGGCGATCGCACCAGTCGTGGAGAAGGCGCTGGCTGACAGCGGCCAGCTGGGGCGGCGGTGACCAATCATAACCAGCACCTATCATCCCGCCGCCAGCGGCAAAGGGACTGCGGCAGCGGGCAGCATAGCAGCGATATAGAGGGGAAAAACAGATCATGCATCCATTGCGTTTTCGTCAAATCCATCTTGACTTCCACACCTCGCCGGCCATTCCAGGCATTGGGCTGTCCTTTGACAAGGACGAGTGGCAGGCCACTCTGCGAACGGCGCATGTCAATTCCATCACCTTGTTCGCCAAATGCCATCACGGCTGGCATTACCATTTCACCCAGAAGGGCTTGCTGCATCCAAACCTGAGCTTTGACCTTCTGCGCAGCCAGTTTGACGCCTGCAAGGAAATCGACATCAATGTCCCCATCTACATTTCCGCTGGGCTTGATTCGGCTGTCCTAACCGAACACCCGGAATGGGAGTGGGTCGCCATTGACCCGGCGACGCTGAACACCAGCATCCCCAGCACTATCAGGCCCGGATTCCGGCGCGCCTGCTTCAATTCCCCCTACACTGAATACCTGGCCGAACAAATCACGGAGACCTTGGAGCTGTTTCCGAATTGCGACGGCATTTTCCTTGACATCGTGCACCAGTACCCCTGCGGCTGCGTTCACTGCCTCAAGGTCATGCGAGAAAACGGACTCAACCCACTCAGCGCGGAAGACCGCGACAAGTGCGCGCATATAGGGCTGGAAAGATACTACCAGCTCACCACGCAGGCGATCACTAACATCAACGCCGAAATGCCGGTGTTCCACAACTCCGGCCATCTCACCCCTGGCAAACGCGACGTGCTGAAAAAGTACTTCTCGCACTTGGAGTTGGAGTCCTTGCCGACCGGCGGCTGGGGCTACGACCACTTCCCGCTGTCTGCCAAGTATGCGCAGACTTTGGACCTCGACTTTCTCGGCATGACCGGCAAATTCCATACTACCTGGGGTGAGTTCGGCGGCTACAAGCACCGCAACGCATTGCGTTACGAGTGCGCGGCCATGCTGGCTTTCGGCGCCAAGTGCAGTGTCGGCGACCAGCTTCATCCCTGCGGCAAGCTGGATGAGAGCACCTACGACCTGATTGCGCCGGCGTACGCCGAAGTAGCGGCCAAGGAGCCGTGGTGCGACCAGGTCACCAATGTCGCGGAAATCGGCCTGCTGACCAAGGCCGCTGTCGAAGCATCCTCGGTGCGCGACATTCCCGGCGACATTGGAGCTGGCCGGGTGCTGCTGGAAGGCCATTTCCTGTTTGACGTGATTGACCAGGAAGCCGACTTCAACCAGTACCGGCTCCTGATTCTACCCGACGACATCGCCATCCCCGCCAAGTTGAAAAAACGCTTGGACACCTACCTGAACAAGGGCGGCAAGCTCCTCCTGACCGGGAAAAGCGGCCTGGGGCCGGATGGCAAATTCCTCTTTGACCTGGGCGCGGAATGCCAAGGGCCGAGTCCTTACCGGCCTGACTTCGTGATGTTCAGCAATGGCTTGCAGCCCGCTGGAATCAGGGCGCCGATGGTGATGTACCTGACCAGCCAGCGCATCCAGGTCAAAAATGGCAACAGCCTGGGCGATGTCTATGACCCGTACTTCAACCGCACCAGCTATCTGCATTTCTGCAGCCACCAGCATACGCCCTGGCAGCTGGAGCCGTCCGGCTACGCGGCTGGCGTGCAAAAAGGGCCGATCATGTACTTTGCGCATCCGGTGTTCAGCATCTACCGCGGCTGGGGCAATGTGCAGATGGCCAACTTCCTGCGCAAGGCAGTGCGCATGGCCTTGGGAGACCCGGAAATCAGGACGAATCTGCCGTCGACCGCACGGCTTTCGCTGATGGACCAGAAGCCTTTCCGGCGCACCATCCTGCATCTGCTATACGCCAATACCGTCACCCGCGGCGGCCATTTGCAGGTTGACGGCGTCAGCAGCCGCGGCCCCATCGAGGTGATTGAAGAACTGGTCCCGCTGAACAATGTGCGCATCAGCCTCAAACCGCGTCACCAAATCAAACGGATCACCCTAGAGCCGCAGGGCGGGACGCTTCTGTATGAAACAGATGAATCAGGACGGCTTTGCCTCCGGATCGACAACCTGACTTGCCACCAAATGGTCGTCCTACACTGGTGACCTGGGAAAATTTTCCAGGCCCGCCGAAAAAGCCAAGCACTATCCGTTGATTCACAGCCATAAACAAACGAACAGCCGGCTCGGAAACACTTTTCCGAGTCGGCTGCTTCATGTCTTGGCTGCATGTATCTATGGCCCGTAAACATAGCGATTCCCAATCCTGAAAACCAGCGGCCATCTGCGTAATCTGCGGACAAAATCCGCTTGCGCCTTTCGGATGGGGCTATTTCAAGCAACTCTCAAAGCTTATCCATGACCGTATGCAGGATGGCAGGCGTCTCGCGGTATTTTTTCTGGAATTCGCTCGGTGTCATGCCGGTCTGGTTTCGGAATTGCCGTGCAAAGTAATTGCTGTCCTGGAATCCGACTTGTTCCGCTACCCGACTGATGGACGCCGGTGAACACAACAAAAGCAAGGCTTTTCTGATCCTGAGCTTAATCAGAAAATTGCCGGGTGAGAGTCCAGTGACGGCGGTGAAATGGTGCCGGAAACTGCTGACGGACATGTGCACTCCCCGGGCGAGTTTCTCCAAAGTGTAGGGCTTCCTGCTGTCTTCCTCAATCATCCGGATGGCCTTTCCGATCTTCTGGATCGTGGCATCCGGTCGCAGATTTCGTGGAGTGCAGTTTCGCAGCAGGTAGGCCAGAAAATATAGGAAGCTGAAATAGGCTGCTGCTTGCCATCCTGGAGCATGCAAGGCCAGCTCGCTGCGTATCTGCTCAATCTGGGCGATCAGATGTGCCAGAATGCCTTCATCGACCGATAATAATTGGGAACAGGCGGCTTCTGGCGTTGACGGCGGCATCTGGAACAGCATGCGATAGCCGGGCAATTGCTTCAGCATCGGCAGATTGGGCGTCAGCAAGGCGGGATCAAAGAGCACATTATAGTGCCAGAATTGGTGGATTTCCCGGTAGCGGTGTACGGAGCCGGCAGGTAGCAGGAACACATTTCCAGCCTGAACCATTGTGGATGAAACTTCATTTTCGTTGCGGGCGTGCCCGCTGCAAATGACCACCAGTTCATAAAAATCCTGGTGCCGGTGCCAACGATTCGTGCGGGCTTTGTATTCATGCATGAAGATTTCCAGCGGGAAGTCCGTGTCATGAAAAAGTTTCTGTCTTCGCAACTCAATCAACGCTAGGTCGGGCATGATTCAACTCCGGCTCTGCATTGGCAGGGGACAGGGGCAGGCGCAGTGACTATTTGGACAGATTGTGCTAATTTGCTGGCAAATGATTATGGATTTGAGATTGTTTAATATGTATAATATACAACAGTATAATAAATAGCGTAACAAATGCAGATGTGGAATTAAATCCGAACTGGAGTCAAAAGTGTCATTGACAGATATTGCTAATATACCAGAAGTTTACGGTCTGTGTGTGGAAAGCCTGCTGAGCGGCCCGGCTGTGATTATGAATGTACGCCCCGCCTTGTCCTGGAAATTGCGCGGCGGGCAAGGCTGCCGACAGACTGCATATCAGATTCAAGCTGCCTCAAGTCTGGAGCGTTTGTTGTCAACGCCGGACTTATGGGATTCCGGCCGGCAGAGTTCTGCTCAATCGCTGTATGTGCCTTGGGGTGGTGTGTCCTTAAACTCTCGTCAGCAGGTTTTCTGGCGTGTGCGCGTTTGGGATCAAGATGGCCGTGCGAGCAGTTACAGCGAAGCAGCCTGTTTCAGCATCGGGCTGATGCAGAATGCGGACTGGCAGGCTTCCTGGATTCATTTTGACGGGAACAACCCCAGTTGTTCCGCACCCTGTCCCTATTTTCGCCGTGAATTCCAGGTTCGTTCAGGCCTGTCCCGCGCCACGCTTTATATCAGTGCAAGGGGACTCTTTTCAGCGCGCCTGAACGGAAACAAAATCTCCAATGATGAATTTGTTCCTGGCTGGACAGATTATCATCAGCAGTTGCAATATCTGAGCTACGATCTGACGGATTCTTTGCAGTGCGGCACCAATGCCCTGGGAGTTATTCTGGGCGATGGCTGGTATTGCGGATACTTGAGCGGTCGCCGACGCAATATTTACGGAAAATACCCTGAGCTTCTTTTGCAGCTGGAACTCGAATATGCAGATGGCACACGCGAAGAACTGCTTTCCGACGGCAGCTGGAAATGCACGACTGGCCCGATTCTCTATTCCGATATTTACGATGGCGAAATGTATGATGAACGGCTGGAACTGCCCGGCTGGGACCTGCCCGGTTACGATGATTCCGCCTGGCGGGCGGCAGTGGCAGGGGAAACGGGCGCTGCGACCAAAGCAGCGCTGGTGGCAAAGCCTTGCCCGCCTGTGCGAAAAATCCAGGAACTCAAGCCAGTGGCTCGGCTGAATCCCCGCAAGGATGTCTATATCTGGGATTTCGGGCAGAATTTGTCCGGATGGGTGCGCATCCGCTTGAAAGGTTATCCCGGGCGTCTGTACACCTGCCAGTTTGGCGAGATGCTGTATCCGGATGGAACGCTTTACAACCTGAATTATCGCAGCGCCCGTTGCACCAATTATTTCACTTGCGCCGGGCCGCTGGAAAAAGTCAGTGTGTGGGAGCCGCTTTTCACCTGGCAGGGCTTTCGCTATGTGCAGCTGGATGGATTCCAGTTTGCCGGAGCAAGCCTGGATGATATTGAGATGACCGTCACCGTCCTGCATTCCGATCTCGAAGAAACCAGCCACTTCCAATGCGGACACCCGCTGTTGGAAAGATTGTTTCAAAATATACGCTGGGGACAGAAAAGCAATTTTCTGGAAATTCCGACAGACTGCCCGCAACGCGATGAGCGTTTAGGCTGGACAGGCGATGCGCATGTGTTTTGCGGGGCGGCAACTGTCAATATGAATGTGGCTGCCTTTTTCCATAAATGGCTGCGGGATGTCCGTGAAGCGCAATGCGAGGATGGAGCGATTTCCTGCATAGCGCCGGATATCTTGAATAGGTCGTTTGGCGCGGCGGTCTGGGCCGATGCCATAATCGCTTGCCCCTGGATTATCTACCGGCGTTTCGGAGATGTGAAAATCCTTGAGGAATGTTATCCGGCCATGCAGCGCTGGGTTCAGTATCAGCTCGATACTGCTGAGGATTTCATCCGCCCGACAACTCCTTTCGGCGACTGGCTCGCGCCCGATCCGATAGAAACTCCTTCAGCGCTGATTGGCACGGCTATGCTGGCATACGGATGCCAGACCCTAAGCCAATGCGCCGAAATTTTGCAACTCGGTGACGCCGAAGTTCAAAAGTATCGGGGATATCGCGAGCAGGTCTGTGAAGCTTTCCGGCGCACTTTTGTCGGGCCGGATCAACTGCTGACGGTGCGCAATCAGACTTCTTGCGTCCTGGCTTTGCATTTCGGCTTGCTGACTGAGGAACAGGTGCTGGCCAACCGGAAACTGCTGGCCGAACTGATCCGTGAAAATGGTTATCGTTTGAGCACGGGATTTGTTGGCACAGCGTGGCTGTTGCAAACGCTCAGCGAACAAGGGCACAGCGATTTGGCCTGGGAGCTGCTCTTGCAGGAAGAGTGGCCCTCCTGGCTGTTTTTAGTCAAGCAGGGGGCGACGACTATCTGGGAACGCTGGGATTCCTACACCCTGGAAAAAGGCTTTGGCAACGTCAATATGAATTCTTTCAACCACTATGCTTATGGCGCAGTGCTGGAGTGGATCGCCGCCAAGGCGGGTGGAATTGATTACGATGAAGCCGCGCCGGGAGGAAGCAAGCTGCTCTTTGCCGTAGAACCAGACCAGCGCCTGCACTGGGTTGATTTTGCCATCGAGACGCCCTACGGCAAAGCGGAAAGTCATTGGCGATACGAAAACAATTGCTTCGAGTGGACGATTGTAGTGCCGCCTAACAGCCTGGGAAAAATCATCTTGCCAAATATCTGCACCGGTCGGATTACGCTGAATGGAAAAGACCTTGACGCAGTCGTTGTCGCCAAAACACCACGGGAATTGCAGGTCGAAAGCGGCACTTGGCGTCTGAACAGTGAATTGAAAACGGAAAACGTAATAGGGCAGTGAAGTTAGGTAGGCGAGGAATTCTTTTTGAACAATGTACAACAACTACTTATCCCCTGTAACACCACTGCACACAAGCACTTTTGCAGAAAGAGATAACAAGACGACAGCCTGGCTAAATCTTCCCGTTCAACAAGCTTTTTGTAAAGAGAAAAAATGAAAAGAATATTCGCCAGCCAAGTATGTTTCGGGTTATTGTGCATCAGTCTGTTTGCGGAGGATGCTGTGCAGCACGTTGCCGTAGAAAGAAGCCCTTACTTGATCGTGCAAAAAGATGTAAGCGGTGAAAGCAGAGAAGATATTCGAGTAGTACCCGGGAAATTTTATCGCCTTGAAACACCCGGCGAATTATCGGCCCAGGTCATCTTCACCGACCAGGACGCCAAGCTCATAAATCGACTTGAGCTGCAATCCGGCCAGGTCTTCCGAGTCCCCCTTGAATGTATGCGCTGCCAGTTGCAAGTCGCATGGCCGGAAACCCCATCAACCTTGCGTGTCGTTGAAATATCAGACCGGGCCGAGGCCTTCAGCTGGCTGGACTGGAATTCCTGGAACATGGCCGGCCCTATTGGCGCGGGATTAGTCCGGCGCAATTTCCACTTAGAGCAACTGCCCGAATATGCTGTTGGCCGTTTTTGGGGAAGATGCGATGTGCTTCTGAATGATTGCCTGCTTGGCAAGGCAAGTCAAGGCTATGTGAACAGCTATTATTATGATTTGCGCCCATTGCTGAAGCCGGGGGTGAACAATCTGTTGCTGAAATACCCTGACAATGCATCAGGAAAGCCGCAAGTTGTGGCGGTTGACATTGAATTGCGCTACGCTTCAGGTGAAAGCACCATCATCCTGGCCAGCGACGGCGCCTGGGAATATCAGGACTCAGCAAATGCCAACTGGGCGCCTTTATCAACATTTCAGCCTTGTTGGTATAAGGCAGAGCTCTTTGACAAGCCCTGGGTGGCGCCAAGCGCAATCCCTGACGACTTGCTGCCGCCTTGTCCTATTGAACTAAAAAGCGACTATGGAGAAAAGCGCCATGCTGTATCCGGGCAAACACAGAAATTTTCTCTGCAAATTAAATTTCAAGGAATGCCCTTTTTCGCCTCGAATCGCTTTGCGATAGACTTTATCAACCAGGATGGCCGGGCAAGCTGGCGGCAGTGGTATTTCCCTGTAGATGATCTGCGAAAAATGAAGGCCGGCGAATGTCTGGAGATGGAGCTCGACCTTGCAACAGACTATCTTTCACCAGGGACATATACCTTGCGCCTGGACAGGCGGTTGGATGACGGGCATGGAAATGGTCTTGGTGAACTGGAAATTACCGAGGCGAAAGAAAACAATCCGCTCAAAACCAGCTTCGAAGTAAGAGGCTGCATTGATTCCATTGTTGTTGAAGGGCAGGCGATGCCGGCAGCCATCTATCATAATGCTCCCTACTATAAATCCCATATTCCAAGAAATGTGGAGGACAATTACTGGCTGATGCGACAATCAGGGCATCAATTTTTCACGGTAACCGGTTTTTTCGGAACTGATATTGTTAAAACGAATACGGATCGAGGAAGTGTCTGGATAGGCCCGGACCAGTATGATTTTAGCTCGCTTGACGATAGAATGATCGAGCTGCTCTCGGTGGTTCCGGATGCCAAGATCATTCTCAAGCTGGTCGGCGACAATCCCGGATGGTGGATAAAGGCACATCCGGACGAACGTGTCGTATGGGATGACGGCAGCAAACATCAGCAGCCTTCCTGGGCCAGCCTACTTTGGCAACGTGACACCTGCAAAGCGATTACTGAACTTGCCAAGCATTTGCGGAAAAGCCCTTGGTGTAAACAGATTGTTGCTTGGTATTTATCAGCAGGTTACGACGGGCAGTGGTTTCAACCAACCAACTACAAGTCTCCATACAACTTTTGCGACTACAGCCAGCATATATTGAAATATTTCCAGAACTGGTTGATCGACAAGTATCAAAATGATCAGGAGAAATTGCGCATGGCCTGGAACCAGGCTGATGTCAGTTTTGAAACTGTGGCTATTCCAAGCCGTGAAGAACGGCAGGGAAAAAGCTATTACCTTGATCCCAAAGTCAATCAAAATGTCATTGACTTCGCCTATTGCCAAGCAGCCCTTACGAATCAACTGATTGCCATGTTTGCGGAAGCTTTCCGGCTGGGCTGGGAAGCAGACATTCCATTTGGCACTTACTATATGCCCTATGATGTTACTTACTTTAACGGCCAAGCCCAGAGGCCATCCGATGATGCAATCTTGGATGATTCCAGCTATAACTTTGCCGCCGCGCCCCTGGGGTACCAGAAGCATGGTCTGAATCAGGCGGGAACAAGCAATCCCCAGCATTATTCTTATAGCTTGAACAACAAAATCCGCATCGGGGAGGATGACACCAGAACTTTTCGCAGTCAACCGCACGAAGGTATTTGGGGCAATTTCGACAGCTTTGGGACTTTGGCAGGAATGCGCCGCAACATTGCCCAACGCCTGACCAGCGGCGGAGGGCACTGGTATTATGATATGTATGGACACTGGTATAATGCACCATCCATTCAGGCCCTCTTCAAGAAAGAAGTGAACCTGATGAATGTGTTGAGTTCCTGGGCTAAGTTGCATTGTCTTGATCCTGAAGTGGTCAACGTCACTAAAGTTGGCACAAGCCTGCATAAGCGGGTCAATACCCAGCCTGACCTGCATCAGGTTCATTTTGCTAAAATCAACCAGAGCAAGCCAGGCTTCCAAGTGGCTGAAGTGCATTTGCGCCATCTTGACCACGCGAAACTGCCGAAGTTTAAAATATATATTTTTGATGATTTGTTCGCGCTGGACTCCAATGATCGGAAATTAATTGAACAGAAAAAACAAAATGGCAATGTCTTGCTTTTTACGCATGCAAGCGGATTTTCTGATTGCCGAACTTTGGATGCCAAAAACATCAGCAGCCTGACTGGCATTAACATAGAAGAGGCCAGCCCCGGCATTGATCTCTCGCTCATGGCTTGGAATACCAGCCAAGAACGAGAAATCTGGGGTGATTTATGCGGCAAAACGATTCATGCACCCAATGCCAAACGCTTTTTTGTTAACGATTCAGACGCGACTGTAATCGGCTCCTACAAAGCCGATCCCCAGCCTGCTGCAGCTATCAAAAAATTCCCGGATTGGACATCTATCTACTTGCCTTGCGCCTATCCTTCAGGAGAAATATTAGACCAAATCGCATCGCTCTTCCAGGTTCATGTTTACACGAATGCATCGGTCTATGTGCATACAGGCGGCCGGCTGGTCAGCGTTTATTGCCCTGTTGATGAATGTTCGGGCAGTTTGAAGCTCCCAGAAATGCTGGCTGGCTGCGAGGTCTTCAGCGGCCAGGTGTTTGCACCGACCAGTGAGCTGAAGTTTACGATGCAACTAGGTGAAACAAAATTGTTTTTTCTTGGCAGTGAACTTGAAGTTAAAAATTTCCAGACTAATCTTAAAACAGCATTTTAATTGAGAAAAAGGCTTTGGCAACGTCAAATTGAAAAGGGGGTAGAATGATGAAAAAACGCACTTTTACGTTGATTGAACTGTTGGTAGTGATTGCGATTATCGCGATTTTGGCGGCGATGCTCTTGCCTGCCTTGTCAAAGGCGCGGGATAAGGCGCGCAGCATTTCCTGCGTCAACAATTTGCGTCAGAACAATTTGGCATTGGTTTTGTATGTGGATGATTGCCAGTATTACCCGCCGACTTCGATTAATTGCGGGGCAACCTACGGTTGGGGCTGGCTCCTGGCACACAACAATTATGTCCAGGAATTCAAATTGTTTATGTGCCCGGATTGCCGTCCAACTGGAGTTTATGACCAAAGCAACGCTTGGCCGAAGAACTATGGCAACCCCGGCGCAGCCTGGATTTTTAACTATGTTCATTATGGCATCAATACCTTGGGGGTGACTGATGACTGGTATGCCCGCGGGGGGCAAAACCCTGCAAGCGTATCCGAACTGAAGCCAGGCTGTCCGGAAAATATCAAGAATCCTGCGAGCAAGGTGTTGCTTGGCGAAAGCATAATGACGGCTAATCCAGCAGCGCCGTATTATCTGATCGACGGCATGAATGGCAAGGCGGCCAGCCGGCACAACGGACACGGAAATGTCCTCTGGGTTGATGGCCATGTCTCATCAGTCTACTTCTTTGAAGCGATTACGCTTGATGCCGTTAGAAAACGCGAACACATGAAGCGCGACTGATCCGAATGCCAGGTGTGCGTCTGCCTAGTTCGATGCTTTGCCTGATGGGTTGCTGAAAACATTCTTTGCCACTGAGGAGAAAAATATGCTTCGTTATTTACATCGTTCGATAGTTCTTTTTTTGCTGTGCAGTACATTTTCTTTGTTTGCGCAGGAGAATCTATTGCAACTCAAGCAATGGAAATTGCAGCAGGTTAATGGTGCAGTAGGCAGTATGAACGCAAAGACAGATGGTTCGGTTGAAATCCGCAAGGAAAGTGACGCTGGAGTTCTTTTATTTCACTGCGGCGGAAATGAGGTCGAAATCATTCCCGAGAAGTCCTACGAACTCACGGCGCAATTTCAGGGAAGCGGCGAAAGCTTGCAGGCTTATTTTATGTTGTCTTTCCCCGGGCCGAAACCGCGCACTCCCTTTCCTGTTTCCGAGAGCCAAAAGGTCACAGGAGAGGCGCAGACCCTGAAATTTCACTTTACCGCTTTGGAGGCGGAAACGCAGCTTCGTGTCCATTTCTGCTTAAAAGGGCAGGGCGAGCTATCGTTAAGCGGATTGTCCATGCAGGAATATATACCGGCGGCAAATCTGCTGGAGCAGGCGGAAACTCACCTGGTTTTGCGTCAAAACCTGGGTGGAATAGGGACGTTGCAGAAGTCGGGTCCTATCGACTATGAGGTTTCGATGAGCAACGACAGCGGCTATGTGGCGGTCGTTCCGGATAAAGACTTGCTGATCGTGCCCGGGCGGCATTATCGGGTGCGGATGAGTCTGACTCGCCTAACCGAAAGCGGCAGTGCAACGCTGATGCTTTCCATGCCCGGCGGCAAAAGAACCCCATTTCCCACTGTGCAGGCTCGTAAAAAGTCCAGACAGCAGGAAACGCTCGAATACCTGTTTACCGCTGCGGAAGATGAAAAGCTGTTGCGTCCACATCTCGTGGTGCGCGGGCCGGCTCGGGTTCTTCTGCATGCGCTGGAATTGCAGGAACTCACCGAGGCAGAGCTGAAAGATTTGCAGCAGCAGGGTCGCCTCATGCAAATGAATTTCACCGCCGAGGAATTGCAGGCGCATTGGGAACCGCACGGTGTCCGCGAAATCCTGCCAGCCAAAGATTGCCTGGAGATTCTAAGCGCTCAAAACGGCGGTTTCAGCTGTCAGAATCTTTCCTGGAAGGCTGCCGACATAAAAGCCATTCAGGTGCGATTTCGGGTGTACGATGAAGGTGGCTACCTGCGCCTCGATTTTGATGCGGAAGACCAAGGCGAAAAATACACATCGTACTTGGGAGTGAGTTCAATTCCAGACGGAGAATGGCATGATCTGATTTTTCCGATTGCCGATGACCCTGCCTGGCGCGGAAAAATCCTTGGCATCAAGTTAAGCTGGCATGCCCAGGGAGCAAAGATGGCGTTGCAGCGAGTGAGCGCAATCCCAGAAGCAAATTTGATTCCCTTTGCCGATTCCCTGCAAGCCGGGAAGGATTATGAGCTGGACTTTATCCGCCCGCGCGGAAAATACCGTCTGAGCTGGAAAGGTGCCCATAATCCTGGCGTGGAAGTGTTTTTTTTTGACCGCGACCGGCAACTGCTGTTGCAAGAGAAACTTGTTGCCGGCCTTACGGCAAAAGAAATCCAAGCGCCGGAACGCACCGTCAGCGCTGCTGTTCGCTTGCTTGCATCATCAGGACAAGGCTATCCACTGCTAACCCTGGAGGAAATTCCCCGTCTGGATATTCCGGCGGCATACTGGCAAGGAAACTGGATTTGGAATCAAAATGGCTTCGGGCCGACAAATACAAATGTGTGGTTTCATCGGGAAATCGAGCTCGACCAAATCCCCGAAGAGGCAGCCCTGGTTGCAACCGGCGACGACATCCTGGAAGTATTCATCAATGGCAAGAGCATTGGCCAGAATAACAACTGGGCTGAGGCGCAACGCTTTGCGCTGGACGGACACCTGCAGCCAGGCAAAAATTCGCTGGTTTTACGAGTACACAACGTGCAGGCCTGGGGAGGCATGCTTTGTGACCTCTACCTGAAAACAGCTGGGAAGATTCAATATATTGTCAGCGATGCATCCTGGCGTTGCCACGTCGGTGGTGACCAGATGCCGGAAACATTTACGCAAGCCGTGATGGTGCTGGGGCCGGTGCCGACCGCACCCTGGGGAACTCGGGTGATTTACCGCTACATTGGGCCGATTGGGCAAATTCGGATTCTAAAATCGGGCGAACAGCAATTTACCGCCAAAGTCTTGCAAGCTCCTGCTGTGGATAGCAAGAAATTGCAGTTCTGCATCAGAACTAGCGACGGACAGGAAAAGCGCGTCCACGGGCTAGTCGAGCCATCCACTGGCGCCTGGTCTGCCGGCCAAGATATCACGGTGCGCTATCAACTGCCAGCTCAGTATGACAGCGAAGGAATCATCCTGCTTGATACCGAATATCTCCAAGTAGAGAACAGTCAGCCGGTCGGCCAACTCGCCCGCAAAGCAAAACCGAAGACGGATTTTCCGACTGTTCGCATTGAGGGGGCAGGGGAAAGAGCCTGGTTTGTGGCCAACGGCAAAAAACTGTCGCCGTTTTATTATGATCTGCCGGCTACTTTCAGCAGTGACCCGGAAAGCCGTGCGCATCTTGTCCGTAATGCCGTCAGAAGTGGCGTAGATGTGATTCGTTTCAAAGCAGATTTTGATGATTTCTGGCTGGGAGATGGACGCTATGACTTCAGCAATCTGGAACGCTGCCAGGAAATGCTTGCTGCCAATGCGCCTAATCTGTTTTATATCATCAGCGTTAGAACGGGCATGCCGAAATGGTGGCTCAAGCAAAACCCGGATGATGAAACCAGGTATTATGGCGACAAGCCTATCCATCAGCAAAAAGACCGGCAGGCACTCGCTTCCAAGAAGTATTTGCAAGACGCCGCCGTGGCTTTGCGCACCGTGTTGGGATTCCTGCGAAACTCGCCCTACGCCGACCGCGTGATTGGCATTGGCTTGTCCGAAGGTTGGAATTCCGAGTGGTTCTGGAGCTATGAGGATGGTATGAATCAACCAGCCCGCAGCGGATTCTCAAAGTCCGATTATGCGACTTTTCGCAGTTATTTGCGGGAAAAATATGCAAGCAACGAGAAGCTTGCCCAAGCCTGGAATGAACCCGGCCTGACCTTCGAAACGATCCGCATGCCTACCCCAGAAGAACAGGACGCTGGCAGCCTGTTGACGATGCTGCAACCGGAAAAGGATATGCGGCTGATGGACTGGTTTGCTTTTCGCAATCGCGCCCTGGCCGAAGCGATTATTGCTCTGGGCAAGATAGTCAAAGAGGAGACGCAGGGGAAACTTCTGACCTGTGCTTATTATGGGTATTTGGTTGCTTTCAGCAACATCTTTAACAGGCTGCAGACGGTCGGCCATCTTGGCATCGAGGAAACCGCTCGCTCGCCGTACTTGGATTTGGTCTGGGCGCCTTCCTATTACACTTGGCGTTATCCTGGCATGAACGACAGCCCGATGCAGGCGGCCGAGTCCTATACTTCGCATGGAAAAATGGTCATCGTTGAACAAGATATGCGAACTTTCGGCGAAAACAGCAATTATGAAATCCGCAATGGACAGTTGAGCACGGTTGCCCAAAGCGTCGGCGCAATGAACCGTGCTTTCGGCATGGCGGTTTCGCGAGGATTAGGTACGCATTGGATGGAGATGTACGAGCGCTGGTTCAGGGAGGAAGTCCTGCTTGAACTGATCCGGGAACAAATTGACTGCTACCGCTCGCTCCCACCAGTGCAGGGTCTTACGCCTGTGGAAGTCTGCCTTGTCAGCGATCAGAAAAGCGCTTTTTATGTCAAGCACAATGCCGGTGATGGTTCCCATCGCGCCTTGATTGGTGAGCTGGTACGGCGCGGCAATGAGATGGCCGTCCCCTTCCGCCATGTCCTGCTGGCTGATTTGCTGGAAGAAAACCGGGTTCCAACGCACAAATTTTACATCATTACCAACTTGTTTGCTCTAACTGATGGCGAACGGGCACAGCTTCTGCAACGCTTTGAACGGGAAAAAGCAACGGTGCTGTGGCAGTATGCGCCGGGCGCCTTTTATCCGGAGAAAGGACCCTCTGCGGAATTTATCTCTAACCTCTTGGGAATCAAAGTGGTCATGGAGGAACGCCTGTACAGCCCGCAAGTCAAATTCAGCGACGACTGGCCAGTGCAAACATATCGCAATCCGGTTCATTCCGGTCCTTGGTTCTGGCCGGAACGTGGCTTCAGCAATGTGCTTGCGCATAATGAGGCAGGTGCGCCGGCGCTAGTTTCCTGGGAGAATCGTGGAGTGCGGCATTATTTCAGCGCTCTGATGCATTTGCCAGTACCGGTGTTGCGGCAAATGGCCTCAACTTCCGGTGTGCATATTTACAATGCAGAAGCCGGAGACCCCTTGCACATCGGCAATGATGTAGTATTTTTACACGCCAAGACCAGTGGTGCCAAAGCGATATTGCTCCCGGAAGGAATGCAGCTGCGAGCCATCGCCGGCCCCATACAGGGCGTGCTTCAATCCGGCCAGAGCTGGCAGGCGCATTCCGGTCAAAGCTACGGCTTCCTAGTCGAAAAACGATGACGATAAGTTTTACCCAAAGAATCATACGAAAAATGCCACAGTCATCACTTCATCTACACGATTATTATCCGGCGCCTTTCTGGTTTCTGAACCATCAGCTTGAGGAAGACGAGCTGCGTCTTCAACTTGAACTGATGAAGGAGCAAGGCATTTACGCTTTCTTTATGCACCCACGGGCTGGCCTGCTGACGCCATACGGCTCGCGAAAATGGTTTGAAATCATCCGTTGGATTGTTGACGAAGCGGAAAAGCTGGGGATGAAAGCCTGGCTATATGATGAAGACCCCTTTCCCTCCGGCCCAGCCGGCGGCAGAATCTTTCTGGACCATCCCGAGTTCGCGGCAAGAGGGCTGGTGTTTCACCAGTTGCTGCCCGATGACGAGGACCGGATTGATGCCGACCTGGGCGAAGGGCGTCTTCTGGAGGCTCTGGCCGTGCGCTGTGATGAAGCGGGCAATGTACTCGAAAGCCGCGATATTTTTGCGGAAGTCGGGGTATTGCGCACGAATTTTTTCCATACCTTGTGGCCTAGCCCCTATTATGTCCACCTGTTTGGCAAAAGCGAATATCCGCATTACCGCGCCGAAACTTTTTTCCCGCATCTGCAATTGCAGACTAAGCTGGAGGCGGGCTGGAAAGTCTATGCAGTTACAGCCGTGACCGTGGAAGGCTCGAAATACCGTTTTATTCCAGATAATCTTAATTCGGATTGCGTGCAGGAATTCATCCGCCTGACCCATGAAAAATATCGCGAGATTCTCGGAGACAAGTTTGGCAGTGCGGTGCCTGGCATATTCACTGACGAAACAGCCGTTGGAGCACCTTATCCGTGGACTGGGCGTTTCGCGGAAGAATTCCGCAAACGACGCCATTTTTCACCAGACAATCAGTTCTATCGCCTCTTTACTGGAAACAGCCAAGACAATCAAAAATTTCGCTTGGCCTACTGGGAAACCGTGCAGGAACTCTTCATCGAGAGCTTTTTTGCACCGATTAATGACTGGTGCCGCAAGCATGGCCTGGCGCTTTGCGGTCATGGAATTGGCGAGGAAGACCCGATCGCCACTACCGGCGGCATGAACATCTTCAACTTGCAAAAGTATGTCGGCATACCCGGATTTGACCATATTACCCCGAATATACCTGACGGCAAAACGTTCAAGTCCCTGAATCTTGGCGGCAAGCTGGTTGCCTCAGCCGCCGAACAGCTTGGCGAGCATCGGGTGCAGAGCGAGTGTTTCGGCTGCAATGCCTACAATTTCGGACATGACGCCATGAAACGAAATCTGCGCTGGCTCTATTCACTGGGAGTCAACTGGCTGGTGCCGCATGGCTTCCATTATTCGTACGATGGCCGACGCAAAGACGATGCCGGAAAATCCTTCTTTTTCCAGTCGCCGGATTATCCGCAATTTCATCGTTTTGGCGCGTACGCTGCACGTTTGGGCTACTTGCTCGGAGAATCCCGCAGCCATACCCGGCTTTGTGTCTTGTATCCAGAAAAGACGTTCCGTCGCCTGATACCTGGGCAGCGGCCAGAAGCCATTGAGAAGCGTGAGCAGCTCTATGATTGCTTGCAGTTCCTGTTCGATCACCAGCTGCAATTTGACCTGACCGATGAGCAGAGCTTGCAGCAGGCCATCTTCAGGGAAGGGCAGTTCCAGTGCGGAAAATGCACATACAACAAACTGCTGCTGCCCTTCCAGGTCGAGAATGAATGTCTGGAAAAACTGGAGCAACACCGGATACCGGTTTTGCAATATCCCCAGGATGCACCTAAACTCCTTGCAAATCCTGATTTTAAGTTTGTCGAGGCAGAGAACGGAAGTGATGCAGAAGACCTGATGATTCAATACCGTCGCAATGCCGCCGGACGCCTGCTGTATGTTTTCAATAATCGAAACAGTCCGCGTCGGCTGCGGCTGGCGCTGTATTCGGAACCTGCGGCAAACCGTTATTATTATGACGTTGATTCAGATGTCCGCATGAAGCTTGACCATCCAGACACGGTTTTCGAGCTGGCAGCATACGGAGCTTTGGTCATTGAACTCTATACGCAGGCTTTGCCGGATGCTGTTCCATATCGTCCAGTCGCTCCCGAACAACCGGACCTGTCCTGCCTCAGCCAGCTGGAATGGGATTATATTCCGCCGGTTCCGGGGCTGCTGCATGCCTTCCGCGACTGGCAATGGCTCTTCAATGGTCAGGATTATGGCCTTAGGCGCTATGCCCTTCTGCGTGAAGTAGTCGGCACAACCGGCAATTACCGCAAAATCATGCGCCCGCGCCCAATCTTTGATCGGGCGCCAGCCGTGCCTGTCCCATATCCCGGAAACCTGCAACTGACCGCCTCATTCCATCTGGAAGAAATCCCTGCCAGACTCGTGCTGCTTGCGGAAAATGATAGTTTTGCCGGACAGGCGGAACTGCGCCTGAATGGACAAGCTCTGCCGCCTTTCACCAGAAAGCGCGTTTATGATCCCTGGAATATCGTCAGTGAAATCACTGCCTTGTGCCAGATTGGTGAGAATATTTTGACCATCACCTGGCCGAAAGCTGAGGAATTCGACGGCCTGAACAGCATGCTTTACCTGATGACAGACGAAGCCTGAAACAACAGCGAAAGCGCAAGTATACTTTGCCGGCTCACGACTATCGACAAACAAACAGTCGGCCCGGAAAACATCTTCCTGGGCCGGCTGTTTCATGTCTTGGCTGTGTTTATCGAATCGGGGGAATCAGGCTTTGTCCTTGAGAAGTTCGCTGATAGGCCGCACCGCCTCTGCAAACGCCTTGGCAGTCGGCGAATCAGGATACTTATAGACCAAAGGCTGACCTTCATCGGAACAGTCAGCTACGGTCGGATCAATGGGAATGCGGCCAAGGAAGGGCACTTTCGCCTGTTCAGCCAGTTTTTCGCCGCCGCCTTGCTTGAAAATATAGGTGACAGTGGCGCAATGCGGACAGGCGAAGCCACTCATGTTTTCGATGATGCCGATGACAGGCAGCGAAAGCTTGGCGCAGAAGTCCAGGGATTTGCGGACATCCGCCGCAGCGACTTCCTGGGGCGTGGTGACAACCACAGCCCGCTTGTCCCCCTTGACGATTTGGCACAGGCCCAGGGGCTCGTCGCCAGTGCCAGGCGGGCAGTCGATGACCAGGAAATCGAGCTCGCCCCAGGCGACGTCTTCGAAGAATTGCTTGATAGCGCCTTGCTTCATGGGGCCGCGCCAGATGACGGCTTCGCCGCTGTCGGCCAGGAAGAAGTCGACGGAGATGACTTTGACTCCGGCGACCTCAAGCGGGAGGATGGCGTTGTTGTCGCTCTCTGCACGCATCCCCTTGACGCCGAGCATGGTCGGAATGCTCGGGCCGTGGAAGTCGACGTCCATCAGGCCCACACGGTAGCCAGCCATCGCCAGGCTAAAGGCGATGTTGACAGACACCGTGCTCTTGCCGACGCCGCCTTTGCCAGAGAGAACGATGATTTTATGCTTGATGTCAGCCATCTGAGCAATGAATTTGAGCTCCCGCTCGCTGGGATTCGAGCAGGAATCATGTTTCGTAGAACAATGGGCGCAATCGTGGTTGCAGGAGCTTTTTTCTTCGGTCATGATAGTGCGAATTGGATGGATGGTGGTGTGTAAGAAAGGACGGAGAACCAAAAAGCACTCAGAGCTTTTTGGGGGGTGGATTCTATGTAATGTAATGCCAAAACTGTCAGACGTCAGTCCAGCCGGCAGCAAAATGCCTTAGGCGCTAGCCTTTCCGTGCAGGCGGCTAACAGCCATAGAGCTTGTTCAAGGCGGCGATGAAGCTCTTATCGTCCTTGGCATGTTGAATCCGTCCTATGTTCAAGGGTCGGATACGTCGGATGATGTGCCAGGGCGCCTTGAGATCAGGATGGCGAAATTGCTTCGGGTTGTCTTTCAGGCGTTCTACCGCCAGCTTGGCGCCAGCCCGGATTTTCTTGCGGGCCGCTGCCGGCGTCAAGTGTTCGGCGGACAGCTTGGCTTTGGAATATTCCTCCGGAGTGGCATAGGCATGGCCGTCATCCGGCAGCAGGCCGCGCTTGACTGCCACCGTCACCACCCCGGGGGTCAGGGCTTCGGCCTCTTCGGCAAAGGCTTTCTCGCCAGCTGCGAAGATCGCCGGGATGCCCAATTCCTTGGCGCACAATACCATGTTGCCGTATTCGCCGATGGACAGGCCATTGACCGACAGGTCATACACGGAAAAGTTGCCCGTGTGGGTAAGGTGTGAGTACGGCGTCCCCGACTTGGCGTGCTGGCCGAGAATCGCAACGGCGTCAAAGCCCTCATCCAGCCCAAAGGGGAAGATCGGGGAGTAATGGCCACGCGAAAATTTCGCCCGTTCGTCCAGCAGTTCACAGTTAATAGCGCCAGGGCCGTGACCATCGCAGACGACCACGTCCGTAGCGCCGCCAGCGAAAAAGCCGTCAACGGCAGCGTTGATTTCGGCGGTGAGGAGCGCTCTGGCTTGTTCATAATAGCGCGATTCAGGACGGCAGTAATCGTAGTGATTGACGACGCCGGCCACGCCTTCAAGATCAGTCATCAGGTGGATGCGCATGGTGAAGCCTCTAACATTTTATTGCTAAAATACTTAAAGCAAGAGGGAAAGGCTATTCTGGCGGTCATCAGAGCTTGTTCAAGGCGGCGATGAAACTCTTATCGTCCTTGGCATGTTGGATCAGTCCTACGTTCAGGGGGCGGAAGCGCCGGATGATATGCCAGGGTGCCTTGAGGTCAGGATGGTTGAATTGCCTCGGGTTGCTTATCAGGCGCTCTACCGCCAGCTTGGCGCCAGCCCGGATTTTCTTGCGGGCCGCTGCTGGCGTCAAGTGTTCGGCAGACAATTTGGCTTTGGAGTATTCCTCCGGGGTGGCGTGGGCATGGCCGTCATCCGGCCGCAGGCCGCGCTTGACCGCCACCGTCACCACTCCAGGCGTCAGGGCTTCGGCCTCTTCGGCAAAGGCTTTCTCGCCAGCCGCGAAGATCGCTGGGATGCCTAATTCCTTGGCGCACAGGACCAGGGTGCCGTATTCGCCAATGGACAGGCCGTTAACCGACAAGTCATACACGGAAAAAGCACCCGTGTGGGTAAGGTGCGAGTACGGCGTCCCCGACTTGGCGTGCTGGCCGATAATCGCAAAGGCGTCAAAGCCATCATCCAGCCCCCAAGGCCAGATTGGGGAGTAGTGGCCGCGGGAGAATTTCGCCCGCTCGTCCAGCAGTTCGCAGTTCACAGCGCCCGGGCCGTGACCATCGAAGACGACCACGTCCGTAGCACCGCCAGCGAAAAAGCCGTCAACCGCAGCGTTGACCTCGGCAGTCAGAAGCACCCTGGCTTGTTCATAATAGCGCGATTCTGGACGGCAGTAATCGTAGTGGTTGACGATGCCGGCCACGCCTTCAAGATCAGTCATCAGATGGATGCGCATGATGGAACCTCCAAGATTTTGTTGTTAAAAGACTTAAGGCAAGGGGGGAAACTATTTAAGAAAGTCAGAGAAGGCAGTTAGCAGCCATAGAGCTTGTTCAAGGCGGCGATGAAGCTCTTATCGTCTTTGGCATGTTGGATACGTCCTATGTTCAAGGGCCGGAAGCGCCGGATGATGTGCCAGGGTGCCTTGAGGTCGGGATGGCGGAATTGCTTCGGGTTGCTTATCAGGAGTTCTACCGCCAGCTTGGCACCAGCCCGGATTTTCTTGCGTGCGGCCGCCGGCGTCAAGTGTTCGGCAGACAGTTTGGCCTTGGAGTATTCCTCTGGGGTGGCGTAGGCATGGCCGTCATCCGGCAACAGGCCGCGCTTGACCGCCACCGTCACCACCCCGGGGGTCAGAGCCTCGGCCTCTTCGGCAAAGGCTTTCTCCCCGGTCGCGAAGATGGCCGGGATGCCCAATTCCTTGGCGCACAGAACCATGGTGCCGTATTCGCCGATGGACAGGCCATTGACCGACAAATCATACACGGAAAAAGAACCCGTATGGGTAAGGTGTGAGTACGGTGTCCCAGATTTTGCATGCTGGCCGACAACCGCAACGGCGTCAAAGCCCTCATCCCGCCCACCAGGATAGAGCGGGGAGTAAGGGCCGCGGGAGAATTTTGCCCGTTCGTCCAGCAGCTCGCAGTTAATGGCGCCGCAGCCGTGGCCATCGCGGACGACCACGTCCGTAGCACCGCCAGCGAAAAAGCCGTCAACAGCAGCGTTGATCTCGGCGGTGAGGAGCGCCCTGGCTTGTTCATAATAGCGCGATTCTGGACAACAGTAATCGTCGTGGTTGACGACGCCGGCCACGCCTTCAAGATCAGTCGTCAGGTGGATGCGCATGATGTGTGACCTCTAAGATTTTGTAGTTAAATGACTTAAAGCAATGGAACAAGCTATTTAGGAGAGCAGGAATTTCAGATCATCACGACTCAGTGCTGGGGCTGCGTTGGCTTTGGAGAGCACGCTGGCAGCCAGATGGCGCTTGCGCTTTTGCATGGCGAGCACTTTTTCCTCGACAGTGTCACGTGCAATAAGTTTGTAGGCGAAGACCGGGAGGGTCTGGCCGATTCGATAGGCGCGGTCAATGGCCTGGGCTTCCACGGCAGGATTCCACCAGGGGTCCAGGAGAAACACGTAGTCAGCGGCGGTGAGGTTGAGGCCAGAGCCGCCAGCCTTGAGGGAAATGAGGAAGACGCTCAAGGCCGGGTCAGTCTGAAATGCCTCTACCAGGGCGCCGCGGTCTTCGGTGGCGCCGTCCAAATAGCAGAAGCCGATGCCGTCGGCAGTGAGTTGGCCTGCAACCAGCTTGAGGAGCGAGGTGAATTGCGAAAAGACCAGGGCCTTGTGACCTTCCTCGCCAATGGCGGCAAGCCGCTCACGGAGGACTTCAAGCTTGGCAGCCGGTACCTGTGCGTATGTTTCCTTGATCAGGGCAGGGTGACAGGCCGCCTGCCGCAGTCGCAACAGGGCTGACAGCACGTCCAGGCTGCCGCCGCTCTTGGCGTCGGCGTCATCGTTGTCCTCGCCCAGCAAGGTCTGGCGATAGTAGTCTTTCAGCGCGTCGTAGGCTTGACGCTGTGCGCCCTCCAATTCGCACCAGACCACCTGTTCTGTCTTGGGCGGCAGTTCTGGCGCGACATCGCGCTTGCTACGGCGCAGGATAAAAGGCCGCACGCCGCTCCGGAGACGGGCCAGCGTCGCTGCATCCGTTGGGGCGATAGACGTCCCGCCGGATAGTTTGCCGAGCAGGCCCGGGTTGAGGAAATCCAGCTGGCTGAAAAGTTCGCCAAGGTGGTTTTCCACAGGGGTGCCGGTCATCACGATGCGATGCCGAGCCTGGAGGACGCGGGCAGCCCGGGCGGTGGCGCTATCACGGTTTTTGATGGCCTGCGATTCATCAAGAATGCAGGCTTCAAAATCAATTTCCGCTAATTGGAGGGCATCCTGGCGCAAAGTTCCGTAGGTCGTCAGGATGATATCACAGCTGCGGGCGACTTTTCGTGGGTCGCGTCGGCCGCCCCCGCCATGCCAATGCGTCTTGAACCACGGCGTGAACTTGCGGATTTCCGACTGCCAGTTGAAAACCAGTGACTTAGGCATGACGATAAGCGCTGGGCGTTTCTCCGCAGTCGGCATGATCGCAGCCAGGTAAGCGAGAATTTGGACGGTTTTGCCCAGGCCCATGTCATCGGCCAAGCAAGCACCCAGGCCCAGTCTGCGCATGGCCAGAAGCCAACCCAAGCCGACTTCCTGGTAGGGACGCAGGCTCGCCTTGAAGCCGGGCGGCGCAGGCACCGGCGTCGTGCCGGAAAAGGATTCCAGAGCCGCGACCGTGTCCCGGAAGTGCGCATCAGTTTCGGCCTCCCGGTCGTGCAGAAAGGCTTCGATCAGGGCTGCCTGATTCTGCCGGAAGCGAACCTTGTCGCTCACGACTTCGCCGATTTCAACCAGGGCGGTGTAGTTTTCCAGCCATTCCTGCGGCAGAAGACCGTAGGTGCCGTCGTCAAGGCGGACGCTTCGGGCACCGCTGCGGGCGGCGGCGAGCAATTCCGGCAACGGCACGGTCTGGCCGTCGTAGTCGACATTAGCCTGCAAGTCAAACCAGTCCAGCCCAGAAGTGATAGTAAGCGGCTTGACTATTGGCCGGCGGTAAGTCTTGCCCTCGGCATTGATGTTCCAGCCCTCCATCACCAGGGCGTTGACTGCGGCGTCTAAGCGGCTGGGATGCAGCTTCCAGCCGACTTCCTCCGCGTCAGCGCGGGCATTCCAGCGGAATCCAAGCTGGCGCAGGCGTTCACGCAGAGCTTCCTCTGCTTCCGGATCGCGAGCCACGACGAGGTTTTGCCGGATGACAGGGAAGCGGTTGGCGACATCATGTTCAGAGCAGACAGCGTCTTCGTATTCAAACGACAGTTCGACATGCAGCTGCTCACGGCCTTCATGCAGAAATTTGGCGGTTCGGACGTAGAGTCTGCCAACGGGTTCTCCCAACCGTCGTTGCGAGCTGATGGCGGACGGGAAGGCGTCAGTCGGCAAATCGGTGCTCAAGGCGATCTGGCGGGCGAAAGTCTTAGCTGCCTGGGTCGACATCGTCTTGATGGGTTCTTGCCGGAATCGGCTTGCCAGCGCAAAGGCATTCTGGAAATCCACCTGGTGCCATTGTTCATTGATGATGGCAAAGCCCGCCGCGAAAATCGCCTGGGTCTCCTCAAAGGGAATAATGCCCTCGGCCGTCTGCCAGGCGGCCGAAGCCTTGTATGATTCCGGCCCGGCTGGCGTGATGGTCACAACAAAGGTGGCCTTGAGCGCCAGCGGGAAGGTGAGAGAATGGAACCGAGCTGGTTTTTCCTTGATTGACAGCCAGCGGACTCGTCCGGTCATGGCCAGTAGCTCGGCTAGGGCGGCCAGACGTGCGCCTGGAATCGGAAAGACGTGCGGCGATAGTGAGTCGCCGTGTTGGCCAGGGCTGGAGAGGGTGCGGCATTCAAGCAGACAAGTCAAAATTTTTTGGTCAGCCGCGGTCGGGACGCTGGAGTCAGGCTGCGGCAAAAAAGGCCGGCAGGGTAGGGCACCCTGGCTGGCTGCTTCTGGCCGCCACCACGTCTCCAGGAAAAGAATGTCGCCGTCTTCCGGCTGGCTCTCCAGGCGGATGACATACAAAATCGGCGGTGCCACCGGATCGACCATCAGCGCTGGCGCGTCTGTCCTTGACACCCGTCGCGTAGGCTGCTCGTATTCAAGATACGACTCTGAGCAAGGGTTAGCGGAAAGCTTCTCTGGCCGTTGTCGCCGCCTGGGCTGGCCGTCAAAGTCATAGAGCTGTTCCGGGACCGCAGCCCCGGACGACGTGTCGTCGCTTGCGTCGTGTGTTTTCGGCGGCAGCCGAAATTTGCAGCCGCGTTTGGCTGCCGCGCCTAATTCTTGGTTCCGCTCGGCCAAAAGCAGGGCTGCCCACAGATGGGCGCAAGGAGAGCCATCCGCAAAGGCCGGACATTCGCAGGTGGGAATCAGTTCGCGGTTGGTGACTTGCAGTTGCACTGCATAGAACTCTTCGCCATCCGTGACTTCGCACGCCAAGCGTTCAAAGCCGGCAAAAACGCATTGCGCTTGGCCCCGGGCGACAAGGTCTTGGCCGCGGCTTTGGCTGGCCTCATCGAAATATTTGGCAAACTTAGTCGTGATCGCGTTTGACATGCCGTTCTGTTCCGCAGGTTGAGCCTTGGCCGCGCCGCACCGAAATGCCAATCGACGGCAAAAAGCCGTGATGTCTCTCGGTGCAGGCGGGTGACTCAAGTCAAATAATCTAATCCATCAAACGGACGACGCCAACCGCCGAGGTAGCTTGGGACGGTCCAGGATAATCGATCAGTAATGGGTCACCCGTTGATATAAGATCGCCTCCTCGCGTACGCGACAAAACTTAGCGGGGGTGATCCCTCTTTAGGGTGGGGACTCGATTTTGTCGGCGCCGCTTTGTAATGGCGCGAATTTGACGGTTTCAAATGGCGATCAGAATGATACTAGTTTTTGATAGCGGCTTGTGTTTTTGGCAGATTCTTCATGGTTTTTCTTGAAAAAACTTAAAGATAAATACCTTCTTACCCATCTGCCTGTTCTTTTTACTTCAAGGCAGATGGCTATTTCATGTAAACTTGGAGTATTGATCTATCACATGGACTACTCATGGTGCCGCCTCTACGAGGCTTCATGTCCAGCACAATAACGCTGACTGTCCTTGAAGTCGTTTTGGTGCCAGTTTCGGCTTATCACCAGACGCACGAATAGGTCGGTTGCCTGCAAAAGTTGGTCTTTGGCTATTTTTTCATCCATGGCATGAGCTACGGCAATGTCACCTGGGCCAAAAACAATGGTCGGGATTCCACATTCTGCTGGCCGGAAAGATTCTGTGGTAAAAGGCACGCCATACGGCTCAGCATCAAGTCCGTCGGCAGACAGGATTTTCTGGAGATGCCTGACCATTGGAATGTCGGGAGAGGTGTCGAGCGCAGGCGCTTCAAATTTTTCTTCCACTATATCGTAGTCAGCCTCGCAGTTGGAAAGCGCCCTGTGGATATGGGAACGGATTGATGCTGGAGTTTCGCCAGGCAGGGAGCGGAAGTCAAGCGTAAGTGTACAGACATCAGGCACGGCACTTGCTTGCGTGCCGCCTTGAATGACCCCGACATTCAGCGTATTAGTCCCGAGCAGTGGATGGGGCGGGGCGCTAAGGAGTTCCGTAGAATATGCCTTGAGCGCACGGACTAGCTCGGCGGCCTTGTAAATCGCGTTTTCACCGGCAGGAACCAGGCTGGAATGAACTCGTTTTCCAGTAGTTCGAATGACAAAGCGGGTGTAGCCTTTGTGCGCGGTCACGATTTTCAGGTTGGTGGGTTCGGATATGATGACGCCGTCGGGCCGGATATGCTCGGGGATTGCATGCCGGATGCCAATCAGGCCGAATTCTTCGTCGCAAGTGGCCAAGACGAGAAAGCGCAAGGAAATATTTATCCGGGCCAGTTTGCGTAAAGCGCAGAGTGCTGACACTAATGGCCCTTTGTCGTCGACAGCGCCGAGTCCGTGGAGATAATTGTCTGTTTCCTGGAGAGTGAAGGGCGCTTTCATCTCGGTCCATACCGTATCTATATGAGCCGACACCAAGAGGGCAGGGCCGTCTTTGGGGCCGGTTTCGAGGAGAACGCAGGGGCGGCCAGGCGCTGCCTCGAATCGCTGGGCAGAGATGCCGTTGTCTCGTGCCCAGTTTTGCAGGAATGTCGCGATTCGTTCTTCGCCCAAGGTGTCAGCTGGCGCATGAGTAAAACCTGGATTCACGCTTGGAATCGCGACTAGCTCGCGCAGCAAGTTCTGTGCATATTTGGCATCCATGATTGCAGCCTTGTTGGTTGTTATCCTTGATGATATAAAAGCATGGTTAAGTGCCTAACAGCGCAAAAAGATGTGGACGCTGTGGACATGGTGGACATGGTGGACATAGTGGACGGTGTGGACGGCGGCTGCGCCATCGTATGTAGTTCAAGCTTTAGCTTGCCGTATGTACCTCGCTTGCAGGAGCATGTAGTTCAGCTTCAGCTTGCCGTACGTTTCGCGCTTTTAGTCCCCTTGCTGCTTTGCAGTTGATTTCCCTGTACAACGCACCCAAAAAAATCTGCGTCATCAGCGTAATCAACGGATAAATAACAGTTTCTCGCCCCTTGTCTTCAAGGCCAGAATCCCTCTAAGTCCATGGTGTTCTGCCAATTCTGGATGGCCAGGAGCAGTCGCTCCGGCGTTTGTGCGGTGATGTCCACGCGCGTTCCGTCGCCAGCTGGCATTATCGTGTAGGTCGACGGGCAGTCTGGGTTCAGGTGCAGCATGATTTCCAACGCAGCGGGCAGAGCCGGATCGCGCAGCATGGCCGCTGGAGCTTTTATCCGCCGCGCCAGTTCTTGCCAGAAAACATCGACCATGGCCGAATCGACGCCTGGAGCGCAGACCACACGCGAGGTGCTTCGGCCGCCGGCAAAAAGCATCAGGTCGTCCCAGCGGATGGAGCTGACCGCCGGAATTGCGGCCAAGGCCGCTGGTCGAATCCGTTCCAGGAGATCAAGCGCCCTTCTTTGGGCGCGGTGGAATTGTTCGCGCGGCACCATTGCGTCGAGCGTCTCCATGTCGATGCCGCGTTCAGTCGTCACTCCGGTCGGGAAGCAGGCGTCTGGCCCGGTGAAAATGCTTTCCAGGATGCGATCGCAATCAGCCAGCAGCTCGCGATGCTCAGGCCGGTCGCCCAGCAGGCGTCGCCATTGCCGATAAAGCGCGATGAGATTAGCTGCCTCCATGCCGTCTCGCAAGCCTTCGTGGCCGACAGAGTCGCGTGGCAGTCCGGCCTCCTGGTCAAACCAGATTATATTGGCACCAGGGCGATTGCCGCGGAAGTACTCGTGGTTGTGAAACATCTCGTGTTCCAGGTAAGCAGCGCGCCAGCCATGGCCGGCTTGGACTTCGTAGGGCTGCCAGCAGGTGCCATAGCCTGTGTAGAGCAGCACGATTGCGTCTGGTTTCAGCAATCCGTCCCGGACTAGGGCGGTGCGCTGCGCCCTGGTCGTAAAGCCGCCCTGGAACATTTCAAACACCGGCCCAAGCAACTCCATTTGCTCACGACGTCCGAATAGCTGGTGGAACGTGCTGAACGGCCTGTAGCCGATCTCCTTGAACAACAGGGCCTGACGCACCATCAAGGGGAATTTATCCGCTGGCTGCTCGTCTAACAGCTTCAGGAAAATGTCTTTCCGCTGGAAGCCTTTGCTTCGCACATACTTGTATCCTTCGGAAAAATAATGCAGCCGGACTGCGTCGGGGCCTTCAAGGTTATAATAGCAGGTTTTAAAGCGAACCATGCCAAGATTGATGCCGATGTCAAAAAGGTCATCATAGATGGAGAAGTCCAGCGGTGGCAGGGTTGCGCCGTCCTGATACCGGTCGGGATTGGCTTTGAGGTCCTGGGCCAGGCTACGATTGGTTCCGGCCACGCGCGCCTCCAGGTTGCGGCCGAATTCCTGGAAAAAGTCAACTTGGTGGCCGGTCATGTTTTCCAGCCAGGCTTTGATTTTTTCCGGCTTGCGGTCATGGGGAAACCAGTACGGATAGCCCTCAGATTCCAGGCTGATCAGCGGTCGAATTGGCAGTCCGACATCGCGGACGCGAACCAGAACCGGCACTTCGACTGAACGACCATCGACAGTGACCCGCACGGTCAGGGTGTGCTCGCCAACCGGACAGCCGCCACGCTCGCCGAGGATCAGCCACAACGACACGGGTCCAGGCAGGGTAAAATCCTCTGTGCAAGGATAGAGAATGCGAGCCAGCCGGATACCGCCGCCGCTGTCGCGGGCATCTATGCGGTGCTGGCGTTCCAGCAGCAGCCGGGCGTGGACTGCCTCGCCGCCGAGAAGCTCAGCTTGTCCGGCATCAACCAGGCCGAGAGGGTAGATGACGAGCTCACGGGACTCCACTTCGTTGCGAGCCATCTCGACTATCAGCTTGTCCACTTCCGCAAAAGAGTTGCCGGGGTCTTGCGGCGAGCCGGTCGGCTGCACGACTGCGAAGCGTCGTTCCTGTGCCTGTGGGCCGACGTCAACGACATCTGCGGGCGGCGCTTGCCATCCTGGGATGACTTCATTTTCCCGGCTTGCCCGCCAGGCCATGTTCAGCACCGGGGCTGTCGGCACGTCGCCCAGGGCAGCGACATCACGCCATTGCGCGAGCAGCACATCGCCGGCAAACACCTGCTGTGTGATCAGGAATAAGCCCACGCCGGGAGCCGCCAAGCTGGTGCGAAGTTCCTTCATGCCGGCGTCGGCCAGTTCAAGCGTACTGTTTCGTTTCAGCTTGGCGCCGATTTGTTCCACGGTCGTGAGGAGTCGGGTTGGGCGGCTGTCGGACAGCGGCTGCAAGGTCGTTGTCACTTCCAGTTCATCTTCGACGTAGCGCCAGTCCATCTGGGCGAGCAGTTCCGGCGAGGCGTGGCATAGTCCGATCAGGTCATTGACTTGGATGAGATGCAGACTTGTTTCGCGGCGATGTCCGGCAGGAATATCGGTGAAGCTCCATTCGAAGGTTGGGACATCAATGGCTGGTTTCCAGACATAGAATCCCCGGTAGGCGTCATCGGCAAAGCTGACAGCCAGGCCTTGCCGGGACGGCAGATGCAGGAACCCGGCCCAGGGCGCGGCAACGGCCGTCCACAGCTTGGTTCGCAATTCCGGCGTCTCCTGTCCGTCATAGTTTTTCAGGGTGAATCCCTGCAAGCGTCGAAGCGCGTGGGTGGTCGGGAGAAAGTAGCGACAATCCGTTGTCACCTTGTCCACCCCGCCGGGAAGCACCATGCCTCGCTGGCCGTATGCGAAGCCGCTGACGACCTCGTGGCCGTGATTGGCGAACTGGTACTGGACTTCGACTACTGGGCTGTCTGCCTGGAACACCAGCGCTTTGCTGACGCGGAATTTCTGGTCGTTCTCGGCACTCATGCGAATCGTCACGCGCTGGTTATTTTTCCGGCTGATACATTCATAGGGCATGAAAGTCAATTCAGCACGGTCGTCCAGCAGCCCGCCTACGCTGACTTTTCCATCCTTGCTCAGAGGCAGCTTGCAGTGCAGCATCTCGCAGTCGCGAATTTTGTCGTGCCAGGATATGATTCGCCCGCCCGACTCTGGCGCCAGCGTCACCCGGAAATATGAATTCTCCACCTGGGGCAGCGTGAATTCGCCGTGGCTGACCTGCCGCAGTTCAATGGCAGCAGACAGGGGGACAGCCAGGCCAAGAGCGAGTAACATCGTAGTACGCATCTTCATGATTCCTATACGATTATACAATTAACTTCATAACCGTCCCATAGGCTCCTCAAACCGCCCAGAAATGAGCTGTTTTCCTACCTGAGGACACCAGGTTTTCCCAAAAGGCATTTTTGATTGTTGGGGTTT
>MWEG01000109.1 GCA_002070945.1 Lentisphaerae bacterium ADurb.Bin082
CTTAAAAAAATCGCATTATTTTTAGACGGTCACATGACCCCAGTGAACAATGGGCAAAAACTCGGTACTGTCAAGTAATCAGGTCGGAAAACAGAACCAGCCGGCCTGACTTGCTTCAGCTTTTCGCCGCCGTCTATGTCGACATCATCACATCACAACCAGGAAGGACAACTATGCTGGCACAACGACTCTTGAACAATTTTCGGGCTCAATTCGACCAATTGGAAAAAGAACAGCTGGGACGCATCGACCAGGCTGCGGCCATGGTCGCCGACTCTCTTCTCAACGGTGGCGCCTGGCATGTCCACGACACCGGCCACATCATCGACCGCGAGCTGATCAACCGCGGCGGCGGCCTGGCGTGCATCAAGGCTTTTTCCTGGACCTTCACCGTCAATGACGATGTTCCTGCCTGCCGCAAGGGGCGTCCGGCCGCTGATCCCGATTACGATGTTGCCCTGGAAACTGTGCGTCTGGCGGTGCGCGCCTCGAATGTCCGCGCTGGTGATGTCATGGTGATTGGCTCTGTCAGCGGTAGGTCGCTGCCGACCGTAGAACTGGCCCTCGAATGTCGGCGTATCGGCTGCAAGGTCATCGTCATCTCATCCGAAAACTACTCCTCGCAGGTCGAATCGCGCCACCCCAGCGGCAAGCGGCTGTATGAATGCGCTGACCTGTTCATTGACAACCAAGCGCCACTGGGGGACGGCCATATACAGCTTGAGGGCTACGACGTGCCGCTGTTCCCGCTGTCGGGAATCAACGCGGCTATGATCATGTGGATGATGGTGGCACAAGTGATTGAAAAAATGCAGGCGCAGGGCAAAATGCCGCAAATCTTGAAAAGCGCCAATATCGACGGCGGAGCTGAACGCAACCGGCGCCTGACAACGGAAATCGTCAACGAGGTCGGATATTGACGTGGGACGAGGGGCTGAATGCTGAATGCTGAATGCTGAAGCGCATTTGTCATTCGTCATTCGTCAGGGGCGAGGGGCGAGGGGGCTACGTCCGTCGTGCCCACTCTACAGCTCTGCGGTTCGCGTGGACGAAGTACGGCCTGTACTACGTGCGGCAGGCATTGCTCACTGGCGACATAGGTTCACCGTCGTCCGAAAATCGCTGTTCCTACACGCACGATTGTCGCCCCTTCGGCGATCGCTGCTTCCAAGTCGCTTGACATGCCCATTGACAATTCTGGCAAAGGCATGCCCAGGCGGTCTTGCAGGCGGTCCCTCAGCTGCCGCAATCCGCCGAAGATGCTGTGCAGGGTTCCCTCGTCAGCTCCCAGCGGCGCCATCGTCATCAGGCCGACGCACTCTGCCGGCCCGGCTGGCATCTCGGCCAAGGCAGCCTCGACCGCATCCGGCGCAAAGCCGATTTTGCTTTCTTCGCCGGAGACATTCACTTCCAGCAGCAGCTTCGGTGCTGCGCCGACCTCATCTGCCAGGCGCTGGATGCGTTCGAGCAGCGCTGGCGAGTCAACCGAATGAATCCACGTCGCAAAGCCAAGAGCCTGTCGAACTTTATTCCTCTGCAAGTGTCCGATAAGATGCCATTCGCAGTCTGGCGGCAGCGCCGGCGCCTTAGCGGCCAGCTCTTGCACCCGGTTTTCCCCAAAGCTGCGCTGGCCAGCGCGATATGCCTCCTGGATCACTTCCGGCGTAAAGGTCTTGGTCACCGCCAGCAGGCGGGTCGTCCTCGGAGCGCGGCCAGCCCGAGCCAAAGCCTCTTCAATCCGTTCATTGACAGCTTTCAAATTATCTTGAATCACACTCATACCTGGCTCCAAGCCAAACCGGCGGCAACGGGTTGCGCCATCGCCGGGCTGGCGTTATGTTATTCATATTCATGCACCAACCAGCGTGGCTGGAGCAAAAACGACGTCACGACCTAACAACGTATTGGCTGATGCTCCACCTGTCAACTTGCCGAGACGCTTTTTCGAGTTTTCCCAATGTCCAGCGAAAAATCATCCAACCGATGGCTGTCGCGCTCGGAATACCGCCAAACCTTCCGGCATGGCCAGCCCAGCCGCCGAGAAGAGTCACGCGAGGAGGCTTTGGCTGACTGGGTCGGCGAGGATCGCAGACCCGGCGTGTTCGCCGACCTCCGGCCGGAAGCAAAAACTGCGGCTGACCTGGTTCAGGACGTACTCAACAGCGTCAAGAATCCCGACTTGGCGCTGCTGGAGAAAATCCAAGACGCCTGGACAGGGTTGGTTGGCGTTGACAATGCCCGATATTCGCAACCAACCCGCATCTACAAGGGTCGGCTTTACGTTGAGGTGCCTGACTCGTCTTGGCTCTTTGTGTTTAAAACCCAGCGCCAAGCCGACATCAGCGGTCGCGTCGCCACCTTCACCCAGAACGCCATCACCGGCATCCAATTTGTTCCGCCGGGCATCAACCCGGCTTCTTCCACGCACCATCCTCGCAAAGGCCAACCATGACCAGCCATTTCCATGTTTGCCGCCGTCGTTCCCTTGCCGCGCTTGCCTTGAGCCTGGCCCTATTCCTCGTCTCAGGCAGCCCTGCCAGAGCTGAAACGCCGGAAGAACTTCTCGCCCACGTCCCGACCGTCCCGACTCCGCTGCTGCGCGAGCGACTGGTCAGCAAATACGTCGTCATTCTCCTGTCCAAGTACCACTACCACCCGCAGAACATCACCCCGGCCCTTTCGGCGGAATGGTTCAACGAATACTTCAACAGCCTGGATTTCAACCGCAGCCTCTTCCTGGAGTCTGACTTGGAGGACTTCCGCTCGTTCGAAAGCGTGCTCTGGGATCAGCGGACCATGACTGCCAACCTGGAATTCCCTTTCAAAGTCTATCAACGCTACCTCGAACGAGTCCGCCAACGAGCCCTCTTCTCCATTGAGGCCATTGACAACTCCCATGACTTCTCTGTCCAGGAAACCATGAACACCGACTTCAAGGACCTCCCCTGGTGCAAAACCGTCGAGGAACTGGAAAACCTCTGGCGCCAGCAAGTCAAAAACGCCCTTCTCGCCAACCGCCTGCAAGAGGAAAAAGACGCCGCCAAAAAGAAAAAAGCTGGCGAAGCCGACGACGATGGCGCAACGGCAAAAAAAGGCCATGACGCCCCTGCGCCGGCAGAGCAGGCGGCGCCAGCAGAACAGGCGGCACCAGCAGAACAGGCGGCGCCAGCAGAACAGGCGGCACCGGCAGAGCAGGCGGCAGCAGTGCCGTCTACGGAGGCGGCGCCATTTCCCGAGCGACTGGCCAAGAACTATGCCCGCAGCTACCTGCGCCGGGCAGAAGTCGAAGCCATCAACATCCTGGAAACCTACCTGACCGCGCTGACCCGTGTCCTCGACCCCCACTCCGCCTACATGGCACCGGAAACCAAGGAGAATTTCGACATCAACATGCGCCTGTCCTTAGAGGGCATTGGCGCGACCCTGTCCACCAAGGATGCCTACACCGTCATCGTCGGCATTGTTCCTGGCGGCCCGGCTGACCGCGATGGGCGGCTCAAGGAAGGCGACCGCATCACGGCTGTCGCCCAGGAAGGCGAGGAGCCGATTGACGTAGTCGAAATGCCGCTCAACAAGGTCGTCGCCAAAATTCGCGGCCCGAAGGGAACGACCGTCCACCTCACTATCTTGGAGGAGGGTTCCAACACCCCTACCCTGGTCAGCATCGTCCGCGATGAAGTCAAGCTGACCGACCAGGAGGCCCAGTCGGAAACACGACAGCTTTCTCTGCCTGATGCTGATGATCCCGCCCATGTCCTGATCATCTACCTGCCCAGCTTCTATGCCGACTTCGCCGCCCGCGCCAAAGGCGATCCCGACTACAAAAGCTCTGCCCGCGACGTACGCAAGCTGATTGAAAAGGCCATGGCCGAACCGTCTCCCCCCGACGGCGTCATCCTCGACCTTCGCGGCAATGGCGGCGGTGCGCTTGACGAAGCCGTGGACCTGGCCGGGCTGTTCATTCCCTCCGGCCCGATCGTGCAGGTGCGCGACAGCAGCGGCAAGATTGACCGCAAGGAAGACACCAATCCAGCCGTGAGCTTTGCTGGCCCGCTGATCGTCATGGTTGACAAACTCAGCGCCTCGGCCTCTGAAATCGTCGCTGGTGCCTTGCAGGACTATGGCCGCGCCATCATTGTCGGCGACGCCAGCACCCACGGCAAAGGCACCGTGCAATCCGTCATCAACCTGGCCAATGTCCGCGCCCTGAGCCAGGCCAGCAGCCGCATGCCTGACCCTGAGCCAGGCTCGCTCAAAATCACCATATCCAAATTCTACCGCATCAACGGCAGCTCCACCCAGGTCAAAGGCATCACCTCGGACATCAGCTTCGCGTCTTTCCTCGATCTTTTGGACTTGGGAGAGGAAAAACTCCCCCATGTCCTGCCCTGGGATCAAATCCAGCCGCTCAAGTATGAAAGCATGAACCAGACCGCCGATGTGCTTCCCGCCCTCTTGGAGGCTTCGCAGAAACGACGCCAGGAAAATCCTCTCTTCAGCGAATACCAGAAGGACATTGACTTCTACGCTGATTTCCGGGCTGACAAGCAGCTTCCCCTGGAATTGACTCAACGGCGGCAATACCAGGAAGACGAGGATAAAACCGTCCGCATGTTCCGCAAATTCCAGGCTCAGCGCAAAAATGCCCGCAAGCGGAACATTGCCCGGCCTGACGAGGACGACATCGACGTTGCAAACGCCCAGGACCTCATCCTGGAGGAAACCGTCAACATCATGGCTGACTACATCAGCGCCAGGCGCCAGCAAGCGGCTGGCCCTGCGGCAACGGCTGCGGCTGACCCTCGGGATGACAACGCATTGCACAACAATGCATTGCAGAGATAAAGAAGCGCGGTTCTGTCCAGCCAGTCCATGCTTTTTCCTGCGCATGTCGATGACGGCGATGAGCCGCCGGGAAGCGTTTATTCGCCGTTCTCCAATGCGAGCGGCGTCCCGGCGACTAGCGGCGCCTTTTCACGCGGAGCGGGTGTGGAAACAACCGCTATTGCCATGCTGCTGGCTTCCTCCTGCTTGTCCTCCCAGGCGCACCGTTCGACCAGGCCGATGATCAGCAAGGTCGTCAACAGCGAGCTGCCGCCATAGCTGATCAGCGGCAGGTTGATGCCGGTCGTCGGCATCAAGCCGAGGTTAACGGCAAGATGCACGAACGCCTGCCCGGACAGCATGACGCCAGCACCTAAATACACCGGATAGGTCCAGCGCGAAGCATGGCGACCAGCCAGGTAACAGCAATAGCCGACCCACCCCAGGCAAAGCAAAATCAACGGCAAGACCCCTGCGACGCCGAGCAGCTCTGCCGCCGCCGCAAAGATAGAGTCATTGTAGCGATACGGGACATAGACAAAGCTGCTCGGTTCGGCAAACAGCCCGCCTGTCCAGCCGCCCTTAATCAAGCAGTCCCGCATCTGCATTGCCTGCCAGCAGACTGCGGACAAATCGCCGCCAGTCCCGAAAAAGGCCATGAATCGCCGCCTCACATACGGATGACGCGCCAGCGCCCAGCTGATTCCGGCCAGGGCCGGCACCAGGACGGCCAAGACCTGACGCCAGTTCATGCCCAGGCAATACAGCAAAACCAGGGTCGTAAGGGCGTAAATCATGGTCGTGCCCCAGTCTGGCTGCAATATGATGGGCAGCATCCACAGCCCGGCAAACAGCGCTCCAGCGGCAAAGCGCGCCTGGAACGGCCATTTTTCCGCCCATTTCCAGAACCAGGCGAAGGCGATCAGGAAGGCCGGCTTGGCCAGCTCGCTCGGCTGCATGCAAAATCCGTGGAAACGGTACCAGCTCCTCGCGCCCTGAATTTTCGTCCCGAACAAGAGTACGCCCCACAGCAGGCCATAAACCAAGCTTAGTATAATGCCCAGGTGACGTTTGTAAAAGGAGCGGGGAAAAAGGAAGCAAGCGCCCAAAAAGGTCAATCCGAACAGCAACCATACCATCTGCAAGCGCGAAAAGCAGCTCTGCGACGCCATGCCCCTGGTCGCGCTTTGAATCAGCAGGCAGCCTGCGCTGCCCAGGGCGAGGAGCAGGGCTACCAGGCGAAAATACACGTGCAGCCGACCAGTGGCGTTGCCCAAGTCACGCCTAATCGCCCGCGCCTCTGCCGTCACCTTTTCATGGGCTAACCTCGCCAAGATGAATATCGTCGCCATTCCCGCGTTCCCCCTCGCTCTTTTCATCCATCACCATTGCCTGCCTGCCGTCGGCAATCATCCGCAAGCACACCAGCCGACCGCGCAGCACTTGATCATACCGCTTCTCCAATCCGGAAACGCCGCGTTCCAGGCCATGTTCGTCATCCAGCTCCACTTCGCCTAGCAACGCTGACTCCGGTGCGCCCGGCAACGTCTGCCGAACGAAATACGCATGCAGCGAAACCGTCGCTGGCGCCCATGCCGACACCGAATGCAAGATGTCATCCGACAGGGTCAGGTCATGTTCCAGGACGACCTCCCGGCCCAGGCAGGTCGGCAGTGCCGCCGCAGCCGGCAGCAACGGCGCAAGCTCCTGGATTTGCGCACATTCCGTCCGTTCGGCCAAGGCTTCCGACAATGTGTCAGGGACGCGCCAAAGAAGCCGGAAGCGGCGTTCGGACCAGGCCAGCACCCGGCCATCGGCGGCGACAATGCGCCCGCGCCGGCCGGGTATCCACAGCTCCTGGGAAACACGATGCTTGGCGCGCAGCGCTTCCTGCTGGCCTGAAACATGATGCGCCAACCAGGCAAGGCGACCGAACAACACAACGGCGCCAACCGCAAAGACAATCAATAAATGCCAGGCACGGCGTATGCGCCGCTCTTCCACGCTTCGCCGCATCGCGACCGCGCCAGGCATTGTTTGTACAATAGTTCCAGCCACGTCTCCACGCCCTCCCACCAATTCTCCCTTCCCTCTGCTTGACGCTGTCAAGGCGCGTCAACAGCACAAGCGCGCAACAAGGTGACGACATGGTCAGACGACAGCTGGGCGGACAGTTCGCCGCCCCTGCTCCTGCCCGCCAAGTCCACGGCCAGTCGCCGTACGTCAACAGCATGGCGGTTGCCTTCGCGGACAGTCGCCAGCGCGACGCCCATCATGAACCAACAGACCAAGCCAAACATAACCCTGACAAACAACCGCCGCCCCCGCTCTGTGTAAAAATACGCCATACTGCCTCTCCTCTGAAATTGCCCCTGACTTCATCCCCAAACCCGTGCACATCCACTTGCACCCTCTGCCATCAGAAAAAAGCGTCCTTTTTCACATTGCAACGCCTTTCCCTGTTTTAGCCGCACCTCCACATTGCCCTTAGTTGTGAACGACTGCTGGGAGAAATGTCCTCATGCTCTTCCGGGTTCGGACTCGCCCATAGCCTTCATTTCGCGTTCCCAATCTTCAACCTTCCAGACCTCAACCCAGGTCCTGGCGCCGACAATCATCATCTCATCACCAGCTTCAAAGCCAAAAAACTCCCGCATGCTGGTGGGAAGCGTCACTCTGCCCTGGTTGCTGATTACGTCGCTTTGGCTCATCGCCCCGATCCGTCGCCGCTGGCGACGCTGCGCAGGATCAGCCAAAACCATGTCTGACTCGCTGTCCATCTGCCGGCAGTAGACTTCCCACTGCTCCACCGGGAAAATCGCTATGCATCCCTCCGGCAGGCAGTAAAACACCACGCCCTGATTCCCGGTCGTGCCAAAGGCAAACATCATGTACGGCGGGAGCTTTATGCGCCCGTTAGCGTCAAGCGTGCATTTGTTCTGCCCATTGAAACGCATCTGTACACGACTCCTGCTGGCTCTCACACCTGGCCAAAACGGCACAAGAGGAAATCCAAAACTTGTCTAAAGAAGACCATTATAGACCATATTATCCCATCCTGTTCCAAAAGAATATCGCATAGTATTCGCTCTTGTCAAATCATTTCTTATAAAAAAACTAATTTTCTGTTTTTTGTGGCTGACGATAGGTTACGGCCCTGCGGACGCTCGCTGTGGGCATGGTCGACATAGTACTACTATCGGCCAACTTCTTGTTTTTGTGAAAGATTTTTGGAAAAACCAATCTACAACTCATTGGCATGCAATACATAACAACAAATTTACGCAAAATCCAGACAACATGTTTTCTGCGCTAACAGTAGTGCCCCTGCGGGGCGCCACTTTTGGGGGCATGCCTCCCCCAGGCTAAAGCCTGGCTTGATATGTTCTGTTGTCGGCATATCTTAAAATCCTGTGCAGGCACGTTATGCAGCTTCTCCTGCCCGCCAAGTTGTTTTGTTACCCCAAAACCAGGAAAACAGATGAAAATGCCTCTCTTCAGCCTCCTGACTGTCGCTGTGCTGCTGCTGAGCAGCTCCTTGCCGGCTGCGCCAATCGCCGTGGATTTCAATCCTCACCCTCCCCGGCATGCCATCCTTGACGCTGAAAAGCCTCTGCTGCTGATCCAGGACGGCATTGCGAATCTGGAGATTGTGGTCGCGCCCGAGCTGCCTAGGCAGGTGAAGACCACTGCTGCGGATGAATTAAAGACATTTCTGGAGAAATCCTTCGGCGTCAGCATTCCGGTGGTGCCGCAGCCAAGCGGCGAGAAGGTCAGCCTAGTTCTGGGGCTGACCACCCTGACCCGCGACCTGGGCGTCGATGTAAGCGGCTATGTCCGGGACGCTTTTGTCATCAAGGCCTTTGGGAACATCATCGTGCTGGCAGGCCAAGATGACCAGCGCGCTGTGGGCTGGTCTATGCAACGCGGGACAACCTTCGCGGTCTACGAATTTCTGGAACGCTTCCTGGGAGTCCGCTTCTATTTTCCCGGCGAACTGGGCTCCATCGTGCCTCAGCACCGCACCTTGAGCATCCCCTCCCCGGATATCCTGGAACGGCCGGACTTCCATGCCCGCAAGCACAGCAATGACGGCGCCTGGTTTCTGGACACTCCGACTGCGGGCCTGACTGCACAAGAGATTCAGGAGCAGCAGGAGGCGTCCGCCAAAGTGAACCGCCCTCTGAACATCCTGCGCCAGCGCATGCAGACCCGCTACATCCCCAATTGCCACAGCCTGGAACGCTCAGGATACCTGGAGCGCTTCGGGGAAACGCATCCGGAATATTTCGCTTTGACGGCGCAGGGCAAACGCCTGACCGACAAGCGCGAATCCGTGCTGGCCGGCAATCTCTGCTTCCTGAATCCCGGCTTTCGGGAGACGCTCTACCAGGACGCCAAGGCTTTCCTGACAGGCGTCAGCGCCGAGGAGCGCGGGGTCTACATGAAGCGCTTCGACAAATGCGTCTGGGACCAAAGCGCTTTCCAGGAAGGCTTCTTCAACATCATGCCCATGGACTGGTTCACGCCCTGCCATTGTGATCTCTGCCGTGAACGCCACCAGCAGCCGGACAAAGGCGGAAACATCGTCTGGGAGCTGGGGGTGGAGGTCGCCCGACGCTTGCAGCAGGAAAACATCCCCGGCTACGTCACCATGATGTCCTACGGCCATTATACTGCACCGCCGCCGATTGAATTCCCTAACAATCTCCTCGTGATGGTGGCAGTGAGCGGCCCTTGGGAGGAAGGCGGCCCCACCCAAGCGGCTTCCGATGCGCGCATCCGCGCTTGGCGAGACAAGATCGGCAAAAAAGTCTGGCTCTGGAATTATACCAATAAATACGGCGCGCGCGATCTTCCCGGCATACCTTGTTTTTCCCATCGGATTATCCCGCAGTATTATCAGCGCATGGCCAAAGAGGACTTGATTTTTGGTTCTTATCTGGAAAGCGAGGCAGACCGCTTCCTGTACCAGTACCTGAATTATTACGTCTATGCCAAAGTCGCCTGGGACAACCAGGTTGATGTCCCGGCGCTATTGCAAGAGCATTTCCAGCTGATGTTCGAGCAAGGCGCGACGGAAATGCAGCAGTTCTTTGATCTGCTGGAAGACTTGTGGGTGCATAAAGTGGTGGCCAATATCGTCGAAACACCGGTCGGGCCGACCAGCATTCCTCCATCCAGCTATGACCTCTGGCACAAAGTCTATTCAGAAGAGATGATGAAGCACTTCACCGCCTTGCTAGATAGCGCTGAGGAAAAAACCAGCGGTCTGGCCCAACGCCGGGTGGCGCTGATGCGGGAACAGCTCCTGGTTCCCTTGCAGGCGGAGCGCGACAAATACCTGGCTGACAGCCAAGCCATCGGCGATTGGAGCTGTGAGGTCAAAGTAAAGAAAGGCCAGGCCGAGCTGGTTATTGACGGTCAGCTCGACGACCAACTCTGGCAGGAATGTCAGCCGGTGTATCTGCTGCCTGCCTTCAACCTCAAGAATATCAGTGATGTCTGCGAAGTCACCACCCAGGTTCGCGTTGCCCGCGATGATGAGTACCTCTATATCGCCTACGACTGCCGAGAGCCGCAGATGCCGCTGCTAGTCTGCGAAGAGCGCCAGCGGGACGACAACCGCACCTGGGCGGATTCCAGCCTGGAGATTTTTCTGTACCAGGAAGGCGGTGCCAGGCAGTTCTATTATCAATGGATCATCAATGCCATGGGCAGCATCTCGGATTATGAATACGAACGCATCGGCGCCAAGTCAATCGGCGACATCGGCTGGAACAGCAGCTGCCAGTACGCCGTGCAGCGCCTGGAAGACCGCTGGGCCGCCGAAGTAAAAATCCCCCTCGCGGAAATCTCCTTCAATCCCAGCCGCCCGCTGCGGGGGAATTTCAACCGCAGCCGTTATATCAAGACCGACGCCCCGTACACCAAGCTTTATACCTGGAGTTATTTTATCAAGGGATTCCACGCCATTGACGCCTACGGGATTCTCAGCATGGAGCCGTTGCAGGACAACAACCTGCTGCAAAACGGCACCTTTGCCGCACCGCAAAAAGGGCGCGCCTTCGGCTCCTGGTATGCCCATCCTGAAGATGTCGCTTCTGACAACCCGCGTATCGCCCTTGACCAGAGCTTGTTTATCAAAGACGGCCAGAGCATCAAGCTTCACAACCCGGACCCCGAGCGTCGCCTGCTCATCACCCAGTACCTGGATGACAAGCTCAAAGAGAACACCACCTACCATATTTCCTTTATGGTCCGCCTGGAAAATGTCCAGCCCAGCAAAGCCGGCGGCGGTGTATTCATTAACCCGGTGTACAGCAAAAACAACTGGTTCCCCAAAAATCCCTATACTGGCGACATGCCTTGGACCAGACAGGGATTCACCTGGACCACTGGCAGCCGCAATGAAGAGCGACCCAATATCGCAACCAGAAGCTACGTCAGGCTCTATATGCTCAACGCCACTGGAACGGCCTGGTTCGATGATGTCAGCATCACCGAAGTGAAATAACCGTGAAACGGCTCGGAGGGAATATCCCCCGCGCCGGAAGTCCGTGACCGGTCAGCGCAACTCCCTGAGCCTCGCCCGGGGACGACCTCTGCCCAAAATCCACAGCACTATAGTCGAACGCCATCAATACCCACTGCGATTCCACCCAGCAGACCATGCCTACCAGCAACTATTTTCAGCGCTTGAAGAAGATTCCCGCTGGCACGACCGTCATTGCCGGCCCTTGTTCGGCGGAGGATCAAGACCAGGTTTTAGTCACCGCCCACGGTTTGCTGCGGCTTGACGTCGGCCTGTTCCGAGCCGGAGTCTGGAAACCGCGGACTCGGCCTGGCGCCTTCGAGGGTCGCGGCGAACTAGCCCTGTCCTGGCTGGTCAAGGCGAGGCAGGAGACCGGCATCCCAGTCGCCGTCGAAGTCGCCAATGCCAAGCATGTGGAAGCCGCCTTGCGGGCTCAGATCGACGTACTCTGGATCGGTGCCCGAACCACCGTCAACCCATTCGCCGTCCAGGAAATCGCCGAGGCGCTCCGCGGCGTTGACATTCCCATCATGGTGAAAAATCCGGTCAACCCGGAACTGATGCTCTGGCTCGGTGCCATTGAGCGACTGCAAGAAGCCGGCTGCCAGGACATCGCAGCCATCCTGCGGGGATTTTCCTGCCTGTCAACCGGACGGTGGCGCAACGAGCCGCTATGGCAAATCGCCATTGACCTGCGGCAGCACCTGCCCGGAATACCTCTCTTCTGCGACCCGAGCCATATTGCTGGCCGCAGCGACGGCGTCGCTGAAATCGCCCAGGAAGCCCTCAACCTCGATTTTGACGGCCTGATGATTGAAGCGCATTGCTGCCCCGAACAGGCGGTCAGCGACGCAGCACAGCAGTTGCGGCCCGAAGAACTCGGCGCTATCCTGGCCAAGCTGGCCGTCCGCCAGCGCACCAGCGATCCCGGCAGCGCCTGCCAGCAACGCCTCCTGGAATTGCGCACGGAAATCGACAGCCTGGACGCCGCTTTAGTGACGACGATGGCCCGGCGCATGGCCGTCAGCCGCGCCATCGGCGACTTGAAGCGCACCAACAACCTGACCGTCCTGCAACGTTCGCGCTGGGAGCAAGTTCTCAGCCGCGCCCGCGCCGAGGCCGAGCGCCTCGGCCTAAGCGTCAGGCTGACCGAGGACGTCTTCAAACTGCTGCATCAGGAGTCGATCGAGATCCAGCAGCAAATCCTGAAGAACGACGACGCCCCACAATCACCTCAGCAGCCCTGACTAAAGTGACGGCCGCCAGCAAGCCCAGCGGCGGAACTAAGTACAGCGAAAAACGCCCGTCATTGTCATTGAAGGTCAGAGCCACGACCAAGGCATGAGCCAGCACCAAGGCTATGGCGAGGCGGACTTCAAGCCGCCGCCGCCCCAGCCAAGCGCCGACAGCGCCGAGAAACGCCAAGGGCAAATATACGGCCAGCAGCACAGCGTTGTGAGCCGCTGAATAGCCCGGGCGAATCCGCAGGAAAAGCACGGCCAGACGCCGCAGCGCCAGATGGACGCACGCTACGGGATGACGGGCAATGTAGGCGACAGCGCCGAGATACGAGCGGTCATCGCCATCCGGCGGCGGCATTGCCACCCGCCACAAATCTTCCTGCCAGACCACCTCGCCGGCATAGAGCTTGTCAACCGGACTTTGCCCGGAGATGCCCTGCCGGAAGCCGCGTCCGCCAAAGGCCAACGCCAGAAACAGCAGGACTACGGCCGCAGCGCCGGCCAGCCGCCAGGGCCAGTGCCACTTGGCGTGGCCAATCCAGAACAGCGCCACTGCCGGCAACATGATCCAGCCCGAAGGCCGCAGCAAGGCGAACAAAACGATAGCCGCAGTGGCCGGCACATAGCGCCAGGCACGCCCTGGCGGCATGGCCCACAAAGCCAGCCAAAGCGTCAAGCAGACAGCGGAAATGTACAGGGACTCGGTCATGACAAACGTATGCCAGACCGGAAAATCGGGATTCAAGGCGAAGATGGCTCCGGTCACAGCTGCCAGGCCAGGTCCGCCGGCCTGCCGGGCGACCGCCATCAGCGCCAACAGCGCCAACAGCGCCACCGCTATCTGCAAAACAACCAATCCGCGCAGGCCGACGCCGCTCCGCAAGCAGGCTGCTACCACCCAGACATAGCCGCGATAAGGAGTCTGTTCGGCAGTCAGCGGCTCGCCGACCAGAACTTGTTCGGCGCCGCTGATGTATCGATAGGAGTCGCCGCTGAAACGAATTCCGGCAGGGGTCGACTCCCGCCAAGACGCAGGCCCGACATAACCGCCAGCAGGGAACACGCCGGGATGCGTCAGCAAAAAGCACGTGGCCAGGATGATGACCACCGCACACGCGACGAACGCAGCTGGATACAAATGCTTTGCCATGACTCGCTCGGCCAGATGCATAATCTCGCGCCAACAAACATACTCTGGCCAGGCCGCGCCCGCTGGCAGCAGCCTGGCGGGCGCGGACAGACGGCCGCACCGTCAATACAACAGAAGAGTCCCCAGGGTATTGTTCGGGTCTTCGATATGGGCGGTGACTGCGGTATCGATTTCCGCCAGCGGCAGGCGGTGCGTCGTCAAACACTTCACATCCAGCTTGCCTTCTGACATCAGGCGCAGAGCCAGTTCCATGTTCGTCCTCGTGGTCCAGCGCATGAAGACGGCCGGATAGCTGGTCTCGCCCAGTTCCCAGGCGTCGTCATGGTAGCCCGGCCCCGTGCGGGCGCAGCAGCGCAAGTCGAGATTGCCGAGGGCAGCACCCCAGCCGCACAGCGTCTTCAAGCCGCCGACCATGGCGATGCGGCCCATGCGATGCGTGTCCGGACTCAGCTTCATGACACTGTTAACCTGCTCCAACGACTTCGTGCCGTCGCCGCCAAAAGCCATCACTGCCAGGTCAAAGCCGTAGCCGCGGGTGAACTCCTTGGCCTTGGCCTGGGCATCATCCGTCCCGATCAGGGTTGTGCCGTCAATGCCCCAGCGGCGTGCGACGTCCAACCGGAACTGGCTCATGTCCCAGCCCATAGCGTAAACACCGGCGATCTGCCCCAGCCGGGCGGCCATCTGGCCGACCAGACCCATGCCGACAACCAGCAAATACTCCCCGAACACCGGCTCAGCACGGCGCAGCGCGTGCATCGAGGTGATAGCCAAGTGGGCGTAGGCGCCTTCTTCGAAACTGACATTTTCCGGCAAAAGGCAGCAAAGATTCTGCGGCACGACTGCGATGTTGGTATGCTGGGCATAGCCGCCGCCCATGCAGGCGACGCGGTCGCCGGGCTTGAAGGCGGTCACGCCATCGCCAACCGCAGTGATTTCGCCGGCATTCTGATAACCGAATGGCCGCGGCGTGCCAACCTCGGTCTTACCTTCCCGACGGGCGGTCTTGGCGCCGCTCAATTCCGTCCCAGGGCTGATCAGCGATGCATGGACTTTGACTTCCACCATGCCCGGCTTCAATTCCGGAACATCCTGCTGAATAACCTGGCCATGCCCTGTCCCATCCAGGGCCCCGATGTAACGCTGTCTGCTCATTGCTGTCCTTTTCCTGCTGATCAATGTATAACGATGTAACGCATGCCACGGCCCGGTTGTCATCCGGCGGTTCCGGTGTCTAACAAGATACTGCAAACAAGGGCGTTTGCAAATGTGCTTCCCAGAGAACGCAAAACCTGCCGTATGTAATAAAGGCCGTATGTAGTACAGGCTTTAGCCTGCCGTACGTATTCCCCTCGCCCCTCGCCCTTAAAATACCACAGATGGCATTTCCACATTCAGGATTCGGCAGGCGTTGGCCGTGGTCGCGGCTGCCAGCTCCTCGGTGGTCATGCCCTTCTCGCTGGCCACTCGCTGCCCGATGAGGGGCAGGTAGGCCGGGCAGTTACGCCGGCCACGCCAGGGCATTGGCGCCAGGTACGGCGAATCCGTCTCCAGCAACAGGCGTTCGACGGGGATAGCGGCCAACGATTCGCGGATGTTGACCGCCTTGTTGAAGGTGACCATGCCATTCATCGACAGCACCGCGCCCATGGCCAGCCATTCCTCAGCCTCGTCTGGCGTCCCCGTGAAACTATGGATGATAAATGGAGTGCCTGGCCGCAAGCAGTCCTCAACCAGTTGGCGGCAATCTGCATACGCATCCCGGCAATGGATGACGGCAGGCTTGCCTAATTCAGACGCCAACTCCAAAAACACGGCAAAAACTTCCCGCTGGCGCTCTGGCGGCGAAAAATTGTAGTGATAGTCCAAGCCGATTTCGCCGACGGCGGCGACGCCCGGACGCTCCAGCAGGTCGCGAAACAACGACATGCCATCAAACGACGAGGCGACGTGGGGATGCAGCCCGACCGCAGCATAGACGCCCTGGGCCGGGTCGGCCAAGGCAGCCGTTGCCTCGCAATCGTCCAAAGATGTCCCCTGGACGAAAAAGCCTCCGACTCCAACCGCCCGGGCTGCCGCTGTCATGGCGTCGAAATCATCATCGGGGTCGACATGCAAATGCGTATCAAACCAAAGCAAAGGCCTGCCCTGACTTTCCTGTTGTCATCAAAATCCGTGTCCGCTCGTCTTTTCTGGCGGCTTCAGCGCTGACTAGTGGCCAGGTGCGCGCCGATGTCATCCGGCAGCTCCAACCAGCGCTGGTTTTCCCCGGCATGCGTCATCGTGATGTTCAACACCGCCCCGGGCGGCAGCAGGCCGCCAATTCTCTCTGGCCATTCGACCACGGCAATCGCGTTGTCGGCGAACAGATATTCCTCGATGCCGAACGCCAGCGCCGCCTGTTCATCCGTGATTCTATACATGTCAAGGTGATAGAACCAAATACCGCCGGGCGTCCTATATTCCTGGACAACGGTAAAGGTCGGACTAGTCACCGGCTCGGCGATGCCCAGGCCGCGCGCCACCCCGCGGCTCAGCGCTGTCTTGCCTGCTCCGAGGTCGCCGTAAAGCGCCACCACCATGCCGGGACAAAGCAACTCCGCCAAGGCTTTCCCGAGGTTCAGCGTCTCTTCTTCACTATGGCTTCTGATCTGCATGGATGCGTGGCTCTCCCCATCCTTCCCTGCGCCAGCTCAACGCCTTGGCTTCACAGACCTTCCATTCGCCGGACAGGATATTTCATGTGGAGTTCACGGATGAACTCGGTGTAGCGGCGCTCCTCCTCCTCTTTCTCCAGCTGCCGTCGAATCTGCTCCCGGAGTTCGTCGTTGAGCGTTGGCACGCCGCCGAGATCGGCCTCCAGGACGTGGATAAAATAGTAGCTCGAGCCGATTTCCACCGGCGCCAACGTCGTCTGGCCGGTCGTCATCGTCTTGACGACTTCCTCCAGCTTAGGGTTCATGTCCGTGAACCAGCCTTGGTCGCCGCCCTTGTCTGCACCCGGCCCCTCGGAATACTTGCCCGCCAATTCGGCAAAGGCGGTTCCTGCCGTCAGCTTCTCCTTGATCTCGCGGCACACTTCTGCCACGCGGCCGCCATGCCGGCCGCCCTTCAGAATCTGGATGATGGCCAGATGATAGCGCGGCTGTATCGTCATAGACGACTTCTGCGCCTCGAAATACTTCTCCACATCGTGGTCAGTCACGATGTTGCCCCGGGAAATCCGTTCGCGGGTCAGAAGCTCGACCGCGATGTCCTTGTACAGACGTTCACGGAACTCGGTGATGGTCATGCCCTGGGTGTGCAGCTGCATCTCGAACTTGGCGATGTTGCCGCCAGCAGCGTTAGTGATGACCTGGTTGAGGCGTTCCTGTAAATACGAAGTCGGCACCTTCGCTTGCAATTTCTGGAATTCAAGATAGATCAGCTCGCGCTCGATCAGCACATTCAACGCCTTCTTGCGCACGGCGAGGAGCCGGTCAAGCAGTTCCTCGCCGATGTAGGAACGCCGCAGCTGCATTTCCTCCGACTGCGTCATTTCCATGATTTCATGCGCCGTAATCACCTTGTCGCCGACAATGGCCAGCAGGGAGTCGCTATACTCAACCTGGCCTCGCGCCTGCGTCATGATGACCACCATCAAGCCAAACAACAATCCGCGCCATCTAGTCATAGAGCCAGCCTTTCGGTGGAAAAAATAAATCCGTCTGTTACATCGCATGTTTACTGTCAGCTTACTAATATATATTCCCAACTCCCAAAAAACAACGGCTTCACCCTCCACTACGAGCGCGAGTCCCGAGCCTGGGCCTGAACTATGACGGCCAACGGCTGCGCACCTCGGCGTCATTCCGCCGTCAAAACGTTTGCCGAACCAGAATGCGGCATTACGTTAAAGCCAGCATTGTCCGCCCCCGTCGTTTCACGCCTATCCTGCATTGATCGTGACCAGGTAACTTGAATATGTCTAGCACCCGTCCAGACCGCCAAGCCATTCTGCAACGCGCCACTGAAGTCATCGACATCGAAATCGAGGGCCTGAAAGCCCTCCGCGACGGCTTAGGCGACCCCTACGTCGAACTGGTGGAACGTTGCCTCTGTACCCTCCGCGACGGCGGCAAGCTCGTGCTTTGCGGGGTTGGCAAAAGCGGCCATATCAGCAAGAAAATCGCTGCGACCTTGTCGAGCACCGGCTCGCAGGCCGTGTTTTTGCACCCGGTTGAGGCCATGCATGGGGACCTTGGCATGGTTTCCAGCCATGACCTGCTGCTGGCCGTCAGCTACAGTGGCGAGACCGACGAGCTGCTGGCCATGCTCCCGGCGATGAAGCGCCTGGGCATTTCCATCGCGGCTATCACCGGCAAGGCAGATTCGCGCCTGGGCGAGGTCGCTGACTTAGTCGTGCCCATGCCGGTGCCGCGCGAAGCCTGCCCGTTCAACCTGGCGCCGACCACCACCACCACGGCCCTGGCCGCCCTTGGCGACGCCCTGGCCATGACCCTCCTGAACTGCCGGCGTTTCGGGCTGAACGACTACGCCAAACTGCACCCGGCCGGCGCCATCGGCCGCAGCATCACCCTGATTGTCAAAGACTTCATGCGCACTGGCCAGCACGCCCCTAGGGTAACCCCCGGCACCTCGGTCCGCGACGGCCTGCTGGCCATGACCAACGCCCGCAGCGGCGCCGTCGCCATCGTCGACGCCAACGACGTCCTGCTCGGCATTTTCACTGACGGCGACTTCCGCCGCCAAATCACTCGCGACACCGCTGTCCTTGACGCTCCCATCGAATCGGTGATGACCCCCAACCCCATCACCATCAATGAAAACTGCCTCGCCGTCGAAATCATGAAAATGCTGGAAAAACGCAAGATTGACGACATCCTCGTCGTGGATGACAACGGCCGTCTGACCGGCCTAGTCGACATCCAGGACCTGCCTAAATTCAAAGTGATGTGACTCCGCCCCTGGCCCTGACGGCCACCATGACCCAAATCTGTCCTTCCGAGCAATTTTTTCGGAGTTCGACATGCCCGACCAGAAAGACACTTTCACCCAGGAAGAGCATTTTCACGACGAATGGGCGAAAAGCATTGACGTCGATGACATCGACGTGGATATGTTCTTTACCTGTCCGTCCTGCCCTGAGAACAACATCATCCGCAGCTGGCTCGGCGACATCCGGGGAAAGCGCGTTCTCGAACTTGGCTGCGGTGCTGGCGAGGCTTCGGTGTTCCTCGCCAAACAGGGCGCCGAGGTGACGGCAACCGACATTTCCGGGGAAATGCTCCTGGTCGCCACTCGCCTGGCGCAAAAGAACGGCGTCACCATCGCCACCGAAAAAGCCCTGTCGCACGACTTGCCTTTTCCGGACAATTCTTTTGACATCGTCTATTGCGCCAACCTCCTGCACCATGTCGACTTGGAGGAGACCGTGTCCGAAGTCCGGAGGGTGCTGGTTGACGGCGGTGTTTTTGTCGCCTGGGAGCCGTTGGCGCACAATCCAGTCATCAACGTCTACCGCAAAATGGCCGACCAGATCCGCACCGCTGATGAACACCCGCTGACCATGTCCCAGATCAAAGCCATCAAAAAAACCTTCCAATCTGTCCAGGCCGAAATGACCTGGTTCTTCACCCTCGCCGTCTTTCTGAAATTCTACTTCATCGACCGCATCCATCCCAACCAGGAACGCTACTGGAAGAAGATCATCTACGACTTCGACAGCATTGCCAAACTCTATCTTTTTCTGGAAAAAATCGACCGGATTTTCCTGAAATGCTTCCCTTTCCTGAAACGATACTGCTGGAATGTCGTCCTGCGATGCCAAAAATAGGACGGCTGGCGCTATCGGTCGGCTCGACACTATGCCGGACATGCCGCCGCTATCCTCCGCAACGCCGGACTCGACGTGGTCGCCTGAACCGCGACCTCCAACCCTAGGAGTTCGAGGTGGCAGCGCAAATCATCCCTCGCTCCGCCAATCAAAGAGAACACCCAGAATCCCTGGGTCGCGGTTCATAAAGCGCTGATAGATTTCCGGAGCGCACTCCGGAAGCACAATGTCCGTGATCAGGTCACGGGTGTTGATCCGCCCTGCCCCTGTGAGTTCCAGCAGCGTCCGCATATCCTCAACCATGGTCCAGCAGCCTGGATAGGAATCGTGTTTTGGTCGGACAAAGTTATGGGCGCCCAAGAGTTGAATTCCAGGGCGATGGACGTCGTGGTAAAAGTCGATTTCCTGGGTTGGCGTCCTGGAGCAGCCTACGAGGGCGATCCGTCCCTGTGGCGCCATGACTTTCAGTGCCAAGTGGATGGCGTCGCTCGAACCGGTCACTTCGACCAGGCCGTTGACACCTCGTCCACGGGTGGCGTCTTTAATGGCGCCAATCACCTCGGGCTGGCCTGGGGAATACGCGATGTCAGCTCCAAGCTTGCATGCCAGCTCGCGGCGAAGAGGGTTGTAGTCCATCGCCAGCAGTGGGAAGGCGCCGCTCAAGGCAGCCGTCTGCACGGCCAATTGCCCGAGGAGGCCAAGGCCCATCACCAGCATCGCCTCGCCCAGCTCTGGCCGGATTTTGCGCACGCCCTGGAATCCCATCGCGCCCACAACGGCGAAAATCGCCTCCTCGGAGGCCAGGCCAGCTGGGATTTTGACGCAATCGGCCTTGTTCTTCAGCAAGAATTGCGAGTGGCTGCTATGATAGACCAAAACACGGTCGCCGGGCTGGAAGCCCGTAGCTTCCGCGCCGACCTGCAGAACAGTGGCCACCGCGCTGTAGCCCAAGCATTGCGGATAGTTCTTGTTGTCGGTTTTTCCCAGCAAGACGGCAAGTTCCGTGCCTGGTGAGATCAGCGTGTATTCCGTCCGCAGCACCAGATCGTCCCGGAACAGTGGCGTTGGCGCCGTGAAGTCCGACTCCAGGATAGCGACCTGCCCAATGCCAGTGAAACAGACTCTCCGGTTTTTCACGTCAATGGTCTCCTTTCAGAGCAAGCGAATGCCCGCCTTCGATAACGCCGTTCTGGCCGGTGATGCCATCTCTGTCCTGCCCTTGCATCGCCTGCTCATGCCTCTTCCGGATAATCGCAGGCCGCCAGCAACGTCTGGTGGAGCAGAAGTTCATGCTGCAATGAATATGGATTTGCTATTTTTCCATGAATGATATCCGCGAATTCTCGCAATTGAGCTCCGTACCGGCATCCCAGCGGCCCGCAATCAACCTGGTGCGTTCCGGATGAGTAGCCGCCGGCTGCCTTTTTCAAGGTCAGACGAACCAGCAGAGGGTCCGTGTAGTAGGACGACTTTTCAATGGGGCAAAGTTCAACGCTGCCGTCGGTTCCACAGATGATGAAGCGCCGATGCCGCATGCCGTCGATTTCAACTACGGAGACCCGGATGGTCGCCGTGGCCCTGGCATATTCCAGCACAGCCAGGCCATTGTCGATCAACCCATCCTTTCGGGTCTGCTTCATAAAGGGCGTGACCTTGTCTGGCTTGCCGAGCATCAGGAGGACCTGGTCGATCAGGTAGCCAGCGAAAATGTACATGGCCCCTCCCTTGAATTGAGCCAGCCAGCGCCGATAATCGGGGTTTTCGCTATCGTCACGGCTCATCACTGCGTGGATTTCAAAAACATCGCCCAGCCAGCCTTCTTGAACCGCCTTCAGGCAAAAACGCAAAGCCGGGTTGTAGCGATACACGTAGGCCTGTTGCAGGGCTAAAGACCGGCTGTCGCAAATACCCAGCAGGCGCCGGAAGTCTGCCAGCGATTCCCCGCCTGGCTTGTCCAAGTGGATATGCAACCCCTGGGCGGCGCACTGCATTGCCGTCGGAATCAACTCGGGGACATCCTTTTCCACCAGAACCGCATCCAAACCGGGATACTGCAACACCTCCTCCTCCGCCAGAAAGGGAAGCCCGGTATATGATGACAAGCCGCTGCGCTTTTCCCTCCACACAGGATCACTTTCCGCGACGCCGACAATCTCAAAGAGTTCCGACAGATTGCGCAGAGCCGCCATTTTTGCCGCCCCGTGATTGTGGCCGATTCCGAGCTGCCCAATTTTGATTCTTGACATCATGACTCCTTTCTTGATTGTTGACTGAATCTAAAATATATTGACACTTCCAGAGACTGCCAACGCAATTCCCGTCAACGCGAACGGGAATTGCCATCCGTCATACTTGCCGAACAGATGCTCCGCTCCAGTTGTTTTTGCCTGTGTGCGTATTATTGTAGATACGGTATCTTGGGGAAAAACTTAGAAATCAACAAAACTTAGGAGAAGACACGATGAGACAATGGTGGTTGGCAGCGATTTTTCTGCCCTTAGCAGTGTTGGCGGCCAAGCCGCGAATCGGCGTGGTGTACAGCGACTGGCCTGACGGGAAAAAAAGCTTCTTCAAGGAATTTGACAAAACCTTGGCGGAATTGGCATGGGCCCCGGAAAAGATAGAAAACACAGCGCTGCCGGAATTGAGCCAGCGCCTGGCTGACTTCGACCTGATCATCGCGTCCAGCGTCGCCAATTATACGCACACGGTCGACATGGCCCCATACGCCAGTCAATGGCTGGATTATCTGAATCAAGGCGGCATGCTCCTGGTGGTTGACGCCAACTATGCCAGTGTGCTGAATGCCTGGGTGGCAAAATTCGGCCCTGACTTTGCCGCGACTACCGAGAACTGCTCTGCGTACAAGCTGAAGACTCCGGAAAGCCGGGCTGTGACCGTACACAATCATCCGTTCTTGCAGATGCCGTACGACTTGGCCGCTGCCTTGACCGTCAAAAACCACTGGGCCCATATAACGCGCATTTCCGACAGTTGGGAACGGCTCATCACCTGCTCCGATGACGAGGGGCTCCTCCTGCTCAAATCCGTTGGCAAGGGCCTCGTCGTTCTGTGCAGCTACGCCCAAATGGGCAGCGTGGACGGGAAAGAGGCCGGCATCGCCTTGCTCCAAAACATGTTCTTCTGGCGCCAATTCCAGCAGCACGGCCTGCGGATACTGGCGCTTGACAAGGGCACGGATCAAGTCGGCCGGAGCGCCTTCAACTTGCGCTTGCAAGGCACCCCGGAAAGCCTGAACGGACTCGTCGTCGAACTGACAGAGACAGCGCAAGGCCAAGCGCCGCGGCAACATTCAGCTACGGCTACGGTCGCGGGCGACCAGGCCACACTGACTGTGGCGCTGCCCGCCAAAACCCGCGGCCAGACAGCCTGGCGCCTGGCTCTGCGCCGAGGGAACGACAGCCTGGCCACCGCCGAGTGGCAGGAAAACCTCCCGCCTGTCATAGCCATCGCCTTGAAACGCAAACACTTATATCCGCGCAATCGCGAGCTGGCAGCTGATTTCACCTTGGTTCCGTGCCAGGCCGAACTGGCAGGAGCCGAATTGCGCTGGCGCCTGGACGACCGGCCCGCGACTATCCAGCCGCTGCGCAGCCGTCAGCTCCAGCAAACCATTGCAGTGTCCGGATTACCAGAAGGACGCCATGTCCTCAAAGCCGAATTCTGGGCGGACGGCGCCTGCCAGGGCCAGGCAGAAGCAGAATTCTTCACCCATCCCCAGCCGCTCTATGAAGTCCGGGACGACGGCGTCCTAACCGAAGCCGGCAAGCCATTTTTCCCGCTGGGATTCTACCACGTCTCCTGGCCATTCACGCCAGCGCAGCGCCTGGACATGGCAAAGGCAGTCGCTGCCGCCGGCTACAACACAATTCATGTCGGCATCAAAGGCGACGAGAGGGACACCAACAGCTATGGCGATTTTCTGGACGCCTGCGCTGCCAACCGCCTGCGCGTCATCACCGAATTCGGCTATTCTGCGGAGGAAGTAATCACCAAATATCGCGATTACCCTGCGGTCATGGGCTGGAACCCAGGTGATGAACCAGCGGCACAGGGCATCACGGCAGAGGAAATGTTCCGGCGCTATGACCGGTTCAAGCAGCTCGACTACAACCGTCTGGCCTATACCGTGATCTGCATCCCAGCGCAATACGGACGCTATGCCGGCGGAACCGACGTGCTGGCCCCAGACCCCTACCCAATGCCAAAACATGACGTTGACGATGTTTTCCGACGCTTCCAGGAAGCACGCCAGGAGGCGCTCAAGGTGGACACGACCGTCTGGGCCGTGCTGCAATGCTTCGGCGGCTACGGCGGATGGACGCGGCCGCCTACCCCCCAGGAATTCCGGGCTATGACTTACCTGGCTCTGCTGGCCCAAGTCAAGGGAATCATCTACTACACCTACGCTGACGGCAGTTTCTTCCTGCCAGACTCCACCGAGCTTCATCAAGCGGCGCAAGCGCTGCCAGCAGAACTGAAAGACCTCCTGCCTATGGTCATGGACGGACATTTCGAACTGCATGCCGCTGACGTGGACCGAGTCTATATCGGCTCCTGGAACATGAACGAACGGCGACGCATCGTCATCGTCAATGCTGACAAGGAAAGAACAGTCCCCTTTGCTTATGAAGCCCGTGAACCCGGCCTGCCGACCGTCCTCTATGGCGAAGCAATCGGAATGCGGCGGGAGGATGCCATAATCCGGGCGGAAATCAAACCGCTGGAGAGAATCGTCCTGCTGGAGTAAGCAGGCGCAGCGGGATTGCGGCGCCCTTGCCCAACTGCGCTTCTTCGTACATCCAGCCAGGAGAAACCACTATGATATCAGTAAACGCCGAACTATGCACTCGCTGCGGGCAATGCCTTCGCGTCTGCACCACGGAAATCTTCGAGATGCGAGACGGTCTGCCAGCGATGACCGAGGGCGGCGAAGACTACTGCATCCAATGCCAGCACTGCCTCGCAGTCTGCCCGGTCGGAGCCATCACCCTCAATGATAAAAAGCCGGCTGACTGCGCACCGATTGGCCCGCTGCCCAGCCCCGAGCAGATGCTCAATCTCCTGCGCCAACGCCGCAGCATCCGGCGCTTCCAGGCGACACCAGTGGAACCGGACATCCTGGCAAAGCTGCAAAACGCCCTGGCCTGGAGCCCGACTGGCTGCAACGACCACCGACTCTACGCCGTCTTAGTCCATGGACATGACGCCATGGCAAGCTTCCGCGAACCAACCCTGCGACTGCTCCGATGCATCGTGAAAACGCGAATCCCGCAGCTGATCAACCGAAGACTCAACCGCGTCCTGAAAGACATTCTCGACGGCGAAGACGTCATTTTCCGCCAAGCCCCGCATGCGGTCGTAGTCGCAACGCCGAAAAATGCACCCTGCGCTGACATTGATCCAACGATAGCGCTAGCTCAATTCGAACTGTACGCGCAGACTTTTGGCCTGGGAACATTGTGGTGCGGATTTGCCTTCTTTGCATTCCGCATATTCCGGCATCTGCGCCGTCCTCTTGACCTGCCTAAAGGCTATCGGGTCGGCGGCGTCCTCCTCTTCGGCTATCCTGACATCACCTTCCACCGGGCGACCTGCCCAGACCCGGTCCTGGCCAAAAACATTCCGCCAACGCCATAAAACGCATTCCAAAACGAGCCAAAGCAGACCCATTTCCCATGTCTTCTATCCAGCCATATCGCAGCGGCAGCTGGCGTGGCGTCGTCCACCCGCAATGGCAAGAACCTCTGTCGGACTTTGACCAGTGGCTGCGTGACCATCCTGGCGCCAAGGTCCTTGCCAAGAAAGCCCGCACTGTCTCGCGCGTGGAAACGCCCAACGGCGTCATCTACGTGAAAATCATCCACCGCTTGCAGGAACGAGGCTCGGCTTGGAAAATGCTTTTCTCGGGCATCAAGTGGCTCTTCCGCCCGTCCCGCGCCGCCGCCACCTTCCGAATCACCGACGCCATGCTGGCCAAGGGCATCGGCTGCCCTGAGCCCATCCTCGCCGCCCGCCGCCGCAATGCTGTCGGCTGGCCGGAAGACATCTTCATCTGCCGCGAAGTGCCATACCCGTCTCTCTCTTCGCTGCTTAAAGCCGCCGACAACGCGGCCGCCCGTGACGCCATCATCGCCAATGCCGCCCAGGGCATCGCTGCCCTCCACAACAAGGGCTTCATCCACGGCGATTGCATTCCTGGCAATCTCTGCCTGGCGCCGGATCAGTCCGTCTTCTTCCTGGACAACGACCGCACTTGTCCCATTCCCCTGCTGGGAAAGCGTCGCGCCCGCCTGGCCAACGTCATCCAATTCCTCACCAGACTGCCGCTGCCCATGCAGCAGAACGACATCTTTGCGCTTTTCCTGGACAGCTATCGGCAGGCTTCCGCCGGCACCAGCCCTATCGACGCTGACGCCATGACTCGGTTAGCCCGGAAACTCCAACGCCGCCTGACCTTCCTCGCTGAAAGACGCGCCCAAAAAGCCCGCGCCTGTATACTCGCCGAAAATCCCAAGCAATAACGCCTGCATGAACGGGCCGTCAACCCGAATTATATTACTGCCACAGGGCATTGTTCGCCAACACGGCGTCAGCTTCACTTCGCCAACATATTCGCTTGCACAGGAATGAACCATGTATCTGCACATCAAGCCTGAATGGCGTGACACGCTCCAAAAAAACCGCCTTGGCAGTATGGAGAGCCTTCTCCAATACTACGGCGGCACCTGCTTATCCAGCCACAGTCGCAGCGCGATCTGGCGCCATACCTTGCACGATGGACGCATTGTCTTTGTCAAACGTGACTTCTTCACCAGAATGACGATCATCCTGCGGTATCTTCTGCGAGGCCGCAAACCAGTTTGCAACACTGAAAAGGAACGCCGCGCCTTTGCCTTGGCCGCTCAACATGGCTTCACCGTCCCCGAGGTCATCGCCTGGGGCGAACAACGACGCTTCGGCCTTCCCCATGCCGGTGTCATGATCATGCTCCCCGTCGCCGGCGTGCCCGTCGACCGCTTCGTAGCCGACCCTGAAAATCAAGACAAGGCGCGCGAGGCCATCGCACAAGCCGAGCGCACCCTCGCCCTTCTCCAGGATTGCCGCCTTGACTGGAAAACTGACTGCAAACCCGAGCATTTCTTCGTCCGCCCCGACGGTTCCATCGCCCTGATCGACTTAGAGCGCCTCAGGCTCCGCAAGCAGCCCCTGACTCAGGACTACCGCGCCATGCAGCTCCAGCGTTTCCGCTCACTCCTTCCGGAACCATACCGCAGCCAGCCCGCGCCATGACAGCTCATGCATAGTCGCAGCAAGCTCCTTATCTTGCGCCAAGTGCTTCCGCGACAATCGACAACACTATGTTTCCAAGCTCCACCGCATCACCCCAGCTGTTCCCCCTCATATCATGCAAAACCCATGCCCATCATTATGCTGCGTAGGCAAAAACAACGGCACCGCCCCATGCATCATTTCTCGGGAAAAGATTCTGCTGGAAGCTCCAGGTCAGGCTACTAGCTGCTCACAATTCTGAACCACCCCATGCGTCTTGCTTTCACCATCTTCAAGTACTTCCCATACGGCGGCGCCCAAAAAGACATGCTGGCCATCGCCCGCGCCTGCAAACAACGCGGGCACGACATCACGCTCTTCTGCTATGAGTTCCAGGGCGAGCGACCGGGTTGGCTGGAAGTCCAGCTTCTGCCCGCCAGGGGACTCAGCAACCACCGCCGCGCCCTGCATTTCCAAGAACTCGCCCTGGCCGCCATCGCCGCCGCTCGCTTCGACGGCGTCATCGGCTTCAGCCGCATGGCTGGCCTTGATGTCTATTTTGCCGCCGATGACTGCCTGGCTGCGCAGCTGGCCACACGCTGCGCCCTCATCCGCATGCTGCCCCGCGCCCGCTGCTTCGCCGCTATGGAAAGGGCAACCATCGGTCCAACCGGGGCAAAAACGATTTTAACCCTTACCCAGTGCCAGGAAAAAGACTTCCAACACTACTACGGCTGCGCCTACGAGCGCTTTTCCCGCCTGCCGCCACTGGTGCCCGACGCATTCCGCGACCTTGACGCCCTGCGGAGCAAACGCAAGGCGCTGAGACAAGAGCTGAGGGCTGGGGAAGACGACCTCGTCCTGGTGCAAGTCGCCTCCAGTTACCACACCAAAGGCGTTGACCGCAGCCTGTACGCGCTTGCCGCCCTACCCGGCAATTCCCGTCCCCGTCTGTGGCTCGTCGGCGCAGAAAAACATCCCGAAAGCATGCAGCGTTTGGCCAGGAGTCTCGACATCGCCTCCCTGGTGACCTTCTGCGGTGCTCGCAATGACGTCCCTGCCATCCTTGCTGCCGCCGATATCATGATCCATCCTGCCAGGCGGGAATCCGCCGGCGCTGTCCTTGTCGAGGCTCTCGCCGCCGGCTTGCCCGTAATCACCAGCGGCATCTGCGGCTACGCCGAACACGTTGGCAACGCCAGCGCCGGCGCCGTCTTGGGCGAGCCTTTCCAGCAGCAACAATTCAATCAGCAGCTCGCGTCATTGCTGGCAGACTCCGAACGCAGACACGCTTGCGCCGAAAAGGCCCGCGCTTATGCCGACAGCCACGACTTCTACGCACGAGCCAGCATCGCCGCCAAAGCTATCGAACAGGCTATCGCGGCCGAAAATGCCGAAAAGCCCCGGCAAGCTTAAGCGCGCTGCTTAGCGCCTGCCCGGCCTGGCCGCAACATCCGGCAGCGGCAACACCCTGGATTGAAAAGGGATAGGTGGGGGAAGCGCGAGGGGGAGGAAAGAGCCTGCGACCCTTTCCTCCCCCTCACAAAGACCAACTATACTTTGCAGAAGAATCACCCTGTGGCTCTGCACTCAAAACGTCAGCGTCGCCTGGAGCCGACCCCAGACGCTGTCCTGGCCATTGACATAATAGTCTCCGGCCTTGAAATGAGCCGCTTCCGCCGACAGCGCAAGATTGTCAAACAATTTATAATCGAGAAAGGCGCTGAACAACGTGCCCAGATAATGGCCGCCACCCGAGCTGAAGTCCGTCTCATTGGCCACCAAGGCTGCCAGGGCACCGGTGAACGTCAACTTCTTGGTCAGCTTGAGGACAACATCACCGCGGTACATGTTGAGATTGGTCCAAACCCCGTTGTACATGATCGGAAGCAGCTCCTCGCGCCAGAGCGGACATTCCGTCATCAGCGAATTCCAGCCTTCGCTCTTCCTGGTGTCTGACTTGTCGCCGGTCAGCGACAGCAACTCAAAGCCCAGCGAAGGCGTGAACATGATTTCCTGGGGCAGATGATACCGCAGCCGGGCGTCGACCATCATGCCCTGGTTATGTCTGCCCTGGTTGTTGCGTCCGCCCTGGCGAGCGATTTCCAGGCTGTAATCGAAATTATCGTTGAGACGGCCGAAGATGCGTCCGCCTACCGTATGCAGGCTGAGATTGGCGTCGGTCGGATGATTGCGCTCGCAGGATTCGCGGCTATCCGGATAATCGTCATGGACATCGTTGTACATATAATACGCATCAACGTTGAGCCGCGCTTCGAAGCTGTGCGTCCAGTACGCTCCGAGGGTGAAGATGTCGCCGGAGCGAAGCCGCCGGTTCTGGTCATTGATGAACACGAGGCGGTCTTTCCACTCGTTGTAAAAGGAGAAGAGCGTGACCACGTCAGTCTCAGTTTTATAACGCAGGACAGCGCCGTCGTGATAAACCGTGCGCCCCTGGTCGTATGGCGTCCCCTCGGCAAGCAGCATGCCATTGCCGAAGCCAAGCTCCTGACGCCCAAGCGTCAGACTCAAGCCGCTCACCAGCAAATCGGCAAAGTGAATGTTCAACAAGTCGAGAACGACTTCATCCGGAAACTCCCAGGTGGCAGCGCCGTTGTCATTAGGGTCGTTGAAATGGCTGCTGACCTTGTGCGAACGATTCACAAACCGGACATTCAAGCTGATGCCTTCAGGCATTTCCAGGCGCATCCAGGCGCGCGTCCGAACCCGCAAATACTCCACCGCCGGCCCAGCCTTAGCCGTGCCGTCAACCCAAATCACGTCCCGATTGAAACCTTCATAGCGCGCCCGCACATCTCCGCCCAGGGTCAAGCGAAAATCGTCGCCAAGCGCAAAACTGCGCTCGCAAAACGCCCACTGACCCGAAAACAAGACAACGAACAAAAGCAAAACAGGCAACTTCTTCGTTTCCATAACCTTTCTCCGTGAACAAATGACCTGGATGACCCCCAAAACCCTCCAACCAAGCGATAATATACACGTGTTCTAATTAATTAGAACAAGGAAAGGCACTTTTTTTGACGTTTTGGCAAATTTTGTCGTTTTGACTGTCTGTTTGTGTCTTTGGAGTGCTGTTTCTGGCGTTTTTTTGCTTTGGTCAAGCCTTGTGGCTGGTCAGAAGCTCGTCTTCCACTCCTGGTCCCACGGATAATACATGGTCATCACTTCGCCATTTCGTCGGGCTGATTCTTCCGCATAGATTCCTGGCAATGTCATGCGCAGTCCTTCGCGCAGGTCGGTCGGGACGGTTCTGCTTCCTGCCAGCAAGGCTTTGAACAGCTTATCCAGCATGGCGTAATCGATTCCGCCGTGTCCGACCGCCCTCGGATTGCCTGCGTACTCGTGCGGCATGTATTCATCCAAGGGCAGCGTCGTCAGCTGGCGGGCGCCGTACAGCACGTCGGAATTGAACCTGATCTTGACCGGGTCGCCGCCCTTGGGGGCGATCTTCTCAAAATAGCCCTTGGTGCAGAAGACCCGGTAGGAATGATGGCCGATGCGCGCCCGGCAGGCGCCATTGCGGAGCAGGCGCACCACCACGCCGGATTCCGTCCGGAACTGCGCCGCCTGCATGTCATCCTTGCGACTCACCCTGCCTGGAATCTGGCAGTGCATGCCTGTGCCAAAGCATGAGACGTGGCGCAGGTCTTCGCGGAGAATGCGCAGCAGCGGCCCCAGCGAATGCGTGCAATACCGGATCGGCGAAAGATAGCGGCGCCATTCGCTATGCGCAGTCAAATTCTTGGTCATCGCCCCTTCGGACCAGTGGATGTATTCCGCCTCCATGTAGTACGGCTCGCCGAGCAAGCCGCGCTGATGCAAATCCACCAGCGCGTTGGCCCAGCCAGCCTCGTTCGGATTGGCGCCGACCATGATCACACCGCGAGAAGCATGGGCGGAACGCCACAGCGCGTCAGCCTCGGCCAGGGAAGCAACGACCGGAATGTCAGACAAAACATGAATGCCCCGATCCAAAGCCTGGCAGCAGAACTCAGCATGGATGTCTGCCCCGGTTTCGACGATGACCAAGTCAGGCTTGAGTTCCTCAAGCATCTGCTGGTAATCCAGGAAAAACGCCGGCTCGGGCAGAATCTCGGCCATGGGCTTGTCCTGGTCCCACTGTTTTTGATACCAGACGTCGCGATCTATGTCGCAGACGCCGACGACGTCGGTGCAATCAAAGCCACGTGCCGCCAATTTGGCTATATGGCGCCCGCGATGCCCAAGACCAACCACCACGATGCGGATGCGTTCCATCTTGACTTGCCTTTCTGACTGTGAAATGTACTCGTTCCCTGCCGCACGACGGCAAACCGTGACTCCAAACCGTAATATATACGCCGACGGGATATTTGACTCCGCACCCAAAGATGTTTTGAGCCTTGGGCGGAGCCAAACAAATTTTCCCCTGCCTGCGTTTTTTTTGCGGTTCGCTGTAGATTTTGCGATTGTGATTGCGTACTAAAGGGCAGACAGGAACATCTGAAAACCTCATCTCACCTTCTTCATAAACTATCATCCCCCCTCAACCGTCTCATCCTAAGGAGTATGCCCATGAACGCTATGTTTGCCTACATCGACGCCGGTACCGGTAGCCTGCTTCTGCAAGGGGTTGTCGCTGGACTCTTCACAGTCATCCTGTTCTTCCGCCAAATCAAATTCAGGCTGCGCAGCCTGCTGCACGGCAAAAACAACAAAATGCAATGATCTCAGAACGCCTCTAAAGACAAACTGACAGTACGGATACGACTATGAAAAAACTACTTGCAGCTTTAGCCATCCTCGCCTTGGGTTCCTTGGTTGTCGCCCAGGAAGCACCTGCGGCTGACGCGCCAGAAGCCAACGCGCCCGCAGCCGCTGAAGAAAAAGTCTCAGAAGCTGATGCCGCATGGCAGGCGGCCTTGAAAGCGATTGACCAAGACGGCGACGGCAAATGCACCCCCGCCGAATGCAATGACTTCGTGGAAAAAACGGAAATCGCCCTGGCCGAGCTGCGCCGACAGAATACGCTGGCCAGAATCGTGCGCCTGGACCAGAACCAGGACGGCGCCGTCTCCAAGGATGAACTCCCCGAAAGCAACGACCAAGTCAGCATGCTCTTCAATCGGATGGACGTCAACAAGGACGGCAAACTCGACCAAGACGAAATGAAGGCTATCTTTGCCGCCGCTGGCAATCGCCCCCGCGGAGAACGCCGGCAGCGCGGGCCAGAGGCAAGAGAACGCCGTGGTCCAGAGGCAAGAGAACGCCGCGGACAGGCTGGCGAACGCCGCGAAGGCCAAGCTCCAGGCGCTGGCTTAGCCCGTTTTGACAAAAACCAGGACGGCGTCGTCACCCGTGACGAACTTCCGGCTGACCGACCGCGCATGGCCGAGATGTTCGACCGGCTTGATGCCAACAAGGACGGCAAGCTCGACCAGGATGAACTGAAGGGCGGCCGCGCCCCTGGAAACCGCGGCGGCGAAAGACGGCGCCATCAGGCTGAGGGCGAACCGGCCGGCATCAAAGCCGACTAAGACGTCCTCCTGCACAGCCTAAACACCCTCCAGCCAGGCTCGATTCACGAGCCTGGCTCTTTTGTTTCCTGGTCGGACGCGGTTTTTCTCAGGAGTATCCGCCGCCCGCCCGGAAAACCCATGCTTTATCCTGCCCTTCCTTGCCTATCTACGACACTTGTCACCGCAGCGCCCGCCAATCAAACGCGATGCCAAGCGGCGGCTGGCTGTCTTCCGCCAGTCGCGCATACACTGCCGGAGCTTCGACCGGCGACACCACCTCCGAGATCACCGGCAGCACTTGCAGTTTCTTGGCGGCGACCAGCTTCATGAAGACCCGATAGTCGTCCTGCTCCGTCCATTGGCCAGGCGCAGACTCCACTACCGGACGGGTGTGCGTATGCGAGCCGACAATGGTGATGCCGCGGCGATGCACATATTTATAGTAGTCGATCGGCGCATCAGACACCCTGGTGCAGCCGAGGAGCGACACGCGACCGCCAAAGGCGATGTATTCCAGCGCCTGCTTCAAGGCGGCGGCGGCACCTGTGACCTCGACCACGGCATTCACGCCCTTGCCGTCGGTGATGTCCAAAATTTTCTGCTTGAAATCGGGGTCATCCGGTGAAAGTGCCAAGTCAACGCCCAGGCGGCTGGCCAATTCGCGCCGTTTCGGGTCGAAATCCGCAGCCAGCACTGGTTGTCCGCCGCTCAGGCAAGCAATCTGCGCGGCAAAAACGCCAAGAATGCCCAAGCCAGCTACCATCACCGACTCGCCGATCTCGATCCGCAGTTTCCGTACTCCCAGGAAGGGAAAGGAGGCAATGACGGCAAACGACGCTTCCAGCGGCTCCACGCCCGGTATGACCTTGACCAGGCCAGCCGCCTTTTTCAGTGCATGTGAGCGGTGCCCAGTCCAATTGTTCACGACTAGGTCACCCAGCTGCAAGCCCTCTACGCCATCGCCGACCTCAATGATGCGGCCGACCGCGCTGTAGCCAGGAATAAACGGAAAACCGCTCGCTGTACTTGTGTTCGGCAGTCCGACTAGGTTGGCGCGTTCAGTGCCAGCGCTGACCGCGCTGAAATCGTTCTCAATGAGCACCTCGCCCGGACCAGGCGCGCGGAGTTCAAAATCAGCCAGGACGGCCTGGCCCTTGGCTTCAAAACGAATGACTTTGGCCTGCATAATTCCTGTTCTCCATCATCTGCTCGTAGGCTTCACGTCATCGGAACCGCCGATGACAAAGCACCTAAAATCCAAATTTTGACAAAAACTAACGTACTACTGACCGCCGCTGATGTCAACCGCAGCCAGCGTCGGCATAGCCTAATTCCAGCCGCACCGCCTCTATCCGACCGCCTCCTGGCCTTCGGGTTCTTGGCCGCGAATCTGCGCACGATGGCTGCAAATCATGTTGGCGAGGATGGAGGTAATCACCACGACTCCGCCGACTATGGCCAAGGGGCCAGGCCGTTCACCAATAAAAAGCGCCACCCAGACCGGACTGAACAACGGCTCCACCGCTGACAGCAGCGAACAAACCAAGGGCGAGCAATGCTCAACAGCGTTGCTCAGCAAAATGTACGGCAGGCCTGATTGCACTACGCCTAAAATCAACAGGAAACCGACCGCTTCCCCAGTGATGTGGTTCTCGGTGAAAAACACGAAAGGCAACCCAACAGCCGCCGTGATGGCGTGACCCAACAGTACGCCGCACATCCGCTCAGAGCGCACTGACTGGCGAATCGCGATGAAGGACGCAGCCATAAACACCCCGGAACACAAAGCCAGCAGATTGCCGAACAGGCCGCCCAGAGCCAACTCGCCGACGAAAAACAGCGAAATGCCGCATAGAGTCGTGGCGACCGTGACGCCGTCCGCCAGCCGAATGGGCTGCTTGTACAACAGCCGCATAATCAGCAAAATGAAAATCGGCGACGTGTAGTGCAGCACGATGGTGTTGGCCGCAGTGGTGAGCTTGTTGGCGCTGACAAACGTGATGAAGGTGCCAGACCAGAACAGGCCGCTCCAGACGACCTGCCGAGTGATAACCACCGGTATGCCGCGAAACAGCAGAAACAGCCGCACGACCAGGCAGGCGCAGATGGCCCGTGCTCCGGCAATCACCATTGGGTGGCAGTCAATCTTCTTGATGAACAGCCCGGCAATGCTCCAGAGCAGGCCGCACAACAACATCTGCAAAACCGCAAAACGCCTATTTTGCGCTGGTGTCATCGTTGTCGCCCTCCGCCCGGGTTCGGGAGACCGCCCGCCGCTGCCCCGGGAACATCAGGTCAAACACCTCGGAAAAATCCTGGACGTAATGAATGTTCAATCCGTCCTTGACATAATCGGGAATTTCCGCCATGTCCTTGAAATTGGCCTTTGGCAAAATCAGGTCGCGCACTTCAGCGCGCTTGGCTGCGATCATCTTCTCCTTGATGCCGCCCACTGCCAGAACCCGGCCGGTCAACGTCAGCTCGCCAGTCATTGCCCAGTGCGGCGGCACCGCCCGATGCAACGCCAGCGAAATCAACGAGGTCGCCACTGTGATGCCCGCTGACGGGCCGTCCTTAGGCGTGGAACCAGCCGGGACATGCACATGAATCGTGTGCTTACGGAAAAACTTCGCCTCAATGCCGTATTCGGCGGCATTAGCTTCCGCCAGAGTGTAGGCAATCTGGGTTGACTCCTTCAGAATTTCGCCGAGCTTCCCGGTCTGCTTAAACCCGGCCGGCCCAGGCACAGCCAGCGTCTCGACATACAGCTTGGACCCGCCCAGCGGCGTCCAAGCCAAGCCCATGACCACGCCTGGCCGCGACTCGCGCATCAGCTGGTCGTCCTCATAGCGACGCGGGCCAAGATAGTCAGTCAAATTCCTCTGGGTTATTTTGACGGGTTCGGTAACAGTCCCCTCAGCGATGCTGGCCGCGACTTTGCGCATGCAGGCGCCAAGCGACTTTTCAAACGCCCGCACCCCGGCCTCGCGCGCATATCCGAGGATGATGTCCCGCAAGGCAGCGTCGGTAAAACTCAGGTCCTTCTTAGTCAACCCGTTCCGGGGCAACAACTTGGGAATCAAATGGCGTTTGCCGATGCAAAGTTTTTCCTCGGTGATGTAGCCAGACAGGGTGATGATTTCCATGCGGTCCAGAAGCGGAGGCGGAATGGTGTCCTGCATATTCGCGGTGGCGATGAACAGCACCCTTGACAAGTCAAACGGAACGTCAAGATAATGGTCGCGGAAACTGTTGTTCTGCTCAGGGTCAAGGACTTCCAGCAGAGCGGAGGCCGGGTCGCCATGCAGCGATGCCTGCCCGATTTTGTCAATCTCGTCCAGCATAATCACAGGATTGCAGGATTTGCAAATCTTGATCGCGTTGATGATCTTTCCTGGCAGGGCGCCGATATACGTCCGCCGATGGCCTTTAATCTCGGCCTCGTCCCGCATGCCGCCCAAGGAGAAACGGAAGAATTTCCGTCCCAGGGTCTCGGCGATGCTCCGTCCCAGGGAGGTCTTGCCGACCCCGGGCGGACCAACCAGGCACAAAATCGAACCGTCAACCGACCCTTTCAGCTTGGCCACCCCGATGAATTCCAGGATGCGCTTCTTGACGTCTTCCAAACCATAATGGTCGCGCTCCAGAATTTTGCGAGCCGCAGCCACGTCGAGCTTGTCTTCGGTCGCTACGTCCCAAGGCAGCTCAGTCAGCCAATCCAGATAGGTGCGGGCAATCGCATAATCAGGGGACTGAGGATGCATGCCCGTGAGCTTGTCAACCTCGTCCTCGACCCGCTTGATGGCTTCTGGATTTGCATGGGGCCGAATGACTTCCAGCCGTTTGAGGTAGCGATCCACCTCTTCCTCGCGGGTATCGCGCTCCATGCCCAGCTCCGCCTTCACCAAATGCAGCTGCTCACGCAAAAAAAACTCGCGCTGGCTTTTGTTCATCTTGGCTTCGACTTTGTTGGACAAGTCCTCCTTGAGCTTGCTCAGCTCGCCTTCACGCTTCAACAGCCAAAGGGCTTTTTCCAGCCTAGCCTGAACCCGCAATTCATTGAGGACATCCTGCAATTCGACGCCCTCGGCGCTGGTGAGCGTGACTGCAAAATCGGCCAGGCTGCCTGGCGCATTCCAGCTGTAGCGCTGAATCACGGCCTTGGCATCGTCTGTGAAAATAGGACTTCGACTGACGATTTCGTACATGGCGTCCTTGATCGCCAGGCAGAGAGCCTTGACTTCCTCCTCGACCCCGGGGATGTCCTGCGGGTACTCTATTTTCGCCATGACCCGTCCGTCCGTCACCTTGACCTGTTTCAGGATGATCCGAAAACGCGCCTGGCAGAAAATATTCAAATGCCCTTCCGTGGTTTCCTCTGAACGGCGGATAAAAGCCGCTGTGCCGACCCGGAACAGCTTCAGTTCCTTCTTCTTGTTCCCGCCCACCGCCTCTGACCCCGGCTCATGCATCGCAAAGCCAATCAGGCGGTCGTGCGCGGCCATAGCAGCCCGCGCCGCTGAAATGTCTGCATCCTCCGTCAACAAAACGGGAAACACCATGCCGGGAAACACCGGCTTCTGAATGCCGGACAGGATGGGCAGCTCCTTGGGAAGCTTGCCGTTCGCCGCTACCGAAGAACCGTCCGCATCTGCAGAATCGACTTCTTCCAAAGCGGCGATCACAATATCCATCTTGGACTTGGCGTCCGTTGAACTTGTTTTTTTCTTAGTCATCTCACTCCTCATGCTGGCTGCTTGGCAGTGCCCTAAGCCCCGGCTTAACATCGAGGTTTAGGGCGTCGCCCCCGACCGTCCCGCAGGACTACGCTTTTAACGGATGGCAGCCAACAGTTCAGGCGCCCGGTTGCTGCAAATCTTGTCCACGCCGAGCTTAGCATATTCCTGAGCCAATTCTAGTTTATCCACGGTCCAAACATTCACCTTGATACCGTGCGCATGAGCCGCCAGCACCATGTCACGGGTGACGCCTTCATGGTGAACATGCACCCACGAAAAGCTATGCTTCTTGGCCAATTCCAACAAAGCTACGCCGTCACTCCCTAAGATGGCCAGCGGCAACCCGGCATCAGCTGCACGGACTTGCAGCAAGGCATCCAAGTCAAACGAGGAAACAATGTGCGTGCCCTGGCGCGGCGCATGTCGGCGCAGCATCGCCGTCAGCTTCTCCGCCGACCGGACCGGGTCGCTGAAACGCTTGACTTCGACATTAAAGACGACTGGGCTGGAATCGGACAGGGCCAGGGTCTCCTCCAGGCTGGGAATGCGCTCGCCGGCAAACGTCGGCGACTTCCATGAGCCGGCGTCCAGGCGCTGCAATTCTGTCCAAGACAGATTCGCTATCGCGCCCGTGCCATTGGTAGTGCGGTCGACGGTCGCGTCGTGCATCACGACCAGCTCGCCGTCAGCGGAAACGTGTATGTCCAGCTCAATCGACGGCGCTCCAGCTGCTATGGCCTGGCGAAACGCCAACAGGGTGTTTTCCGGATACGCAGCGCTATAGCCGCGATGTGCTTCAATAATCGGTGTTGACATGGTCTGCCTTTCTTATTACGATGGCCGATTACCGGCAGTGTAGGAGAATTTCATCGGCGTTGTCCCGCCGACCACAGTTTTTCCAGCTTTAATCAGCGAGGCGACTTCAAAGATGCGCCGGATAGTCTGTTCGCCCTGTTCGAGGCCCCATTCATCGGTGAGGATGTGTTCAGGCGGGCCGGCCCAGGCCATGGTTCCATACTGGCAGGTCTGATCGCCATTGCCGACAATCAGGCAGCCGTTTCGGATGAACGGCAGCCACGTGGCCATGATCGCCGTCTCAGCGCCCCCGGAACGACGCCCAGCAATCGCCATGACGCCCACCGGCTTGTTCGCCAACTTGAAATCCTGGTGCCGAAGCACACGCGTACGCATGATAAATTTGCTGAACAAGTCAGACGGCAAGCCAAAGTAGACCGGCGTCGCTACGACGATGCCGTCTGCTTCGCACATCTTGGCCAGGATTTCGGTCATGTCGTCTTTAATCGCGCAGGGGATGTATTCCTCGCGGTCTTTGCGCTTGCCGCAGACGCCGCAGGCCAGGCAATGGAGGATATTCTTGTCCTTCAAATGAATGACTTCATGCTCAATCTGGCCGCCGAGCTTGGCGTTGGCCGCAGCAAAAGAATGCTCCAGCAAGGCCGCGCAGTTGCTCTTAGTCCGCGGGCTGCAATTCAGACCGAGAATTTTAATCGTCATCCTTCGTCTCCGTGTTGCTGCTCGGCTTCAGGCCGGCTTCTTCCATCATCCGATGCAAGGCATTGCGATGCACCCCCAGCCGGGCGGCCGCTCTGGTCTGGTTGCCCTGGCACTCGCGCAGCGCCCTTGCAACAATCAAATTCTGCAATTCAGACAGTGCGTCCCGCAAACAGCTGCCACCTGTCCAGGACAGCGCATCGACATATTGTTCCAGGTGCCAGCGCCTCTGGTCGGTCGGCGTTGCCTCTGGCACCTGCGGCTGCATGCACTGCTCCAGGCACGCTTTGGTGATCACGGGCCCGCCGCCCCTGGCGGCCGCCTGCCAGATGACATTGCGCAACTCGCGGACATTCCCCGGCCAATCCCGGCCAGCCAGGGCCTCACAAGCATCTGCCGCCAAGCTCAACTCAGAGTTGACCTGGGCGAGAAAATAACGCGCCAGCACTGGCACGTCCTCGGGGTGTTCGCGGAGAAGCGGGGTTCGGATCGGCAAGACGGCCAGCCGATAGTACAAGTCAGCCCGGAAACTGCCTTGACGGACAGCGACCTCCAAATCACGATTCGTCGCCGCGAGGACCCGGACATCGACCGGCTGCGGCTTCACCGACCCGATGCGCTCGACCTGGTGCTGATCCAAAAAACGCAGCAGCTTGACCTGGGTCGGCAAGGGCAGCTCCCCGACCTCGTCCAGAAACAGGACGCCGCCATCTGCTGCTTCACACAGCCCCGGCTTGTCTTCGCCAGCGCCAGTAAAGGCGCCCCGGCAATGCCCAAACAACTCGCTCTCCACTAAATTATCCGGCAAAGCGCCGCAGTTCACGCCGACAAAGGGGCCATGACGACGACGGCTGCGGGCGTGGATCATCCGGGCTGCCAGCTCCTTGCCAGTGCCGGTGGCGCCAGTGATCAGCACCGGCACGTCGTCCATGGCCGCCACTCGCAAGAGCTGCTTGAACAATTCCTGCATGACCGCCGACTCGCCGACAAAGCCCTCCGCAGCGGCTGGCGCTGGCGTAGTCGGCGCGGCCGACGTCGACGCCAAGGCCTGGAGAACGAGCTGCTCGGCCTGGGTCATGTCAACCGGCTTCGTCACATAGTCAAACACCTGGCTGGCCATGGCTCGGTTGACTGTCTCCAAGGTTCCATACGCCGTCATCACCACTACGGGCAACTGGGGCCGTTCCTGCCGGATTTGAGCCAGGATGTCCAGTCCGTCAGCATCGCCAAGGCGAACGTCAAGGAACACCATGTCTGGTTTTTGGCTCAGGCATTGCTGCAAGCCCTCTGCGCCGCGGCTGCTGGTCAGCACATCATAGCCGCGCTTTTCAAAATAGCGCCGAAACGCAAAGCAGATCGACGCTTCATCGTCGATGATTTGCAATGTGCCTTTACGTTTCGCATTAGCCATGAAAGCGCTCACTCAAAGTCCGTTGTTCGTTTGCAGCCGCGCCCGTCCACGCGCCCCTTTCCGGCTTGGTTCACGGCAGGAATGGATAAGCCGCAGCCGCCATCGCGGGCCTGGTCGGCGGCGTCTCCACCGGCATTGGCGCCACTCGGTCCACAGTTCCCCAGCGGCGGGAAAAGGGCCACCAGACAAAGCACGCCGTGCCGACTAAGTTGCGGCGCGGCACCGTGCCCCAGTAGCGGCTGTCCTTGCTGTTCTCGCTGTTGTCACCTAACATGAAATACTCGCCTGCCGGGACTTCAAAGGTGTCTTCATTATTCGTAAGATACTGCGTGTTTGGCATGTGAGCATAGCCGCGATAACCGCCTGTGAAGCTGTGGATACGGTCAAAGCCAGGATCGTCCGCGCCATCCAGGAGCCGGAAATCCGCTGCTCCAGCTGGCTTGACATACAGCCGGTGGTCGGTGATCCGCAGAGTGTCCCCAGGAAGGCCGACCAGCCGCTTGATGTAAAACCGACCGCCAAAGCCAATGCCGTCCGGATCGACTAGCCCGTCCGTCACAAACACCATCACGTCACCGCGGCGAGGTTCCCGGAAACACAGCGACGTCCGATTCACGAACAGATGGTCGCCAAGCTCCAGGTAGCCGCGCAAGAAAACTTCTTCGCGGGCAAAAAGGCTTGTATCGCGCTTGCCAGCGTATTGGTCGTAAATCGTCCGCAGCACCGTATCTGGAGTGCCAGGGACAGCGTACTGGCGCGATCCGATCGGCACGGAGGACGTCGGAAAAAAGGGCATGGAGGGCAGAGCCGTCACCCGGGACAAGTCGACCGCGCCTGATTCTTCGGCGACTACGTCAACGCCCCGACGTGAATAATTCACATAGGCGAAAAAACGCTGCAAAAAGTTCTTTGGCGGCGGTGTCTCCTGCTCGACAAAATGGATGCCGTACAGCGTCGGCTGCATGCTCCCGGTCGGAATCTTGAACGGTTGCAGGAAAAGCGCCCGAATGCCAAAAGCCAGGCCCAGGGCGACTACCAACACCTCTAAATGCTCACGAATCCACGCATACGACGGCGTTGCTGGCGCCCTGCCGCCGGTGCGGCCGCTAGCCAGGTTTGACAGGCAGGAAGACACTGCGCCGTCGTCTCCGGAAAGACGCACCTGGCGAATTTCCTCGATCAGGCTGCGCAGCTGCGCCTGGTTCTCCTCGGTGAGCAAGTCCTCATCCCGCCGCAGCCGACTCTTGAAATGCTTTTCAAAATCGCGCAGCAACGTCCGCCGTCGCTGGCGCGGCCGTTGCGCCAGGCGCAGAATCTGGCTGCCAAAGAAAAAAAACAAGATTAGTATGTCCAACAGCAGGACGAAGTAAATCGGCATGACCTCTCCTTGCTCGCTCTCTATTTCCGCGCATCGCCTTAGCCGGGTGGCTCATAATTTTCCCGATGCCGTGCAAATCGCGCGTCCCGGGAAGCGCGCCTGCCGCTGCTTCCCGGACGGCCTGCCGGCTTCAGACCAGCAGCTCCGCGATTTGCACGGCATTGAGGGCCGCGCCTTTCAGAAGCTGGTCGCCGCACACGAACAGCGCCAGGCCGTTAGCGCAGCTGAGGTCTTCGCGAATCCGGCCGACCAGGACGTCATATTGGTCGTTGCTCTCGTTCGGCATGGGGAAATGGTTGGCCGCGCGGTCGTCGACGACCTTGATGCCAGGCGCTTTGGACAGAGCCGCCAGAGCCTCGTCAACCGACACTTTGCGGGCTTGCTCCACGACTATGCTCTCGGCATGCGAACGCAGCACCGGCACCCGCACACAGGTCGGACACACCTGGATGGTGTCGTCGTGCATGATCTTCCGTGTCTCATTGACCATCTTCATCTCTTCTTCGTTGTAGCCATTCTCGCCAATCGTCGTGTTATGGCTGAAAAGATTGAAGGCATACGGATGCTGGAAAGTCACCGGCTTGGCTGGCTTGCCGGCCAGGACGTCCGCCGTCTGCGTCCACAATTCTTCCATGCCCTTGGCGCCGGCGCCGCTCGCGCTCTGGTAGGTGCTCACCACAATCCGGCGGATAGGCGAGATGTCGTACAACGGCTTCACCGCCACCAGCATGATGGTCGTCGTACAATTCGGGTTGGCGATAATCCCCTGGTGCTTGCGAACGTCCTCGCCGTTGACCTCCGGCACCACCAGCGGAACCTTCGGATCCATCCGGAACGCACTCGAATTGTCCACCACCACTGCGCCAGCCGCAACTGCCGCCGCTGCAAACTCACGTGACCGCGCCGCGCCAGCGCAGAACAGGGCCACGTCAATGCCCTGGAAAGAATCTGCGCTCAAGACCTCCACCGGGAGTTCTTCGTCGCGAAAGAGCAGCCGACGGTTCTCTGAGCGCGCCGAGGCCAAAAGACGCAGGCCTTTGAGAGGAAAATTGCGCTTATCCAGAGTCTTGAGTACCTCGACGCCGACTGCGCCCGTTGCTCCAACTACCGCCACATTCATCTTTTTTCCCATCTTCTCGTGACTCCTGCATTTGCGGGCCTCCGCCCTCGCTTCTCTATCTGGTGCGCCATTCCAGCTCGCCCCCCTGCGGGGCAGGTATAACGCTTGTACGCAAATCTCATAATATAGCCGATATTTATCCCGCCGACGTCTCTTCAAACCGCATTTTCAACTTCCGCCAGGAAAAATCAGCCGTTTTCGCGTGTCTTACTGCCGACTCTTTCCCGCCACCATCGCTGTTGGACGCCCAAGCTGATTTGCAATAGTTGCCGGTCATGCTAAAATAATAATTGGTCGAAAGTCTCCCATGCCATGATTTTTGCGCCCTTTCACCCACAATCCTAAAGGAATCACCATGACTTTCCGCAGCCTCAGCGTCTTTCTCTGCGCCGCTGGCCTTGGCGTAACTCTTGCCACAGCCCAGCAGGCCAACCCGGAAAAAGTGGCTCAAGTTGCCGCCGGCACCCTCACCGAAGCCCGCGTCTCCTGGTGGGGCTTTAACCCTGCCGACTCGACCGCATTTCTGCAACAAGCCATCAATTCCAAAGTCCCCAAGCTGATCATCGACAAGATGCCGTCGCCCTGGTACACCAACAAGTTGACGGCAGTCAGCAACCAGGAAATCATCTTTGAGGAAGGCGTCGAGCTGGTCGCCCTGAAAGGCCAGTTCCAGGGACTTACCGACGCCCTGATAACTATCCGCCAGCAGGAAAACGTGACTCTCCGCGGACTCGGCAAAGGCGCCACCCTCCGCATGCACAAGGCTGACTACCATACCGACGCCTACAAAAAATCGGAGTGGCGGCACGGCATCAGCATTTTGAGCTCGCTCGGGGTCAACATCATCAATCTCAACATTGTCGACACCGGCGGTGACGGCATCTATCTGGGCATCGCCAAACGCGGCGTGCCTCCGACTGACATCCTGATCAAAAACGTTGTCTGCGACGGTAACAACCGCCAGGGCATCAGCGTCATCGCCGCCGTCAACATGCTCATCGAAGACACCAAGTTGATCAACACCAGCGGCACCGCGCCGGAAGCCGGCATTGACTTTGAACCCAACCTGCCGGACGAGCCAATCCGCAACTGCGTCATGCGCAACTGCTACAGCGAAAACAACAACGGCGGCGGATACGTCTTCTATCTGCCTAACATGGTAAGCGACATCAGCCCGCTGGAAGTGACCCTCGAAAACTGCATCTCCATCAACGACAAGCGTTCTCCGCTGGCGCTCCATACTGGCAACGGCCCTGGCCGCACCTTGCAGGGACATTTCAAAGTCATCAACTGTACATTCACCAATGCCGGCAATCCGATCAGCCTAGTCGGCAATGACGCTGACGGCGTCAAAATCGAATTTGTCAACGTGACGATTGACAACTGCGGCCACACCCAGCCCGAGAAGGCGGTCATCAACATGAGCAACCGCGCCCAGGACGAGTCGGCCGGCGGCAACCTGTTCTTCCGCAACGTCACGGTCAAAGACCCCAACGAAGGCCGCCCGCTGTTCAACTTCACTGATGGCGGCATGAATGGCGGCGGCTTGCGCAACATCAGCGGTGAAATCACCTACATCGCCAATGGCAAGGCCACAAAGCAGGTCTTCAGCGACGAATGGGCCAAGGCCACCTTCCCGCCTCTCCAAATCAAAAGAGTCCCGTATTATCCGATGGACGGCGCCCGCTTCCAGCCCTACCAGGCCAACGCTGTCATTCCCGACCAGGACCTTCCTAACTTGCAGCCGCGCGGCTTAGGGAAATTCTGGCTGTATGCCAACCAAGGCGAAGACATCCGCCTGGCAGTTCTCTACGGCCAGCTCGGCAACTACTCCGGCACCAGGGCGGCAGTCAACCTCATCACTCCCTCCGGGAAAAAAATCGGCCTTGGCGGCGCCCAATTCCAGGAAGTGACTGAACTGGCCTTGGCTGAAGCGCCGGAAACTGGCATCTACCAGGTCGAAATATCTGCTGGTGCCAACTGGTCTTCGATCAAGCGCAGCAACCGCGCCATTGTCCTGCCCGCCTATCCCAAGGCCGCCCACCTGGCCGCAGGCGGCGGCGACTACTTCTTCCTCGTCCCGCCCGGCTCCGGCGAATTCAGCATCCGTTTCTGGGGCGAAGGCGCCGAGGGTCTCAAAGCGACCGTCTTTGACCCGGCCGGCAATCAGGTTTGGCAGAAGGACGATATTTCGGCCATTGAACAGTTCGTCGGCACACCTGAGCAAGGCAAGGCTGGCGGCGTCTGGAAGCTGCGAGTGGAAAAACCGACCAACTTGCCGGTCATTGAAGACCACTACATCCGGATTTACGGCATCCCGCCATTCATCGGCCTGGCCCCAGAACTGCTCCTCGCGCCAGCCCAGTAAAGTCACCCCGACGCCCGACATCCGGCTATTTGCCGCAGCACAAAGGCGGACTATGGGTGCTCCGGGACAACCTTCACATGGGCTTTGACATCCTCCTGCTGCATGCATAACAGCCTAAGCTGGAATGATGTTCAAGGAGCGTGTCCGCAACAAAAGCCATCCGGGGCGCAAAGAGCGCTGCGGATGGCTTTTTGCCTTTTTGCCGACACACTCTTGACGCTCAGGCCTAACATCACTTTTCCAAGGAAGGATTATTTCATGTACATCAAGCATGTCAGCATCCGACGCATCTGCAATCCGATCAAACGGCCCTACCGGACCGCTTTCGGCAGCCAGAACGCCTTTAATTCCATCCTGGTTTCGTTGAACAGCGGCGATTATACCGGCTGGGGCGAGGCATCTCCTGGCGGGGGTCCCTTCTTCTCGTCGGAATATGACCTCACCGAGTATTGTGTCAGCCGCGATTTTATTGTTCCGCAACTGCTTGGCAAAGACATTCCTTCCGGCGAAGACTTACAGAATATCCTTGCTCCGATCCGCGGTCATCGTTTTGCCAAGGCTGCATTTGATGTGGCATGGTGGGATTTGCACAGCCAGCTGCAGAAAATCCCTCTGTACCGGGCGCTGGGTTCTACCAGCAACACCTGCCATATCGGGTACACCTTCGGGGTCATGGACAGCTTTGATGAACTGCTCGCTGGCATCGAGCAGGTAACTCGCCTGGGCTATCCCAGGGTCAAACTGAAATTCTGTCCAGGCTGGGAATTGGACATGCTGGCGGCAGTGCGCTCCACTTTTCCGAACCTGACCATTCATATCGACTGCAACAGCGCCTATACCTTGAGCGATCTTGCCATGCTGAAAAAACTGGATCAATTCCAGCTGGCGATGATCGAGCAGCCCCTGCAACACGATGATCTGATTGACCACGCCACTCTGCAAAGCAAAATCGGCACCCCGGTCTGCCTCGACGAAAGCATCACCACACCAGAGCAGGCTCAACAGGCTATCAGCATCAAAGCCTGCCAATACATCAATATCAAATATGGACGTGTAGGCGGAATAACCCCTGCCCTGCAAATTCATCAGCTCTGCGCAGACCATGGCATCGGCTGCTGGCTCGGCGGCATGGGCGAATCCTCCCTGGGAACTACCGTTGTCGCCAGCCTGGCTACCCTGCCCCATATCAACTACCCATCCGATATCTCACCATCAGAAAAATTCTATGTGCAAAATTTAGGCAAGCCGGTATTGACGACCAACCAGCCTGGCACTTACCAGCTTCGTGACAATCCCGGGCTGGATGTCGTGCCCGACCCTGACGCCCTGCATAAATTCACGGTAGAGAAGGAAGACTTTTATGCTTGACCTAAAAAACCAAATCCGCTCGGCTGTTGACGCCAGCCGGGCGCGCATTATTGCCATTGCTGAGCAGATTCTACACCATCCCGAACTTGGCTATCGCGAGTTTCAAGCCTCCAAGCTGATGCGTGGTCTTTTTATCGAACTCGGGCTGCCAGTGCAGGAAAACCTGGCCATTACTGGCTGTCGTGCAGTGTTGGACAGCGGTCGTCCAGGACCAACAGTTGCCCTGCTCGGTGAATTTGACGCGCTGCCAGTGCCGACTCATCCGCTGGCTGATCCATCCACCGGCGCCGCACATGCTTGTGGCCATCACGCACAGAGCGCCGCCCTGGCAGGAGCCGCCATCGCGTTGACTGCAAGCAAGGCCATTGAAAAGCTTTCCGGAAAAATTGTCTTCATCGCCTGCCCCGCCGAGGAGTTCCAGGCGCTGGACTTCTGCCGCAAACTGATTGCCGAAAAGAAACTGGTATATTGCGGCGGTAAGGCAGAATTGATCCGGACAGGAGCCTTTGATGATGTCGACGTCGCCATGCTGATTCATGGAGGCAGCGACCATTTTTCACCGGCCAGCTTCAATGGCTTCGTGATGAAAAAAATTGTTTTTACCGGCAAAGCATCGCATGCCGGCTTGAAACCGCAGCTGGGAATCAACGCATTGAGCATGGCTCGACAGGCACTGAATTTGATTGATGCCCAGCGCGACACCTTTGATGATCAGGACTCTGTTCGCATTCATGGCATTGTCACCAACGGCGGCGCCGCAGTCAATGTCGTTCCTGACCGGGTCGAATTGGAGTTGCAAATTCGCGCCAAAACCCCCGCTGCCATCCAGGACGCCGCCGTAAAAGTCGAACGCTGCTTGCAGGCCGCAGCCATGGCCTTTGCCGGCGCCGTCCAAGTTGAAACGCTGCCAGGTTATATGCCTTTCAAAAGCTGCCCGGAACTTGAACAGCTGCACGCCGCCAATCTCAAAAGCCTCGCTCCGGAAGTGGCTTTTTCCACCGGAACTCATCGCGGCTCTTCGACGGATATGGGCGATGTCAGCATGATCATCCCATCACTGCATGCTTACAACGGTGGATTCACCGGAACTCCGCACAGCACAGACTTCCTGGTCACAGACCCGGAAAAGGCATATATTCAAGCCGCAGCACTGCTAGCCATGAATGCTGTAGACCTCCTCTTTGGCGATGCCGCCACCGGAAAAAGCATAGCCGCACAGCCAACCACACTAAGCCGCGAAGAATATCGCAAGTTAATGCAAGAAACGTCACGCCCGTCCAAATGGGATTACAGAAAAAAATAACGCTGTATGAGCCCCGTCTGCCACTATGGGCCAGGTCAAGAAAATGCGCTACTATCCTGGACGGAAATAACGATGCGATCATCAAGGTACTATAAACAAAGCGCAAATTGCGGCACTTCCGGAAAATCTTTCACAAAAAACAAGAAGTCGGCCGATAATAGTACAAAAGAAAGGGGGGAGGAAAAGGCTCGCGGCCCCTTCCTCCCCCTTTCTTTTCGCCAGGACGTCACTCACTCCGTCGGCATTGGTCTTAGCTTCTTCAGCTGCTCCTGCTTCAACAGGTCTTTCAGGTGCTCAACGTATTTTTCCGCACCACCGGGCTTATAGCCGGTTCTGCCGATGATCTGGCCGTCGGCGCCAACCAGGTAAATAGTCGGAAAGCCGCGCACCTTGAATTCATCGGCCAATTTCTTGTTCTGGGCCTTCACTTCCTCCGTCAGCTCAATTTTCTTGGGGAAGTCGATTTTCATCAGCACCAGGTTCTTTTCGGCGTAGTCCAGGAAAGCCTTCTGGGAAAAGACCTCCTTGTCGAGCTTGACGCACCACCCGCACCAATCGGAGCCGGTGAAATTCAGCAGTATCGGGAGTTTCTTTTCAGCCGCGACCGCCTTGGCCTTAGCGTAATCATCAAGCCAGCCTGCATCAGCAGCTTTGGCAGCCTCATCAGCGGCCCGGAGAGCCATGCACCCCAGACACAGCAAGGTCAACATCGTCAGCAATGTCTTTTTCATAGTCATTTTTCCTTTCTGTGAGTTCAACAATCATTTTTCTGGCAACAGTGGCGCTCGCCGTTTTCACAACCTGTTTCAGAGGCGTTTTTGGCCGGCGACCCAGGCTTGCTTCGGCTCTAAATCAGCCGACATTCGCACCAGGTCGGCCCGGAAGCCAGGCTCGATTTTCCCGCGGTCGGAAAATCCCAGCGACCGAGCCTGGTTCCATGCCGTAGTTTTGACCAGCTGCGCCAAGGGAAGTTGCGTCAGCCGGCGGACTCTTTGCAAGCCCTGGTGAAAAAGCAGCGTACTTCCGGCCACTCGGCCATTGGCGATGCGGGCGCAGCCATCGCGAACCGTCACCGGCAATCCGCCGAGCTCATAGTCGCCATCCGGCATGCCAGCGGCGCGCATCGAATCTGTGATCAGCATGATGCGCTCGCAGCCGATAACCTCAAACAAAAGCTGAATCATCTCTGGACACAAGTGCACGCCATCGCAAATCAGCTCCACGAACATGTCCTTGTGCAGCATCCCGCCGCCGACCAGGCCAAAATTCAGATGATGCAAGGGCGACATGACATTGCAGAAATGCGACATGTGCCGCATGCCGAGCAGACGCGACTGCGTGAATTGCTCGTAGGTCGCCTGCGAATGCGCCACCGCTGGCATGATGCCGCGCTCAACCAACTGCCGCACGAACGACAAATCATGGTCGAGTTCAATGGAATACGATGCCTTGCTGATGGGAAACCAGGAGGCGAGTCGGTCAACCATGTCAATATCGGGTTGACGCAGATAATCAGGGTTCTGCGCCCCAGCGCAATCCGGGGCAATGAAGGGGCCTTCCAGATGGATAGCCGGCAAGTCGGCGCCATCGTGATTTTCGCGCTGGAACATCTGAGCATGGGCAAAGACTTCGTCCAGCCGCTCCTCAGGCAGAGTCAGGGTCGTGCCTAAAAACGAGGTCACTCCCTGGGTCAGCTTGTGCCGGGCCATGGCCGCCATAGCCTCTTGAGTGGCGTCGCAAAAATCATGATTAGCGCAGCCGTGCGTATGAATGTCAAAAAAACCTGGCAAAAGCAGATCGCCTCCCAAATCAATGTACTCCACGGGGCCGTACACCGGCTCAAGAGCGCTCTTCGGAATGGCCTCGCCTGGCAGATACAAAGCGGTTATGACGCCATCTTTGACCACCAGGGAAGCATCAGGGACATCGACATCCGGCGAAACAATATGCGCCCGCTGAAAAACTGTTGTCATGGCATGTTCTTTCCCGGCCGCATTAGGCCGCGCATCAAGGGTGCTTCGCTCTTGCCTCAAGACAGGGCAATAACGTCGGTCGTATAGGCGATTTCAGCCTTTGGATGACGATTCAGATAGGATGCCGGCAGCTCAGGGGTGACTTTGCCGGCCTGCACGCGCCGCAGCGGCGCCGCCTGCTCCTTAAAGCACGCCAGCAGAAGGATTTCATCAGCGGCAAGGATAGGCTTCAGGCCCATGGTCACTGCTTGGCGCGGCATCATTGATTCGTCGTTACCGGCGGTCAGGCGCGCATTAGTCGCGATAGTCAAGGGCGCCAGGTCGATGATCCGGCTGGGAAGCTCCCCATAATCGTCAACGCTGATCTCGGTTTCGGACATAGGCTCATTGAAGGCGATATGGCCATTGAAGCCAATGCCTAGGAGCTGCAAGTCCAGGCCGCCGACGTCCGCGATCTGCTGGTCGTAGGACGCAGCATCGGTCGCTGGCGGATAATATGCTGACGCGTCAGCAAAGCCACGCTCCGGCGCCAGGCGGGAAAACAAGTTTTTCCGCATATAGGCCCGGTAGCTCAAGGGGTGGTCAGCTGGCACTTCGCGGCCATTGGGGGCGACATATTCGTCCAGGTTGAACGTGCTCAACCCCCGCAGGTCCGTGCCTGCCGCGTTGAACTTTTCCGCGAGCAGCTCGTACAGACGCAACATGGTATTGCCAGTCGCCAGCCCAAGGTTGCATTTTCCGGACGTTGCCAAGCAACGGCTCGCCACCTGGAAAATCCGCTCGGCGCCATACTGGCTCATGGCCTCATAATCTTTGACCTTTGTCCACTTCATGATTCCACATCCTTTGTTTTTAACCCATGTTGCGGAGGCGACGCGCAGTTCCGCAGCCGTCGCCCTCTTCTGTACTACTATCTCCCAACTTCTTGTTTTTGCGAAAGATTATCCTCAAATCAGCGCATAAATGTCACCCCGCCGGGACTCAAAATTATTATACACCTCACCCAGGGCTTCGCTGCGCTCACCCTGGGCTTTTATGTTTTAGCCCTGCTGGTCTTCTGCCGCTTCGCGGCTGATTTCCCTATACAACAATCCTATAAAAATCCATGTTTATCTGTGTTCATCCGTGGTTAAAACCAGGAAAATTTCACAGAAAGCCGGCTTTCTCCAGCTGCTCCAGGCTGACTTTCGAGCTGCTTCCTTCCGCCTGGACTTCCAATCGGCGGAGGACATACCGGCCGATCATGTCAACCTCCAGGTTAACCAGGTCGCCGCGGCGCAGACGCGACAGGTTCGTATGGGTCCAGGTGTGCGGGATAATGCAGACTCCGAACCGGTCCCGCTCCAAGCGGGCGACAGTCAAAGAAACGCCGTTGACTGCTATGCTGCCTTTCATAATCACCAATTCCCGCAAATCGTCTGGCAGGCCCACGCTCAGCACCAGGTCGTCGCCTTCCTGGCCGACCTGGATAACCGGCGCCGTAGCGTCGACATGTCCGCTGACCAGGTGCCCGCCCAAGCGGTCGCCAACCCGCAAGGCGCGCTCCAGGTTCAGCGCCGTCCCTGCTGTCGCCTGGCCCAGATTCGTCCGGCTCAACGTCTCTTGCAGCGCATGAAAATGGATGACGTTGCCCTCGTGCGCTTCTACTGTCAGACAGGCGCCGTTGACCGCTATGCTGTCGCCGAGCGCTATCTCCGAGACTGGCAGCTGCGTCCGCACACTCAATTTCGCTGCTTTTCCGGTCACGGCGATTCTCACCAGCGCGCCTACATCCTCAATCAATCCCGTAAACATTGCTGCAATATCCTGTGATGAGAAGGTCTTGTCCAATTCTACGCACTTGCCGGTCTGTGAGTTCAATGGCTTCGCTCAAAGCTGCCGGCGACGCGCCGCCCACAACCGGGCGGCTGTCCCGACCGCCCAGTATCTTCGGGGCAACGAAGAAGGCGATTTTATTGACCACGCCGGCTTGCAAGGCAGCTGCAGCCAATTCACCGCCGCCTTCCAGGAGCAGCGCCATCACTCCGCGTTCCCCTAAGTTGCTAAGGAATTCCAGCCACTGCGTCGTCGTCGTCGGCTTGGCGAACATCGGCGGCTGGTCGGGAACAGCGCTCCAAATGCGAGCTTCAGCGGGAAAGTCAGGCCGCGACGTCCACACAATCCGGAGAGGCTGACGCGGCCAGTTGGCTGGCGAACGCACCGTCAGGGCGGCGTTGTCAAAACGAACCGTGTCGCCGCCGACCATCACCGCGTCTGCCCATCGGCGCAGACGCTGGACCATGCGCCGAGCTGGCGGCCCGCTGATCCACTGCGACTGGCCTCCAGCCGTGGCGATGCGCCCATCCAGGGTCATGGCCATTTTCAACAGCACAAAGGGACGACGGTGGTTAATCCACCAGAAAAAAGCCTCATTCAAGCGCATACACTCGGCTTCCAGGACGCCGGACGTCACCTCAATGCCTGCGTCAGACAAAATGGCGATGGCTGCACCACGATGCGCGGGGTTAGCGTCAAGGCAGCCGACGACGACGCGCCGGACGCCAGACGCAAGCACTCGCTCGGTGCAGGGCGGCGTCCTGCCCCAGGTGGAACACGGCTCCAGGGTGACATAGAGAACGCCGCCGCGAGCAGCGTCGCCAGCGTCATCCAGAGCCATAGGTTCCGCATGCGGACACCCGGCCCGGCGATGATAGCCGCGACCGACGATTCGACCAGAGCAATCGGTCACAACGGCGCCGACCAGGGGATTGGGCGAACAGCGCCCCCAGCCACGCAACGCCTGCTGGAAGGCCAGTCGCATCATTTGCTTGTCATGAAAATCACTGGTCGTCATCAAGCGTTATTCTCACCTTGAGTTGCCGGCCGTTCCCTAACGACCGCGCTAAAAGTCAAACATCAGCTGCTGGGGTTTGGTTGCCGGGTCTGGCGGCAGGCTGGCCGGAGCGGAATCGGCTTCGGTCTCGGTCTCGGGGTCACGTTCCGAATCGCCATCAACGCCAGGTTCGTGGTCGGCGGGCGCATCAGCATCAGCCGCTGCAACGGCCAGCATGGCGGCCAGGCTGTCAGCAGTCAAATCCTCAATCACGCCATCGCGCCGAAAAGCGCGTTCCATGCGGGCGAAAATACGGTTGTGGGCATAATGCTTCAAATGCTCCAGGTCGCCGATGACGATCATTTCACGGCGGCAGCGGGTATGGGTGACATTGACCCGGTTCGGGTCGTCCACAAAACCGATGCCCTTGCCGCCGGAGCGCACATACGAGATGATCACCACGTCGCTCTCCCCGCCCTGGAAGCTGTCAACGGTCGATATCCGGTTATGCCGGAAGTCGTTCCAAGTCTGCTTGTCAACGTCAGCTGGGACGGTACGCAACAATTTGCGCAGCAATCTCGCCTGCCGCCGATAGGGCGTGATCAGAGTGATTTCCGACAATGGAAAGCGCTGCCGGCATTCATGCAGCGCCGCGACCGCGATCTTGGCCTCCAGGGGGTTTTCGATTCCAGGCTGGCCGGTCAAGGTCAACTGCTCCTGGCGCTGTTTCGCTGGCAGGCCCGCCGTGTTCAGGAAACGCAGGGTGGAAGCGTGATAGCGCTCTTGGCGCTCGCGGTAGCCGAGATGATAGTATTCCGCTGTCGGGCTGGTGGTGACCTGGGCATTGTAAAACAAGTTGGCCGCAAAACGCATCAGGCGCGGATTCTGGCAGCGGTAGCTGTTGCGCAAGAGCAGCTCTGGCAGCTGCCGATGATACTGCAGCCAGCCCAGGAAACTGCCGCCGATGAAACAGCGCTGCTCCTGGTTCAAAACACCAAACTGCTGGGCCAGGCCGCGCCAGGCTTCCGGCGCCAGCGGAAAAGGCGGCAGCTGCTGCGGATCGCCGAAAAACACGGCCCGGCGGCTCAGGCAAAGGCACAGCAGCGTCTCTCCAGCACTGGCCATGCCAGCCTCGTCAAACAAAATCACGTCAAAAGGGCCGTCCTTCTCGGCTGCCGCAGCCAGGTAAGGCGAACGCAACAGGCCAATGTGGGTGCTGGCATGAATTTCGCCAGGGCGGGCGGCGCTTGCGGCCGCGAATGCCTTGAGTACGTCATCATCGCCATGCCAGCAGGCAGCCGCAATCTCGGGCTGGACAACGTCGCGGTTGCTGCCGTGCCGCAGCAGGGGCAAGCCCAGCAAGCGGCGGCAGATATTGTCAACAGCAGCGTTCGAGGGAGCGGTGATCAAAATCCTGGCGCCCGCCTGGCAGAGTTCGCGCGCCAGCTGTTCCAAGACCTTAGTCTTGCCAGTTCCTGGCGGGCCTTGGATGACCACAACCGGGTTTTCGCTGTCCAAGCCAGCGGCGAGCGCCGTTGCCTGCGATGCGTCAAGGCCGCCTTCAGCCGGTCTCATGGCGTGCCGATAACGCAACGGCAACAGGCCAAGAACACGGCGCACCACTTCCTGGCCTGACAGTGCCTGGTCAAGAATCGAACTGCGCAGCGTTTCCAGCGACTTAGCCAAATACTCCAGCGGACTGCGTCGTGGCTGGGCGCACAAGTGATCATCAATGGGCGAAGTCTGGCCTGGGTCATCCCAAGTAATCGTACCAATCAATTCGCCGGAATCAAACAAATCAAGGCTAAGTTCGCCGAGTTTCTCCTTGGGTCTGCCATGCCGGAACAGGAAAAGCCGGTCGCCCTCCCGCACGGGCAGCGAGTCGGAATCCATCGGCAAAGGCATCCGGATCACACAGCCACGCCCCTCCTGCGAACTGAGGACAGCGGCGTTGCCCAGCGTCAGCAGAAAGGAATCCTCCAGCTGAACTAAGAGGCGTGCGCATTCCACCAGCAAATCAAGGTCCTGGACGACTTCCCAGCGGCTGCGCGCTGGCAGCTCCACCGGCAGCACGGCTGCCGGGGCGGGCGCGGCGACATGGCCTTCGGGCGCGTCTCCGAAATCAAAGCAGAGCTGGGAGCTGAGTTCGTCGGCTGCCATGTCGCCCAGGACTTTTTGCAGCAAGGCCCGCTTGACTTGGGCGCTGCTTTTGAGGACGCTGTCCAAAATGGCCGGGTCAACCTCGGCGCGAAGGCTCTCCAAAGCTTCCCTGAGAACGGCATTGCTGACCTTGCTTAAGTCAAGATGAGCGTAACGGGCCCTGACCGCAGCCACTGCATCCGCCATCAATTCAACGCGCTCGCCGTACGTATTGTCCTGGAGGGGGTTCGGCATTGGCGGCTGGGGCTTGAAGACGGCGCCGTCAGGCGTCAGGCAAATGGCGACCATCTGGGTCGTCTCCAGCGTCTCCACCGCCAAGCATGGACACTGCTCGCTGACGCTCCAAGTGAAATAGCCGACCCTGTCGCCCTGCTCTTCTTCAGCCGGCCTGACCACCTGCTGGCGGTTCAAGACCAGCCCATCCGCCGGAATCGCAAACGGACGAGGCTTGCAGCTGTCCATCCATAAACAAAAAAAATTCCGGCTGCTGACCAGGACTTGGTTCTTTTCCCACAGCTTGGCCGCCTCGCTCAGCAGCAAATGCAGTTTTTCAAATTCTGGGTTCGACTTTGTCATGACCATCGCTTTTTACTTCACGACATGAGACCGCATCAAGCATCGCCGACGTCGCCCAAGTAGCGGCGGGCCAAAGCCGGAGACCCCTGCGGATCGTCATTCTTCGAGGCAAGGACGGACGCACCGCGCCGACAAGTCGGAACGGCAGCCAAACGCGAAAAGCCTTGTCTCCATCAACAGAAAAAACAGCGGTGCGCCGACATGACGGCCGGGCCGCTGAAAATCGCACTAAAGGCGTCGCTTCCGCCCTGGCTGGCATCATCTTCACCAGGGTTCGTGGCCGGCCTGGACGCGCTCATTCCTCCAGGGGACGGAATGCCTCCTGGTCAAACTGCGGGCTGCCCTTTTCATCATATTTCAAAACCATGATATATTTCTGGGGTCGCTTGTTCGGACCAAGATAACTGACCCCGGCATGGAATTTAGAGCTGCACTCAGCATACTGCCGGATTTGCACCAGCTGCGTCTGCATCGCTACTATCCGTGACCCCAACGACGCCACTTTGGCCAGCAACCCGCCGCACAGCACCAGCAACGCCACATTCAACACCAAAACCAAAATAAGGAGAGGGCTGCTGGCCGGTCGCGCTCTGGCAGCCATCGGCACGGCGGCTGGCGCCGTCGACGGTCGCACCCCGGTGGTGCTAGAGGCCAGGGCGGGCGCCCTGCCTGCGGCAGCCGTCGAGCGCGCCGTTGTCGCACTCGCGTCCTGTGAAAGGACCGGCGCACGCGAAGCCTGGGTGGCAGCTACTCTGCCGCCTGAGCCAGCTCCCATGCGCCCCCCAACAGGACGGCCGCCGCCGACACCCCGGCCAGTACGGCCACCAAAGCCAGGCTTGCCAGCACCGGCTGCAGGCGCAGCGCCAGCTGGCGCGTCTTCAGTCGGCGCGCTTTCAGCCGACTGCTCTTCCGGCGCCGACTCTTCTTCCGGCTTCTTGCTGTTGTCATCGCCAAAAGCGGCAAGGATAGCGTCTTTCAGGTCATCGCTCATCGGTATCCCCCTTTTATAAGAACAACAAGCCCCCTGACTCTGGACGGACTCTTTGTGCAGGCACATATTTTAGTGTAGTCTTCACGGGCCGGTTGTCAAGCCATCCAAGCCGTTTTTCGGCCTGATGCTGCCTGCTTCCGCGCCATTTCCCGTCCCCACAGCAGCAGTTGCCGCATGCCGTCTTCTGGCGTGACCAAGGGCTGGTAGCCAAAATCACGCGAGGCAGCCGCATGGGAAAAGGAATGCGAACGCGCCAGCTGGTCCACGACAAAGCGCGTCATCGGCAATGGTTCTCCAAACGGCCGTACGGCGTTGAACAGTTCACAGACCCGGCCCAGAAGTTGGGCCAGGCGATGGCTGATGCGGCGCTTCACCGGCGACAAACCCAACTCAACCAGGAGAGCATTGACCCATTCCCACAACTGCACCGGCTCGGTGTCGTTGATGAAATACGCCCGACCCGCACAGCGCCCCTGGCCACGCAATTCGTCTGCCGCCTGCAAATGCCCGTGGGCCGCGTTTTCAACGTAGGTCAGGCTGACCTGGTTGCGGCCCTCGCCGACCATGCGCAGGCGCCCTTGCAGCGCTCCCTGAAACAGCTTGGGAATGATGTGCGGATCGCCGGGACCCCAAATCAGATGCGGCCGCAGCGCACACGTCCGCAGCCGGAACGCATCGCTTCCGCCCTGGCCGCCCCCGGCGTTGGCCGCCAGCACCATCTGCTCGGCCGTCGCCTTGGTCTCAGGATAGGGCGCTGTGAAGCGAGGCGGATAAGGCAGAGACTCATCCCCCGCGATGATGTCCTCCTGCCCGACGACGACGCTGGGCGTGCTGGTGTAAACCAAATGGCGAACCTTTGCCTCCAAACAGGCGCGGATGACATTCTTGGTGCCAAGGACGTTGACCTCATAGTAGCGCCGACGCGGCCGCACGATGTCGCAAATGGCGACCGTATGGAAAACCGTGTCGCTGCCCTCGCAGGCCGAGCGCACGGCCGCGTAGTCGACGATGTCCCCTTGGACGCATTCAGCGCCGAGCGCGGTCAGGGCAGGATAGGCGCGGCGGTTGAACACGCGCACAGATTCCCCCCGCGCCAGCAGCATCCTGGTGATGTGCTGACCAAGGAATCCACCGCCGCCAAGTACTGTGCTGCGCATGACAGGACTCTTCAATCTTCCAACAGGGGTTGAATCAGGCTTGCTCGGAAGGCGTCTTGCCCAGCACCGTCTTCAGGGCGGCCAGCACCTTGTCGACCAGGCTGTTGTAGTCGTCGCCGGCTACCGGCAGGATCGGAGGCAGGAAGGTGACCTTGACCGGCTGGAAAAACCGCGGCACAAGCCGTGTCCTGGGCAGGGCTTCGTAGGCGCCCTGCAAGGCCACCGGCACAATCGGCACGCCCAGCTCCTGCCCCAAGATGGCAAACGACTGCTTGAAGCTCCCCAGCTGGCCGTCCAGGGTACGCGTGCCTTCCGGAAAAATGATGACTTTCTTGCCGGCCTGGAGAACGCTGGCCAGCTTCTGCAGAGACAGCTTCAGGTCGCTGTTCACGTCCATCACAATGATGTTGTGCCGATTCGCCAAAAAACGCTGCCAACGCCGTTTCAGATGCTCGGCCTTGGCATAGAAAAACGTATCCTTGAAGACATCCTTCTTGAGAAAGGCGGAAATCAAAAAGCCGTCTAAATAGCTTTGATGGTTGGGCGCGAAGATGCAGGGGCCTTCCGGCACATTCTCCATGCCTTCGCCGCCCAGGCGGAAAGCGCAGCGCAGAAGCGTCCGCGAACAAAAATTTGCCCAATGGTGCGCAAACCAGCTTTTCGGCAGTTTCACCGCGACCTTCTCCCGCAGGATATCACCCCATTTCAGGCCCTGGCGGCGGGCAATGGTGGCCCCGGCCTCGTGCAGGTAGGTCGCCAGCAAGGCCGGAGTCGAATGCTCAGCCAGCTCCGGCTCCTTGATGTCCAGGCCAAAGGTGACGTTGAGAAACGCCAGGAAGGACACTTTGCGCAAAGAGTCCAGGCCGAGGTCGATTTCAAAATGGTCGTCTGGATGGACTGCCGTCTCCGCCTCGCCAACTAGGTATTCCTTGATGACCCGGTATTCCTCCAGGTCGGGCTCTGGCTTGGCAGCCTTGACTGTCTTCTGGCCGCAGGCGGCTGCCAGGGCGGGAAGCTCATGGCGCTTCAACTTGCCCAGCCTGGTTCGGGGCAAAGACTCGCTGACAAAGGTGCATTTCAAAATGCGCTTATAACTGGAAGTCTGGGCGTTGTAGCTGTTAATCACCTGCTGACGAATTGTATCTTCGATGTTGAGGATGCCAGCGTCGGCCAAGGCTTTCATGTTCGGCAAAATCAGCGCTTGCAGGGCGTCGCCCGACTCCAGCACCGCGACTTCCGCCACCAAGTCGCTTATCCCGAGTACCTTCTGCTCCACCTCGTCAGGATTGATGTTCTTGCCGTTAGGCAGGATGATGATTTCCTTTTTTCGGCCAGTGATGTAGATATAGTCGTCCTGGTCGACATGGCCGAGGTCACCGGTGTAGAGCCAGCCGTCCTTCATGACGGCCGCTGTCTCGTCCTCACGCTTGTAGTAGCCGCGCATCACATTGCCGCCGCGCACGGTAATTTCGCCGTCGACAATGCGCACCTCGTTGCAGGTGACCAGCTGGCCTGCCGACCCAAGGCGCGTCCCGCTCGGGCGTGTAAAGGAAATCATCGGCGCTGTTTCCGTCATGCCGTAGCCGACTAAAATTTCAAATCCCAAGGCCCGGAAATCCTTGATCACCTGCGGGTCCAACGCCGCCCCGCCGCAGGGCATGTACTTGATCGCCCCGCCGAACTTCTTCTGCACCGCCCTGAACACCAGCCGCGAAAAAGCCAGCGAATCGACCCGCGACGTCAGCAAGAACAAAAATCGAGTGATGGCTCGCTGGCGAATCCGGCTGAGCAGGCCGTCCCGCAGCAGGATGAAAAGCCGCGGCACGCCGACAAAGATGGTGACTGGTTGCCGTGACACCGCCTCCAGAATGTCCGCCGCAGCCAGGGAGGTGACCATGACGCAGGCGGCATGAATCGTCAGCGGCATGATGACCGTGCCCTGGAGAGGCAAAACGTGGTGCAGAGGCAGCAGCACCAGCACACGGCTGTCCGGACGGTAGATCGGCACCTCGTCCGACACTGCCGTCAGATTGGCGTACAAATTGGCGAACGACAGCATCACGCCCTTGGGACTGCCCGTGGTTCCGGAAGTATAGATGATGACCGCGATGTCGTCCATCGGACTGTCCGGGAAATCGCCATCGCCGGGCGCGGCCTCTGCTGGCGCGGGATGGTCTTCAAGGATGATCACGCGAGCGTCGCAACCGGCCTTGGCCGCTGCGGCTTGCAGGTTCGGCGCAACCGTCTTGGACGTGAAAATCGCCGACGGCTGGCAGTCCTTGAGGACGTAGGCGATTTCATCAACCGTCGCGGTGACGTCTACCGGCACAGGGATGGACTGCGTGCGCCAAGCCGAATAAAAGGCGGCGACCCATCCAGGCTGGTTTTCCGCGCAGATGACGACGCGCTCCTCGGAGCCAGCACCATGCTGGCGAGCCAAAGACGCCGTCCACCCAATCAGGGTCCGATAACTGATCTCATCGCCGCGGCAATACAAAGCGATTTTGTCGCTGCTGGTCAAAAACTTCATATCTGCAAATATCTGTCTGGGTTATTCTGCTGTTTAAAATTGGGCATAGCCCCTTAGGCGTGCGCCTTTCGCCTAAGCAAGGCCGTTGTCAACCCTTATAATATACCTGCTTAAATCATTCTTGCCCGCCGCGCCGACCAAGGACAATGAGCTGCAACGCCATCGATCAGCCATTGACAATGGCCATCCCGACAGCGTGTTTTCAGTACTTCTGCCGCTCCGCAAAATGGGCAGGGTGGACGTCGGCTGCGGCATCGTATGTAGTTCAAGCTTCGGCTTGCCATAATTTTCGCGCTTTTAGCGTTTCTGCCGCTGCATGGCTAGTTTCCCAGTACGACACACCCTAAAAAAATCTGCGCCGTCAGCGTAATCTGCGGATAATACAACAGTTTCTCGCTCCTCGCCCTTAGCGTCAATCGGGAACCGCCTACTCCGCAATCCTGTGATCCGCAAAGGCAAAGCATTGCGAACAGAGGAAATAGAGTTACATTAAATCGTTCAGCTGAAAGCCCCCCTTCAAGGTCGGCAGTGCCACTAGTCCATCGATAGCCACCTGCGGATAAATGCCGCAGCGTCTTTCACGCCACGCCCTGAGCCGGCCAGTGTTACGCCTGAAAAAGCGCCAGAAGCCACAGCTGCACCTTGCCTTGTTCTGGCGTTTTGTTCTGATTTATTGCCTAGTCCCAGGAAACCGATTAAGATGCCAGAACAGCCTTACATTCCCATGGTGTCGCTCATCACTCCCTGCTACAACTGCAGTGCCTATCTACCACGTTTGCTCGAATCTGTGCTGGCTCAAAATTATCCCAGACTCGAGCATGTTTTTATCGATGACGGCAGCACAGACGACACCCATAAAGTCATTGAGTCCTATCGCAGTCAATACGAAGCCAAAGGCATTTCAATGGTCTGTCGTCAACAGGAAAATCAAGGCCCCGGTGGAGCCGTGAATCATGGCCTGAAATTATTCACTGGTGAGTTTGTATCAATGCCAGATTCCGATGATTTTTTTTACCCTAATGCAATTTCCAAGGCAGTACAATATTTCCAGCTAAATCCTGAATGCGGCATCTTGCAAATAAATAATGACCTGTTTTGGGAAAACGATTTGCAAAGACCAGTTGGAACAACGTTTCAACGGCGGAAATATGACAATATTAACGATAAATCGGCTCTGCTGGAAGGCTATCTTCTAGAGAAATATCAGGTGATGGCATCTACCGGGTTGATGTTCAGAGCCAGCGCATTCCTAAGCATCAACCCCAAGCGGGAAATTTATCCCAGCAGAAGCGGCCAAAATTGGCAAGTCATGCTGCCGCTGATATATTTCACGGAACTAGGTCTGCTCGAAGAAGCCCAAGGAGCAATCCTTATCCGTCATAATAGCCATTCGCACGCCTTGCCCACAACAAAAGACCGCATCCAAAGAGGCATCGAACATGAAAAAATTTTACAGGAGACCTTAAACTCCATGTGTCTGCCTCCAGACCAGGACCTACATTTCAGGCGTTTGCTGGCCATAAAGTACCACCGCATTCGGGCTAAACTCTACGCAAAAATTGGGGCATGGCAAAAAATGCGGCAAAATCTGTCCGCATTGAAAAAACTATCGGCAAGCCAATTCACTGATTATGGCGCATACCTGTATTTTCTGCGCTCGCTGGTGTATAAAAAATAAACAGGCAATGCCCCTTGGCAATCTTACTATAAACCTACAGTCTTTGTGGTGGATTTAGAGCTGTAGGTGTTTCTGTTTAAGGAGCGATAATGCGCCAAGGCGAATTATAGCTCACTCAAGAGCAGAATAACTTTTGATTGCCTCCAATCTTCGTTGCTGCAGCATTTTTTTAAACAGACAAAGAATTTTCTCCATCCGGGTATGTTTTTTCGCATACCATCGTATCAAGCTGGAAAACTCAACCAGCGGATAATCTATAAAAAACGTCTTGCGCGCAAGGGGCATCGACACAGACTTGATTGCCGGCGGATTTTTTTTCAGGCTGAACTTCAGATCGACATCCTGCCAGTTCAACTCTTCTGCGATAGCCGACAAGAACTCTACGCCTTTCGAGCTATGCGCAAAAATGAGCGAGGTGCCTCGATCATCGTCCAGACCCGGATACTTTTTCCAGACGCCCCAGAAATCGCCCAAGGTGATATCAGCAATGTGCCCCAATGTTTTATACTGGCAATTGTAGCAGGTCAAACGCAGGCAGCAATTAGAGACAAACAGCCGGAAGTATAGGTCATCCCTATGGTCTTGCACCAGTTTCCGACCGTCTGCAAACTGCATGGCAAATGAAAATGCCCGCCAGCCATGCTCCTTGTCACGAAAAGAACATCCTGTAACAGGAGAATGGTATTTTTGCTTCAGCCAGGCAAGATAATCGCGCCACAATTTAGGCGATGGAACACCATGGCATATAAAATCCACGCATAAAAGACGTGTAACATCCATCGAGGCTAAATAACTGCGCAACGCAGCGACCTGACAAGGAGCGCCGGCAAACAACACCCAACGGCTATTCAATAAATCTTCTTTAACTTGGCTAAAAATGTTGCCGAGATCGCTTTGCACATATTTCGAACCGAATAACCTCTGGCAGTCGACCCAAGTCTCGGCACGTATATGTGCAACTGACAAACTCGAAGTAAAAGCTGCACCAAAGACAACACCGCCCCTTGATAAAACCTGCTTGGCTAACAGTGGAAATATGGCGCCAGAGGAGGCCTGCTTGAGCAAATCAGGATCACGAGCACTACCTCCACGTACCAGCAATGGGGCCCTGTTTGCATCCTTACGGATGGATAATTGCGGGCAGGACTGCCGGCATTTCCCGCAATCCACGCAGCGGCTACCGTCAATCACAGGTTGAAGAAAACCTTCAGCATCTTCCTGCATGGATATGCATTGTCGGGGGCAAACAGCTATGCAAACGCCACAGCCAATGCATTTATTGGCTCCGATCACTTCTTTCATTCACTAGCTCCTGAAAAAAAGTTGCATTGATTTCGTTTCTTGCCGGATATAAAAGTAACGCAATCTGCATTATTTTGTTGAGTTTTTTATCGATAGTTTGCCGCATGCCGGGCATCTGCAAAAAATAGCCTTGCAGAAAAGCCTTCCAGGCCACCATGTTCAACTTGCACGGCGCCAAATGATAAATGCCTCCTAACACCTGGGCGACATTGCGCAGCATCAAACGTTCGGGCAGGCGCCACAAAATGCGTACGTCATCACAATCTATGAGGGTTACCTTCCCGTCTTCATCCACAACAAAATTGCTCGGTTTCAAATCATTGTGAAATACATGCAAGCGATGAAGGTTCCCGCAGATCAGCCCGGCCTGATAAAACGCATTGCTGACTTTCTCAACAACGCACTGACGCCTCCGAAAAGTCAAATCATGCTCGCCGACATCGGCAAAAAATAAAAAACCTGTCTTTTCGGAAGAATTGCGGTACCAGCCCAAGCATTGAGCAGTGCCATGCAAGCGCCAACTTCCCAACCACCCTAGTGCATCAGGGGAAAAACGCAGCCAGGTCCGCGTACGACGGTATTCTTTGACAATGATTTTTCGGCCTCCAGGCAATTTCACACGGGACAGGCAACGCTTGTCATCATATTTCAGGCATTCCCGTTTATGTTTATGATTTTCATGGGCCTGCAATAAATGATCCAATTCTTCTTCCGTCATCCGCCCCAGCCTGGCCATGCCGTCGGCACGCACAAGCTTCCTGATGTCCCCGCCACCCTCCAGCAGCTGCCTGCGTCTCTTTCGCCATGCGGCGCCAGTTATTATACAAATTCTGTTTTCAGCAATCATTTGTCAGCCAACCCTTGTCTCAACAAATCCAAGGATTGTTGCCTTTCCACAGCCAGACGGGTGTGTGCCGCAGGAAAATCAATCGCAGCCGCACAGCATTCCACGGTCATAGCTTCCGGGTTTAATGCCAACCGCTCATTCAGTTGCAGTTTGCCCAAAAACGATGTAAAGCGGGACAGCCCTCGCGTATAATTTGCAATCGTAATAAATGGCCGCTGAAACAAAATGGCAAAAATAGTCCCGTGGAAAGAATCTGTCACAATAAACTTGGCAGTGCGAAACGCTGCCAGCCAATCCTCCATCCGCGGCTGGACTTTTCCATCGCAGGGTTTGGTCGAAAAATCCTGTCTGCCGGAAAACTGCCCGGAGCGGAACAGTTGATTGACCGCTTCGCGCTTGGCTGGAGTGTCGTCCAGAATATATGTTATAAGCTGCCCAGATGCGGGACGCCCGTCCACAGACAATTCTTTATAGTGGTCGCCATCCAGCAGCAAGGTGGGGTCCAAAGCCAATGGAACATGGTTTTGCCGTAAGAATCTGCGGCAGAAATCCACTCCCTCTTCTTCACGCATTGACAAAACGTCAAACTTTGACACCAGCTTGCGCAAACGAAAGAACAGCAGTTTTCTGGAAAAACTCCATTGGGCATTACCAAATGAAATCGCATACGCAATGCGTCTGACCGATAGAGAGCGGGTGAAATCCAACATCGCATAGCGAAGAAAATACTGCTGGGAATAGGATGGACGCCAAATCTGATCACTGCCGGCAATATATGCAGCAAAATTACCAGATGCCAAATCATCTGACTCTAAAGGCAATTCAACTTGATGAGTAAACGCAATGTGTTGCTCACAGAAATCACTGAGTACCGTATGTTGACCATAAAATTTTTTTTGCGTTTTGGCAAAAATTCGATGCAAATGGGGCAAAGATTCTTTTCGAGGGACGGTATCCGCCAACCTAATTGTATATGGGGTATGCCCCAACTTCTTTAAAGCCTGCTGCAAGGCGTAATTCTGCAAAACACAGCCGTAATTGGCACTGCAGTCAACTGGGAATGTTGCAATTGCTACACGCATCGTACTATACTTTTTCAAATTGAAATTAAATTCTTTAAATGGGATATGCCGGTTAGAACGCTTTCATTGACCAAATCCCGTCGGGAATTGCCTGCTTTTTTCTAAAATAAAGGGGCAATCCAGAAAATCTCCGCCGTAACATGGCTTGTCATACCACTGTTGATACCACGACTTTTTTCTCAATTCCTTCCGACGCTTTCACAGCTTTCGCATCACCGACTTCCTGATACGGTTTACAGGAGCCATCCTATCCGCCTTTGACCAGCGCTAGCCTTTAATCGCAACACAAAAATGCTCATGCTACCAGGCTCTCACTTCCACACAGTTTTTGCACAGAACTTAAAGATACACCTTCATTGAACGAAATTCAATATTCGAAAAAGGACTCTTCACCAGAAGTTGCAATTTATAAAGAATCTAGACAGCGAAGATTATTTCGCCACCCGGGGAAGACTCAGGCGGCTTATGGGTATATATTATGCTTTTCATCTTGTAGTTCATTATTGCCTCGTTACGACCCGCGTTGGCCCTGCCGACGCTTGCGGTCAAGCCATCTCGTGAGGAGCCTTATGCCAGAACTTCCCGCTGATCATGCCCCTGCCCTGCCAGAGGCGACCGACTTCATCCGAGAAATCGTCAATGCCGACATTCTTTCCGGCAAGTACCGCATGGGCGACATCCGCACCCGCTTCCCGCCGGAACCTAACGGCTATCTCCATATCGGTCACGCCAAGGCCCTCTACATTGACTTCGGCATCGCCCGCGACTACCACGGGAAGTGCAACCTGCGCATGGATGACACTAACCCCAGCAAGGAAGACGTCGAATACGTCGAGGCCATCAAGGACGACGTGCGCTGGCTCGGCTTCGAATGGGACGGCGACGTGCGCTATGCCTCGGACTACTTCGAGCAAATGTACGACTATGCGGTCATGATGATCGAAAAAGGCCTGGCATACGTCGACGACCAGACGGCCGATGAAATCGCGGCCACCCGCGGCACCTTGACCGAACCTGGCCAGGAAAGCCCGTACCGAAACCGTTCCGTGGCAGAAAACCTCGACCTGTTCGCACGCATGCGAGCCGGAGAATTCCCCAACGGCGCCAGGGTCCTGCGAGCCAAGATTGACATGGCCTCCCCCAACATCCACATGCGCGATCCAGTGCTGTACAGGATATTGCATATACCGCACCACCGGACCGGCGACGCCTGGTGCATTTATCCGATGTATGACTGGGCGCATGGCCTGGAAGACTCCATCGAGGGCATTACCCACTCGCTTTGCACGCTCGAATTCGAAATCCACCGCCCGCTCTACGATTGGCTCCTCGCCCCCCTGCCCGTCCACAAGCCGCAGCAAATCGAATTCTCCCGCCTGAACCTGACTTACACTGTCATGAGCAAACGGCGCCTTTTGCGCCTGGTCCAGGAAAACCGGGTCAGTGGCTGGGACGACCCGCGCATGCCGACCTTATGCGGGATGCGCCGCCGCGGCTACACCCCGACCGCCATCCACGCTTTCCTGAAATGCGTCGGCGTCACTAAATACAACGCCATCACCGATGTCGCGCTGCTTGAAAGCTGCCTGCGGGACGAACTGAACAAAGTCACGCCGCGCTATCTGGCTGTACTCAATCCTCTCAAACTGGTCATCACCAACTACCCAGAAGGGCAAACCGAATGGCTCGAGGCCATCAATAACCCGGAAGACCCAGACGCCGGGACCAGGAAAATACCCTTTGGCCGGGAACTCTACATTGAGCAGGACGACTTCCGCGAAACGCCGCCGCCAAAGTATCACCGCCTTTCCCCGGGGCAAGAAGTCCGCCTGCGCTGGGCCGGCATCGTCACCTGCCAGGAAGTCGTCAAAAATCAGGACGGAACCATCGCGGAAATCCGCTGCACCCTCGACCGCGACAACACCGACCGCAGAGTCAAGGGCACCATCCACTGGGTCGACGCCAAGCACGCCGTCAACGCGGAAGTGCGCCTCTATGACCGCCTCTTCAACAAGGAAATCCCAGACGCTGTCGCTGAGGGCGAAGACTTCATCGACAACCTCAACCCCGATTCCCTCCAGGTGCTGACTAGCTGCAAAGTCGAGCCAGCGCTGGCGGAGCTTGCGTCGGAAGACAAGGTCCAGTTCGAGCGCCTCGGCTATTTCTGCGCCGACCGCTTTGACCACCAGCCAGGGAAACCGGTCTTCAACCGCACCGTCAGCCTGAAAGACACCTGGGCCAAAATCGAACAAAAGGGCAGCAAGGAAAATGCAGCAGAAGCTAAGCCGGCCTCGGCGACCAAACCGCAAGCTGATGCTGACGGGGCGGGCTTGATCAGCATGGACGACTTCAGCAAACTGCAGCTGAAAGCCGCCCGCGTCCTCGCCGCCGAACGTATCCCCAACACGGACAAGCTGCTCAAGTTGACGGTAGACTGCGGCGAACAGCGCCAAATCGTGGCCGGCATCGCCTTGCATTATCAGCCGGAAGACCTGGTCGGGAAAACCATCATCATCGTCAACAACCTGCAACCAGCCGTCCTCGGCGGCGTGGAGTCGCAAGGCATGCTCCTGGCAGCCAAGCGCAAAAAGGAACTCCGTATCCTCACTGTTGACGGGGAAATCCCCCCTGGCGCCAGCGTGGGCTGAGTCCAACCCTGCCCTCCCGCCATTGCTATCCCTGTCACAGCCCTTCAATGTTTGACGCCGTCGCAGCGACCTTGCCGTGTTCTGCCCGGCCCGGCCTTTTACGCCTTGGAACCAGCCAGACCAAGACCGCACCGGTTTTTTGCGGAGCTTGCGGACATGTCCCCCAAAAACATCATTGTCCATCTACCCAGGCGCTTCAGCAAGGAAAGCTGGGGCGGCACGGAAAGCGTAATCTTGAATCTTTCCGTCGAATTGCTGCGCCAAGGCTATCGCGTCATGCTTCTGACGTCTAACTTGCTTTCCACTAAGACGTCGGAAACCATGCAGGGGCTGGAAATCCGCCGATGCAAAGGCTTCTATCCACGCTGGGGTCTATCCACTGAAGCCAAAAAACAGCTTGACAGCCGCGGCGGCAACTTCTTCAGCCTCGAATTGTTCCGCTTGCTCCTCCGCATCCGGGACATCAAGGCCATCCACCTCCATACCGGCGGTTTCATCGGCGCCATGGGCAGACTGGTGGCCAGATGGCGCCGAATCCCTTATTTCATCAGCTTGCATGGCGGTCAACTGGACCTGCCGCCAGAGCAGATGCAACAACTCCTGGCCCCCCTGCAAGGAACATTCAACTGGGGAAAAATCCTGGAATGGCTCTTCCGCCAAGACCGCATCTACCGCGACGCCAACGCGATTTTCTGCCTCGCGGAGCAAGAACGCCTGAAACTGCAAGCCCAATACCCAGACATCAAGGTCGTCAGGCTGCCCAACGGCGTCGACTACCGCCGATTCTCGCAAGCCGATGGCCTCCGATTCCGCTCCCGCCACGGCTTGACCCAGGAATACCTCATCCTCTCGGTCGGAGGATTCTACCAGCAGAAAAATCAACTGACCCTGGTGGAGGCCTTTTCCCGCCTCCCGCGCACGGGCAATCTGGCTCAAGCACACCTGCTTCTGTTCGGCGTCGTCTATGACCCGACATACGTCCAATGCCTGCGCCAGCGCATCGCCGAACTGAGCCTCGACGACCACGTCACCTTCATCTGCAACCTGGACTACGAATCGCCCGACCTGGCCGATGCGTACGCCGCCGCTGACCTGTTCGTGCTCCCCAGCCGCTACGAGACCTTCGGCATCGTCATCCTGGAAGCCTGGTCTGCCGGCAAACCAGTCATCGCCGGCCGTGTCGGCGGCATTGCCGACTACGGCATCGACGGTCAAAACCTGCTGTTCGCCGATGTCGAATCACCCGAATCTATCGCCGAGAACATCCAAAAAATCGCTTCTGACCCAGAACTCGCCGCTGACCTGGCCAGACAAGGCCAGGAGTATGCCCGGCAGAATTCCTGGGAGAAAATCGCCGCCGCGCTGATCGACGCCTATGAACAGAAACCGCTCTAAATTCATCCTGCTGCGTGATGACGACGCCAACTTCTTCACGTCGCCGGCAGCCCTTGAACAGGCATACGGCTTCCTGTTCCAACGCGGCCTCCCCCTGAACTTCTCGGTCATCCCCTTGGTCAATACCGCCGCAACGACACAGTCCAAGGATTTCGGCCCCGACACCTACGAGCCTTTTCTCCCGCCAGACGTTGCCGGCCCTGACCAGACCTATTCCCTGGCCGACAACCAGCCCCTGGTCAACTTCCTCCAAAAACTTCCCAACAAGGAAATTCTCCAGCACGGCTGCGAACACAAAGGCGACCGCCAGCTCTACGAATTCGAAGCGACGGCGCCGGAATTGCTCCGATGCAAATTGGCTCTAGGCGGCGACATCCTGGCCGCCGCCTTCGGTCGTCGGCCAACCGTCTTCGTCGCCCCCCAGGACCAACTCTCCACCCCGGCCTACGCCATGGTCGCCGAACAATTCCAAGTCCTCTCCCTAGGCTGGATTGACCGCCGCAGGCTCCCGATCAAGCTCTGGCCAGCCTACTTCAGCATGAAACTCCGCCAACGCAACTACTGCCGCGACCGCTGGCATGACCTTCTCATCACCCAACACCCCGGCTGTGTGTTCTCGCCATTCCGCAACACCAGGACAGAACTCGCCCGCCTTGACGACTATGTCAGGCGGCACGACTTCACCGTCATCGTCTCGCATCATTGGGAATTCTTCGACCGGCATGGACAATGGCGCCAAGAACTGCATGACCTGTTCAAGCACAAAATGCTGGAACTTGCACAAGCTTGCACTTTCATCACCTTCAGCGAACTCGCCCGGCAACTTGCCCGCTAAACCCTAAATTAGCCAGACACAAAACAGTCCAAGGCATCCAGCAAACAGACGCACGACGACAAACACCCAGCCAAAGCACGACAAGAACCGCAGCCGCAACATAAAAGCCAAAACGCCAGGATTATCTCAAAGCATAGTTTGCAAAAAACCTCCAGGCTTATATATTTGAGATTTGCCGTGTCGTCTGTTTCGGAACCTGTGCGGCAGGGACGTTGTGAACCGGGTCAGGTGGGGAACCAAGCAGCCCTAAGCAGCCGACTTGGGCGCCAGGACCTCTGGACAGGCGGCACGGCTTTTTCTTGACTTCAAACCGGCGGATTCAGCCGGCCGCAGCCACCAACGCGCTGCTGGCCAGCCTGCTCCGCAGATTGCGCGACCCCAACAACGGCGGCTCGCGCTTCGGTCGCTACCGGGAGGAAACGCGCATGCCGTATCAGGTGCTGGCCCGCAAATGGCGGCCACAGACATTCGCCGAAGTCGTCGGCCAGGAACATATCAGCCGCACCCTGACAAACGCCATCCGGCAAAACCGGATCGGCCATGCCTACCTGTTCGTCGGCTCCAGAGGGATCGGCAAAACCACCAGCGCCCGCATCTTCGCTAAAGCGCTCAACTGCCTCAACAACCAGGACGGCGAACCCTGCTGCCAGTGCGAATGCTGCATCGAAGCGGCAAACGGCTCCTCCCTGGACATCATCGAAATCGACGGCGCTTCCCACAACAAGGTCGAGGACGTCCGAGACATCCGCGAAAATGTCCAGTACGCGCCTTCACGGGGCAAATACAAAATCTACATCATCGACGAAGTCCACATGCTGACTACGCAGGCTTGGAACGCCCTGCTGAAAACACTTGAGGAACCACCGTCGCATGTGAAATTCCTCTTCGCCACGACCGAACCGCACAAAATCCTGCCGACGATTATCTCCCGCTGCCAGCGCTTTGACCTGAAACGCATCCCCGTGCCCCTGATTGTCCAGCGCTTGCGCCAAATTGCCGACGGCGAAGGCATCAAGGTCGAAGACGCCGCCTTGACAGCCATCGCCCGGGCCGCTGAAGGCGGCATGCGGGACGCCCAGTCGATTTTCGACCAAATGATCGCGTTCTGCGGCGGCATGACCCAAGAGGAGATGATCCGGGAACAAGACGTAATCGACGTCTTCGGCCTGGCGTCCGGCCAGGAACTGCGGGAAATGGCAGCCGGCCTGTTCACCAATGACCTGAACCGAGCCATGCGCGTCCTGCATGTACTGGCAGACGGCGGCCGCGACCTGGAAAGACTGTTCGGCGACTTAATCGGCTATGTCCGCAACGTCATGGTCGCCGCTCTGTGCAATGACGCGCCGTCGTTTCTCGAGGTCAGCGAAACCGGCCTGGCTGACCTGATGAACATCGGACGCGCCCTTGACCCGCAGCTGGCGCAGCGGATCCTGCAAGGACTGGTCGCCCAGGAATGGTCCTTCCGTTCCGCCTTGAACAAACGCATCTACTTCGAAGCCATCCTCGCCCGCGTCATGCTCGATGCCCACAGCGTACAGCTGGATGACATCTTCACCCATCTCAATCGCCTCAGCGGAGCCCTGCCCCAAGACGCCATGCCCGCACCCAGGCCGGTCATCGTCATTCCGACACAAACCGACACAACAACAACCGACCACAACCAGCCGCAACCAGCCACGACGACAACGCCAGCACAGGCAGCAGCGCAGACGCCAACACCAGCGCCAGTAACGCCAGCAACAGCGCCAGCACCGGCAGCAACGCCAACGCCAGCACCGGCACCGACAGCGACGACAGCTCCAGCTCCAGCTCCAGCACAGGCACCGGCAGCGACGACAGCACCGGCACCGGTAGCGACGACAGCACCGGCACCGGTAGCGACGACAGCACCGGCACCGGCAGCGACGACAGTTCCAGCTCCAGCTCCAGCACCGGCACCGGCAGCGACGACAGCACCGGCACCGGTAGCAACGCCGACAACACCAACACCGGACGCAGCGCCAGCACCCTCCCCTACGCCAGCGTCCTCCCCCTCCCCCGCGCCAGCACAGGACGCAGCCGCGCCAGCACAGGACGCAGCCACGCCAGCACAGGACGCAGCGCCAGCACCCTCCCCCTCCCCCACGCCAGCGCAGGACGCAGCCGCGCCAGCGCCCTCCCCCGCGCCCAAAGTCACGTTGACGACCGCCAACGTCTATGACTTTCTGACTCGCGCCAGCCACGACGACACGACCACCGAATGGTCTGACGACGACGGCGCCACGCAAGACTTGGCGTCCACAGTGTCCATGAAGCTGAACAGCATCGTGGAGAATCTCTGCCAGGCTCTCGCCGCCGCTGGCCATGACAACCTCGCCGCCATCATCAAAACCATGACCCTCGTCTCCTTCCCCCAGGAAACCATGCTCATAACCCTTGGCTATGACATGAACACCCTGCCGGTCAATGATTTGATGACCATCCAGCACCAAGAATCCCAGCAGGCTTTGCAAAACGCCGTCCAAAGGCAGTGGCCCAACGCCACCCTGGAAATCGTCGCTAAAGAACCTACGCCAGAAGAAAGCACGCATGGGCGTTACCGAATCGCAACCAGCGAGGAACAAAAACGGCTCGCCGAAAGCCCCTTTGTCCAAAGCGTCAACCAACTTTTCGACGCCGTCGTCATCGAAGCCAGGATTAAAATCTGACCACTCCCCCACCGAAACCTCACCACCGCCATGAGCAAGCCAGGCCAATACCCGGAGGCGCTTCACCACATCATCGCCTGCTTCAGCCGCCTGCCCGGCATCGGCCGTCGGACAGCGGAACGGCTCGCCATAGCCATCATGAGCTGGCCCGAAGAACACCTCGCCGACTTCGGAACCGCCCTCTGCGAACTGCGGCAGCGCGTCCACCCGTGCGCCATCTGCGGCAATTTCACTGAAACGCCGACCTGCGCCATCTGCCAAGATGAAACCCGCCAGCGCGGCCTGCTCTGCGTCGTCGAACATGCGTCGCAAGTCATGGCACTCGAAAACTCCGCCTGCTTCCATGGCCTCTACCATGTCCTCGGCGGCAAGCTCTCCCCGCTCAGCGGCAAAGGCCCCGATGACCTAAGACTGGCTGAACTGCAAGAACGCCTGCGACAACAACCCATCACCGAACTGATCATCGCCACCAGCCCAGACGTCGAAGGCGAAGCAACCGCCCATTTCATCGCCAACATGCTCGCAGACCTGCCCATCACCATCTCCCGCATCGCCGCAGGAGTCCCAGTCGGAAGCGACTTGAATTTCGCCGACGCCGCCACCCTAGCCATGGCACTACAAGGACGACGCCAAATCGATTGAAAACAACAGCAGAATCTGACCCGCAAAGCCACGCAGCCCAAGGCAATCTGCCGCAAAAACGGCAAAAAACAGCACCGGAGCCGCTAAAACCGACTGCTCAGTCGGAAAAACCAACAGACCAAGCCACAAATCAGGATGCAATCCCATCCGTTAAAACAATGACTATAGACAAAAATTTCTGCGTGTGCCGCGTGTTCAGCGGTTAAAGACATAGATTATAGCCGATAGTCCACCTAAGCCCTCCAGCACATTTCGTCATAAACTAAGACTTTATTTTTTTCTGCGGCGACAAGCAAATGACTTCCCTGGGCGCAACTTACTCCGTATATCTCCTTATTTTCGCCGACCGCCGACCGCCCTTTCAAACCAGGAACGAGCAAGGATATTGAGCTATGAAACTCTACATTGTGAAAGGCGAAACTCCCGGTCGTGAATTGGTGGTTGACAAGGCCGAATTCACGATTGGCCGCGAAGTCGACAACGACTTCGTCATCAGTGAAGTCGGCGTGTCGCGACGACATTGCCGCCTGTCCCTGGTCGGCGGTGAATGGCTGATCGAAGACTGCCACAGCGTCAATGGCATCCTGGTCAACGGCCAAAAAGTCGATGGCGGCATCATCCTGCGGCCGAACGACGAAATCACCGTGTTCAGCCATGTGTTCCGATTCCTGCCTGACGCCGACACCGCCGCTTCAGACCCACGCCGCTCGTCAAGCAGGTCTCTCGCCATGGTGGTGCCACCCGAACTCAACGCGCAAACCACGGCCAACATCATCAGGCCAAACGCCGACAAAGCCAACGAAGCCCCAAAAGAAGCTCGGCGGACAGCTATCGGCCCCGCCGCCATCGTCAAGCTGATAGTGCTGGCCATCATCTTGGCCGCTGCCGCCTACTTGGGCTACAAATTGCTGCAGACTGACGCCCAACCGCCGGCTGACCCGGAAACCACGGCCGCCAGACAGGAAACGACCACGCCAGACAGCGGCGCCAGGACGGCGCTGCTGCCAGAAACAGCCGTCACCGGGCTGGCAGCCAAGCCAGTTCAAGACAGCGGCGAGGACACCCCAGCCGTCGACACACCACCAACCACCACCGAAGCCGACACCCCGACGACCGCACCCGCGATGTTCGCTGACAACACCTCTCGCCCACCGCCTCGAAGGCCAGCGTCCTTCACCATTGTCGTGCGCAGCGAACCGCCTGGCGCCGAAGTCTTCGTAGACAAAAATTCGTACGGCGCCGCCCCGGCCGTCGTGCCAGACCTGCCGCCAGGACGCCATCTGCTCGAACTACAGCTGGACGGCTATGAAGATGTCAGCCGCCAACTCCAAATCCCAGAAGACAACACCAGCAAGCCGTTCGCCATGCACCTACGAGCCGGCACCGTGCTGCTGACCAGCAACCCGCCAGGCGCCGGCGTCTGGCATGGACGACAATTCTACGGCATAACCCCGCTCCTGCTTAAAAATCTGCCCGAAGGACAATACGACTTTTCCCTGCACGGCCCAGGCTGTGAACCGCACAAGGTCACGGCAACGGTCAGCCGCGCCAAAGGAGAAGTCATCACAGCTGACCTGAAATCCACCTTGGGAAGCATCGCCGTGACCAGCCGCCCACCAGGCTGCCGCGTCTACCTGGATGGCATTTTCAAAGGCGTAACCTCGGATGACAAGGGCGAATTGCTGCTGACTGACCTGGCCGCAGGACCAGCCACCATGAAAGTCGAACACCCCAGCGGCGTGTTCGCAAGCGGCCCCATCACCATCACCAAAGGAACAACACTGGAAAGAAACGCTACTCTATGGGTGCCGACCCATAGCCTGACCCTCATCGACGGCAAAAAAATCGTCGGACTACTGCTGGAACAAAATGAACACGGAGACGTCGTCTTGGAAGACCGCAACCGCAGAGCAGAACGATTCCTGAAACCGCAAATCACCGACATCAGAGCCCTGAGCAATGAGGAAATCACCGATTTCTTCAAGAATGCGGACAAGGACAGCGAAAAAAATGCGCCGGACTCCGCCATGGAATTGAGCCGAAGAGATGACTTTTCCCTGAGTACCCCAGCCCTGCTGCAAGAATTGAAGCGCCTGACCATCCAGGATTTCAACGAGATGTACAAAGGCAAGCAAATCCTGCTCACCGGCCAGACCACCCTGCGCCAACAGCAAAAAGGCGACAAGACCCCGGCCATGCTCTACTTCGGACACCAAATCTGCGCACGACTGGCCCTGGGAACCAGCGCCGAAGACTGGGAACACATCAGCGCTGCCGCTAAAAACAACGCGCCAATCTCGGTCCGCGGCATCTGCGACGGCATCAAAGACAAGGCCGTCATCCTGGATAGATGCACCATCGTGCCATGAAGTAGAGTAGTGGACAATGGACGCTAGTGGACCTAGGGTGGACTGCCGTCCACAACCTGTTTTTGGGGCAATGTGCAAAATTTTGTGATGAATACTTGCATGCCTTTATGTTGTCTTTTAGCCACAGCGGCATTTTTGTCTCGCCCTTTCAGGGCATTTGCAGCTCTGCCGCTGCGAACGTTGGTGGACGGTGGTGCGAAGACACGTATCTTCCGCAGGCTTCCAAACCTGAACTTTTCATTTCTGCAAGATAACTACATCATTTCACCTCAATTTGTAGTTATCACAGTTGCGCAATGAGATAACTACAAGTTTCACGTTATCAAGCAGTAAATGTTGTTAAACAGCAGTAGTTATCCTGTCGCCGTGAAAAATTCAGGCTTCCAAAGGCTTTCAGCCGGTGCAGCACGCATCATGCTTAACGTCATATTACTTTGCGCCGTAGGCGCTTAACCATGCTTAACCCCAGGCTTCAGCCTGGGGATAGACACGCCCCAAAACGGGTGCCTTGTAAAGGCACTACAGAAGACTGCCCCATTACGACAACGGAGCAAAGAGACGTTGAACTACGCATACGGCAGGCTGAAGCCTGAATGACACATGGCAGCCCCCGTCCACTAAGGCCGGGCGCCAAAGCTGAACAGATCAAGATTGAGGCTGTTGCCGCAGTTGACGAATTTGACCACGTGGCGGCCTTTCTTCAAGTTGAACAAAAAGGGCTTGCCCGCAGCATCCGTCACTGTCGTCCAAACCCAGTTATCCTGGCCAGAACTCCAGCCGCCGGTCTCCGGGAACTGCACCTTGGCCATATCAGCGTGCGGGCAGAATCCATCGATCAGGATGGCGCGCACTGCCGTGCGACCGGCTGAACAATGCCGGATATGCAACGGATAGGCGCCGTCGGACGGAACCTCGATAACGTATTCCAGCCAGTGGCCGGTGTTGTCCCAATGTAAGAAAGAGAGGCCGTCGGCAGCCGTCTTGGCGTCTGTCACCGTCACCTGACCGCCGCCCTGGGCCGAGAAATTCTCGGCCTGCACGACAATCGCAGCGTCGGCAGGAGCGGCCGGGAGAGACGGCAGAGCCCGAATCGGCAGAGCCAATTCCCCGTCCGCTCTCTGCTGCTCCGCCTTCCTGATGTCCTGGACGCTGTCGCCGCCCCAGTTCAACTCGTACTCGCGGCCAGCAGCAGCCTTCCAAGTGATCGCCCCTTTGTCGCCAACCGTAAACGGCGTCGGAGAAATCCGAGCGCCGCGCCGGTCCAGGACATGCAGCGTCAAGTCAGAGGACGGCAGGAAGGCCAGGCCAACCGTCACCTCGACCGCCTGATCCGTGCTGACGACTAAGGTCTTGTCAGCCATTGCCAGCACCGACAAGGTCGCCGGCTGGTTGACGTTCGCCTGAACGCCTGGCCCTGATACGTTGCGACCATGCACCAGCAGCAGCCGGAAGGACGCCCCGTTGCCGCCGACAACTGCGGCCTGGCCATCCGTCGTCAGCAGTGCCGCCCCGCCGGGTTCGCCAGCAAATGCCTGGATGACTTGCCCAGGCTGGTCGCTGTGCAGCCAAAAGTATGTCTCGGCCGGACTGATGTCAATCCGAGCCGCCTGCCCGCCTGGGCTGCTCGCCAGATTCACGCAGCTGGTGGCGCGCGTCTCCCCATTCGGGAATGGATGCACGAGCGTGACCAAGTCAGCCCGCTCCTGCCAGGGTTGCCGGAATATCGCCGTCGGTATTGCCGACATCGGAATGCCCTTTTGCCGATTCCGCTTGACATTCGCTGACCAGCCCTGCACCGGCGGCTCCATCTTGCCGGTGACAATCTCGACTTCCAGCCCCGGATGCGGCCGAGCTGCCAGCAAGAGCCCGGCTTTGTTTTTGTTAGTCGCCAAGACGGCGTTTTCAGCGCACTCGGCTTCCTCTGCATCAATATGATACAGCACTTCGGCCGTGTGCCGCTCCTGGTCAGACGCCAACAGCGTGTCCAGAATTACCCACAAATCCGGCTTGATGAACAGCACGGCTCGCCGGTGCTGCACCGTGTCCAGAATCCGAGGCGGGGTGGTCGCTGGATTCTGCCTGTCGACATAGTCGCGCCAACGGCCTTTCCACCATCCCTGGCAATAATCGACGCCAGGCGCGGAATGCCAGACCGTGTCATTGCCGGCTGGCCTGTCGCCTTCCCAGGGCAGCGGCCAAATCTTGGCCTCCATGGTATTCTCGCCAAGCTGGTCCATGCCGTCGACCAGGACTGTGTTGTGCGAGCGCGTCAACAGCTGATACGTCCGCCAGCGCGATCTGTCATACATGCTGACGCCGCCATCGACGAGCAGATGATGCCCGTAGGCGGTCATCGCCACGGTCAGCTTGTCCTGGTGGATATGGGCTCGGCCCTGCAAGCCGGCGTCTATATGCATGACATTGGCCTGCCGATGCCAGCCGGAACGCATCACATAATGCCCGACCCATTCCTGGCCCAGCGAGTCAAACGCCGGCGGCTCGCCGGCGCGTCCGTCTGTAGCCGCATACAGCATGTCCGGGCGCTTGAACAGCCGGTAGCCGTCCAGCAGCAGCCGCTTGACGTTGCCGTTGCCAGCATCGTTCAGCGCAAAGGCCACTGCCCCAGGCATGACGTTGGCCATCAGGTAGACGTACATCTTCTCCAGGCGGGAATAATAATCCGGCGGCAATTCGTGCTCCATGCCATTGAGCACGGCCGCGTTGTAGAGGTCGGTGAACTCCTGCAGCGTCCAGTTGCTGTAGCCTAAGGCCAGCTCATACTGCAAGCCATCCGGATACACTTCCTCCTGCAACTGAGTGTACAGAGAATCAATGCCGAAGCGGCGCCAAACCGCAGCTTCCTTGAATTCCGGATACAACAGACCCGTGACATACACCCCCCAGGCTTCTGCCGTCCGCCAATTGCCGGTCGAAGGCCAGCGCATCAGGTGCCGGGCCTGCTCGATCTTGGACTTCAGGATGTTGATGATGATGTCATCCGTGAACGCTTTCGCCTCCAGGCAGTGCGCCAAGGCGTTCGGCCAGCTGGCGTGCAGCCTGATGCCGGTGTTGAGCGTCTCCCAAGCATGATGATACGGACTGTTGCCGGATTGCGTCAGCAAGATGGGGTTGTCCTCAATCCAGCTGTTCATCTGCTCTGCCAGCTCAGCCGCGTATTTTTCCTCGCCAGTCTCCCACCAAGCTTTGTACAGATGCGAAAAATGGAAATGCCGATTGAGCTGGGCGTTCCATTCAATAGTGCTGGATTCGCCTTCGCTCATGGCGTTAGCCGACCAGTCAATGCGGTCGCCAAACGCATACGGATGGTCGCGGAAACTGCCGATTGGGAACGTCCGGGTGAGAATTTCGTCTGCCCGAGCAGTGTTAGGCGCTGCTGACATGACCTTGACTTGCAGCTTGCCCGCCGACTCCTCTGGGACATGCACCCATAATGTCAGCGTATCGTATCCAGACCAGTCAGCCGGATACTTGCCGCAGACGGCGTTCGGATACATGTCTGGAAACCACCACTTGCCGGAAGGCGTCCCAGCCCGGGACACCTCGCTGTCCTGGAAAACATTATTCCATCCATGGTGAATGGCGTCAAAATCACCGATGATGCGTTCGCCGGCCGGGCCTTGCAGCACCACGTCGTCAAGATGCAGCGCGGCGCCTGCCGCCAGGTCCAACGGCGCGTCCCACGTCAAATGAAGGCCGCTGATGCACTCCCAGCCCAGCGGCTTGCCGACCTCGCTGAAGTCCTCCTTGCGGATTTCCAGGCGTTTCCAGCCGACCCAGTCCAAGGGCGCCGTAGCTTGATAGCGGCCGCCCTCGCCAGGCGCAGCCCGGCGCGTCTGCGGCGGCAACCTGCGGCCCGGGCGGTCGCGCGGGTCGACAAGCCAGCGCGGCGTGCTGCGCGTCCGGATATGCTCGCTCAAAGCATGACGGGCAGCGGCGACATCGCCGGCCGCCAACGCCGCCTTAACCTGGGCAAGCTCCGGACGACTGGTGTCCAGAAGCGCAAAGAAGGCCTCATCGGTCAGCCGCGGCCCGCGGGCAGAGGCGAGATTAGGGTCGTTGACCAGGCGCAGCTGGCTGATAGTCACGACATTGTCAGGGTCGGGGGGATTGTTGCCGCTCCAGTCGCGGTAAAAACGGATGGCATCAATCTGATCCAAGCCGCGCGGCGACCGCACCCGGCCCAATTCCGACAAGGGAACGAGCAAATCGTGGGTGCCAGAAAAACGAGTCGGCAGGCTGAATGAATAATAGTCTGCCCCGGGCTTGTCTTTGTCTTCCGAGCTGAAAATGACGCTATAGCGCCCGGCCAGCGGCAGGCGGCTGGACACGACGAGGGCCAGCGCGTTGTAGCCGCTCATGTCAGAGACCGGACTGTTCAAGGCAACCCACTCCCGATCCCGAAAAACATGCACCAGGGCATCCTTGCCGTCAATCACCTGCAACACCTCTGGCGGCGTCACCCCGGATTCCCGCAACTTGATATCCAGCACGGCAGCGCCGCCGCCGTTCCCCTGGCCGGTCGCTGCCAGCCCCATGAGACCCATTGCCGCCATCATGAAAGCACACACCTTTTTCCTGTTGGCCATAATGCCTGCCTCTCCGTCTGTTTGCGTCCGGCGACCGCTGGATGTCGCCCTGTCTACTCACCCCCGATATTCTTCAAACAACTGCCTGCCGTCAGCACCGCCCGGCATCCATGCCCTCGTTAGCAAAAAAACAGCCCGTGATCATTGCGAATCACGGGCTGTTTTTGACTTCTAGGTCAGGCATCATGCAAGGCAACTCGCTAAAAAATATCTTCCGCGAGAAAGCCTCTGGCGCCGTTCAAGCTAGAGTCCAGAACCTGTCGCCAGATTCTTCGCTGTGACAACATCAATAGTGCCTGCCGCCGCCACCAAAATCTCCACGGGGACGGCCAAAACCGCCGCTGCGGGGTTCACGGGGCTTAGCTTCGTTGACAGTCAATGTGCGGCCGTTATTTTCCTTGCCGTTCAATGCGTCAATCGCAGCCTGGGCCTCGTTGTCGTCCGACATCTCGACAAAACCAAAACCCTTGCTCCGACCGGTGTCACGATCCGTGATGACCCGAGCACTGTCAACTTTGCCAAAAGCGGCAAAAAGTTCCTCCAGCTCCGCGTCATTCACAGCGTAACTCAGATTCCCAACATACAAATTCTTGGCCATTGCTTTCTCCATAAGGCGCTTGAGTCCTTTTTTTTACTTTCCGGACTGCAATCGTGGAAAGGGGCAGGAAAATAGACGTTGCCCAATTACTATACCCTCGCAAAACCGCCAACCAACCCGCTACGGCAACCACTGCACTACGACGCCTTATGACGCTTCTGTTTAGGTAATCGTTTACAATACAGCCGCTAAGAACCTTTGCAAGCTCATTTAATGAAAAAAAACCGCAAAGACGCCAAAAAAACTTTTACTTCCGTCCTATCAAGGACTTGCCGATGTCAACGACAGCCGACCGCCCCGCGTCGGCAGCGCTGACAAGGGCAGTTTGCTGCGCCAGCGCCACCGTGCGACAAATCATCCGTCCCGGCTGGCGTTTAGAGAAAAAACGATTACATTGAAAGCCATCTCCATCGGCTGCCATTGACGAGCAGCCTTCCGCCCACCTTCGCAGCATAAGGAATCACACTGACATGACCAAACTCGGCCTCCGTCTTTTCGCCAGCCTCCTCGCAGTCCTCGTCTTCAGCGGTTGCGGCAAAGCCAAGCCGACCCTCCACCTCTACTGCTGGGCCGACTATATCAACCCAGCCATCATCAAGCAATTTGAAAAGGAAAACAACTGCCGCGTCGTCTATGACACCTTTGACTCCAACGAGGCGCTCTACGCCAAACTCAAGGCCGGCGCCTCCGGCTACGACGTCATCGTCCCCAGCCATTACATCATCGACTTGATGGCAAAGGAGAACATGCTGCTGAAGCTCGATTTGGAAAAAATCCCCAACCGGGCCAATTTCGACGAGCAAATCCTGCGAATCCTGCCAGACCCGGAATGCACCTACGCCGCGCCCTACATGATGAGCTACACCGGCATCGGCTATAACAAGGAAAAAGTAGCTGACTTCAAGGCCAGCTGGAACATGTTCTCCCGGACTGACCTGAAAAAGCGCATGACCATCTTGGATGACAAGCGGGAAGTGATTGGCGCCGCCCTTTACGTACTCGGCCTCGACCCTAACAGCACGAGCGATGACGCGCTGGCCGCAGCCAAGGAAATCATCGTCGTTTGGCGCGACAACGCGGCCAAACTCGAAAACGAACAATACAAAAATGGCATCGCCTCCAACGAATTCTACCTGGTCATGGGCTATTCCGGCGACATGATGCAGGTGGTCGAGGAAAACGCCCACGTCGGCTTCGTCATCCCTGAGGAAGGAACCCTCATCAGCTGCGACATGATGGCCATCCCCGCCCAAGCCAAGAACATCGACCTGGCTCACCGCTTCATCAATTTCCTGCACGAGCCAGCCATCGCCGCTGCCAATACCGAACATGTGTTCTTCCTCTGCCCCAACAAAGCCGCCTACCCGCTGCTGTCCGAAGAAATCCGCACCAACCCGGCTGTCTTCCTGAAGCCGGAAATCCTCGCCAAATCCAAAGTCACCATCGACCAGGGCGAAAACGAACAGAAATTCAACCGCCTCTGGGAAGACATCAAGGCCGGGAAATAAGCCCGAACCGGCTAACTACCACATAGCTGCCCAAAACCGACTTGCCTGAGATTTCAAGAACTTGCCACAAAGGATCAGTGATGAAACTCGAAGCCGAACACAACTACGCCTTCCGCCGTCGCCTCAACCAGGTTCACCTGCCAGACCGACGCAACCCTCACGCTCAGCCAAACGCCAAGGAAACCGTCCTTGACGACACCTGGACCATCATCCTGGCCAGCGAAGCTTCCGACTACCTGTTCCGCGTCGCCCAGGACTTGCAGGACTACCTCGCGGTCAGCATGGGCATCGCCGTCAAAGTCATCCGCCACGACCATGCCGCTGAAGCCGCTGACACAGGCTCCCGCATCATCGCCATCGGCGCCCGTGACGATTTCAGCGGGCGAGGCCGCCGCCTGCGCAAGTCCCGCAGCTTCCGCCTCCAAGTCACCTCGGAGCGCATCGTAGTCACCGGCTACGACGAACGCGGCGCAGCCCAAGGCTGCTACCGGCTGGAAGACATCATGAACCTGCGCGAAGCGCCCTTCATCCCCGCGCAGGACACTGTCCGCGAACCAATATTCGCGCCACGCATGACCCATTCCGGCTGGGGAATCGACAATTTCCCCGACCAGCACCTCAACGCCATCGCCCACGCCGGCATTGACGCCATCCTCGTGTTCGTCAAAGACATCAACATGACCAACACTGGACACCTCGACTTCGCCAACCTCATCGACCGCGCCGAAGCGTTCGGGCTCGACGTCTATTTCTACAGCTACATGAAAAGCCGCAAGCATCCAGATGACCCGGAAGCCGAGGCCTTCTACGAAAACATGTACGGCAAGCTGATCAAGACCTTCCCGCGCGTCAAAGGCATTGTCTTTGTCGGCGAATCCTGCGAATTCCCCTCCAAGGACGAACGCACCAAGGGCCGACTCCGCCTGGACCCAGTCCCGCCTGGCCAGGAAAACGACAAACGCCCCTTCCCCGGATGGTGGCCGTGCCGCGACTACCCGCAATGGCTCAACCTGGTCAAAGGCATCATGCGCAAGTACAACCCAGACCTGGATGTGGTGTTCTGGACGTATAACTGGGGCTGGGCGCCAGCACAAGACAGAATCGCCCTGATCAACAGCCTGCCAACGGACATCTCCCTCGAAGTCACCTTCGAAATGTTCGAAAACATCGTCAAAAACGGCATCACCACCCGCTGCGTAGACTATACCGCGTCCTTCGTCGGCCCGGGCACATACTTCCGTACCGAGGCCGAAGCCGCCAGCGCACGCGGAATTCCCCTCTACGCCATGTCCAACACCGGCGGCGTGTCCTGGGACTTCGGCGTCATCCCCTATCAGCCTATCCCCTACCAATGGAAACGCCGCTGGGACGCCTTGCTGCAAGCCCATCGCGACTGGGGCCTGAGCGGCCTGATGGAATGCCACCACTTCGGCTGGTGGCCGTCCTTCATCTCTGAACTGAGCAAAGAAGCGTACTGGACCGGCGGCGATGACTTCGACAGCCATATCCGCCGCATCGCGGAACGTGACTTTGGCCAGGAAGGCGCTGACGACGCTCTCCGGGCCTGGCAGCTCTGGAGCGACGCAGCCAACGACTACGTCCCCACCAATGAAGACCAGTACGGGCCATTCCGCATCGGGCCGTCCTACCCGTTCCTCTTCCTGGATCAGGAAGTGACCTTCCCAGATGTGCCCTACGCGCACTTCGGCGCACGCATCATGAAGCCAAAATACCGCTCCCACGCGCCTGCGGACGTCCCCGCCGAAATCGTCCTGCTGACCAAGATGGAAAAGAAAATGCGCAAAGGCGTGCAAACCCTCAAGCGCGCCATCCGCTTCGCGCCGCCACGCCGCCGCGAATACGCGACACGCATGATCCTGCTCGGCGACTTCATGGCCAGAGCCATCCGCACCACCATCCATGCCAAGCAGTGGTTCCTCTGCAGCCAAGTGCTGCGCGCCGAAAATCCCGAGCGCGAAGGCGTCCTGGCCGCGCTTGACGAAATGATCGTCATCGCCAACCGCGAAATCGCCAACGCCAAGCAGACCATCCCGCTCGTCGAACAGGACTCCCGCCTCGGCTGGGAACCAAGCATGGAATACATGACGGACAAGCCACGCCTGGAATGGAAAATCGCACAGGTCACCGAGGTGGTCAACAAATTGATTCCTGAGTATCGCAAAAACCTGGCGCCCTGACCAGAAGGCATTGCCGCCATGCGACCACCACCACTGTCCGTCATCCTGCTCCTCCTGTTCCTGCTTCTCTGCCTGGCAGCCGCCTACTTCCTCAGCGACTCCCTCCAGCGCGTGGACAAAGCCCGCCAGCAACCTCCGCAGGCCACCGAAGCAACGCCAGCAAAGCCAGCAAACGACGGCGAGGCGCTGCCGCCAGGCGGCCTTTGAAAAAAACACCCGGCGCAATATATTATTTGTTTTCATTTTCAAGCGCCGGTCGCGGCCTGGCCACCAGGCAGGCGTTTTCGCGTTTCCGGTCTCTTGTTGCGACTATCCACCCTCATCCATTCCCCCTCTTGGGTCGAACCATGCCAACCTACGAATACAAATGCGAACAGTGCGGAGTGCACTTCGACCACTTCCAGAGCATGACCTCCGCCCCCCTGCAAACGTGCCGCGACTGCGGCGGCAAACTGCGCCGACTGATTGGCCAAGGCGCCGGCATCATCTTCAAGGGAAGCGGCTTCTATTGCACCGACTACCGCAGCCCAGGCAGCGCCAGCAGCGAAACTCAGGGAAGCAAAGCAGCCGAACCAGCAGCCAAGGCCGAAACGACGGACACCAAGACAGACGCACCAGCCAAAACGCCGGCCAAAAACGCCGCCTCCTGAAGCAGAACCAGGAAACGGACGTTCTGACGCGCATGCGCCCGAGCAGCCCGAACGTTCCTGCCCTTCCCACTACCAGAGGAAAGCTCGACCATGATCAATTGCCCAAAATGCAACACCGACAACCTGCTCAATGCCATCTTCTGCCGCGGCTGCGGAGAAAAGCTGGAACTGAATGAACTAAAGCCTGACTCCTTTCTGCCGCCTCCCCCGACCACGTTCCAGAAAATCATGAAGATGATCAACAAGGTCGGCTCGATTGTCATCGGCGTCCTTCTCGTGGTCATCATCGTAGGCCTGTTCTGCCCTGTCGGCGGCATCGTCAAGCCGGAAGGCGAGCCGTCCGCCGAAGCCACCAAGAATTTCGCCGAAGCCCAGAAGTCCGGTGCGCCTGCGCCGACGACAAGACGCGGCAGCCGACGCCAGCAGAACGCGGCAGCCGACGCACCGGCCGCTGACCGGACCTTCGCGTTCAGCAACGAGGACGCCACCGGGCTGGTCAACAAGGCCATGTCCCTGCCGCGCAACAATCCGGACGACAAAATGGCGCCGCAGCACCTCAGCATCGACTTCCAGGAAGAAGGCTACGTCCGCCTGGTGTTGACCTGCAATCTGATGGGCAAGCTGCCCATGCACAATGTACTCATCGCCAAGCCAACCGTGGAAAACAACACCCTGGCCATGAACGTCGAGAGCGCCCGCATCGGAATCCTGCCCATGTTCGGCGGCCTGAAGGCGAACGTCATCGAAAAATTCACCCGCCTGAGCAGCAGCTGTTCCCCCTTGCAGAATATTGAGAAGAACCTGAAACGCGCCAACCTCACGGCAGGACGCATCAGCATCACTGTCGGCAAGAAATAAGCAGGGCAGTCGGAGCCTGCCCTTGACGTGTCCGGCATGCCCACCCATGCGCCCCTTGCGGCATTACGATGGAGGCAAGGCATGGCTGCAACGCCGCCCGGGAAAATTTACGGAGTCAGCGAGCTGACCAGGCACATTAAACATGTCCTGGGTCAGGCTTTTCCGCCCTTCTGGCTGCGCGGCGAAATCAGCGAATGCAGGATTCACTCAAATTCCAGCCATGTTTATTTCACGTTAAAGGACTCCGGCGCCCAGATTTCCGCCGTCTTTTTCCGGGGCGGCCGCATTTTCCAGGACCTGCGCCTGGGACCTGGTGTGGAAGTCGACGTCTACGGCCAGCTGACTGTCTATGAGCCGAACGGCAACTACCAGGTCCTGGTCTCGAACATCAATGTCCATGGACTCGGCGACCTCCACCGCCGCTTTGAGGAAATGAAGCAGCGCTTGCAGGCCGAAGGCCTGTTTGACCCGCAGCGCAAACGGTCGATTCCGCCGATGCCGAATTGCGTCGGCGTCATCACCTCCCGCGACGGCGCCGCCCTGCAAGACTTCCTCAACGTGCTCCACCGCCGCTTTGCCGGCATGCGCGTCCGCATCGCCCCTACTTTAGTCCAGGGCAGCGATGCTGCCCGCCAAATCGCCGCTGCCATCGCCTACCTGAACAACACTGCCGCCTGCGACGTCATCGTCGTCACTAGGGGCGGCGGCGGCCTGGAAGACCTCTGGCCCTTCAACGAGGAAGCCGTGGCCAGGGCGGTTGCGGGTTCCGCCATCCCGGTCATCAGCGCCGTCGGCCACGAGCGCGACTTCACTATCTGCGACTTTGCCGCCGACCACCGCTCCGCAACCCCGTCCGTCGCCGCAGAGCAAGTCGTGGAGGCAAAGGCCCGCCTGCATGAACGCATTGTCCACGCACGACAGCGGCTGCGCAACGCCCTGCTGCTGCGACTGGCCAACCTGCGCCAGCGCCAAGTCCAAGCCGCCGCCTGCCCCCTGTTCAGCCGTCCAGAAGAACTGTTCAACCGCCGTGCGCAACAACTTGACTACCTGGTGCAAAGACTGGCCCAGGCCATCCCGCGGCAAGCTGAACAAGCCGCCCTGCGCACACAAGCCGTAGCCAACCGCCTGGCCAGAACCATGCCCGCCATCCTGCAAGCCCGCCAAGCCCGCCTCGAAAATGCCCGCCGCGCCCTGCACGCCCTGAACCCAACTGCCGTCCTGACCCGAGGCTACAGCATCCTGCTGACGGAAAACGGCCGAGCCATCCGCTCCGCCAAAGACACCAGCGCGGACGCTGACCTGCTGGCCCTGCTCGGAAATGGAAAACTCAACGTCAAAGTGACGAAAATCATCCCGAAAGAGAATAACCATGACTGATGACGACCTTGCAAAACTGAATTTCGAAGACGCCCTGGCACGCCTGGAAGCGATTGTCAGCCAGCTGGAAAGCGGCAGCCTTTCCCTGGAAGACAGCATGGCCAAATTCGAAGAAGGCATGCGACTAAACAAAATCTGCTCCGATAAGCTGGCAGAAGCAGAAAGCAAAATCGAAATGCTGGTCAAACGCGCCGACGGTACCCTGGAGTGGACAGACTACAGGCCCAAACCGAACAACGCCCAAGCGACGCCGATTCGGCAGCCTTAGTCATCTCAAGCGGACACGGACACCCAGCCAGGAATCGCTGATTAAAAACCTGCCGAAAAACTTCGGCCAGGCTTTGCGAAGGAAGGGCGGAAAGAACCACAGTCCTTTCCGCCCTTCCGCTCCCCCCCCTCTGTGGCAATGGTGCCCGACAAGTTTTAATTTTCCGATTCCATGCTACATTTAGAAACGAAGCAATCCTCGCTTCTTGAACCCGGAATATGCATCGCGCACGGAGAACGCCCTAATGAACAACGCCTCCATCACCAAGGAAATCGACTGGTTCTGCTACCATGTCGTCGCAGAAAAACTACTCACCCGGGAAGCCTGCATCGCCGTGCTGGAAGCCTTTGAAGAGGCAAACCTCGCCCCTGATTTAGACCAGTTTGTCATAGCCATAAAAGAAAACGAGCTTTGTTCCGACGACGCCAAGCTTGACCAGTTCGCCGCCATGGCCAAGGAAGAAGCCAAGGTCTTTGGCTTCCCGTCCCGCAGCGTCCTGTCCGCCAGTGCTGGCGTAGCGCCCACACCGGCCCGACCGCCAGCCCCAGCCCCAGCAACAACCAGGCCTCCCGCGCCGACGGCGACCGCGACCGGCGGCGGTGCCCTGCCCCTACCCACCGACCACAAAAGCACCTGGCTGCTGGACTGGCCAGACCTCTCCCAGGCCGACCAACTCGACCAGGACGCAGCCTTGCAGCTGCTGACGGACTTCCTCCACAAAGCCCGGGAAAACCACTGCAGTGACGTGCACATCTCGGCAGGCGCCGTGCCTTTTGTCAGACGCTATAAGAAAATCCACCTGATTCCCGGACATGACATCCTCAGCCGCGAAGCCTCCGCCGCCATCAATTACGCCCCGCTTAGCGATGCCCAAAGAAAACGCTTTGAAGAGCATCACGACCTCGACTATTGCATTCAAATTGCAGACGACGACCGCTACCGCACCAACCTCCTGCATCATCGCCTCGGCCCGGCTGGCTCGTACCGGGTGATTGACAAGTCAATCCGAGCCATCTCCGAACTCGGCTTCAAAGAACCTGAGGTGATTGAAAAGCTGACCGCCTATAACCAAGGCCTGATCCTGCTCACCGGGCCAGCCGGCTGCGGCAAGTCGTCTACCCTGGCCTCCCTGGTCGACTACATCAACAGCAATCGCCAGGACCACATCATCTCGGTGGAGGACCCGATCGAAATCATCCACCCGCCCAAAGGCTGCAACGTCAACCAGCGCGAAATCTCGCGCCACACGAAAAGCTTTGGCAACGCCCTCCGCGCCGCCCTCCGCGAAGACCCTGACGTCATTGTCATCGGCGAAATGCGCGACCTGGAAACCATCGAAATGGCTATCCACGCCTCGGAAACCGGTCACTTGGTCATCGGCACCCTCCACACCAACAGCGCGTCGGAAACCATGAACCGAATCCTTGACGTGTTTCCCCACAACCAGCAGGCTCAAATCCGCGCCATGGTCGCAGAAAGCCTCAAGGCCGTCATCTGCCAGGAACTGCTTCCCAACAAACACGAAAACGGCGTCGTCCTGGCTGCGGAAATCCTGCTCGGCACCCTCGCCGTCTCCAATCTGATTCGCGAAGGCAAGACCTACCAGCTGTTGTCAACCATCCAGACCAACAAACATATCGGCATGGTCACTATGGAGCAGAGCTATTTTGATCTCTACGAAGATGGCAAACGCAGCTATGACCAGACGCTGCCCCTAATCCGGAATCCAGACATGATCCGGCAAATGCAGATGCTCGAAGCCCAACGCCTTAAGGGCGGCGGCCGCAAGGGCGCCGCACCCGCACCCCCCCCAGACCCAGACCCCAGCCCTGAAAACGCCCCCGCCCCGGAACCGGCCAAGCCAAAACGCAAATGGTTCTGAGTAGGCCCAGACTGCAACGCCCCGCCGTGCGATGTGAACCCCGCTGCAATGACTTCCACCTGAAGGAAATAGATATGCCGAAAATCGATGAATATCTGCTCGACATGATTAGCAAGGGCGGCTCTGACCTGCACCTGTGCTCCACCCTGCCGCCGAAAATCCGCGTACATGGCGTCCTGGAAGCCCTGCCCGTAGAGCCAATTCCTCAAGATGACATGCTCAACCTGCTGCAGGAAATCTGCCCGGAAAACAAGTGGGAATGGTACCTTTCCAATCTTGACCAGGACTTGGCATACGAAATTCCAGGCACGGCCCGCTTCCGCGTCAATTTCCTGTTCAATCACTATGGCCCAGGCGCAGTGCTGCGACTCATCCCGACCAAAATTCTGTCGATCGACCAATTGAAGCTGCCCCCTGTCCTGCGGGAAATCTGCGAATACAACCGCGGCCTGGTACTGGTCACCGGCCCGACCGGCAGCGGCAAGTCAACGACACTGGCTGCCATGATCGACTATATCAACGACACCCAGAACAAACACATCATCACTATTGAGGACCCAATCGAATTCGTCCACCCGAACAAAAAATCCGTTATTGTGCAGCGCGAGGTCGGTGCTGACACGACCGCTTTCGGCGTGGCCTTGCGCGGCGCCATGCGCGCTGACCCGGACATCATCTTAGTCGGCGAAATGCGCGACTTGGAAACTATGGCCTTGGCTCTGACCTGCGCCACTATGGGCATGCTCGTCTTCGCCACCCTCCACACCAACAACGCGCCCAAAACCGTCGACCGCATCATCGACACCTTCCCAGCCGAACAGCAGCCCCAAATCCGCGCCATGCTGGCGCAATCCCTGAGCGCTGTCGTGTCCCAGCTGCTGTGCCGCACCAAAGACGGCAAAGGCCGCATCGGCAGTTTCGAAATCCTGCTCAAGCACGACGGTCTGCCCGCGACCATCCGCGAAGGCCAGATCGCCAATATCCGCAGCATCATCGAACAGTCCAGCGGACGCGGCATGCGAACCATGGACAACGACCTGATGCGCCTGCTGAAGGAAGACGTCATCTCGCCGATGGAGGCCTACATGAAGTCGACCAACAAACTGGACTTCGAACCGCTGCTCGGAGATGCCGACCGCCAGAGCCTCCGCAACGCCGAGGCCTGAACACGCCCCCCTGGCGATGCGCCAGCCGGTCGCTGTTAGCCAGGTCTGTTCCGCTCCAGCCAACCACATCACCAGGAAGAGCCATGTCAACCTTTTTGCCGCCTGCATTCCTGTGCCTGACCCTGTCAACAGCGCTCATCCTCAGCCTGAACGCGCAGCCGGCTCGCCAAACGCTTGACCTGCTCTCCAAGGAGCACGCGCCCTGCAAGATCGTCCGCCCAGAAACGACTAGCCGCATAGAATGGCAAGCCATTAACCTGCTCCGCAACGCCCTGCAGGAAAACAGCGCCAAAATTCCCGTCATCACCGACGTGGCTGCAAACGACGCCTCTGAAACGGAAATCGTCATCGGCCAGACCAGCCGCGACGCCCTGGCTGGCGTGACCTTCGACCGCATCGCCCTCGGCAGCCAGGGATTCCAGATCAAGGTGATTGGACGACGTGTCTTTATCTTAGGCGGCAGCGAACATGGAACGAAAAAGGGCGTACAGCACTTCCTGCGCACATTCGCCTCGGACGACAAGTCCGCCGCCAGCCTGGCGCTCCCGGCTGACTACGACTATGCCGAATCGCAAAAATACGCCATCAGCGATGTCAAAATCGCTGATCGCAGCCTGACTGACTTCGCCATCATCCACCTGGCTGACGACCGCGAACCAGCCTTCCTGCTCCGCGACCTGGTTTTCCAACATACTGGCCTCTGGCTGGAAATCGCCGCCCCAGACGCAACGAAAAAACCGGCTATCCTTTTCTCCAGCCAAAAGCCCGAAGCCGCTGGAAGTTTCGAATTGCTGGAGCAGAAAGGCGACGTCGTCCTCAAAACCGATCTGCCAGGCGGCTTTGCCCGCGGCCTCCATGCCTTCTTTGCCAGCGTCGTCTCCCGCTCCCAGGGAAGCCTGGTCATGCCGGAAGCGTATGCCTTTCGCAAGACCTTCGAGCCAGCCGTCCTCTACAGCGACTTCGGCGCCCGCGGCGATGGCATGGCCGACGATGTCGAGGCCATCCTACGCGCCCATGCCTTTGCCAACCAGCACGACCTGCCCGTGAAAGCCGACCAGGACGCCAAATACTATATCGGCGGAACCGATGCTACCATCGCCATCCAGACTGACATCGACTTCGGCAACGCTGAATTCCTCATTGACGACACCAACGTCGAAAACCTCGCAAAACCCGTCTTCATAGTCACCTCAAAACTGAAAGCGCATCCACTGAAGGGTGTCGAGAACTTGAAGCGACGACAGGCCAACCTCGGCGTCGCCCTCCCCCAGCGCAGCCTCGTCTGCGCCACTGACAGCAACGTGAAACGCTACATCCGCTATGGCGTCAACCAGAACCAAGGCGCGGCGCAGACTGACGTCTTCATCGTCGAGGCCAATGGCGACGTCGACCCCACAACCCCAATCCTATGGGATTTCAACCAAATCACCAACCTGACGGTCTACCCGATCGACACCACCCAGCTGAAAATCACGGGGGGGCGCTTCACTACCAAAGTCAAGGCCGATGAAACAAGATTCGTCTACTACGGCCGCGGCCTGAACGTCAGGCGCTCCAATGTCCTGATCGAAGGCATTGAGCACTACATCACCAACGAAGGCGACCAGGGTTCTGCCTACAGCGGTTTCATCAATGTCAGCCTCTGTGCTGATGTGACCGTGCGCGACACCATCCTGACCGCCCACAGAACCTTCTGGTCCAAAAACGCCGCTGGCAAACCCGCCTCCCTGGGCACATACGACATCAACGGCAATCGCGCTGTCAACGTGTCTTTTATCAACTGCCGACAAACCAATGACATCAACGACCGTGCCTACTGGGGCATCATGGGTTCAAACTACTGCAAGAACCTCATGTATGACGGCTGCTCCTTTTCCCGTTTTGACGCCCACATGGGCGTGGCGAATGCAACCATCCGCAACTCCACCCTCGGCTGGATCGGCATCAATGCCATCGGCTCCGGCACCCTGCTGATTGAAAACACCACCAGCAACGGCTCTACCTTCGTCAACCTGCGCTCAGACTACGGCGCCACCTGGGAAGGCGACATCATCATCCGCAATTGCGTCTTCATCCCCGCCACCGGCAGGAAAATCTCCGCCAGCCTGATTGGCGGCAGCCACAACGACCAGCATGACTTCGGCTATACCTGCTATATGCCGAAAACCATCACCATCGATGGCTTCCATATTGACGACCGCAACCACCCCGACACCTACGAGGGGCCGGCTATCTTCGCCAACTTCAACCGCAAAAACACCAGCGACAACTACGTGGAAAAATACCCCTACGTGAAAACCGAAAAAGTAATCTTGAAAAACGTCTCCACTGCCAGCGGCAAACCCCTGCGCACCAGCGACAACACGTACATGTTCAAAGACGTCAAAATCACGTTCGTGGACAAGGATTGACAGCCAAGCCTGCCCTGCTCCTACCAACCACCAACAGGAAAAGCCACCATGCCAACCTCCTTATCGCCTGCCCTTCTGTGCCTGACCCTGTCAGCCGCGCTCATCCTCACCCTAAACGCGCAGCCGGCTCACCAAACGCTCGACCTGCTCTCCAAGGAGCACGCGCGCTGCAAAATCGTCCGCCCAGAAACGACCAGCCGCATCGAATGGCAGGCCATTAACCTGCTCCGCAACGCCATGCAGGCAAAAGGCGTCAGACTCCCTGTCATCACCGATGCGGCAGAAAAAGACGTCTCCGGAACAGAAATCGTCCTGGGCCAGACCAACCGCGAAGCCCAGGCCAGCGTGACTTTCGACCGCATCGCCCTCGGCAGCGAGGGATTCCAAATCAAGGTAGTCGGCCGACGTGTCTTTATCTTAGGCGGCGGCGAACATGGAACGAAAAAGGGCGTGCAGCACTTCCTGCGCACATTCGTCCAGGAAAAGCCGGTCGACAGCCTAACGCTCCCGGCTGACTACGACTATGCCGAACCGCAGAAATACGCCATCAGTGACGTCGAAATCGCGGGGCAAAGCCTCGCGGACTTCGCTATCATCCCCCTGGCTGACGACCCCAAACCAGCCGCCCTGCTCCGCGACCTCATTTTCCAACACACCGGCCTCTGGCTGGAAATCGCTGCCCCAGACGCGCCGAAAAAGCCAGCCATCGTCTTCTCCAGCCAAAAGCCCGAAGCTGCCGGAAGCTTCGAATTGCTGGAGCAGAAAGGCGACGTCATCCTCAAAACCGACCTGCCCGGCGGCTTTGTCCGCGGCCTCCATGCCTTCTTCGCCAGTGTCGTCTCTCCCTCGAAAGGAACCCTCGCCATGCCAGAAACATACGCCTTCCGCAAGACCTTTGGAACAGCCGTCCTCTACAGCGACTTCGGTGCGCGCGGCGACGGCGTGACCGACGACATCGAGGCCATCATACGCGCCCATGCCTTTGCCAACCAGCACAACCTGCCCGTAAAAGCCGACCGGGACGCCAAATACTATATCGGAGGAACCGACGCCACCGCCTTCATCCAGACTGACACCGACTTCGGCAACGCCGAATTCCTCATTGACGACACCAACGTCGAGAACCGCACAACCGCCATCTTCGTAGTCACATCAAAACTGGAATCGCACCCCATTGAGGGCGTCAAAAACTTGAAGCGACAGCAAACCAACCTCGGCGTCACCCTCCCTAGGCGCAGCCTCGTCTGCGCCACTGACAGCAACGTCAAGCGCTATATCCGCTATGGCGCCAACCAGAACCAAGGCTCATCGCAGACCGACATCTTCATCGTTGAGACCAATGGCGACATCGACCCAAAGACCCCGCTCCTATGGGATTTCGACCAAATCACCGAGCTGGCGGCTTATCCAATCGACACGATCCAGCTGAAAATCACGGGTGGACGCTTCACCACCAGAGCCAATGCCCACGAGTCAAAATATGCCTACTACAACCGGAGCCTGGCTATCAGGCGCTCCAATACTCTGGTCGAAGGGCTTGAACACTACGTCGTCGACGAAGGCGACCATGGTGCGCCATACGGCGGTTTCATCAACATCTTCCGCTGCTCTGACGTGACCGTGCGCGACACTATCCTGACCGGCCACAAGACCTACCGCACCATCGGCTCGGCTGGCACGACCGTCTCCATGGGCACGTACGACATCAGCCTCAACCGCGCTACCAACGTGTCTTTTATCAACTGCCGGCAAACCAACGACATCAACGACCGCACCTACTGGGGCATCATGGGTTCGAACTACTGCAAGAACCTCCTGTATGACGGCTGTTCCTTGTCCCGCTTTGACGCACACATGGGAGTAGCGAACGCAACCATCCGCAACTCCACCATCGGCTCCGCTGGCATCAGCGTCACCGGCACCGGCACCCTGCTGCTTGAAAATACAACCGCCAACGGCTCCAACCTCGTCGGCCTGCGCACGGACTACGGCTGCACCTGGGAAGGCGACTTCATCATCCGCAACTGCGTCTTCATCCCAGGAGGTGGCGGGAAAATCTCCGCCAGCCTGATCGGCGGCAGCTACAGTGGCCAGCATGACTTCGGCTATACCTGCTATATGCCGAAAACCATCACCATCGACGGCCTCCATATTGACGACCGCAACCATCCCGACACCTACGAGGGAGCAGCCATCTTCGCCAACTTCAACCGCAATAACACCGACGACACCTACGCCGAAAAATACCCTTATGTGAGAGGCGAAGAGGTGATCCTGAAAAACGTCACCACCGCCAGCGGCAAGCCCCTGCGCACCTGCGACAACGCGCACATATTCAAGGACGTCAAAATCAGGTTCGTGGACAAGGATTGACAGCCCGCGCTGAACCAGCGTCCCCAATCATCTTTAACGCACAAAACCCAAACCTTATTCCAGCCCACCCCAGAAAGAAACTGCCATGACCTTCAAATCCTGGTTAGCCACGAGTTCAGCGCGCTTCTACCCCACCTCCCCAGCCGAAACCCGCAAAAAACTCCGTCTCGACGCCGCCCTCAACGAAAAAGTCAGCTTTCAAGTGCTGTTGCGTCATGATGGCCTGGCGCCGCGGCAATTCACGGTCACGACCACGGGTCCGGACGGCTGGGACATCCGCGTCCGCCGCGTGGGCTATATCCCAGTTCGCCATCTAAACACGCACCCTGCGCCCATCCCGCCAGAAGACATAGAAGGCGCTGACCAAATTCCCGGCTATGTGCCTGACCCCCTGTTCGAAGAGCAGACCATCCAGCTGCCCGGCGGCGAAACCCACGCCTTCTGGATTTCCGTGCGACCCAACCCGAATGCCAAGCCCGGCTCCGGCAACATCACTATCCAGGCCACCCCGGACGCCGGACGCAGCCACAAACTCCAGGCGGAAGTGACCCTCCACCCAATCACCTTGCAGCCGCGCCGCGACTTCCGCATCACCCACTGGTTCTACGCTGACTCCATCAGCGACTGGTACAAAGTCGCTCCTTTCTCAGAAGAATTCTGGCCCTTGTGCGAAAAATTCATCCACAACTACGCTGACCACGGCCTCGACACTATCTATGTACCGGTCTTCACTCCGTCGCTGGACGGCGTCAAACGCCCAACTCAGCTGCTGAAAGTCACTAAAGCAGGCAAGGACAAATATTCCTTTGACTGGTCAGACGTCAAACGCTGGATAGAACTGTGCCGGAAGTACAACATCACCCACTTCGAATGGGCTCATCCCTTCACCCAATGGGGAGTGAAATTCGCTATCCGCATCTATGAACAACAGGGCGCTGACGAAGTCCTGCTCTGGCCCCCCGAAACCCCGGCGACCTCAGACACCTACAGGAAATTCCTCCAGCAATACCTGCCCCAGCTGCGCCAATTCCTGCAACAGGAGGGAATTCTGGAACGCTCCTTCTTCCATGTCTCCGATGAACCGCACAACGAAGAGGACAAGAAAAACTACAAGGCCGCACGCGCCATGCTGAAAGAACTGGCGCCGTGGATGAAAACCATGGACGCCTTGACCGACATCGAATACGGACGCGAACGCCTGACCGACATGCCTGTCCCCAGCATCCGCACTGCCCTCCAATTCGTCAACGAAAACATCCCCTGCTGGTGCTACTATTGCTGCGGACCACGCGGACGCTTCCTCAATCGACTGCTCGACACCCCCCTGGCCAAGATTTACATGCACGGCTTCCTGTTCTACCGCTGGCCCTTCCAGGGATTCCTGCACTGGGGATTCAATTACTGGTATCGTTCCCAGACCAGGGTCTTAATCGATGTCTTCCACATCCAGGACGGCGAAAAATGGCCAGGCTGGGCATACGGCGACACCACCCAAGTCTACCCCGGGCCAGACGGGCCGCTCGATTCCATCCGCTGGGAGGTCTTCTCAGAATCGCTCCAGGACTACCAACTGCTGCAAACCCTCGACGTGCCCAGAGACAGCGACCTGCTCAAAAAACTGCATTCCTTCGAAGACTTCCCCAAGACCAGCCGCTGGCGTGACCAAACCCGCAAAAAGCTGTTCGCCCTGGCTGCAACCCAGCCCAAAAAGAAAAAATAGCCCCGCGACCGCCGTGCCTGCCGTACGTAGTTCAAGCTTCAGCTTGCAGTATGTTTCGCGCTTTTAGCATTTCTACCGCCGTGCTATTGGCTTCCCCTACAATACACCCTAAAAAATCTGCGTCATCAGCGTAATCTGCGGATAAAACAACAGTTTCTCACCCCTAACGAATGATGAATTATGAATGACAAATGCGTCTTCAACATTCAGCATTCAGCATTCAGCATTCAACCCCATGCCCCTCTTAACCGGCAATCTAGTCCTACCGTACGAAGTCTGCTTCGGCGAACTCGCCATTGCGGACGGCCTGATCAGCGCCATCACCCCACTCGGTACGCCGCAGCCAGACGCGCCCCTGATCCTGCCAGGCTTCATCGACCTGCATTTCCATGGCCTCGGCCCCTACAGCGCCGAAGACCCGCGAACGCTGTTGGACATGGCCGCGTTTGCCCCGCAGGTCGGCATGACCAGCTTCTGCCCCACCCTGGCGCCAACTCCCTGGCCTGACCAACTCGCGTATGTCCGCCAGGCCAAGGAAGCCGCCCTGGTCCAACACGCTGGTGCTCGCTGCCTTGGAACGCACTTGGAAGGACCATTCATCGCCCCTGCCGCAAAAGGCGGCATGAATGAAGACTTCCTGCGCCCAGCCAGCCTGGATGATTTACGCGCGCTGCTCCGCGAAGCTGATGGCACGCTCCGCCTGCTGACCATTTCTCCTGAATTGCCTGGTGCGCTTGACGTTATCGCCGAAGCCGTCAAACACGGCGTCCGCGTCGCGATTGGACACACCCACTGCACAATCGACGACTTCCAAAAGGCCGTCGAAGCTGGCGCACGCCAAATCTGCCACCTGTTCGACACCTTCGAGGGACGCCCTGTCCACGGCGGCGTCAGCCAGACTTGCTTGACTGACGCCATCCTGATTGAAGACCGTGTCGACGTAGAAATCATCCCCGATGGCCACCATGTACAGCCAGGGTTGATCGAATTGACGCATCGCGCCGCCGGTACTGACCGCATCATTGCCATCACCGACGCCATGATGGGCGCTGGACTGCCCGACGGCGTCTACGCAGAATCTGACGGCCGTCCTTATCGCCTCACCAATGGCGACGTCTGCCGCCTGACTGATGGCACCGGAACCATTGTCGGCTCCTGTCTGACGCCTCACATAGCCTTCCAAAACCTGACCAAGCGCTTTGGCTTTTCCATCCCAGAAGCATCAAGGATGCTCTCCGCCAATCCTGCCCGCGCCCTGAGCCTGCACGACCAGACCGGCGCCCTCCAGGAAGGACTCTGGGCTGACATCACTATACTCAGCCCTGACCACACCACGGTGAGCCGCTGCCTGGTTAGCGGCAAAACCGCCTTTGCCAATGACGATGCCATGACTTGAAATGACGCATAAACCAATCGCCGTCTTCGCCTCAACCAACCATCACGCAAAGGAGACTGCACCATGACCAGCAAGACAAAGGCTCAACGCCCTGCCGCGCCAGTAACGCCTTCTGACGCAAACCTCCGCTTCGGCATCGCCCGCGCTGACATCACCCCGCCCTTCCCCACCACCATGGGCGGCTACGCTGCCCGGCAGGACCACTTCGACCGGGTCAACGACCCCCTGAGCGCAGAAGTGCTCATCCTGGAAAACAACGGCGCGCGCCTCGTCATCGTCACCGCTGACCTGATCACCTTCGAAGACGAACAGGCCGTCGACCTGCGTCACCAAATCGCCGAAATCACCAAGACGTCAGCCGAATGCGTGCTCCTCAACGCCTCCCATACCCACGGCGGACCAGAAATGCGCGACAAAGCCGTCTACTTCAGGTCATCCCGAGACACCAGCTCCTCCAGCCGCTACCGCCAATGGCTGCAACAACAGCTCCTTGACGCCGTTGCACAAGCCGCCCAAAACTTGGCGCCTGGCTCGCTCTGGCTTGGCTGCGGCAAAACCGCCGTCAACATGAACAGACGCCTCGAACGCAACGGTGAGATCGTCAATGCACCCAACCCCGACGGGCCAGTCGATGACCGACTCCAGGTTCTCGCACTGCGCAACCAGGAGGGACAAATCCGCGCCCTCGGCATCCGGCTCTCCTGCCACCCAGTAGCCACCGGCGCCCAGCACCTGATCACCGCCGACTTCCCCGGAGCCTTCAAAAAAGCCTGCGCCGACGCCCTCGGCGCGAACGTCATGCCCTTCTTCCTGCAAGGCGCTGGCGGTGACATGCGGCCAGCCGCAGCCTCGGCCGGCGACCGCTGGCGACAGCTCGACCACGCCGAACTGCCCGCCATCGGCCGCCAGTTGCTCCATGAGACCCTCGCCGTCCTCCATCAACCGCATGGCCTGGAACAAGTTATCCCCGGAGCCTTCCGCGGCGCCTACGTGGAAGCCGAAGCGCCCTGCGAACGCCTATACACGACCAGGGAAGACTTTGTCAAGCTGCAGCAAGACGGGCCGCCGCACTACGCCTTCTATCCCACCCGTGCCCTGGCCCGCCTGGATGCTGGCCTCACCATTCCCGACCGCGTGAAAATCGGCGTCCAGACCCTCTGGCTGAATGACGACCTGGCCATCATCGGCATCCAAGGCGAAGTGCTGATCGGCCTGGGAGAATATGTGGAAAAATCCCTGCTGCCAAAAAAGGCCATCCTCCTCGGATACTGCAACGGCTGTGTCTCCTACCTGCCCGACTCACACGAAGTGAAACGAGGCGGCTATGAACAAATGGGATACCTTTACAGTATCTGGACTGGCCCATACAAGCCAGGCCTGGAAAAAACTATCGCCAAAGCCGTGACGCCCTGAAACCACCAGCCAGGTGCCCGTCCAAACTAACGACAATGCGCCCCTGTCGTGCAGTTGATGCATAACAGGGGCGCATTAGTGTTACGATGGGGAAAGACTTCTCCTCGCGCCGTTTTCTTTTCAGCGAACGAGAGCCGCGCGGTCGGCAAGAGGCTTTTTGAGTGCGCTTTCAAGGATGACTTCCATGATGATAAAATTGGGTTCGATCATGTCATCAAAGCTATCCGCCCATGAATTGAGTTCGTTGGACATCGCCAAGCCGCCGCTGGTAAGCGACACGAGATTGTTGAAGTTAATCGTCCGCGTGGCGGCTTTTTTGGGCATGCCGCTGCGCAGGTCAGCCTCGACCAGGCGTGCATTGACGGCGTCCGCCAGCTCCAGACCCCGCTCGACGTGCACCTGGTAATTAATCTCTGACGGCATAATCATAAACGGCTTGCCTTCGCAGGAATGGCCGTTGAAGAAAAAATCCGCTGCATAGCGTTCGATGAGCGCCAGCATAGCGCGTGCTTCAGGCGTACGGATATTGCCCGGGGTGGCATCGTGCATGATGTTAAAGCCGTCAGCATTGGGGTAGCCGCCGGGATGCCTGACGCGCTCCAGCGGCAGAGGAAAGTAGCGCTTGCTTTCTCGCCACTCAATGGGCTGGCCATCCAGCCATTCACCCTGACAGGCTTTGCGGAAAGTCACCTTGTCAGTTCCCTGCAAGTGGTCTTGCGAGATGGCTCGCCCGTCCATGTTCACGCAAGGCAGAAAGATGATACGGAACTGCGGCGCGAGTTCCAGCAATTTCGGGTAGCTGCGACCGCGCAAATCCTTGCCAGTCTCCAACAGCTGGATCATGTTCAGCGTTGCCACCACGCCCTCTGGCTCGGCGCCATGAAAGCCCGTCGCCCAGACAATCGTCTGCTTCTCCGGCTTGCCATAATAACATTCGTAGGCATCTGATGACGACGAAGCCGCCCAGCTGCTCTGTCGCGGCCCGCCATCGTCAAACTGGCCATAAAAAACAGCGAAGAGCGGAAAACCGGCCGTAGTCTGGCCGATAACCTCGCAGCGGCCCTTCTTGACACCCAGGCAAATATCAGCGATTTCCTCTGGCCGACAGAGCCACCACGCCGGACGCTGTGCCTGGCCGCCATATTCAGACTTAGGGAAACGGAGATTCTGGTACGCATTGCGCAGTGATGTCATAGTCGCTTCCTCTGGTGTGCGTTGTTGCAGATTCAGGCAGCCGACGCAGGCTACCGCCAGGATAATAGGCATAAATCGAATCGTCATCGCAAAAGGCCTCCTGCTTTGGATGTCCTCCCCGGATTTGTTCACTATAATGCGCACTACACACAAAACCAACGCGAGGAGCTTTTTTAGGGGCGAGGGTCTGAATGCTGAATGCTGAATGCTGAATGCTGAATGCTGAATGCTGAATGCTGAATGCTGAGGCGTATTTCATAATTCATAATTCATAATTCATAATTCCTAGGGGCGAGATGCCGTCATGTCCACTCTGTCCACCATGTCCACTAAAACAACGCAAAAAATCTGCGCCTTGCACTACCCAACACCGGAAAAGCTGATATGGTATGCTTATCATTATGCATTGCCACCAGGGCAATCGCATTCTTTGAGCCACCGTCGCAGTGAAAGGACTGATTATGCACCCGCTGAAAACGATGTTGTTGCTTGCCCTGCCCGTAGGTCTGGCCATGGCCGAGGGACTGCCGCCGCCAAGCGTTGACGAGGTGGTGGCGAAGATTCGCCCAGACCGCCCACGCCTGTTCATCAACCAGGATATGCTTCCAGCACTGCGCGACTACGCCAACAGCACCGCCCAAAGCTACCTCACCACGCTCCTGCGCAAAGTCGATAGCTTTCAGCCGCCTGCCGAATTGGAATTCCGGCCAGAATACGTGCGCATTGACGACGAGGGCCGCATGGTCTTCATTCGCAATCGCGGCGACCAGAACGCCTGCGAATACGGCGTCAAGACCGACGGCGGTTTTCCCGCCAATGAATGCGCCCTGGCCTGGCTGATCACCGGCAAGGAAGAGCACCGCGTCAAGGCCATCGCCTACTTGCGTCTGCTGGTGAAGTTTGTCCAGTTGGCAGACCATTCACGGATTCTGCCCAATTGGTACAATTTCTCGCGCACCTGCGGCCTGGCCGCCTACGATTGGCTTTACGACACGCTCACCCCAGACGAACGCCGCGAGATTCTGCTGCCCTTGCTGCAGCACATCAAGCACATGCAGAACCCAGGCTACCAGCGCAATGGCGGCGGCCCAGAGTCAGGCTATTATGGCGAACCGACGCTGCGCTGGTACGGCGGCCTGGTCGGCTATAAGGCCGGTGTTGACGACGCCCTCGCCGAGGAACTCCTACGCCCCGGCTACGAGCACTACGTCACTGTCATGCAACGGCGTGACGAGGTGTCCGGCGGCAAGGGCCTGCTCATTTCACCCACCGTCGGCTACAGCCTCGGCGCCTACCCCTGGGCAAGCTACAACTTCCTGCATTCGCTCCACTCAGCCTGCGGCATTGACGGGCGGCAGCACTGGATTCACATGCGCGACTACGCCAACTACTTCAATTGGATGAGCATCCTCGGCCCCGATGGCCGATTTTACGAATTTGGCTGGGGAGACGCTGGTCACAGCAATAATGTCATGGGCACCGGCCTGATGTACACGCACCTGGCGCAAGCCATCCATTTCTATGGACGTGACTTCCCCGAACAAGCAAAGATCACGCAGGCGATCATGGCCCTTCTGCCCAGCGGCAAGAGCATCTACACCGGAAGCTTCCCCTTTACGCCATTCCTGCTGACCAACTTCGACGCCAAGGCCGCCACTGAGAATCCCGAAGCCGTCATCAGCGACGGACGCCTCGGAGAATTCTTCCCCTCCTACGGGCTGACCAATATGCGCTCCGGCTTCAGCGCTGACGCGACTTACGCATCTTTCAAGGGCGGCGCTAAGTTCGATGGACATCAGCACTATGACGAAAACAGCTTCATCATCTACAAACACGGCTTTCAGGCGCTGGACACCGGCACGCGAGGCAATGCGGAACACCACCTGGTCTATTATCCCCAAACCATCGCCCACAATAGCGTCCTGATCCGCATGGACGACGAGCCCCTGGCCCGCCACTGGTACCCAGCCAATTCACCAAAAATCACCGTGCCGCTCTTCAGCGACGGCGGCCAAAACGTCCGCCGCAAGGCCGTCAACCTCGGCTTTGAGCAGTCGCCCTATCACGTAGTCAGCGGCGGCGACGCCACCCTCTGCTACTCGGAGAAGAAATGCCGGGAGGCCGTCCGCCAGTTCGTCTACCTGGCGCCTGATTGCTTCGTGGTCTATGATCGGGTCACTTCCGTCCAGCCTGATCAGCAGAAGGTGTGGCTGTGGCACACACAGAACGAGCCGACCGCGCTGGCGCCGGAACTCTTCCAAGCCAGTAGCGGAGAGGGCGCCATGGCCGTCAGGACGCTCCTGCCTACTGCTGCCAAGCACGAAATCATCGGCGGCCCCGGAAAAGAATACTGGACCAACGGCAGAAACTGGGAAATTTTCAACCAGGAAAAATGCTTCGCCAAACCTGATAACCAGTATGGCCGCTATCGCCTGGAAGTGTCACCGGCTGACCAGGGCGAAAAAACACGCTTCCTGCACCTGCTGCAAGTCGGACGGGCGCCCATCAAAAACTTCGCACCGGCACAGCTCATCCAAAGCGAAACCCAAGACGGCATTGAACTGACCTGCCCGGAAACGCAACGACGCTACCAACTGTTCTTCAATCGAGAGGGCATGATCGGAGGCCATATCCGCGCTTGGGACGCCGACGGCAAAAGCATCCTCGACCAGCCACTGCTGGAAAACCGCGAACCAGTCAAACGATGACTATAGTGGACAGTGGACAATGGACAAAAATGGACGTTAATGGACGCTAATAGACGATGGACTGTGGACAAAAATGGACTTTAGTGGCAGTGGACGTGGACGGAAATGGACTTAGCGGACGTTGGGCAAAAACACGGCAGGCTAAAGCCCGTACTACATGCGGCAGAACCGTCCACACCGTCCACCATGTCCACTATGTCCACATTCATTTGCGCCGTAGGTGCTTAACCATGCTTAACCCCAGGCTTCAGCCTGGGGGAAGGCATACTCCAAAAATGGTGCCCAGTAGGGGCACTGCCGGGCGCCTACCAGCACAAGCGCTGTGCCAAATCCCTCTTTCTGTCACAGAATTTCGCACATTGCCCAAAATCATAACATTTCTGTTTCTTCAACCCCCATCAACTCTTCTAACTGTTTCATTCGAGCCGTCGTTGCGCGATATGTTGCATAACATTCGACATCATTGTGTCCTGAACGCAAGAACTTGTCTTGTAATTCCTCACAATATAAGCCCAGCGTTCTCCACATCAGCAGCGGCTTGCATTTTAACACTTCAAAGGCGTACTTATCTGCGTCTAATTCCTGCTGCTTTGCGGCTTTGTAGCCTGGTTTTTCATCTCTTCCAACATGGCCTAACTTTATATGCGCAATCTCATGTTTAAATACATAGTCATTGACTTTGCCTGTATCATTCATGAAGATATAATACTGTCCGTCGCTCTTAAAGCATAATCCCATCGGGACATGTTCACTGAATGTTGTAAACGTTTCACAAACAGACCGAAACTTTTTGCTGATCTTAGCCAACAGCTTCATCCACCTGATATGAATGGACAAGACATATTCATTTTTCTCGACATCAAACATGTGTAGCTTCATAATAGACTTCCTATTGCTTGATAATGAATACGTTATGAAACATCAGCTTGCCACTCAGTAGCGCAGGAATAGCCGCCTTTTGATCGTCTTGAGCTTAGTGCCGCAATGCGGGCAGACTTTCGGCAGGTCGTTGAGATCGCGAAGCTCCGTCCGCTCCGGCTTGGCATTCGCGTCAGTGACAACTGTCTCGTAGTGAGGTGAATACTTATATTCCTCGGCAAAGCCGCATTGCGGACAGGACACCTCATAGATTACTGGCTCTTTCCGGCGATGCCAAGGCAAAGGAACAAAATTTTTCATAAGACGCCTCCAGATAAGCTGTTCGGTGAATTCTCTCGGCCCCGCGCACAATGCGCCGACTATTCCCGCCAAACCCGCAGGCGGGCCATGCTCCTGCTGTCATGCACTCAACATAAAACAGCATCCCTGACAAAACATGGCATGGTCAGGAATTTTTTTCAGCGATAGCCCGACCAGCCGCCGCCACTTTTTCGCGCAGCCAGGCCGGTTCCAGCACTCGCACACGGCCAGCCTCTGCCAGAATCCAGCGCATCACATCGTGCTCAACCGTCGGCTTCAAGCCCAGGATCAGCGAGCCGTCCGCCTGAACCTGCAAATCCGACTTCATGATTTTCTGCTGTTCGTGGATGTAAAAGGCTATCTCGGCGTCGCAATGCAATCGAATGCCCTTGACCTTAGGATAGTCGAACAAACCATTCGCCCTGGTCTCGTCCAGGAGATTTTTGTCCGTTTCAAAGCTGGCGCAGCCATTGCGCAGGCTGACCATCCGTTGCGCCGCGAAAATCCGCATCTCGCGCGTCTGATAAAGGTACCCCTTGGCATACCAGGAGCCTTTGTGAAAGGCGATCAAGTGCGGCTCAAACCGGTGCGTTGACTCCTCGCCCCTAGGATTGCGATAGACAAGCTCCACCACCTGCTTCCGCCGCCACGCATCAAACAGCTTCTTGAAGACGACCGGATCAATGCTCGTCTTGTTCCCAGACGCGCACAAAATGGACTCGATCATCGCCATGTCAAAAAACTCGGAGCTGTTCGTAGCCAAAAGCTGCGCCACCGCGTCGTCAACTTGCTGCTGCAATGGCGCTGGCAACAAATCAGCTGACAAACGCGTGCCAAGCATCGCCATGCTGATGAAGTCCTGCTCGAAAACCGGACAATTGAACTCCCAGGCAGGGTCACGCAAATAATAGCCGCGGTTCTGCGGGTCATACTCCAGCGGCGCTTTGTGCACCTCAACCAAATCCTTGATGTCACGCGCAATCGTGCGCGCGCTGCACCCGAACGGCTGGCCATCCTCATCCTCAAAATCTTTGAGCCGCCGCGCAAAGCTCTCGGCATTCGGATAGTTGTTCTTCTTGACCTCAGCAAGGAATTTCAACTTGCGCAAAATTTGCTCGCTTCTCTTTTGCATAGACTGGCCACCTCACATTTAACCGCCTCGAAACAACCTTCCGCAATATAATGCCATTTGCCAGAATAGGCATGCGCAAACAAAAATTTTGCGGACACCAGGTCGTTGGTCACTGGTTGATAGCGACCACCCCGGCAGCATGTAGTACAGCCTTTAGGCTGCCGTACGTAGTTCAAGCTTCAGCTTGCCGTATGTGCCTCGCTTGCAGGAGCATGTAGTTCAAACTTTAGTTTGCCGTATGTAGTCCAAGCTTCAGCTTGCTGTATGTGGCCTAAACTCACTCTCGCCCCTTACGAATGATGAATTATGAATTATGAATTATGAAATGCGCCTCAGCATTCAGCATTCAGCATTCGGCATTCGGCATTCGGCATTCGGCATTCGGCATTCGGCA
>MWEG01000110.1 GCA_002070945.1 Lentisphaerae bacterium ADurb.Bin082
CCCCTTTGCGCCGTAGGCGCTTAACCATGCTTAACCCCAGGCTTCAGCCTGGGGATAGACGTGCCCCAAAACTGGTGCCTTGTAAAGGCACTACAGAAGACTGACCCATTACCGCCAGCCGTTGATCATGGCCATCACGACAGCAGGTTTTCAGCGCTTCTGCCGCTTTGCTGCGGTGGACACGGTGGGCACGGTGGGCACGGTGGGCACGGTGGGCACGGTGGGCACGGTGGACGGCGGCTGCGGCATCGCACGTAGTTCAAGCTTGTATCAATTGGTGACCGACTACCAGGCTGCCGCATGTCGCTTAGGTCTGCATGGCGTTTGCCACCTCGAGTAGAGCGATTATTTTATGTGGGAGGCGAGTTTTTCAATTCAACGATAGGCATTTTATCGACTTTTGGAAGGATGCGGAACATGAAGGCGTTGAACGGCTTGGTTTTATTGTTGGCCTTGGGGTCGGGTGTGCACGCTGCCGAATGGTCGAAGCTCTGGTGGCCGAACGGCTGGTCAGGCTATCAGCCATTGGCTGCGCACGAATGGGTTGACGGCGCGCTGCATGTCTACAACGCTAAAGCTGAATACGGGTTTGGCTGGCGGTGCAGTCAAAGAATGCCTGCGGCTGCCGGCGACGAGGCGGTGATCTCTGCCCGCGTCCGCGGTAGCGGCGAAATCCATTTCCAGATGCAGTACGAGGACGCCGACGGCAAATGGCTCGGCATCGGCCCGCAGCTGGACCGGGTGGAATTGACCGACGCCTGGCAGGAACGGCAGTTTCGCGTGCCGGTCAGCAACCTGAAGAAGGGCGTCACCGCTGCCGTGATCCCGACCTTCGCGGGCAAGAAGGACACGGAATTGTTCATCGCCGATATCGTCTGCGACGTGCAGAAAGGCGAGTTTGTCGGCGACGCGAGCTTTCCCAAGCACTGGACTGTGTTTGCGCCCGTGCCGGTCGACGGGCCAGAGCCGCCGGTGGACCGCATCCCGCCAGCCATCGGCGCTGCGAAGCCAGTCGACATGACCTTGAATAACAACCTGCTTGCGGTGAAGCACCTTTTCACTGAACAGCGCAAAGGCAATTGCGCCTGGCTGTACGCAGAGGTGAACTCCGACCACAACCAGGACTACACCATCGGCGCAGGCGCTGATTACTTCATGGCTGTCTATCTCAACGGCAGCCTCATCCTGGACACCCGCAAAAGCGGCAACGGCAACTACCCGCCCCATTTCAGCAATCATGTCGTCACCGCGAAGTTGCAGAAAGGCAAGAACCTCCTCGCCGTCCAGTTCCTCACCGGCAGCAGCGCCAATCCGGCCATCTCGCTCGGCGGCGCCCAGGAATTGCGCGAACTGGAGACAGTCGTCCGCGTCCAGGAAATCTTTGCGCAAGATGATTTTGACAGCGCCCGCGAACGGCGCGGCAATCCCGAGTTAATCGAGGACATCCTGGTGGACGGCATGGAGACGACCTACCGGTTTGGACGCTATCGCGCCGGCTCGAGCATCGGCTTTGACGCAACGCACACCCTTCCGGCCAAAAGCGGTGACGCCCTGTTCGCCACTGGCGTACGCTTGCAGAAACTCACCGGCGATGGCGACCTGGCGGTGCGTCTCGGCCAGGCTTGGGCGCTGCGCCTGAGCCAGAAAAGCGCGGGCGACTCCATCCGAGTCGCTTTCTGCCATCAAGACAAGCCGCTCAAATACCTGGATTGCCCTAAGAACGCCTTGCCGCTTGACATCGTCCTGGCTGTCAGTCACCGTGAGTATTTTGTCAACCTGGTCAGTGTCCAGGACAGCCGTCTGCGCGCCCTGCGTGGCCAGGCCGACTTTTCAGAGTTGGGGAAATTTGCGACTGACATTGCCTTGACTGGCGTGGACGCCGTCGTCAAGAACTACTTCACCGGCCTGGCGCAGCGCGAGGTGAAGAGCAGCACCGTGCCGTTTGCTATTGCGCTTGACCGTGACTTTGACCCGGTCGCAGCCGGCTGGAAGCTGATCTGGCAGGATGAGTTTGACGGCAAGGAGGTCGACTGGGAAAATACCTGGATGAATTCGCCGTGGCACCCAGTGCCGAAGAATCGCGACCAAGCCTCGCTGCGCGATGGACGCCTGCACATCCGCTGTGATTGGACTAGCACGCCAGAAGCCGCTCGGCCCTTCACCGGCCGCACGGTCGGACTGTATTCGCAGCGCCGCTTCCTCTACGGCTATTTCGAGGCCAAGCTGCGCTTCACCCGCAAGCCTGGCTGGTGGGCGGCGTTCTGGATGCTTGACGAGGGTCGCAACATGAGCGTCGGGGGCGGCTATGAACTGGACATCTTCGAGGACTATTCCACCCGCGGCGGTGAGCCGGTCATCGCTAACAACCTGCACGTCACCTACGGCCCTAACATGCGCAGTTACGGGTATCATTTCACTCTGCCAGGAACCTTGGACGACTTCTACGTGGTCGGCTGCAAGTGGACGCCGTTTGAATTTTCCACCTATATCAACGGCAAACTGGTGGCGTCGAAGGCCCAGCACAGCCCGTATACGTCAGCCACCTATGACGCTATCAATCATGGCTTTGGAACCGCGCCGCTGTATGTGTGCCTGAGCGGCCAGGCCGGTTATTCAGGAGGATTGGCCAAGGAGGAAGGCAGCGAGGAATTCGTGGTGGAATACGTACGCGCCTATGAATTCCCGCGCGAGCAGGCGCCGAACCTGAAGATGACCAAGGTGCCAGAGCGCTCCACGGTCAAGACCGGCGAGCGGGTCACGTTCGAGGTCGAGGCCACGCCTTCGCCGAAGAGCCAGGCATCTGTGCTAACAGCCTATCTTTTTGACAATGGCAATTTGGTTGATTACAAGACTGAACCGCCGTATCGGTTTGAGATTGCGATGTCGCCGACGTTCTACCAGGATACTCTGTGGGGCAGCAGTGGACGTTCCGGACAGAAGCCGGTGTGGGATTGCTACCCGCACCTGTTCCGCGTGGCCGTGCAGGACGAAGCCGGGCAAGTGGCGTTCACCGAGCCGTTCCCAATCATTGTCGACCATCAGTCTGGCGAGCCTTGGCAGGATGGCGGCGTGCCGGTTCCCGGCACTGTGACGCCGAGCCAGTACAACCGAGGCGGCCATAATGTCGCCTGCTACAAGCAGCAGCGCGGCGGCGTTGAGACCGGCAAGGAAGACGTCTTCAGCCGCAAGTGGTTGAACCTGCGCGAAGCGGGCGAGTGGGTGAACTACACGCTGGCGGTGCAGACGGCAGGCGTCTACAGGGTCGTCATGCACCGCCAAAACTATCGAAAAGAATGGCCGATACGTGGCATGATTTTGGTCGACGGCGTCTATGTCGGCGACTTGCAGGCTGGGCCAGAAGTGATGAGCGCGACCTTGGAAGGAGTCAAACTCGGCACTGGCCAGCACGTCTTGACCTTGATGTCCACCTGCACATACGGCCTTTGGCCGACTAGCCTGGAACTGAACCTGGAGCAGTAGTCAAACTGCGGCGTTACTCCGGTCGCTGGTAGCCTTTGAAGAACTCTAACATGCGTTGATGCAGGACGCCGTTGGTTGCCAGCAGGCCTTGGGTTTTAATCTGGTCGCCGCCGAGCAGGTCAGTGCAGACACCGCCGGCTTCGCGGACGAGTAGGAGTCCAGCTGCGTAGTCATAAAGCGCCAGGTTCAATTCCCAGAAGGCGTCTTCGCGGCCGCTGGCCACATAGCACAAGTCAAGTGCGGCCGAGCCAAAGCGCCGGATGCACCGGACTACTGGGGCGATGGCATTGAAATAGGGCAGGTTGTTGCTTTTCCAACCAGCTCGCAGGCAGGAAAAACCGGTGGAGGCCATGGCTTCCTCAAGCTGGGCATGACGGGTGACGCGGATGCGTCGGTCATTGCAGAAAGCACCGCCGCCCTGGCAGGCCTGGTACATTTCGCCGAGTGCTGGCGCATAGACTACGCCGATGATGGTTTCTCCCCGCCATTGCAGTGCCAGCGAGAGGGTAAAGGTCGGCTGTTGGTGGATATAGGACGCTGTGCCGTCGATTGGATCCAGTACCCAGCAGTATTCGCGGTCTGACTGGTACTGGCCGGTCTCTTCGCCATAGATGCCGTGTTCAGGGTAGCAGTGGCGGATTTCGCTGGTCAGCTCTGCTTCGACGCGCTGGTCAATCTCAGTCACCACATCGCGGACACTGTCTTTGGTTTGGACTTGGCTGTCGGTGTCAGCGAAGGTGCGTTGAGCCGCGTGGGCGAGGTCGCCTCCGTGCCGAGCGATGCGCAAGGCGAAGGCCAGCCATTCCGAAAGAGAGGATGCGTCAATGCTCATGCTGCGTTGTCCTTTAAGGTGATTTGCGCTGCGAAGATATTTTTAGAATCCCCAGACTGAAGCCTGGGGATAAGCATGGTTAAGCACCTAAAGCGCAAATGGTTGTGGACGTTGTGGACTTGGTGGACATGGTGGACGGCGGCTACAGCATCGTATGTAGTTCAAGCCTTAGCTTGCCGTATGTTCCTCGCTTGCAGTAGCATGTAGTTCAAGCTTTAGCTTGCAGTATGTTCCTCGCTTGCAGGAGCATGTAGTTCAAGCTTTAGCTTGCAGTACGTAGTTCAGCTTTAGCTTGCCGTATGTAGTTCAAGCTCACTTTCGTCCCTCATCATTCATCATTCATCATTCATCATTCATCATTCATCATTCGCCCCCTCGCCCCAATTGCCAGTTCACGGTTTGCGCATCGGGCGTCGCGGTGCTAAGTTTTGTAGGTGCCTTCCCGCAATAGACAATATAATGCCAATCAAGAAAGAGGTCATGCGCAGTATGTCAGGAAAAGAGCTTTGCTTGTTGATGTTTTTGGCGGCTGGGAGCTACGGCCTTGCGAATGCCAATGCCCAGGAATTGACCTTGAATGGTCGCCAAACGGATTTTCCGGTTGAACGCGATAACCAGTCGTGGCGGTTCCAGTACCAACGAAAATTCCAGGACAAGGACGGCTTCGCAGCCTGGGGCGCTGAGCTTGACCTCACCCCGAACGCCTGGAAGCAGCACCAGCAGCACTCGCATATCCGTGGTTGCAATGGCGACATCAGGGTGAAGATACTCGCCCCAGGACAGGTGACTAAACTCTCGGCGCAGGCTAACATCACCAATTATGCCGATAGCAACAGCCGTGTCATCGGCTTGAGCTATTCCCTGAACGGCTATGAATTCCAACCCCTGGGCGAGGAGACTACCTTCACAGGCTCGGCGACTGTGGCTGGGGAGGCGACGCTGGCCAGCCATCGCGGGCCGATTTGGCTGCGCCTGCAAAGGCAGTATGAGAAAGATGACGCGAATGGCCGGTACGGATTCGTCCTGCTGTCAGATTTCTCCTTCCAACTCACTGGCGAAATGCCGACCGAGGCAACGACTGACGCAGCCGCGCTGCCAGCGCTGACATACCGCTTGCAAGACTTTTTCCCCACTGGCGTATTCTGGCCCTGGGAGCGGACGCGTCCAAACGCCGAATATGCCGGCATGGAGTTGTGGGCGTTTGTGGAGCAGACCATGCAGACTTTGCGGGAGCATCATTGCAATACTCTCTGGTTTGTCAATATCGGCCCAGGTGAAGACGCCCGCCATATCCTGGCTTTGGCGGAAAAATACCAGCTGCGCGTCCTGCTCAATACCAGCATGTTGTCTTTTTTCTACGGCGGCATCGGTTCGTGGGAGGATATCGACCGACAGGCGCAACGGACAGTCAACGACATTGGCGACTTCCCGGCGCTGTTGGGATACGTGCTCAAGGATGAACCGTTGCTTTGCTCCGTGGCCCAACTCAGCCATTTCAGCCGCGTTATGAAAAAATACGACCCGCTCAAGCGCGACTCCGTGGCAGTGGTGATGAATCGACAGACTCAGACCTACCTTGAGGACAGCGCCTTGCCAGTGATTTGCAGCGATATCTACTACTTTGGGCACGACCGCTCCACCAACATCCCGAATCCCGCCTCAGTGTCGCAGCGGGAATTCCGCCATGCCCTCAAGGGCATGAATGTCGTGGCAGCCCGTCATGGCAAACATTCCTGGCTGATGCCGCAGATGTTCGGCGATGTCTGGGGACGTCATTATCGGCGCGGCGACAAGATGGTGGTCGAACCTGGCTCGTATCTGCATTGGCGTATGCCGACCGACGCAGAAACCCGCTGGCAAATCTGGGAAGGCTTGCGTCTTGGCAGCAAAGGCATGATCTTCTATGTGCTCTACCCGCCGATTCCGCTGTTCAAGCCGCCCGCCGAGGTCGCGCCTGACAGCCCTGAGGCAAAGCGCGTCGAACGTATGGACCGTGCGGCCGCGTCAGCTCGCTCCTGGAGAAAACAGCCGCTGACTGAAACGGAAATCGAAATCGACCCCGGCGAGGGCGTGCTCCAGCCAGGCGGCAAGCCCACGCCGCAAATGGCGGTCATGGGCGACGCCTTCCGCGTCATCCGACAGCATGACAACCTGTTGACTCGGCGCAGGGCAGCCGACTTCCCCGTCTTCTTTGCATCTGATCCTGAGACTGAAGTAGCGACTTTTGTGGACGAAGAGCAGCCTGAGTTGCGTCTCGGGATTGTCGTCAACAGCAACTTGGAGAGCACGCGCCAGGTTCAGGTGTTGTTGCCTCCCAATGTCAGCCGGGTAGTAGATTTGAACAACGGCCGCGAATTGGCTATTGCTGCTGCCACGCCGCCATTCCAGGCTTGTCAGCTCACCCTGGCTGCTGGTGACGGTGTCTTGCTCCAGGCCGAATTCGTCCGCCAGAATCCCGGCGCCATGTTCTTCCGGGAGAATTTTGCTCAACACGACCAGCACAAGGTCAAGTTGAATACTGATTCAGTCAGCATTGCGCGTTTTGGCAACTTCGGCATGTTTCCGTTTTATGGCGTCTCGCTGACCGGTTCAGGCGAAAAGCCCGTTTTCACGATTGAAAACTTGACTAATCCGAAAAGCGCGGTCAATACGATTCTGATGAATTTGAACAGCACGCGCGAGCAAGGCACGGTATTCTGCCAGTTGGAGGGGAGATTAGCCGGTGTGCGTCTGTATGCCCTGGGCGGCGAGGGCGAAGGGCAGAAAACTAATGTCATGCATCTGCAAGAAGAGAACCTGGATGCTGCGGCTGCGACTGCGGCTGCGACCCAGGCCACGCTGTTGCAAGACCGTGACTTCTACCAGCCGGTTCGACTGCCAGTCGGCACGACGACACTGCAAGTCTTCATGGACCCAGAGCAAAAAGACGCCTTGATCTCAAATGTGACGATCTGGTTCGTACCGAGTGTAGAATAACCGGCCGTCCGTAGTCGCACGTAGTTCAAGCTTGAGCTTGCCGTCAAAATTCCAATATCCCCACTTCGTCTCGCAGATTGCGCCAGGTTTTTTGGTACAGGTTATGTTCCCAGATGCGGCTCAGCTGGCCTTTCCGATAGAACGCATTGAAGCCGCAGGTCTCTCCGGGTGCTGGACGTCCTCCCAGCGTTGCCCAGGGGATGACAATCATTGCAGTGGCGCCTTCATGGCCGGGGACAGGCGCCGTGATGACGCCTGGGGCGACCTCCGCGCGCTCATAGACGTCGCCTGAGCCGTTGTTTTCACGATTGGTCTTGACGCGTTCGTACACGCCGGTCGTGCCTTTGCGGGCGCGGCCAGCGAAATGGAGACGTTTGCCCCCCTGACGCTCAAAATACACCTGAATCTGATCGTTGTGGACGCTTTCCTGGTCAACGTTCATAAAATGGAATATGACCTTGAGGCCGTCGTCAGAGGCTTCGGCAGCGACGGTGACCGGCTCAGTCGCGATGGCTGGCTCCTGGTGGTAGAAGCTCTGCTGCACGAGCAGCTGCGGCGCAGCGCCGATTTTCATACGTCGTCCAGCTGGCAGGATGCCATTGGCCAGCATCCAGGCAGCGTCGTGATTGAGCGGTGCCCAGAGCGGTGCGCGTAGGCGTCCATTGTCTTGCAGCTCGGACAGTTCAGCATAGCCAAACAGTCGGACGCCGTTTTTGATGGCCAGGCGCGGCGGGTCGGTGTTCTTTTGGAGCGGCAGGCTGGCGATGTAGTCGTTACGGGCTACGATGGCGCGCAGCATGGCCTCGCCGTCAGGAGCGGCTTTACTGCTACGATAGGCTTGCAACGCATTGACAGCGCGGGCAGTGAGCGCGAGGTGGTCAAATTCAATCCGCGCCAGCTCCAGGGGCCAGCAGCCCGGCGCCAGCCGTTCCGCCTCGGACAGCAACGCATCCAAGCGGCTGATATCGGCCTCGGGATAACGCAAGGCCAGCAGGCGCATGTTGTCGTGCATCGACGGTAGGCCGCCCTCCTCGAAAAGCGCTGGGTCATTCCAGTCGGAACTGCGGTCGATGTTGCGGGACAAGCATTGGTCGAGGTGGGAAAAGAAGGCCACCATAGTCGCAGCAGCCTGGCCGTAGGTGTGTCGGCAGTAGGTCTGCAAGAGTTCGTCTGCATCCAGGGTCGGGTCGGCTAGTTGTTTGCCATATTGGAAATAGCGCGGGCCTTCCAAACCGAACAATTCACCGAAGCCGCAGCGATAGATGCCCAGGATGTGATTGTCGTGGAAGCTTCGAACCTGGTCGGTCAGGAATTTGGCTGTGGTCTTGGGCGTGAAGCCTTCCAGCTGGTAGTAGCCCCAGTTGTACAGATAAACGGTGAAGCCGGCCGGCACTTTCATGCCCTGCCAGTCAGCGAGCACGTTTGCCTGGAAGGGGGCTAAGTCGATTACGACGTTGGTCGGCAGTTCTCGGAAGGTTTTTGGCGTTTTCAAAGTCGGGCCGTAGGCCATGATGCAGAGCTGCACGCCTGGACGGTCGTTGAGAAAACGCTCGGCCATCTGTCGGTGCATGATCCACAGTTTTTCGCCAAAGTCATCGACACCGTACAAACTGGCGCAGGCTGGACATTCGCAGGCGCGGAAGCCGTCGCTTTGGTTGAGTTGGACCATGCTGTAGCCCTGGTCAGCGTGGGTGAGCAACTCCTGGTAGATGAGTTCCTGCACTTCGGGATTCGACAGACAGTATTGCGGACGCGTGGCGTGCGGGGCAGGGCGCTCACCCTTGAACATGGCGAAGTATTCTGGATGCGACTCGTACAGCGACGTTGGCACGGCCTTGTCATGCGAATGACCGCCGTAGTTGCCGTACCAGGGCGCTGGAAAGAAGTTGTTCGCCACGTCGTAGATAACGCTCAGGTTACGGCCATTGCAGTAGCGGATTGCGGGGATGACGCGGATGTGGCAATCGTCAGGCACGGCGATTTTGTCTGCCGGCAGGCTGGCTACGACGTCAACCATTGGGAAAATGGTGTTCGCAAAGCGTTCGCAGAACACGAGCGCGGCCTTGAGTGACCCTAGGACATGATAGACATGACTGCCTGGCACTCGCAATTCTCGGTTGGCAGGGCGGTCGTTGCCAGCCAGGTAGATGTTGCCGTCGCTAGCGAATACGAGGTGCTCCCAGAGCTGGAAGGAGGCGACGTCGATGCCGGCCGCTTTCAGGGCTTGGGTGGGGCCGATGTACAGGGCTGGCTCTCCGGAAAAGTCTTTTTCGAGGACGATTGGCAGGTCTACGCCGGTTGCTTGCCGGATAACCTGTTGCACAGTTTTGCCTGCTAAAGTGAGATAGTGGTCAAGATGGGCGTTGCCGCCGTCGTCAGCCAGGACAATCGTGTAGGCGCTGGGCTGCCCCCGCACCGCCACGATTAGCTCGCCTGCGGAAAGAAAGCTGGAAAAACACAACAGGAGAAATATTGTGACCGGGGTGATAGGGGAGAGGCGCATTATTCTGTGAGTGTTGTGGTTAGAGCCTGTTCGAATGAAGGATAGTTGGGTGATTGCGCGGGGCGGGAGAGAAAATCATTTTTTGTCTGGCAATTCAATCCAGCGCTTGTAGTTAGAGCAGGCTTTGACGTTGGGATTCATCAATACATTGAACTTCCGGGCGCATCTTCCCTGTACGTCGGGGCAGGGCGCTCACCCTTGAACATGGCGAAGTATTCTGGATGCGACTCGTACAGCGACGTTGGCACGGCCTTGTCATGCGAATGACCGCCGTAGTTGCCGTACCAGGGCGCTGGAAAGAAGTTGTTCGCCACGTCGTAGATAACGCTCAGGTTACGGCCATTGCAGTAGCGGATTGCGGGGATGACGCGGATGTGGCAATCGTCAGGCACGGCGATTTTGTCTGCCGGCAGGCTGGCTACGACGTCAACCATTGGGAAAATGGTGTTCGCAAAGCGTTCGCAGAACACGAGCGCGGCCTTGAGTGACCCTAGGACATGATAGACATGACTGCCTGGCACTCGCAATTCTCGGTTGGCAGGGCGGTCGTTGCCAGCCAGGTAGATGTTGCCGTCGCTAGCGAATACGAGGTGCTCCCAGAGCTGGAAGGAGGCGACGTCGATGCCGGCCGCTTTCAGGGCTTGGGTGGGGCCGATGTACAGGGCTGGCTCTCCGGAAAAGTCTTTTTCGAGGACGATTGGCAGGTCTACGCCGGTTGCTTGCCGGATAACCTGTTGCACAGTTTTGCCTGCTAAAGTGAGATAGTGGTCAAGATGGGCGTTGCCGCCGTCGTCAGCCAGGACAATCGTGTAGGCGCTGGGCTGCCCCCGCACCGCCACGATTAGCTCGCCTGCGGAAAGAAAGCTGGAAAAACACAACAGGAGAAATATTGTGACCGGGGTGATAGGGGAGAGGCGCATTATTCTGTGAGTGTTGTGGTTAGAGCCTGTTCGAATGAAGGATAGTTGGGTGATTGCGCGGGGCGGGAGAGAAAATCATTTTTTGTCTGGCAATTCAATCCAGCGCTTGTAGTTAGAGCAGGCTTTGACGTTGGGATTCATCAATACATTGAACTTCCGGGCGCATCTTCCCTGTACGTCAGTGTATTGAATATAAGGGATCACGTTTTGGAAAGCTAATGCCTTATCGGGATTTGTCCAAAATTGGCAGGTGCCGCAAATAGAGTCGTAAATGTTAAAAAGTTTCAGCATGGGAAAAACTCCAGGGAAAGTGGACGGTGGTGGACGGTAGTGGTGGCGTTTTAGGAGTTGTAAAATAATAAAGTTTACAATCGCAGGTGGTGTGCTATATTATCCTCGTTGACTTTTCAGATGAACTCATCTTGAAAAACCAGGAGGATAAACATGGC
>MWEG01000111.1 GCA_002070945.1 Lentisphaerae bacterium ADurb.Bin082
TATTTTTGTCCACGGCTTGAAAAAACTCAAAAAATAGGAGAAGGCTCACGAACTAATTTTGATTCCGCATGGCTGGTCCATTTTGTCGGTGAACCGAAAGTAATTAGGTAGTCGGCGCCGATTGATAAAAGTTCTTCTTCAAATCAGCACTTATGTGTCACCCCTTTGGGGCTCAAAAATTATTATACACCTCACCCAGGGCTTCGCTACGCTCACCCTGGGCTTTTATGTCTCAGCCCTCCGGGCCTTCTGCCCCTTCACGGCTGTGGACTTGGTGGACGGGGTGGACATAGTGGACGGTGGTTGTCTAAAGCACTTCTCCGCTTCACCCGACCTGCCCCGTCCAACTGGAGCAGTCAAGGAAACCAACAGACTAAAGAGCAAATCCTCATGCAATCCCATCCGCCAAGGCAACAACCCTGTAAAAAATCCGTGTCCATCGGTGTCCATCCGTGGTTGAAAAATAGGCTGTGGACGGTCGTTCACCCTAGGTCCTTTCGTGTTTTTCGTGGTTAAAAGATAGGTTGTGGACGCCAGCCCACCCTAAGTGTTCAGTGGCTACAGCAACAACTTGAGTGTCTGCTTACGCACAATCTGCTTCTATTTCCTATCCTTGGTTTAGACAATTGCCAATACCGGGTTATGGTATATCAGGCATTGCCGACGTCAGCCGCTGGTCTGGGCCGCTCGCATTGCCGTCTTCGCCCCTAAACCATACCACCCTCAAGCCATCTGTGACACAATCCATGACAACACCTCCTCGCAAGCAAGAATTGGCGTCGTTGCTGGCGCCGCATGGTCAAGAACACCTGCTCCGGTTCTGGGAACGCCTGTCCCCGACCGAACAAAGCAATTTTGCCGAACAGCTGCGCGGCGTAGACTGGGCGCAAGTGACCGGCTGGGTACGCCAGACGACTGACGACGATGCGGCCGCCCTGCCCTTTGACCAACTCAAGCCAGCGCCATACCAGAGCTTGACGCCGACTAGCGAGGAAGAACGCCGAACCCATGCCGAGGCCATCCAGCACGGCGAATACCTCCTGCGCCAAGGCCGCGTAGCCGCGTTCACGGTCGCTGGCGGCCAGGGCACGCGTCTCGGCTATGACGGCCCTAAAGGCACCTACCCGGCTACCCCGATCCGGAAGAAATCCCTGTTCCAGCTGTTTGCCGAAGGCATCATCCGAACCCAGGAACGCTATCAAGTCACTATACCCTGGTACATTATGACCAGCCTTGTCAATGACCGCGAAACCAGGGACTTCTTCCAAAAAAACAACTATTTTGGCCTGAAGCCTGCCAACGTCACCACGATCGTCCAAGGCATGCTGCCCGCCTTTGACGACGACGGCCGCGCCCTGCTCGCCGCCCCCGACAGCCTCGCCATGTCGCCAAATGGCCACGGCGGCAGCTTCGCCGCCCTGCGCGACTCCGGCGCCCTGGATGAGATGGCCGATCACGGCATCACCACCATCTCCTACTGGCAGGTCGACAACCCACTCGTCAAACAGTTCGACCCCCTCTTCATCGGGCTGCATGACTTGACCGGCGCTGACATCAGCAGCCGAGCCCTGATCAAACGCGACGCCGCCGAAAAACTCGGCCATTTCTGCCAGCTCAACAACCGCCTCTACATCGTCGAATACAGCGACATGCCCTCAGACATGTTGCAACAGAAAGACAGTGACGGACGCCTGCGCTTCCGCGCTGGCAGCCCAGCCATCCACATCCTTGAGCGCGACTTTGTCCAACGCCTGACTGATGGCGCTCTCGACTTTCTCCCCCACTGCGCCCGTAAAAAAGTGCCCTTCATTGACCAGGACGGCAATTTGGTGACGCCAGACGAACCGAACGCCGTCAAAATCGAATTTTTCCTTTTTGACGCCATTCCTCTGGCGAACCACTCCTTAGTCCTTGAGACTGACCGCAGCGAGCAGTTCGCGCCCATTAAAAATGCCGATGGCGAAGACTCGCCAGCCAGCAGCCGTGCAGCCCTGGCCGCCCGCACTGCCGCATGGTTCAAGCAGGCAGGGATCCCCTTCCCGCTTGACCAAGATGGCCAGCCAGCCGCCACGGTCGAACTGTCGCCACGCACCCTCAATTCACCGGAAGACCTGCAAGCCGCCGCTCGTCGCCTGCCCATCATCCAGCCTGGCAAAGACTACTACCTGGAATAACCCCGAGCCCATCCAACGTCATCCCAAACGCTTTCGCCTGGCTGGCGCTGAGGCGCTGACACGAATTCACAGCGTCGCGTTTTCGGCGGAGCTTCCTGCGCAAGCCAAGCAAAGCCATTCATAATGAAACGCCCTAACTCCGCTCACCGCCTGCAATACGCCTTTTTGGACGCTGGCAGCGCTGCGCTGATTTTCTTGGTCGGCATCTGTCCGCTGGCGCTGGCACGGCTTCTAGTCAGCACGGTCGTCTTCTTAGGCCGTTTCCTGTGCCCTGGCTTAGTTCGCCTGGTTGATGCCAACCTGGCGGTGGCCTTCCCAAACATGCAGGACGCTGAACGACGACGCTTGGCGCTGGCCAGCCTCCGGCACATCCTCTGGAATGGCGTTGAAACCATCAAGCTGCTCAGGCATCCGGAACGCATTTCCGATATGGCCCTGACGCCGGATGAGCCTATCGTGGACCCCTACCGGAATCGCCCTTGCATACTCTGCATACCCCACCTCGGCAATTGGGAAGTCCTGGCCCAAGCCGTTGCCCTGTGGGGAATAAACGCCGCCGCTGTCGTCGCTGCCGTTGCCACGCCGAGCATCAACAAACTCCTGACCAAGGCCAGAACCGCCAACGGCTTGCAAATCATCAACCAGAAAGGCGCTGCCCGCAAAGTCGTCCGCGCACTCCAGCAGAACTTATGCGTCGGCATCCTCATCGACCAGAACGTCAGCCCGCGTCATGGCGGCATTTTCATCGACTTTTTCGGACTGCCGGCGCCGACCAGCCGCCTGCCTGCCTCCCTGGCGCGCAAACTGAGCATCGACGTTTTAGTGGGCGCCTGCATCCGCCAGCCTGACGGACGCTTCCGCCTGGAAATCAAGCACTTGCCCAAACCAGTGGCAGACTACAAGGACGACCTTTCCCTGACCCAGGACATTCTGGACGCCACCCAGGCTCTGATTCGCCAGCACCCGGAACAGTATACATGGTTGTACCGGCGCTGGCGTTACATCCCTGACAACGCGCCTCCAGCCCTGGCCTCGGCCTTCCCCTACTATTCCATTCCGAGGCCGTATCCGTGCGATGAGCAGCTGCTGGCGACCCTGACTGCTCGCATCAACACATAAAACCCAGCCACCCCAGCCGGGAGGAATGACTGTCATGGACAAAATCATCATCCGCCGACTTGAACTGAACTGCGTCATCGGCTGCAATCCCGAAGAGCGCCTGGCGCCGCGCAAACTGCTGGCCACTATCACGCTGCTGACGGACACGCGCCCAGCCGCGACATCAGACAACCTGAAGGACACGGTCAACTACGCTACCCTGTCCAGGCGCCTGCGCAATTATGCGGCCACCACCAGCTTCCTCCTGATCGAAACCCTTGCTGAGCAATTAGCCGCCCACTGCCTGAACACGCCAGGCGTCCAAGGGGTGACTGTCGTTCTTGACAAGCCTAACTGCATCAGCCAGGCCGAAGGCGCAGCCGTCGAAATCACCCGGCCATGATTCCGCCCTCTGAACAGAAGACCGAGACGACGACGCCAGCCAGCAGCGGCCAAGCTGACCTCCCGGAAGTGCTTCTGGCAGTCGACCTTGGCCTACGCGCTGGCTTGGCCTGGTTTAATCGACAGGGTCGCCTGATCCGCTGCCGTTCCACCCATTTCACCGATCGCGCCACCCTCCGCCGCGCCTTGCCAGCCCTCTGGCAGGAAGTGCCTGGAGTCACCGTGCTGGTGCTGGAAGGCGGCGGCGATTTGGCGGAAATCTGGCTGGACAGCGCCCGGCGGCGCAACATCGCCACGCATCAGGTCGCTGCCCAGGATTGGCGCGCGGAACTGCTTTTCCAGCGCGAGCAACGCTCCGGTGCCCAAGCCAAGGCCGTAGCCGGGAAGCTCTGCCAAAAGGTGATGCGCTGGTCTGGCTATACGCGCCCTGGACAGCTCGTCCACGATGCATCCGAAGCCGTGCTCTGCGGCCTTTGGATGACCCATCGCCTCGGCTGGCTCCCGCAATGGCCGTCCGAACTGCGCACCTGAAACGGCACAGGGCAGACCGACTCAGGCCTTGGTGAGGGACGACACGTCCACAACGTAAACCTGCCGAGAACCCTCGTGAATGGAGTCAATGCAGACGGCGCTGTCATCCCGCGACCAGTTGGGATGCAAGTCACAGCGGGTCGGGATAGGATAGGTGGGGTCTGCATAAAAGCTGCCGATTTCAAAGGCCTCGCCGTCAGCCAGGCGATACAAGAACAGCTTCCGGCAGGAATCCTTCTGCGGATACGAATCAGTTAGCATCCAGCGGCTGTCGCTGGAATAGGAGCAATGGCCGTCCCCAGGGAAAACGCCCTTGGCAATGACTTCGACCGTGTCGGTCTGATCCGTGAACAAATGATAATTCCAGCCAGTGGCATGGCGATTGGAATAGTTGATGATCTGGCGGTCATTGACCCACACATAATGCGAGCTCATGTCTTCGAGGTTAAGCGGATACAGCTCGCTGCCGTCCAGGTTGGCGGTGAACATGTGGGTCAGATGCCAGGGCGAGCCGTCCGGACGTCTGAGGCGCCAACGGTGGAAGAAGGCAAAGCGGCGACTGTCTGGGCTGAACAGTATATGATTGAACCAGCCCGGCGTCCGCTCCATGCTGTTCTTCCCAGTTCGCATGTACTCCCGGGTCACCCGGTCGACGCTGACAGCGAGCTTGGCGGTGTTGGCCTTCAAATCGACGAGCCAGACGCCGTCGCCGTCTGGATGATGCTGGCCCAGGAACGGGTCGCGGCCGCCAGGATAGCCATATCCAGGCCGCTCGCGGTCCAGACGGGAGAAATTCAGGCTGAGCGCCCAGCGGCCATCTGGACTGAGGCAGTAGATAGGCCGGCAGATGGTTTCCGTCTTGCCAGTGTTTAAGTCCAGGATGCGGGCGACAAAGCCATCGCCTTCGCGGTCATTGAAGATGATCTTGTTATCGTCATCTGACAGCCATTGCAGCATGCTGCCCTGCTGCCAGCACCAGGCGTCTGTTTCCGCCACTGGCGTGAAGACCTTGTTTTCGATGACGCCGATGACGGCCTTTTCGCCGGGGACAGGCTGCCGCGCCACAAAGCTGGTCTGGTGCGCCAGGAGCCGACGGCCGCTGCGATCCCACGGATACTTGTCAAAATAGCCGAAAAAATGATGCTTGGATCCAGAAGTGACGCGCTCTACCGGCAAATGCATGGTCTTCATAAACGACTTCTCCTGCTAAGAATTGTGCAAGGCCGCATCATCGCGGCTTAATAGATTTTCACCTCAACGCCATGCGGCGGCAAGGTGGCCGTCATCGACACGCCAGGGGCAGTGACCCGGATCTCGACTTCTTTGTCCTCCGGGTTGACAATCGCCAGGGCGCGCCGGCCGTCTTCAGCCCGTTTCAACCAATAATATACACCCTCTGGCAGCGTTCCCTCAGGAAGCTTTTCATTTCTGCCAATCAAGAATGGCATCAGGCCATTCAGTTCCTGGGTAGTCGAGCACACCTCAGCCCATTGGATGGGCGAATGGATGCGCATGTCATAGCGGTCTTTGGGCAGCCAGTAGTAGACGATGCCCTGTACGCCGGTGGCCAAGGCCAGGTGCGTCATGCAACGGATTTTGCCGGCCTTGGGCTCGACTTCCTCCGGCGGCAGATCACGCACTGCCTTCTGACGCCAGTCAAACGCCTGGATGACCGCCCACAAAGGCTGTTCAGGCGAAGCCAGCAGCCGCGAATTCTCCAACGCCTTGACCATGCTGACGATCGGATGCCGCCCGACCGGGTAAGGGTCGTGCCAGTAGATGTCAGACAGGCCAGCGCCGAAAAATTGGTTGAGGCTGCTTTTCGGGTTGGTTGTACACATCAGCAGGGTGCGCGGAATGCCGCGACCAGCTCTTTTCACAGCCTCGGTGGTGTCCCGGAAGTTGAAGCGATTGATCCACAGCTCCGGCTCGTCCGCCAGGTACCAAGTCACCAGGCCAGGTTCGTCATAGACCTCGCCGCAGAATGTCTCAATAGCGTCGAACTCTCCGTTTTGCATCCATTTTCTCGGGATGCCGATGCAGGCCGTCACGCCGTTCTTGACGCAGTCACGCAAGTAGGCGCGGGCCTCTTCGGGCTTGCGAGGGGCGTGTTCAAAGAAATACGAATGGGTGAAATTGAAGCCAGCCTCCTTGATGCCGGTGAAAGTATGCAATTCATCAGAAGGATCGCGGTACGTCCCGACCGGGAAAAACGGCTTGCCGTCAATCAGCATCACCAGGTCGTCGCGGAAAGTGATTTTGGCAGCTGGATTCTTGTTGATGTAAAGCAATTCCGTGGCCTTGCCGTCAAGGACGACCTTGACCTGATAGCAGCCGGGCGCCAAGTCACGGCCAGGCCGGAACGTCAGCGCCATCGATGTCTGGGCGAGCATCTCGACCGGCACGTCGCCGATTTTGACCTCAACCTTCGTTCCCTCGGCCAGCGACGGATAAAAGCGCACCTTCAATTCAGCGCGAGGCTCGAACACGCCGTTCGGGAAGTCCTTGAACACCTTCACGGCATAGCCGACTGGCAAAGCCGCCACAGTGAAGGTGCCGGTCTGAGCCGGCAGATCGCCGCGGCGGTGCGCCCAGCAGTTACGCACATACCAAACACCGGGAACCAGGGCATGCGACGGCGTGAAAGCCTCAGCGTCAGTCATAAACTCAAACGTCGACTCCGGCGGAAAGGACGGGTCTTGGCTCAGCAAAATCCGCCGCCGCAGATTGTCCTTGGCGCCCTGCATTATCGGCAGCGGCGAATGCAACGTTGGCGGGTTCACAGCAGCGTCAATGTCCAGCTGCGTCTCGAACTTCGATTCGCTCATCTCAAAATCGCGGAACCAGGCCTTGCCCTGCCCCTCCACGCAGAGCCAGACTTGGATGAAACGGACTTGCTCCGGAATAGCAATCGTCGAAGAGATCGCCACTTTCTGCCAATCGCTCGTCTGCATTCCTCCACGCGGAAATTCGCCGCCATTCACCCACTTGCGCTCGCCATCCAAAAAGCCGAAAAACAACGTCGCCCCGCGGTCCGCATTGTCACGCGGCAAGACATTCTCGGTTCTGACGCTGACACTGCCGCAATAGTACTTCCCGACCTCAACCGGCACGTCCAGCAACACTTGCCGCCGCTCGCCGCCGCTCGCCGTAATCTCAATCGAATCACCCGCCGAGCGCACGCCAGCGTCAGGAATCTTCCAGCCAAAAGTGCGCAATGACTCCAAAGTCCCGCTTAAATCGTCGCGAAATGGCACTTCCTGTGAGCTAACCAACCCACACACACCAAAAAACATGACCGCTGACAAACACAACAAACGACTCCGCATCGCGAACCTCCTGATTAGGACTTGACAAAAAACACACTCTATACACTTGTACTGACATTAACGATAATGACTAAAAGCAAAAAAGCAAATTTTGATTCTTCACGGTTTTGCGAAAAAGAAGTTTCATTCTCTGTTGTAGAGTAGAAAGTCATTATTGAGGGTACTCTTGTTGGTTCCATACTGCTGTTGGGCGTCCGCCATATTGTTCGCCCCAGCCAGCAGCGCCAGATACATAATAGATAATACAGGGACAATTCCTAAATATATCGGGATCATCGGATGGGGGCGGGGGACCTGCGAAGTAGACGCCAGCAAGATTTTCACATTCAGCAAACGCTTCATCCCCGATGCTGGTCACGCTGCCAGGAATCACTATGCTGGTCAGACTGGAGCAACCGGAAAACGCTTCATCACCGATGCTGGTCACGCCGTCTTCTATCACCACACTGGTGAGACCGGTGCAGTCAGCAAACGCTTCATCCCCGATGCTGGTCACGCTATCAGGAATCACTACGCTGGTCAGACTGGAGCAACCGGAAAACGCTTTATCACCGATGCTGGTCACGCCGTCTTCTATCACCACACTGGTGAGGCCAGAGCATTCAGCAAACGCTTCATCCCCGATGCTGGTCACGCTGCCAGGAATCACTATGCTGGTCAGACTGGAGCAACCGGAAAACGCCTCTTCCTCGATGCTGGTCACGCCGTCAGGAATCTGATACCCACCGCTTTTGCCAGCAGGATATTGCATAAGAGTTTGTTGATTTTTATCAAAAAGAATGCCCCCGCAACTGCTGTAGGATTGATTGGCTGATTCTACGACAATTTCGGCAAGTCTTGAACAACCTGCAAATGGCCTAACCCCGATATAGTTGACGTTGGCGGGAATCACTATGCTGGCGAGACCGGTGCAACCGAAAAACGCTCCACCACCGATGCTGGTTACGCTAGCGGAAATCACCACGCTGGTCAGGCTGGAGCAGCCGGAAAAAGCTGAATCTCCGATGCTAGTCACGTTGTCGGGAAGCACTATGCCAGTGAGACTGTGGCACTCGAAGAACGCTGCATCCCCGATGCTGGTGACGCTGTCGGGAATTGCCATGCCGGTCAAGCTGGAGCAACCGGAAAACGCCCATTCCCCGATGCTGGTCACACCGCTTGGAATCACCACGCTGGAGAGGCCGGAGCAGGCGGAAAACGCCCTTTTCTCAATAGCGGTGACGAGGGGGGGAATCACCACGCTGGAGAGGCCGGAACATTTGAAAAACGCCCATTCCCCGATGCTGGTCACACTGCTGGGGATCACTATGCTGGTAAGGCCGGAGCAGTCGGAAAACGCCCATTCCCCGATGCTAGTGACGCGGAAGGGAATCTGATACCCGCCACTTTTGCCAGCAGGATATTGAATAAGAGTTGTTTGATTTTTATCAAAAAGAACGCCCGCAAAACTGCCGTATGCTGGATTGGTTGGTTCTACGACGATTTCGGCAAGTTTTGAACAACCTGAAAATGGGCCAATCCCGATGCTGGTCACGCTAGCGGGAATCACCACGCTGGTCAGGCCAGAGCAGTAGGAAAACGCTCTTTCACCGATGCTGGTGACGCTGTCGGGAATCACCACGCTGGTCAGGCCAGAGCAGTAGGAAAACGCTCTTTCCCCGATGCTGGTCACGCTGTCGGGAATCACTATGCTGGTCAGGCCAGAGCAGCCGGAAAACACCTCTTCACCGATGCAGGTGACGCTAGCGGGAATCACCACGCTGGTCAGGCCAGAGCAGCGAAAAAATGCACTTTCACCGATGCTGGTGACGCTAGTGGGAATCACCACGCTGGTCAGGCCAGAGCAGTAGGAAAACGCACTATCCCCGATGCTGGTCACGCTATCGGGAATCACCACGCCGGTGAGGCCAGAGCAATAGTTAAAGACACTTTCACCGATGCTGGTCAAGCTGCCAGGAATCACTATGCTGGAGAGGCCAGAACAGCCGGAAAACGCTTCATCACCGATGTTAGTCACGCTGCCAGGAATTACTATGCTGGAGAGGCCAGAGCAGCAGGCAAACGCTAAATTCCCAATATTAGTGACACGGGAGGGGATTACTATGCTGGTGAGGCGGGAGCAGTCGAAAAATGCTCTTGCTCCGATGCTGGTGACATTGTCAGGGATCACCACGCTGGCGAGCTCGGAGCAACTGAAAAATGCTGAATCTCCGATGCTGGTGACGCTGTCGGGAATCACTATGCTGGTGAGGCGGGAGCAGTCGGAAAATGCCGAATCTCCGATGCTGGTGACGCTGTCGGGAATTGCCAAGTTGGTCAGGCTGGCACAGTCCTGAAACGCACCATCCCCAATGCTGGTCACGCTGGCAGGAATCACTACGCTGGTGAGGTTGGAACAGCCGGAAAATGCTCTTGCCCCGATGCTGGTGACGCTGTCAGAAATCTGACACCCACCACTTTTGCCAGCGGGATATTGAATAAGAGTTGTTTGATTTTTATCAAAAAGAATACCCCCGCAACTGCTATAGGATGGATTAGCTGATTCTACGACAATTTCGGCAAGGGTTGAACAATCTGCAAATGGGCTAACCACGATACTGGTGACGCTGGCAGGAATCACCACGCTGGTGAGGCGGGTGCAGCCGGAAAACGCACCATTTCCAATGCTGGTCACGCTATCGGGAATCACTATGCTGGAGAGGAGGGAGCATTTGTAAAAGGCGACTGCACCAATGCTGGTCACGCCGCCGGGAAGCACTACACTGGTGAGATTTTCACATTTACTAAACGTCAAATCCCCGATACTGGTCACGCTGCGAGGAATCACTATGCTGGAGAGACGAGAACACCAGAAAAACGCACCTGCGCCGATGCTGGTCACGCTGTCGGGAAGCACCACGCTAATGAGGCTGGAGCAGCATAAAAACGCACCTGCGCCAATGCCGGTGACATTGTCAGGAATCACTATGCTGGTGATGCCGGAACAATCGGAAAATGCTTTCTTCTCAATGCAAGTAACCGGATATCCATTAATGCTGCTTGGGATGACTACATCACCACCTGGACCCTGGTACTTTGTGATGATGGCTTTTTGATTGTCTATGCTATATGTATAAAAGCCATCCGTTTCTGCCAAGGCTGAAGGCATGGCGCCAAGTGCAACGGCAAAGATAAATGCGCCAGCCCATTGAGCACAAGAATTGCTCGCGCCCTGGAATATCTTGGCAGCCCAGGCAAACAGCACCGTTGAAATCTTGAGCATCAAATTATGGCGCTGACTACTCTGTCTTCGATTGGATTCTTCATAGTTGGCATCCATTACCACATTTCCTTTTCCTGCCTGGCTTGTTGTCCAATTCGAGGCAGACTCCGAGTGAGAATCGCGTCGCTGTTCCGGAAAACTGAACAGCAAATCTCAATCAACACGACTGAGCCTTTTCCAAGGCGACATGTGTTGCCTTGGAAAAGGCTGTACGACATGCGGCAAGCTGAAGCTTGAACGACGTGCGATACATACGGCAGGATAAAGGATGGAATACGTATCGTGGTTGCTTAGAGGCCCATTTTTTCGCGCATATTGTCCAAGCTTCTCTGCAAGCTGTCAAAGGCGTCCATATCGCCGCTGTCGCGTTCTACTATGTGCCAGATGACGCCGGCGTAGCGGCATGCCTGGACAATGCGCGGCCAATTCAAGTTGCCGTCGCCGATTTCGCACATCTTATGCGTCCGCTGCGGCGTTATGGTCATATCCTTGAAATGGACGCAGGGGATGCGCCCGGCGACGCGTTCGATATAGGCCGCCGGGTCTCCGCCGCCGTGCGCCACCCAGTAGGTGTCAATTTCTATCCACACTCTCTCATCCAGGGTGTTGATGAGCAGGTCAAGCGGGCGGATGCCCTCGGCCGGCGCGAATTCATGGCTGTGGTTGTGATAGCCGATGCGGAGGCCAGCGTCGGCAAACTTGGCAGCCAGTGCATTGTAGCGAGTCACAAAGGCGCCCCAGCCAGCCCTGGTCCAATCTTCTTTTGGCGAGAAGCCGCCGATGGCCGTGTACTTGCAGTCAAGGATGTGATGTTCTTCGATAAGTTCCTCGGCAGCGTTCTCCATCTGATCCAGCGAACGGTGCGTGGCTGCGCACAGCAAGCCTTCGCCGTCCAGAATCTTCCGCATCTCAGTCGGCTCAATGGCGCCTATGCCGGACAGCTGCACGCCGTCATAGCCCATCTTTTTCACCCGGTAGCACGAAGTCGCAATATCCGCCGGGGTCTTGCAAAACTCACGCAAAGTGTACAATTGTGCTGCGATCAAAGCCATGTCTTCTTACTCCTTGTTTTGAATTACGCGGGGTTACTCATACCCCCATCATGGACAACAAAAAACGAAACTGCATATTTCAAATATTACCCAGGGCCAGCCATTTTACAAGCGGTCAGCCATCTTTTCGGCGGACAAAACGCCACTGCGGGGCCTTTGCACCCGGTCGACTGGCCGGAACCTCGCTGCGGATGACGTCCAGCCGGCCAGCCAAACATTCGATGCGGACATATTCATACGCCAGCATCACCGACTCGCTGAGATATTCGGCCGGCCACAACCCGTTCAGAGCCTTGGCCAATCCACCGATATGGTGCGGTTCGCCATCAGCCAGCACTTCGTCCAAAATCCGACAGGCATCTGGCCACGGCCGTACTGGGCAGGTTCGGCCCAGCCGTCCGGAAAATGGTCGGCAGTCGAGTCCAGAGGCCGTCAGCACAGCAGAACAGCCAGCCGGCACGGGCTGGATGCCGGCCAAGCCCTCCTCGGCAAAGGCCAAGGCAAAAGTCGCCAGGTAGCCGGCTCCTTCTCGATAGCCCCACATCAACGGCGTGCCCAGGCGGATGGCAGACACGCTGTCCGGCTCCCGGGCCGAAACAGCCAAAGCCGCAATTTCAGACGGTGCTTCGCTGACACCCGCTCGCATGGCTGCTGCCAGATCAAGGCCGAGGCGGACGTGGTTGTCCGCAATCAAACCGCCAAGAAGGTCGCTCGTATGTACGCTGTGGCCATGTGCCAGCAACGGATACGACTTGACTTCGCACGGCACTTCGGAGCGGAAGCTCGCTCCCTGCGCCCGCAGACGGTCATAGATGGCGTCATAGTCGACCGTGCCTTTGAAGACGCCCTGGGAGCCGTTGGCCTGATACGCCACCTGGTCATTCCAAGCCAGGAACGGCTGGGCCCACTCTTGGAGCGGCGCGCTCGGCGTCCGGCTGTGGATGATGCCGACCGTCCCTGGCAGCTCTGCGGCCGGCGTCTCCCGGATCAACGTCGCGCAATCGCCAACCACCTTGGCTATATGTAAGCGCCCCTCGTGAATCGTGGCCAGGCCAGTGAAATGACCGCCGCCAAAACCTTCCTGCGCTGCAATCAGACGCAAAAGAATCGGCGCCGCAGGCTCGGCGCCAGCATACGCTGCCATGTTGCACATCAGTCCATCTCCGTGTTGCAATCGTGTATATTCGCGTTACTCAAAAGACATGTTCGGATGGTGCGCCATCTTCCCAGCGTTTCACAACCGCCCTGAACGGAAAATGCTCCACAGCAGGCTGCCGCCAAAAATGGCGGACAGGATTAGTCCCAGCAATCCGAACAAGGACATCCCCCACACTTTCGGCGGCGTGCCGGCATGGATGACGATGGCCGAAGACACCAGCATCGACGCTACCACAATCGCTGTTGACAGCCGGTTGAAAGACCGGCTCAAGGATCGTTGCAGCGGCCCCAATTCCTCTATGCGGTGATTGAAACGCAACTGGCCGCGGGACAGCTGCGACAGCAAGAGACGGCTCTGCTGCGGCAACTTGCGGAACAGCCCCTCCCAGTCCGCCACCCGCTCCAGCATCCGCCGGACACTGCTCACCGGGTGATAGCGCTTCAACGACAACCGCGCAATGAACGGCTTCACCTGCCGGAAAATCTCATAATCAGGATTCATCCGCCGACCCATCTCGTCCGCATAACCTAATGCCTTCAACATCAGGTAGACATGCGGCTTCAGGCATAATTTCTGCCGATAGCACATATCATAGAAGTCCTGGATGGCCTGGGGCACGTCGAGATCAGAGAGGTTGCCGCGCAGGTGGCAGTCTATCAAGGCTTCCAAATCGCGCTCCAGCTCTTCGGCGTCCGGCTCGACGTCGCTGAGCGTCAGCCTAAGCAAGGTTCGGACAGCTGCCTTGTTGTTGTCTGACATCACTTCCAGGAGCAGATTTGCGAAATCATTGCGTTCTTCCTGGGTAATCCGTCCCATGACGCCGAAGTCGACGTAGCAGATTCGGTTTTCCGGCAGCACGAACATATTGCCTGGGTGGGGATCGCCATGGAAGAAGCCATGTTCGAAAAACTGCTCCAGGAGCAAAGTCGCCCCGAGTTCGCTGATTTTCAGCAGGTCGACCCCGCCAGCTCGCAGCGCTTCGAAATTCGAGCAGGGAATGCCATGCACGAATTCCATGACCAGCACCCGCCGACTGCAATACTGGCGATAGACCTTGGGCACATACAAGCCTTCGCGCCCAGCGAACTGCCGACCGAAACGGGCGATGTTCGAACGCTCGACAGAGAAATCCAGCTCCTGCCGCAAGCCGCGGCCGAATTCCTCCACAATGTCCTGCGGCCGCAAAAAGCCGAGGCTTTCACTGTAGCGTTCCACTTGCCCGGCCAAATAGCTTAAAATCTCCAAGTCGATCTCAATGTCGCGCTGGATGCCAGGCCGTTGGACCTTGACAAACACTTCTGTGCCGTCATGCAACCTGGCCCGATGCCCCTGCGCAATCGAAGCCGCGCCCACCGGCGTTGGTTCAAACTCTGAAAAGATGCTCTCCAGCTCGCCGCCCAGCTCCGCCCGGATGATTTCGCGAACCTGCTCTAGAGGGAACGACGGCACATCGTCCTGTAGCTTGGCGAATTCCTTGGTGTATTCCGACGGGATGATATCCGCTCGGCTTGACAACAGCTGCCCGAGCTTGATAAAGGTTGGCCCGAGTTCGATCAAAGCCAACCGGAGCCGTTCCGGCATGCCGAGGGCTGGAGCATCGGCCAGGTCGCTCGCGTCGACGTCCGCGTCATCGTCGACATCAGCGCCCCGCAGACCGCGCGGCACGTGAATCCTCAGTGCCTGCACCATATAGCCGAAGCCATAGCGCAGCAAGACTTGGACGATCCGGCGATAGCGGCCGACATGGCGGTAGGTGCGGGAAATCTTGATGATGGTGTCAAATGGTGCCATGTTGGCTCTTTTCCCCTGCCGATGACGTCGAGCGTTCAGGCCGGTTCAAATCCTGTCTTGCGGTGACGCAGAGGTCTGCCACCGCGCACGTTGCGCATTCCGGCCGCCGTGCCTGGCAAGTATAGCGGCCGTGCAGGACCAGGTAATGATGGGCATGGCGCCGGTGGCGTTCTGGCACCCGCGGCAGCAATGCCGCCTCCACCGCCTCCGGCGTCGTCGCGGCGACCAGCCCGCTCCGGTTCGCCACCCGGAACACATGCGTGTCCACCGCCAGCGTCGGCTCGCCAAAGCCGACGTTCAAAACCACGTTCGCGGTTTTCCTTCCCACCCCCGGCAACGCCATCAGCTCTTCAAGCGTAGCGGGAACCTCGCCGCCATGACGCTCCAGCAGCTGCTCGCAAATCCCGATGATGGAGCGGCTCTTGGCCCGAAACAATCCCAGCCGCCGCAAGAACGACTCCAGTCCAGCCGTCCCCAAGGCCAGGTAGTCCTCCGGCGTCCTGCAATGCTGCCACAACTCCGCTGTCACCTGGTTGACCGCCTTGTCTGTACTCTGCGCCGACAAGACAACCGCCACCAGCAAGTCAAGCAGCGTCGTGTATTCCAGCTCGCAGCGGGGCGAAATCCCTGCTGCCAGACGGTCGAAAAACAATTCCGCTTCCGCATCCGTCAGCAACAATGCCTTGCTAACGGCCTGGTTCCGTCCTTGAACGGCCATTTCTTCATCCATGCCAGTTGATTTTTGCCGAAACTTGGCTTAAAGTGATGTCGAACATTCACTAAAAGTTAATCCAGCATAATCTTTTTGCCACCATCGCAGCCCTAAATACAGAAAGATCCCATCGAATGGAATCCTGGTTTCATGATCTATTAGCTTCCGGCGTTGAACACAACGCCACCGAATGGCAAATTCCTCTGGACAAGCCGGCGGTTCTCCGCATCGACGGCAGCGCGGTGAAGACCGACCTGGTCGCTGACAACGACACCTTCGTCCGCATGCTCTCCGAATTGCTCCCCCCCAAGCAATTCGAAAAGATCACTATGGATGACGACGGTGTTGACTTTGTCAACGAGAATTTCCTGTTTGTCGACGAGAAGCTGGGGCGTTTTCTGCTCAATTTACAGCGCCAGCGCAACCAGCTCGCCCTGGTCATCCGGCGGCCGCGCCGCGAGCCCTCGGTGCTTTTTGACGCCCTCAAGTACGCTGTTGAACACGGCGCCTCTGACCTGCACGTCCGCGAAAATAAATTCATCCGCCTGCGGATTGACGGCAAATTGGTTGAAACCGACTTCATGACCGACTCGCATTTCTTCAAGCGCGCCATTGACGAAATTGTGCCTGAGGGACAGCTGCACAAGTACATTGAGTCCGGCGACTACGACTTTGCCTGGGAGGAGGAGGGCATTGGCCGCTTCCGGGTCAACCTGCACCGCCAACGGGGCGACAGCGCCTTCACGCTACGCTATGTCAAAAGCAAGGCCCCGACCGTCCGCGAAGTCGGCCTGCCCGAAGTGCTCAAGACCATCGTCAGCGCCCGCAATGGCATCATCTTTGTCTCTGGCACGACCGGGTGCGGCAAGTCGACCACCATGGCGGCCATGCTCGACCATGTCAACAACACCTCTGAACAGCACGTCATCACCATCGAAGACCCGATTGAATACACTTTCCAGGACAACCGCAGCTTCTTTGAACAGCGCGAAATCGGCCTGGACGCTGAAAGCTTCGAATCCGCCCTCATTCACGCCCTCCGCCAAGACCCCGACATCATCATGGTCGGCGAAATGCGCAACCGCACCACCTTTGAAACCGCACTGACCGCTGCTGAAACCGGTCACATGGTCATCACCACTTTGCACACCAAAAACGCCCCTCAGAGTCTGACCCGCATCCTGGACATGTACCCGATGGAAGAGCGCGACACTGTGCGCAAAGGCCTGGCCGACTGCCTGCGCGCTGTCATCTGCCAGAGGCTGGCGCCTCGCGCCATCGGCAAAGGCGTCGTCCCGGTCGTTGAAATCCTCATCAACACCCCCATCGTCCGCAAACTGATTTTCGACAACAAGCTTGAGAAACTCCCCCAAGCCATCGAAGCTGGCGGCGATGACAACATGGTCAGCTTCAACGGCTCCCTGCACAAACTCGTCAACAACGGCGACATCACCGAAGAAACCGCCATGCGCTTCTCGGATAATCCGCAAGAGCTGAAAATGCGCCTGAAGGGCATCAAACTCAGCGAAGGCGCCGGCATCATCCAGTAACTCGATTTCATTCCATGCGCAAGAACAACCGACGCCTGCGTAACTTGTCCATCCGGCTGGCGAACAGCAGTGCCATCAGCCAGCCTCGTCCTCGCCTGCGCCATCATGCCAAGACCAGGCGGTTCCGTCGCTGGCTGGGACTGCTCGCCAGCGCCATCGCCATCGTCCTCCTCATCGGTCTCGGCCGCGAATTGCTGCCATAGCCATGACGGCAGGCGCCGGATGGCCGCAGCCCCAGGGAAAGGTCGCTCGGCTTTGTTCTGCATGCACTACTTATGCCGGACATCCTGGAAAAACTCAGCATCCTGGCCGACGACTCCAAGTACGACCTGGCCTGCGCCTGCGGCACCTCAAGCCGCGAGCGGCGGCGCCGCGGCCTGGACGGCAAGTGGCTCTATCCCGTGCCCCTGGCCAGCGGCGGCTATGGAATCATGCTCAAGACGCTGATCTCCAATCTCTGCTCCAGCGACTGCCGCTACTGCCCCTTGCGCCATGACGGCAACATCCCTCGCCGCTGCGCCCTGACGCCTGACGAAGTGGCCCGCGCCTTCCTGGAATACGACCGGCGACATCACCTGCTCGGACTCTTCCTCAGCTCTGCCATCACCGGCAATCCCGACCGGACCATGCAGATGCTCGTCGACACGGCGGAAATTCTCCGCTATCGTTATCGCTACCGCGGTTACATCCACTTGAAGATCATCCCTGGCGCCTCCCCGGCCGCCATCTATCGCGCTCTCCGGCTGTCTACGGCCGTCTCCCTCAACATTGAAACCCCGGGCAAGAATCACTTTGCCAAGCTGTCGCGCTACAAGGATTATTTGCGTGACATCATTGCGCCGCTCAAGCTCATGGCTGAGGCGACCGCGCCTGGCGCCGAATACGCCAAGGTCAAATGTACCACCCAGTTCATCGTCGGCGCTTCGGATGAAACCGACGCCGAGATCATCCGCTACCTGGACGGCATCTACAATCGCCTCCGCTTCCAGCGAGCCTATTTCTCCGCGTACCAGAGCGGCCTGGGCAATCCGTCCATCCCCGGAGAGCAATCGTTCACCCTGACAGCAGACGACCGCCTGACCCGCGAACACCGGCTCTACCAGGCTGACTTTCTGATCCGCCAATATAAATTCCAGCCGGCCGAAATTCCCTTTGCCGCTGACGGCAACCTCGACCTCCAGCAGGATCCAAAAGAAGTCTGGGCAGCGCGCAACCCGCAGTTCTTCCCGGTACGCATCAACAGCGCTGAGCGCGAGCAGCTGCTGCGCGTCCCAGGATTTGGCCCTGTCACGGTCAAGCGCATTCTCCAGCATCGCCAGCACCATCGCATCCGCTACATCAGCGACCTCCACCTAGCCGGCAAGCTGGCCCGCAAAGCCAATCCCTTTCTCGATTTCAGCGGATGAACAACGACCGGCAACATAGTTTTCCTGACCGTCCTCCCAACTTTCCCTGACTTTGCGAGTATATTATAGAAAAGAAAATTCGCCGCCTTTGCCTCTCAGGCCAGCCTCCGCCAAGTTGCTCTCGTTCACGAAGGCGCCATTCCAACCAGCAAGCAAAATAAACAGACAGCCATGACAGAACTCCTCATGAAAGACTTCGTGGACCGTGCGGCCCTCGAACGCCTCCAACTGGAACGAATGCAGAATACCCTCGACAGGGTCTATAACAACGTCCCGTTCTACAAGCAGGCTTTTGACAGCGTCGGCGTCAAGCCGACTGACTTGAAGCGCCTGCAAGACCTGGCCAAATTCCCCTTCACCATGAAAAGCGACCTCCGGAACCACTATCCATTCGGGTTGCTGGCCTCTGACCAAAAGGATGTCGTCCGCATCCACGCTTCCAGCGGCACCACGGGCAAGCCGACCGTGGTCTGCTACACCCAGGATGATTTGGGCATTTGGTCTGAAACGATGTGCCGCACCCTAGAGGCCGGCGGCCTGACCAGCCGCGACATCGTCCAAATCGGCTATGGCTACGGGCTGTTCACCGGCGGACTCGGCGTCCACTATGGCGCCGAGCGCCTTGGCTGCGCCGTCATCCCCATGGGCGGCGGCGCCACGGAGAAACAGCTTCTGCTGATCAAGGACTTCGGCACCACTGCCGTCTGCTGTACGCCGTCCTTCTTCACCCATCTGATCGAAGTGGCGGAAAAAATCGGCCTGGACTTCCGCCAGACCAAACTTCGGGTCGGCTTCTTTGGGGCCGAACCCTGGACTGACGCGATGCGCACCTTCATCGAGGAGAAGTCCGGCATCAAGGCGTTTGACATCTTCGGGCTGTCCGAAATCATCGGCCCCGGCGTCTCTGCCGACTGCGAAGCCCATAACGGCCTGCATGTCTTCGAAGACCACTTTTACCCGGAAATCATTGATCCCGACACTGGCGAGGTCAAGGCGCCTGGCGAAGAAGGCGAACTGGTCTTCACCACCATCACCAAGCAGGCTATGCCGATGATTCGCTACCGGACCAGGGACATCTCCTCGCTGGCCTACGAAAAATGCGCCTGCGGCCGGACGCTCGTCCGCATGTCGAGCGTCAAGCGCCGCAGCGACGACATGCTCATCATCCGCGGCGTCAACCTGTATCCCTCCCAGGTCGAAAGCGTCATCCTCGACGTCGAAGGCACAGAACCCCACTATCAGCTGGTAGTGACCCGCGAGAAGGCTATGGACGAATTGGAAATCAGGGTCGAAGTCACCCCTCAGGTGTTCACGGACGAGGTGAAGGTCCTGGAAAACCTCCGCGATCTTCTCAGCGCCAAGGTGAAGCAGCTGATCGGCATCAGCGCCAAGATCACCCTAGTCGAACCCGGCACCATTGAACGCAGCGTCGGCAAAGCCAAGCGCGTCATTGATCTGCGTCATTCCTGAACCCTGGTTTGACGCCGCCCTGCTTCCCTGCCCTTAACTCCACAACTGCCCGGCAACCAAGATTGCTTTACTGAAAGGAGAACAACATGACCATCAGGCAACTCTCCATCTTCCTCGAAAACCGCGTTGGCAGGTTGGCCACGATCGCCAAAATCCTCGGCGACGCCGGCCAGAACATCCGCGGCCTCTCCGTCGCTGACACCCAGGACTTCGGCATTCTCCGGCTCATCGTCGACAATGTCAACGAGGCCGCCGCTGTCCTGCGCCAGCATGACGTCGTCTGTCACATCAATGAAGTCATCGCCGTGGAAGTGGCCAACACTCCTGGCGGCCTGGCCAAAGTCCTTTCTGTAATCGTCAACACCAAAATCAACATTGAGTACATGTACGCCATTGCGGAGCCGAAAACCGCCAATCCCGTCATGATCTTCCGGTTCAGCGACCCCCAGGCGGCTGGCGAGGCTCTCCGCCAGGCCGGCATGAACATCTACTCGGAAAAAGACTTGCTGCAAGGCTGAACGCCGCCTAAGCGCCGCTTCAAGAGCAACTCGAGCGCCATGTTCACGGCGGAGACAAGCAACCCTCCGCCGTGTTCTTTTTTAGACATCGGCCGACGTCCTGCCGGGACATGTCTTCCCTACCCCCTTTTGTCAACGACAGGTCAACTATCATGACTGGAATACTTTTAGGCAGCATCGCTGCCTTCTGCCTGGCCTTGGCCTACGTTTTCTCCAGCCAGGCCGTCCGGCGCCATCGTGACATCGGCCCGATTGGCCTGCTGTGCCGTGCGCACCTGATTATGGGCGCTCTGTCGCTCATCGGGCTTTGCTTCACCTGGTCGCCGTTAGTCCTCAGCCATTTCGCCGCTATTGCCTGGCCGCTGGTTGGCGGCGTATTCTTTTATTTGTGGGGGCAGACATGCCTGTTCCTGGCCCAGCGCAAAGTCGATTCTTCGCGGGTCGTGCCGTTGCTGGGGCTGAAGCTGATTGTCCTGGCAGTCATTAACCTCCTGATCCTGAAGAACGCCAGCTATGGCTTTTGGCAATGGCTCGGCATTTTCCTCACGCTGGCCTCGACGGCCCTGCTCAACAACGCTGGTCGCCGCATTGGCATTGACAGCTTCGCCTGGGTGGTTCTCACCTGCATCGGCTATGCCTCCTCCGACACCTGCATCACCGAGCTGGTACACCGGTTGCAAGGCATCGGCGTCACCGGGCTGGCGCCGTCATCGCTGCTCGGGGCCTTTCTTTCCTACGCCTTGTGCGGCGCCCTGTCCCTGGCCGTCCTTCCCTGGCTGCCGCGCCAATCCAGGCAGGTATGGCGCACGGTCACGCCGTTCGCGTTCTTCTGGCTGCTGGCCATGCTTTTCCTCTTCGCCTGCTTCAGCAGCATCGGCACGGTCAACGGCAACATCATCCAGAGTACCCGCGGCCTGTTCGCCATCCTGATCGGCGCGTTCTTGGCCAAAGCCGGCTTCACCGAACTGGAGGAAAAAGTCAGCCGCGCCGTATTCTTCCGGCGCCTGCTGGCTGCCTTCATGATGATCGCGGCCATCGTCAGCTTCAACAGCTGAAAACACCCGCTCAAACCACGGCCAGAGCCGCCTGAATCGCTGCCAAGCCGATCGGTCCCTGGCGCAGAATCACCGCTTCAGGCCCAAGCAGCGACACGACCGTCGACGCCGTTCCAGCCGTCACGCTGACCTCGCCGCCGTCAATCAGCAAATCCGGTTCGCCGTCCAGGCCGCATACTGCCGCTGGCGCCGTGACTGCCGCTGGCTGACCCGACGCATTGGCGCTGGTCGCCGCCAACGGCTCACCCAAGCGCCCCAGCAACGCCGCCAGAAACGGATGCGCTGGAACCCGCAAGCCGATGCTGTCGCCGCCTTGCGTCGAGGAGACCACGGTCAAGGCACCCGGCCAAAAATGACGCCCCAGGCGCTCCAGGCGTTCGTCAGGACACAGCCCAGCCGCGACCGCGACGCTGATGGACGCGGCCAGCATCTGCAAGCGCTTGTCCGCCGGACGGTGCTTCAATTGGTAGATTTTCTGACGTGCGCCCTGGCAACGCCACAATGCGGTCAGCCCATACACGGTTTCGGTTGGCAGAGCCACCACGCCGCCAGCGCGCAAAACCGCCGCCGCTTCGTCCAAGGCGCCAGAATCGCTTTCCCTGCATCTTTTCATTTGCCTTTTCCCAGCTATATTGTCCATAACGAATGTCGCTCCAACTGCCCCGGCCCAGCCTGTCATGCATGATATACTATACAGCCTGGAACGCCAGGACGGAAAACGCCGTACCGCAGAAAACCACCTTGTTGCCGACGCCTAGTCGGTGCGATTGCCTTTTCACTCCCAGCCTGACTGCCAAGCCACCATGACGCTCCCTCCCCCAGCCAAAAATCCCAGCCCACGCCCTCTTTGCCCGGCGGCCTTGGACTGGCTGTTGACGCAGTTTTCCGCAACCACCTTGTGCGAGGCCATCAAAAGCCGACCAGCCTGGAACGCCCAGCTCAGCAAAGGCGGTTTCAAGATGACGCCGCAGACCATCAACACGCCGACCATGCGTGGACGCCTGCGCGAGCAGATGTTGCGCAACCCAGCCTGGATGGATGAACTCCTGCAACTGGCGTGTTCCCAGAAGGGTCCCTGGGACCCGTGCTTTGAACTGCTTGAGCTGCTCGGCACCCCGTGGATGCTCTACAATTGGAGACTTCTCCTGGAAACGCTCCCAGACCCCAGGCCCTTTATCCTTGCCATGACTTCCCCCAGCTTCGAGGAGCCTGACCTGACCCGCTTAGCCAAGCGCCTCTGCCGCTGCCCGTCAGTCTGGATAGACCCTGAACCGGAAAACCAGGTCGGCAACCTCTGGGTTGACTTTGCCAAGACCATCCTGCCTACCGAAAAAACGCCTCGAACCCGCGAAGAGAACACCGCCAGCAGCGAAGAACGAGAGCAGGCGCCAGAAACCGACCAGAACCGGGAAAAACTAAAACATCAAATCAAAGAGCTGAAAAACGAAATCCGCAAGCTGACGAAAGAACTTGAGCAGGAACGCGCCAAAAACCGCGAACTCGACCATGACATCCGCGAACAGAGGCACCTCCTGAAAGAAGCCCGCGAAGCCGACGCGCAAGCAATGAAGGACGCCGCAGAGCAGCACCAGCAAGAACTGGCTCGGCGCGAACACGAATTCCAACAGCGCCTTGGACAAGAAATCCAAGCCTTCAAACAACAATTTCTCGGCTTGGCGCCGGGCGACTTAGAACAGGACCAGAAACGCCGACGCGCCCATGACAGCCTGCTGCAACAGGTGGAGGCCGCCATCGAAAATCAGCTGCGCTTGAATGAAAAATACGGCCGCCGTTCCCTGCTGCACAGCGAACTTGACCGCCTGGAAAAAGCCCTGGAACGCGCCAGCGCCCTGCTGGATGACGCGATCATTGCAGACGACGAACTGCAAGAGCTGATTCCGATGCTGGAAAAACGCCAGCAGGAACTCAGCGAGCTGCTCAAAGTCTCCCGTCCTGCCTATCAGCCTGCATACGGACTGCCCCTGCTGATCACCGCCAAGCTCAAATCCGCTGACCTGACCGCCACTGACATTGATTTCTTCAAACGCTTCCAAGACCTGATCCGCCTCGCTGCCAAACTTGAAATCATCCCTCAAACCGAGGCCGACGGACTCAGCAAAACAGTCGTCGATCAGATACAGAAAAAACACCTCTTAGAACACTCGCCCTCGGACAAACCCCAGCCCAAAACCAAGCTGGAAGTCTTGTCAATCATGTCCTTCTATGCCCAACTGCCGCAGACAACGATCGTCATCGATGGATACAATGCCATCAAATGCTCAAAATACTGGGCAAACATCGAACAGAAATATGGACTAGACCAGGCCAGGCAAAGCTTCCTGGACGCATGCAAACGCCAAAGACGCTCTTTCAAAGAATGGCTAATCGTGTTTGACGGCAATAACCCAATCCTAAACCATGTCGAAAATGATGGCGACGGCATGACTATAGTCTTTGCCGCTAAAAAGCACGACGAGCACAATGCCGACGATTATATCCTCGAACACTTGCGAAAACTGCCTCCTGACGACAGCCCAGTCTGGCTGGCGACCGACGACTATGGGCTGCGGCACCAAGCAGAGCCCTTCTGCCAGGCTCTTGTCGCCACCTCAGTGCTGGAGGACTTTCTCCACCCCGCCCCATGAACACAAGAGGGAAGAGGAGCGTATTTTAGGGGCGAGGGGCGAGGGCAATACTTGTTACTTAAGATTTTTTAACCACGAAAAAACACGAAAAGACCTAGGGTGGACTACGCCGTCCACAACCTAATTTATGTGTCACCCTTACAGGGCTCCAAATCTATGCCATCTCCCCCAGGGCTGCGCCGGGCCTAGCGGCCCGGCTTACCCTGGGCTTCTATGTGTCGCCCTCCGGGCTTTTGCCGCTTTGCGGCTGTTGTGGACGTGGTGGACTGGGTGGACGTCGTGGACGGCGGCTGATGTGCGTCGTACTGGCGACCCGAAGGGACGCCCCTAGCCTCGGAGAGGCGCAACCATGAGTAACCCCAGGTGAAGCGAAGCGGAACCTGGGGGGAGCCCCCCCAAGCCTAAGCCTCGGAGAGGCGACACAAAAGCGCTGATTCGCAGAAAATCTTTCCCCAAAAACAAGAAGTTGGCCGATGGTAGTACTATCGGGATGACCATTATCAATCGGTGACCGATTACTACACCTGGACAAAACCAAGTCCTAATAGCTGGAAAATTATAACTTTAGAGTTATATTATAATTTAACAAGCAACCTAGGTGTAAAATGCTGGAACCGACAAGGAAAAAACGTTATACTGAATTGTCGCGAGTTACCGCATTTATGCAAGAACAGTCAAAAGAAGTTCAGCATGAATATGCGGACATTGTCGATGAGCTTGAAAGGAATGGGCGTTTATCAATGCCGACCGGTGAAAAGGTGGATTCAACGCTTTTTGCTATTCGAGTAATCCAAGCCGGCAATGTGCGTGTGTTTTATGTGTACGGAAAGGGAAACAACATTTACGGACTTCATGGCTATGTGAAGAAAACTCAACAAATTCCAGCAAAGGGAAAAAAGCTGGCGGAGGAGATTGTAAAGCTCTTGCGCAAGGAGGGTTTGTTATGAGAAAGAAGCAAAACATTGACAAGGAGCTTGAAAAGGAAGTCAAACATTTTGCCCAGCATCTTGAAGCTCTCCATGAACAGCAAAGTACTGCCAGAGGGAAAATACTCACAGACCCGGCAAATGCTGAATTCCTCAAGGAATGTCGTGAGCGCCGGGCTATCGCGGAAGCTCTTTATCAAGCGAGAACAGCAGCAAACTTGACGCAGGCTGAAGTTGCTGCCCGGATGAATGTGTCGCAGCCCTATATCGTTAAGCTGGAACGGGGCCAAGGCTCCATCAGCTGGAAAGTAATCTCCCGATATGCCGCCGCATGCGGGAAAAAAGCCGAAATTACTTTGCTTTGACGAAAAGTGTTCCTCACAAAGTTTCGCATATAGCCTATCCCTTAAAAAAGACTCGGAGCGGATCATCCTGAGAAAATTCAGAACCTGCCGAAGCATAATCGCAGACTGCAAAGTCACCCTGCTTCAAATTTAAAATTTTTCCGCGTCCAGAAGAACACAGCTCCCATTTTTTATCAGGATCGGGATTTTCGCCTCCATTGCCAGGTTCCGCCAAAACGATAGGACCGTATTTTAAGGCGAAAACACCATCTGTTCCCGCTGGACGAACCACTTTCACGGTTGGGTGAAAATCAATCTGGATGAGGTCGCCGTCTGCCCAAATGCGTTCCAACACACAGTATTTTCCTGCGTGAACAGGAACTATTTTCCCATTAAGCAAAAATTCGCAGTCTTCCGACCAGGCCGGGATGCGCAAAACGACTTTCCGCTTCAGCGGCTGCTTCATCCGGAAAACCAGTTCTGTTCTGCCGGGGGCCGGATAGCCGCCGGACGCTTCAACCGTGTAGGCTTCTCCGGAAGCTGTAGTGTCTTTCAGAAAGAAATCCTCGTAAAAATTGACCATGATTCCGTCTGGCAGACGCAGAACCGCATGCGCTGCGCCAAAAGCAAGACCTTCCGGCCCCTGGGCTCGGCAACAATCGTGTCCATCAAATGGCTTCTTGAAACAACGATAGATTTGATCCGGCGCAGCAGCCTTCCAGCCGTCGCCAGTCAGAGGAGTCGGATTGGCATGAGTCCAATGCTCCCCGGATGGCGCCATCGCTCCCAACAGAGCGTTGTAAAGCGAATTCTCCATCTGCTCCATAGGCTCCTGATTCGTTTCATCCAGCGCAAACACGGATTCACAAAGGTGCATGAATGTCGCCGTCACGCAAGTCTCGCCGAATCCGCAACCTGGATTTTCCTTCACCTGGTTGACGACACCGTCAAACCAGAATTCTCCGCTTACGTCCTTTCCGCCGCCTCCCCCGGTGACGAAGATTTCCCGGTCAACGACCTTTCGGAAGTATGCACAAACCGCCTCCTTGTAGCGTTCGTCTCCGACAACGCGGGAAAACGCAGATGCCCCTTGAAAGCAGGAACTCAACTCATAGGCTTTGGCGTTGCCGATCTCTTTCGGCGGGATATTTTTCAAAGCAGCGTCAAACACGTTCTCTTTCAGCGAACAGCCCGACTCAAGGATAGCGCGAGCAAAATCAAGATACCTTTTTTCTCCAGTCGCTTTATACAGTTCCACGATTCCTGCAAGTATTGAGCAGGCGGCAAGACCGTCGTGCCTTCCGTAGGTACGGAGATCGGTTTTATCTCCCTTTATCTGGGAAATCAGGTGGTCCGTCATCCGGCAGCAGGCTGCCAGAACTGCTGGGTCTGGTTCGATCAAGTGATAATACCTGAGAAGCGTCAAAAGCACATACTTTCTTCCCCAGATATCCCATCCACTGAGCTGCTGATTCGCAGGATAAGTGCTGATGCAACCATCCGGCGTCTGGGTAGAGAGGAGTTCCTTGACTGTCCTACGTATCTTTTCGAGAAGGCGGTCGGTTGGATTGATCCTCCAGGCCAGGATCATGGAACGAGTCACTTTGCCCCAAAACTCGCATCTCCACGCCCCGTCATCTTCCGTGCGGGAGCGGAACGGGGCAACCATAAAGGAATCGTTCACAGTCTCAAGCCTGCAAGAAATATTCTTTCGCAGCGCATCGCCGATCACTCCGCGGAGGGACAAATTCCCCGCAGGGAAAAAATTGTATGGCTTCATCTTCATAGAAAAATCAATCCTCCTTAGAGCCAATTTCAAAAAGATTTGCAGATGGAAAAGCAACCTCGCAGAGGTGCGCCATGAGCAACCCCAGGTGGAGCGGACGCACAGCAAAACCAGAGCCACCCGCAGGGGCGGCACTACCGTACATACCACTGTCGGGATGACACTACAGGCGCCCCGGCGCGCTTGTGGTGCGGCTCGGGACGCCTGACTTGCCGCTCAAGGCGGCTCGCTTAGTTTGAGGTCAGAACTTGCGCGGCAGAGGATTCTGGCGATGGCATTCCTCAATCACGGCTATCTGCTGGCAGACCTGCTCCGGAGTGATGACCAGGGCCTTGCCATAAACCAAGGCGTCGTACAGGTTGTCATAGAAGCGGGCTGAGGTCGAATTGAACAGGTCCTTCTCCTCTGCCGGGACTTCCCAGACTTCGGAATGGAATTCAAGCTTGTCCGAGCAGTAGGATGGTCCAGGGAGCGGCTCGCGAATCAGCTTTATGGGGGGTGCTTCCTCTGGCTTGTAGTATTTCCATTCGATCCGGTTCATGGTGCCGGACAGGCTGCCGTACTTTCCGTAGATTTGATAGAGATACGGACTGAAATGGGTGTTGGAGCATACTTCCAGGTCAATGATCGGCCGGCCGGGGTAGGAGAGTATGACTTTGCAGAAGTCGTCAGCGTCGCCAAGCGCGTTGACTACGTCCATCTTGCACCACACGTTCGGCATGATGTCACGACCGATGAAGCCAAGAGCCTGGTCCATCGGATGCGGCCCAGTATTGAACAGGCCGCCGGCATTGTATGCCTGCAAGGTCTGCCAGTCATAGCGACGGCTAAAGCCATTGAAGGCAATCTTCACCATCTGGATACGGCCCAAAACGCCAGACAGCAGAACATCGTTGACCTTGCGATAATACGGCGCAAACCGCGACTGCTGGAACACGGCCAGCAAACGGCCGGTCTGCTTTGAAACCCCGATCAAATCCTTGACCTCGTCGCTGGTGCGAGCGAACGGCTTTTCGCACAGGACATTCAGGCCAGCCAGCATGATTTCCTTGGTAATCGGCGCGTGCTGATGGCTGAAGCTCGCGTTGACCACCAAATCGAGATTCAATGACTTGTCCTGGAGCATCTCCCGGTAGTCCTGGTACGTCGCGCAGCCGTATTCCTTGGCGGCGCGCTCGCAACGATCCGCCAACAAATCGCTGACCGCGACAATCTCGAATTTCTCCGGGACGTTCTTCAAATACTCGGCGTGGATGTTCCGACCGCTGCGACCCTGGCCAATGATGCCAAGACGCAAAACCCGACCCGCCGGCTTAGCCGCGGCCGCCTTCTTCTCAATGTCCTGTTTTTCCATGATGACTGCTTCTCTTCTTCAATGGATGGGTTGATGCTTCACAAGGTATTGGACCTTAGTGATGACGAAAATGAACGCAAAAATAACGTAACACGTTTTCTCCAAATGACAACACGGCTTTCGCCTTTCCTATCCGCTTATAGATAAGAAAAGCGAAAAGCGTCTGTCTGCCTCAGAACAAGTTCTTCAAGTCCATGATGCGCTGAGCCAGAAGCCAGCGGTAGACATCAAATGTCTCGGCCCCCCACAGGCCGTCAACCTTGTATTTCGTCTGTACATTGATGGAGGAACGGATCAGCTCAATATCATCGCGGGCAGCCTGGGCCTCCGCCGTGAAGCCGGCTTCCTCAGCCGCCGCAATCCATTTCTCCAGGGTGTTCAGGTAGCGGCCGTCATCCAGCCCTTCCCGGTAGGCCACCCACAGGGTGACGGGAATCGGCGTGCCGTCCACATCGGTACGGTTGACGAAATCGGAAGACGAGTAGTCCAGGTAGTTCCACTGGCTGCCGCCAGACGACTGGTAAATCCACGGAATCAGGCAGCGGAACCCGGAATTCCAGAATCCGAAACCGTAGGTCATGCGAGCGCCCTTAGTCGGGGTATGGTCGTTTTCACCAGAAATGTGATTGGGATAGCACCAGTATTCCAAGCCCGGGTTCTCGGCCATGTCACGCTCAATAAAGTCTTTAGGAAACGTGAACGGCTGGCAGCACCATACGTCGACAAAAGGCCGCATCGGAGAAAACTGCTCGTGGGCTGGATCAGCCGTCACGTACGTGCGCGCACCAGGAACCGCCTTGATCGCCTGCATGATGCGAGTCATAAACGCCACTGACAACGGACTGGTTGACGGCTCGTCAATAGGATAAAACAAAATCGGCGGCCACTCGCGACGCTTGGCCTCGTTGACAATCGCCTGCACCGACGCTGTCACATCAGTGAAAAATTCGTCTGGCGGCATTTTCAGCAAACTGAGGTGGGAACCCATGCTCGCTTTCATGTATTTATAGTAGATGCTGCCGACATTGAACGAGCAGGCGATGGGCTTGGAAAAGCCGACCTTGCGATACAGATCGACGACGCGCTGGAATCCATCGCCATTGACAACCCAGCGTCCGTTCGACTCGGTCACCCCAATGCTGCTGACCAGTGTGTTCATGCCGATGGCGCGCATGTCCTCATGCTCGGCTTCGGCCTTGCGACGCCACCAGGAACGCGAAAAATCGTCCGGCGCTGCATTCATATCATAATACGGATGACGGTAATACTGTCCATAAATCAGGCTTTCGTCCTTCAGCAGATGGATTGGCAGCACTCGCAGACTGACCGGCACGGCGACAGTCGTATTGTCGGCCTTGACCTCAACCTCGCCACTGTACATCCCGACCGGCGTGCCCGGCTCGACCTGGACAGTGATCCAAACCCGGAAATTCTCGCCCTTGAACAAGCGCTGCGCCCCGCGCCAGGGCATGAGTACGTCCGGCGCCCGATAGTAGATGTTGAAGACCGAATAGTTTGGGCGGACGTTCATGTAGCGGACATAGCGCAAGTCAATCGCTGTCTCTGGCAGTGCCGCGCCATTCTCGTTGACCAGCCGCCCGACTGTCACCTGGAGACTTTCAAAATGTCGCAGGGGGTGAATCGTGAAGGTGAGCGGTTCATATTCATTCTGGGCGGCGAATGCTCGCACCGGCGCATTGATTTCATGCGCCCGCGGGAAATGGTCTGGCCACACCGGCTCGACCCACGGCCGCGCGAAAATCGCCAGACCGTCTGCCTTTTGCTTCTCTGTCCAGGTCGGCTCCGGCACATCGCTGGTCTGGGGCGTTTCCTTCCACTTGGCCAATTCATCTGGCGGCAGGACAAAACATTCGTGGCGGACAGCCTGCAATTCGCCGTCACGATATGCTATCCATTCCTTTTTCGGCACCGCGATGATGGTATTGATGACCCAGCGGCTGCGAGTCGCCACGTCCAGCTTCAAGCCATTAGCATCGGCCTTGGCGTCCAATTCAAAGTCCATCAGTTCTTGACTGCCGGCGTAAGCCGTTCCGGCCTTGTCGATGGTGCTGGCGACCGTAATGTCCCAGACTTGGCGGGAATTGCCGCCGCTATTGCCTGTCAGCACCCAGACCCGATAATCGCCGACTGGCACCTTCAGCGTCAGGGTTGCCGACTCTTTGCTCTGCACGTGGCCGCAGGTCAAATCAATCGGATAATTCGGCGGCGGCAACTGGCGGCCGCGGCCAACATTCATCTTCCACTCCCGCGTAATCGGCGTGTAGTTCGCCTGGATGCCAGCAGCGCCAGCTGTCCAGGACGCCTTGTCATCGCCCTTTTCCGTCACCCGTACAAAGCCTTCCCGCAATGGCGCCTCTGCCTTAGCAAAGTCAAAGCGGTGTGCGTCAGCCCAGCCGACAGTCGTGCTGGCCAGAAATGCCAGCCCCAGGCCAAAGACCCGAGCAGATAATCCCTTGCTTGTCATATTTTTCATCCTTTTCCCAAGATGGTACGCTGCAATATTCTTGTCATTCTGACCGGCGGCCTCTTAAAACGGCCCCTGGATCAACACGATGTCGTCTCTTGATTCGGCAATAATCCGCCCATCCTGCTCCAGACGGCGCAACAACTGATACCGGCCATTTTCTGCAAACGACCAGAAGATGCGCAGTACGGCTTCAGGCCCCATGGCGTGGGTGAAGCCGCTGACGACGCACCGGCCATCCTGAGCCGCTAACCACCACGATACAGTCAACTGCCGCCGCGACAAGGTGGCGACCTGCACCGGAAAGCGCACGGCCGTAGCTTCAGAATCGGTCAGATAAAAAACGTTGCGCTCTAACTTGCCCAGCACGGGCGGCACGGTCGCCAGCTGGCGCACGAGCTTGCGTACGACGCGGCCAGCGGAAAGCACTTCGATCTCCAGGCTGGCGCCAGCGTCCTGCTCGGTCAGCTCCCATTCGAGGGAGACGTCCGCCTCTTGTTGCGGCGCGACGGTGACCGTCCGCTCGCTGGCTTTCTGTCCGCTCAGGCCGCCTCTCACCACGACTTCAGCGGCCTGTTTATCCCAATTCTTCAAGGTGAGCCGAGCTTCATTGCGGCCAACTTGGCAATCGCCAAAGTCATACGCAACCAGGCTCAGGCGCAAGCCTTCTGGGCTGATGCCGCGCAAAACGTCAAAGGCCGTCAATTCGGCAAACTTGCTGATCGTTGACTTCAGGCTGGTGGCCAGTTGCGTCTGCACGCCAGCTCGCCGACCGCGAGCGATGTGGAATGTCCAGTCCGCCCCAGGCTGTCCCAGCGGCAAATTGGCATACGGCAGGCGCGCCTCCAGTATCCAGCGGTCTTTCTGCTTCTGGACCTTGGCAATCAAGCCGCTTTCCCAGCTCAAGTCCAACTTAGCGCCGAAGTAATCACTGATGCCGTCCATGATGACGCCATTGGCATTGACCACGATCTGGACGTGACTCTGCCGGTCGCCCGCCGGATTGAAGAACAACTCAACGCTGTCGTCCATCCAGGTCTTGCCATCATGCTCCGTGGCTTTGAGGTACAGCGACTTCATGTCCGGCTCCATGCATTCCACCGCAATCAGCAAGGCGTCCTTTTCCTTTGCCAGCCAAGCCCGTGTCTCTGGCATGGAAGCCTCGGGAGCAAGCCGGTAGGGCTGGAACTCTTTAATCAACGCTGGCCCTTGCCAGCACTCTTCGCGCAAATGGCCATCAATCACGACTGGTTGCTTTGCCACCACGTCCACAACATACGTCTCAATCTGCGCTGAAACAGCGGTTCCCATCAGCAGGATCGCCGCCAGCAGCTTAGGAAACATCGGAAGCATCCGTCTGCCTTGCGGTGTTTTCATTTGCTCGCCTCCCATGGTGAAGAGATGACTTTAATGGGCACACTGACCCGGCGTTCCGGATTAGCGGGAAACGCGGTCAGCTGGTACTCGCCAGGCGCCAGGCGCAACTCGGCCACGTCAATATCCAGCCTCTGCGGACCGCGCCGCGCCGGGAGCGTCTCCAAGCGCAACGACTTGCCGCCCTGGGACAGTTCAAACGGAATCCCCCGCGCCGCATCCGACGCAGGCCCCTCGACCACAATCTCAACCGGAATCACGCCGGTATCGGCAAACAGCACAGCCGACTGCGCCGTCATGGCTGACACCCGGCAGAAACTCGACCGAACCAGACGGAAGTCGGCAAAGTGAAAGTCGAGCTTGTCCCCGTGGCGATAATCCCTCTCACTGATGTTCACGCCGATCTTTTCCAGCTGCTCTGGCGACTTAATCTCGGAAATCGGCTTGCTGACCTGGGTCCACTGGCCCAGGGGCAACGGCACTTCCTTGCCGAACTTAATGGTAGCGTTCGGCGTCCTGCTATCAGAGTACAGGGCCACATTCAGGGCGGAAGCTGGGACGTCCTCACGGCTCATCATGGCGTAAATCTTAAACTCAAACCGGTCATACTGCGCAAAAACCTTCTCTGGCGTCTTCAGAGTGAAATACATGCGCGGCCAGCCGATTGGGTATTTTTCTTCGCCGGCGTAATAGTCGACCGGAATGTGAAAATGCAGAGCTGGTTTGCCATCAACAATCATTTCAGAAGCGCTGACTGTGGCTTCTGACGGCCCCCAACGCTGAGGATTGAGAAATTCATCCATCTGCAAGACTTCCTCCTGGTCGACTATCGGCGTCATGGCACCAGTGGTCGGTGTGAACAGCGGTGTCACAGGCCGAGCGGTCTGGCCATACACCACTGGCGGCGCTTTCTTTGCCAGAGCCGGGCCAGCTCCGCCGCCGCTCTGACAGCCGACGGCCAGCAGGGCCGCAAACGCTGTCATGGCTAACATCATAACATGCCTTTTCATTCTGAAGCCTCCTTTGCAATGATCTTTTTTCCTGGTCACACTGGGCGACTGTCTGTCATATTACATATACTCCCGTCTCGGCTCTGCTGCAACTATTTCTGCAAGAAAGCGACTATTTCCGGAATGATTTCCGCCCCGGCGTCTTCCAGCAAGTAGTGCGAGGCCTCGGGCCAGGTCTTGACTTCGGCATGGGGGTAAATCTCACGCCAGCGAGCCAGGAAACGCATGTTGAAGCAGAAATCCTGTTCACCCCAGCACATCAGGATCGGCTTGTCCGCCAGCAATGGCAGTTGTTCGCCGATGGCGGCCAAGGTCGGCCAGGTCGGATGCGACGGCCGCAAGGGAATGTCCTGCACAAAACGCAAATTGGCGATCCGGTCATGCCAATTGCCGTAGGGATGCCGATAGCCTGCCCGCACTGCCGACGGCAGGCGCGTCGCTGGCGCCATCCGAATGGCCGCCTCGACAAAGCCATTCAGGCCGCGAACCAAAAAAGAGCCTAGACCCGGACAACGGCACAGCGCAATCCGTCGAGGGCAGTCGTCAGACAGATATGCCCCCGTGTTCATAAGCACGATCTTGCCGATCTTCTCCGGATGCCGCACAGCGTATCCCATGCCGACGCCACCGCCCCAGTCGTGCAGGACGAGGTTGACCCGGCTGACCCGCAAGTCGTTCTCAAGCCAATTTTCCACGACGCGGATATGGTCTTCCAGGTGATACGGCCAGTCTTGCGGCTTGTCTGAAAGCCCGCAGCCGATCAAGTCCGGCGCCAAGGCCCGCCAGCCAGCGGCTGCCGCAGCTTGAATCAAGTCGCGGAAAATAAACGACCAGGTCGGATTGCCGTGCAACATAACGACGGCTTCGCCGGTTCCTTCGTCGACATAACTCATCCCCAGGCCCTCTGCGGTTGTGTGCCGCTTAGGCGTAAAAGGGTACAATTTCCTCCAACTCATGCCAGTTCCTTTGCGTGTTGCATGACCATCAGTTCCTCCCTACAGCAGCTCAGAAAGCTTAGAAGCAAAGCTCGCATAAAAAGAGATAATCTTATAGCCGATATAGCACATCAATCCAAAATACATGGCCTTGGGAAGCAGATTGGCCAACATCTCCAGCTGCTGGCTGGCCTCGTCCGTCAGCATTCGCGCAATTCGCTCTGCATATTCATCAAGTTGGCCTGATTCCTCGCCGGTGGCCATCAGGGCTGGGACCGGCGAGGCCGCCTCTCGCCACGTCTGATGGCGGCTGTAGGCTTCCACAAATCCTACCGACTCGTTTTCAATCACCGCCGCCATCCGCTGGTAACGGCGTCGGAAAACCTGGTTGACGCAGCTGTCAGCCGCCGTCCGCACCGAAACAGCCGCCCCCAATCCGGCGTTGAGACACAAGCTGAATGACTTGAAAAAATTGGCTCCTTCCAGGCGAAACAACACTTTGCCCACTATTGGCAAAGTGCTGACCACGCTCCCAAAGGCCAGGCTGCGTCGCAGCATTGGCCAGACGATGCGTCCTGCAACGTACAGCGCCCACGGCAGCGCCGTCCACCACGCCAGTCTCCAGACCAAGGCATCCAGGCTCACCTCTTGCTCCGTGGCTTTGCCGATAAAGAAATCAGCCACGCACAACACCGGCCCGGCAAAATGATACATCATCAGGGGATAGAGCATGCTGCTGATGACTTTGCCGCGCAAAGTCTGCCTAAGAGCAAACCACTCTCCAAGAGAGCGAAAGACAGTCGGCAGATTGCCGGTCAATTCGCCGGCAGCGACCACGTTGCGCTCAAACCCGGAGAAAGCCGCTTCCGTGCGCATGGCGTCGCTCAGGCTGGCGCCGGCCTCCATCTGCTCCCCAAGCGCACGGGCGACTTTCCGGAACCGGCCTGGGTAGCTTTGCTTCATCGCCCGCAGCATGGGCACCCCGGCCTCTAACATCGACGCCAGGGAAAAATAAAATTGACTGCGGTCTCGCAACGCGCTCATCTGCTGCCTTCGCCCTCATTCATGGTTCCGACCCGCGCCTTTCCTGGTTTTCGGCCCGCTTTAGACCGGCTCAATGCCGGGCAGCGGTTCAAGCAATTCATCCCGGTACAGCAACGTCATCAGTCGGCAATCAAGGGCGTGGCCGGCCTTGTAGGAGGTGACTTTCCCGCATAGCCGGCCTTCGTCAAGCAGCGACAAGGCAGCAATCAGGTCCAGGCAGGCGCGGTGCCAGACGGCTTCCAGGGACTTGCCTTCATGCATCAGCCGCGGTTCGTTGTAATAGCGCTCTTTCCCGGCGACTAGAATGTTGTCCCGCGTGTAGCCGAGGTTGCGCGTGTCCGCAAACAGCTTGCCGATGGTGCGCATGTACAGTACCTGAGCCCGGGAGCAGTTGGTACGTGCGTGAGCGCCATGCACAAACGCGCCTTCATGCAAGTCAAACTGAATCCGCTGCCTGCCAATCGCAGTCGGAAAGTCGATGCCGACGTCAAAGGAGAGCTTCCTGCAACCAGCTGGCGGCGGGTCAACCCGCAGATAAGAGGCGCCGCTGGCAGACACCAAGGCGACCGGCTCCTTGACCGCGACGTAGCGCAATGGCCTGGTTTTATCTTCCACGATGCCGGCCGCCCGCACCGCCTCGATGATCGGCAGGCTCCCGACCTTGAACAAGGGCGGGTCCCCGCTGTCAATGCCGATGGCCGCATTGTCAAGCCCAAGCCCTAAACGATGCGCAATGATATGCTCGGTCATGCGCACGTAGTTATGCGGACTGCCGCTGCGCAAAACGATGTTGCGCTGCGCCGTCCATACATTGCGCACCGAAACCTTGATCGGCAGCTGCTCTTCCAGGTCAAGGCGCTTCAGCCACCAGCCGTTGCCAGGGCCAGGCAAAAAAACCAGGGTGCTGTGAGAGCCTTTGCGGTACGTCGCCGGGCCAGTGACTGGAAAGCTCTGCGCCAGGGTGGTCTGCCATTGGCGCGGACGCCAATCGGCCGGTGCCGGCATCGCCATGTCCACCGGCATTGCTGCCAAAGCCTCTTCAAGCGCTGGCAATTTCTCCTCGTCACCCGCTAATATCCTGATCGATGGCATGGCACTCCAAGCTGATTGATGGAACTGCTCACAACGAAAAACAGAGCTGCCCCGCCCTGCTCTCGCCCCTGCATTGATTTTCCTGAGAAATAATAGCCAGGCGCCCCTGCGCCCTTTAGGCGTGGAAACGTCTGGCCGACGGCAAGGACAGCCCGCTTCCAGCGGCGCAGACTAGCGCCTGACGCCGCCGGAAGGGAAGACAGCGCACTTAGGCGATGACGACTTCCTTGCCAGCCTCGGCCGACCGATAGATGCCGTCAATCATCTTTTGCACGGTCAAGCCAGCTTCGCCTGGCGCGCGCATCGGCGTGCCCAGCAGGCAGGCGTCAGCAAAATTCTTCAGCTTAGCCACGAACAAGGCGCCGAATTCCGTGCTGGGCAGGAAGGCGGCCTTGCTGTTGATCATGGTTCCGGCCCGATCCGTAAAGATCGTCGCCGTCTCCCAGTTGAACCCGCCCTTGGTGCCCATGATCTGGAAGTTGAAGATATCCTTCTCAATATGAGCGCAGAACGACGACTCCACCTGCATGATGGCGCCATTGTCAAAGCGGATATGGCCGATGGCCAAGTCTTCCACCGTGTACGTCTTCCAGTCCCAATTCGGCCATGCGTTGAGGACTTCCGACGGCCTGTCGCCAAGGTACGTCCAGCAATTCCCGGTCGCCGCCACTGGCCGCGGCTCGCCCATGCAGTAGTGGGCTGATTCCATGATGTGCACGCCAATGTCAATCATCGGCCCGCCGCCCTGCAATTCCTTCTGCCCAAACACGCCCCAGTTGGGAACGCCGCGACGACGCAAAGCCTGGCATTTGACATACAGGATGTCGCCAATCTCGCCAGCGTCAAAGGCCCGCCGGAACATCTCGGTGTTGGGATGGTAGCGGAACTGGAAACCGATGCAAATCAGCTTGCCAGCCTTCTTGGCCGCATCAATCATCTGCTGGCATTCGGCCGGATTCATCGCCATCGGCTTTTCGACAATGACGTGGCAGCCGGCCTCGGAAGCCGCCACTGACGCTGGCATGTGAACTCCGTTCGGCGTGCACACGTCCACCACGTCCGGCTTAATCTCCGCCAACATGTCGTCCCACTTTTCATAGACGGCCTTGATCCCGTATTCGTCCTGCATCAGTTTCAGGCGTTCGGGCTTGATGTCACAGCCAGCCACCACCTCGATTTCCGGAATCTTCGCAATCGCCTTCAAGTGCGTCGTGCTGATTCCACCGCATCCAACAAATGCCCACCTGAGCTTGCGTCCGACCTTGGCCGCCTTCTCCGTAGCAAAAGATTGCGTTCCAACCGCGCTGTTCGTCATGCTTCCATGTCTCCTGAATGATGTTTTGGTGACCAGGCGCCGCCCCGCTCCAGAAGCGGCAAACCACCTGACCAGGATTATACAATGAAATATATCATCCCTTGCCAATAATGACAGAACCGCAAGAGCAAAAAAAACGCCCGGGACGGTAATAGGTCAGCCCTTGACACGAGGGGCGAGGGGCGAGAAACTGTTGTATTATCCGCAGATTACGCAGACGGCGCCGATTTTTTAGGGTGTGTTGTAGCCATGCAGCGGCAGAAACGCTAAAAGCGCGAAAATGATGGCAAGCTGGAGCTGAACTGCATACGATGCTGCAGCCGCTGTCCATCATGTCCACTCTAGGTGCATTCATGTCCATTCGCAGTTCTTCCCCTTATAGTCCCTAACGTCGAACATAAGTTCGTAGAAGACCTGTTCAGTGAGCAGGAACTTCCCGTGCGGGTCGTCGAGCGTCGCGTCGCCGTTGATGTAGACGGCAGCATACTCGGTTTCGGCCGGATTGATGCGCAAGGCACCAGTGATGAATGCTTCCAGCGCGACGTTGTCCTTCTCCTTCACGTTGCGCCAAATCACCAAGACTGTTTCGGCAGCCGGGTTCTCGCCCTCGATGACCAAGAAGCCGTCAAGCATCCGCATGGTGCGCACACGCAGTCCAAGCAGGCAGTTGAAGGTCTCGGGCAGGTCAATCAAGCGCGGTTCAGCCTCGCCGACGCCCCGGTTGTAGACCTTGAGCATGCAGGCGAACGGATTTTCGAAGCGCGTCAAGTCAAGCAGGCTGGCGCGAGACTCCACATCCAGCGAGTAGCGCAGCAGGCAGTCGTTCTGCACCTGTTCCGGCAGACCCAGAATGTCGGCTGAACGGTCCACCAACGCCAAATTGTTCAGCGTGTCCTCGTAAGACTCCAAACGGAGGTACTTGAAGCAGTGCGAGACGCCCGTGTCGCGAGATGTCGGCTTGCCTTTTTTCCAGTCATTCGAGTAGACGGCCTTCTGGATGCGGGGCTTCAACACTGTGTCGAAATAATCGTCCATCTCTATCAGGACATACCGCCTGGTTCCATTGTCGTCTCGGTTAAGATCGATTATGGCATGAGCTGTGCTTCCAGAACCTGCAAAGAAATCCAAAACGTTCGAGTTCGTGTTTTGCGCCACACCAGCCAGCGTCAAAATATGCTTCAGAAAGGCTATCGGTTTCTTTCCGTTTCTGAAAACAATTCCCCCTTCATCAGCACATTGGTTAAAGTCCCTTTCAAAATCCCATAAGTTTGCATACGGGACTTCTTTGGTGTCTTCTTTGTCAACCGGCACTCCTTGGAAATAATCCCCGTTTCGTCGTTTTCCTCCTGCTCCAGGCAACCAGAAATAACGATGGCCTAGGCCATCATTGCCTATATTTGGAACCCGAAAAAGAGCATTGGGAAACTGATCCTTCAACATCTCAAGGTTAGCGACAAAAAATCGACCGCTCGAATTGCCTTCCCTAAGAGTTCCCCGAATATTTATTCTCTTGAGCAATTCATTGCTGGGTTCGCATTTTTCCAGGATATAATTTCCCTCAGTGAACACTTCTACGCTCTTACCGTCCATGCTAATCACTTTATGCGGCGCATCAACGGTTACTTTCCAAACATAATCGTCAAGGGAAGTGTTATCTTCTCGTCTCTTTGCTGGCAAGTGAGCGTTAGTTCTCCGATACGCCAAAACATTTTCAAACACTTCATGGAAGTCTTTATCTCCCTTGAGGATTCGATTTTCGTGCCGCACCTTCACGGCGAAAGTTGATAAATACTGCATGCTTCCGTACACATCATCAAGCGCAAACTTAAAGTTATACAGTTCATCTTCGTTAATGCTTGCATATATTGCACTATCATGTCTTTGAAGAGCCATCGCGAGATACATTCTATCTCTCATAAGAGCCAACCAGCTTGAATGCTTGTAGGCGTCTTTATATACAAATCCACCTTCTCCGGTATTATAGGGAGGGTCAATGTAGACAGCATTCATCTGCTCCCGATAGCGCTCCTGCATCAGGTTCAGCGCCTGGAAGTTTTCTGAATGGATGAGCAACCCATCCATTTGCGTGTCAATACCGTCAATGCTGGCTATCAGGCGAGTTTTGAACTCCGCCGAAAAAAACGCCGTGTCCAGCACCAGCTTGTCGTTGGCCATAAGGAATTCGACGGTGAGGGGCTCGCTGTAGCCGGGTTTGACCGGGGCTAGCAAGCCGCCGGGCGTTGCCTCGATTTCATCAATGGCGAAGAGGCGGACCCATTCCTGGCGCTGGGCGTCGTTGGCGGCGATCTCGGGATAGAACTCCTCGGGGATACGGTCGAGGGTGATGCACCAGTTGGTTTCAACTACGAACTTTTTCTTCAGCCACAGGCGCTTCTGGAAGTCTTCGAATTGGGCAAGGAAGGCGACCAGGTCGTGGGCAACGGCGCGGATAGCCTTAATCTTGCGCAGCTCCGTGTCGAGATAGCCAGCAGGCCGGTCATCCACGTCGTCCAGATGCATGACCTCGTTTTTGATGTAGAAGTCCAGCTCACGGCGCAAAAAGCCGCCGAGGTCCTTGTGGATGAAATAGTCGCTCGTGTTCTTCCTCGTGTAGTTGCGCAGGTGCTTCTGCAGGATATTGCGTTCGTCGTTGCCGGTGTAGCTGCTGTCCTGCACAGCCAAACGCGCCTGCCATTCCAGCGGCAACGCAGCCAATATGGACTTCTCCCAGGCGAGTTCGTCAGCCTGCTTGCGGCTCTTGCCCTCGGCGAAATGGAAAGGGATGACCAAACTTTCATCGCCAGCCTCAATTCCCGCTTCGCTGTCAAGCAGGAAGATACGGGATGCCTTGTTGTTGTTCTGCACGGCGTCCATCCGGGTAAGCTTGAACTGGACGTGCCCTTTGTCGCCGGAGGGATTCAGCAGTACGGTAAAAGTGTAGTCCTTGAGGTCTTCGCTGGACTTGACGTAGTATTGCTCCTTGTTGGCCCAATGCAGGACGACCTCCTCGCCATCGTAGGGAATGGCGTAGGTCTCGCGACCAGCCGTACGGCGGCGACGCGAGATGACGTCGCCCGCCTCATAGTAGCGGCTGAAAAACTCATACAGGTGACTGTAGACCTCGGCCTCGGCCTGTGCCCTGCTGCGGGAGCTGCGTGCAACCTCGACGGCGGCGTTGTAGCACTCGCCCAAGGGAGTATTGGCATAGACCGGGGCAAGAGTGCCGTCGGCCAGGATAGCGTCACCACCCAGCGCATTCAATGCCTCGCGCTCAAGTTCAGCCAGGGACTCGCCGGTCTCCGCCTGCAGCAGTTCTCCAAGCACGGTCTTGACCTTCTCCGGCAAACGCTCCTTCAGGTAGGTGGTGATCTGGGCATGCTTGGCCTTGATGATGCGGTGAATGCCAAAATCCAAGTCGGCTTTGTCCAATTCGAAAAGTTCAGAGAGCTTGGCGACGAGTTCCTCAAGCTTGGTCATATCGGTTTCCAATGGTCTATGGTCAACGTACCACCCTATAGGAATGCATGTTCTTGACTGAATAAAAGTGCCATGATAACAACAAGCGGCTCCACACTACCCAGATGCATCTACCCCATCCAAGGTGGCTGCATGAACCAGCAAAAAAAAAATACTCTAACCGTCATCAGGCAATGTTTCAAGTTCATTCCAGGATGTTCAATCTCTATTTAGCCAGGAATCGTAATCGGTCACTCATTGATATTCGGAAACCCGATGAGCAGCGGTCTCAGGAAAGGGGCGAGGGGCGAGAGCGAGTTAGGACTACACTGGCCGCCATGTCCACCCTAGGGACATGGTGGACGTTGTGGACGGCGGCTGATGTGCGTCGTACTGACGGCAGCAACATAAAAGCCCAGGGTGAGCGAAGTGCCGCCCTAGGGTAAGGCGTATAATATTTTGAGCCCTGAACGGGCGATACATGAACGGTGACTTAAGCGGCAACTATTAAGCATTACTTATTGTTATGGCCATATATAATTTGATGGCAATCGGTCGCCGATTGATACTCGCGATTTCCACAAGCTACGGAGCCAAACGCCCCGGGTAAGGCACTTTAGTGGACAGTGGACAATGGACGTTAGTGGACTTTAATGGACGTTAGTAGACGATGGACGATGGACTTTAATGGACTTTAATGGACGTTAGTGGAGAGTGGACGTGGACGTTAGTGGACGTTAGTGGACGTTAGACAGTAAGGCACTTGTCTTCCAGAAGTTTTATGAAAATTATCCATGTCCAGCACAATAATAGTTCAAACCTGGGAAATCGGAAAGCTCGGTGTGAAATTGAACACTACAACTTGCAGGCGATCATCGCCCTCAGCCAAAACTGAATAGTCCTGTGAGCGCAAAGGGGAGGAAAGAACCCGAAGCCCTTCCCTCCCCTTGCGCAAAAAACCAACCATTCTTTTCTTTCCCGGCTCAGGTGGACATGCGCAGGTCCAGACGCGCGGGCACTACGACATCGCTTGGGTTGAGGGTGCGACCGTCGCGGGCAGCCTTCTGGCACTGGACATATACGTAGAGTTTTGCGAGTGAGATATCGCCTTCGCGGATGCCCGGGAGATCGTCGACGTCCAGGGTGTCGAGGATGGCTTCGGCTTCGTCGAGGTGCCCGGTATAGGCGAGCGCCTGAGCGTCAATGAGGCGAACGCTTGCCTGTTGCCGGAGCGATTTGTCGAGGCTTTGCATCAACGCGGCCAGGGGCGCGTAGGCCTGACATTCCATCAGGGTCTTGCTGCTTTCTTTGAGCAGCGAGGTGTCGTTGGGACGCAAAGCAAGGGCTTCAAGGAGAAGCTCCACGACCTCCTCCTTGTGTCCACTAGCGCGGCGCAAATAGGCCTTGGCGTGGAGATTCCAGGCACTGCGATGACAGGCGATGGATGCGTCGATGGCGGCATTGGCGCGTTCAAGGTCTTGGCGCCGGAAATAATTCAAAGCGAGGTGGTAGTGTATTTTCCAGCTTTGCGGGTGGTTTTCAACGGCTTTTTTGAGCAGATTAAACCACTCGTCCTGAACCATGAAGCTGCGTGGCGGCTCATCGTCCATGCAGCCATGTTCAAGAAGCTCAAGCCATTCTTGTTGTTCGGGGCCGCAGCTGCCAAAGTCGAGGTGATGAGTCAAACTTGCGCCGCGCCGACGTTCTTCGAGCGCTGCCCAGCCACTGCCGTAATGGACAGCGGCAGCCGGCTTTAGGGCGATGCTTTGGCGGGTGCGGGCGAGCATCTCATCCAGTTGCGCTTCAGGCAACATGGCGTCGAGCTTTCTGGTGACGGCGTTGACAGCATTTTCCCAGCTGCCAAACACGTCTGACGGGTTCAATTGGATAGCGCCGTATGCTTCCAGCCATTCCCAAGTGGTCTTGGGCGGCATGGGCAGGCATTCCTGCTGAGTTTTGGCTAGGCCAGCCTGGATTTCGAGGTAGTTGGGCGAATCCTTGTCAAGCAGTTTTCGCTGCCAGCGCTGACCGCCGGTGTTTTGGCCCCAGACAAAGAGTTTGCGGCCCTGGAGACGTCGTGTCGAACATTCGATGAGCCCATAGCCGTCCTCGTAAAGGACGGTTTCGTATTTACGGTGAGTGTCGGGGATTTTATAGAAGTGGTCTTTGGCGTTACGGAAGTTGCATGGGTAGCTGGCGTCAAAGCCCTCGCCGTCGGGCATCGGTATTTTTGCCAGCGAGTGGGCGCCATGGAGATAGGCGTTGGCGTAGGATTCCATGGCTGGCACGATGAGGCGGCAGCCAGGGCGTTCAGGCACAGCGATATTGCTCCACCAGTACATCGGCACGACGTGATCGTTAGTGTTGCTGATGCGGGTGCGAGCAAAGAGAAAACGGCTGTCGTCAGGCAGAAAGAAGTCGATTTGGAAAGGCGTGACGCGGTCGCGGCTGAATTCATAGATACGTAGCACAGGCGTGCCGTCGTCGTCTTTGAGTGCGGCGGCGAAGCGTGGCGAGCAGGTCTGGGCATCGTGACCGCGACGCGCGAAATTCCATTCGACGCCGCCAGCGCACCATGCGTTGCGGATAGCGAGATTGCAGGGGAGGAATTCGCGATTGTTGCTGAGCAGATCGCGCTTGGCGGCCTTGTCGTAGAGTGACCACAGGCGTCCACCGAGGTCGAGGACGAATTCAGCGCGCAGCCATTCATTTTCGAGTACAGCGCAGGCGAAAGTCAAAGGCTGCGTTGAGCCGTCATAGTCATCCTGCATAGTGTATGGCAGGGAATCGGTGAACATGCCATAGCCGATGAACAGACCGTCGTCTTCATCAAGGGCGGTGCGGACGCTGAAAGTGATGGGATCGCGAATGGCCGGAAAGGCGCTTGCTGGCCTCAACTGACGACCAGGGAGACTCTTGGTGCCAAAATGAAGAGTACTCATAGATGAAATTCTCCAGAAAAGACGGGCAACTTAATGCATGAAGGGACGGCAACGCCATCAATATAAAACGCTATTCGTGAATTACTGTAATGCATCTATTGAAAAAAAACTAACGGTGTGTTCGGTCAGCGATTGATACTCGGAGTTCCGACAAACTGCGGCACCTGGCGCCCCGGGCAAGGCACTTTAATGGACAGTGGACAATGGACGCTAGTGGACTTCAATGGACGCTAGTAGACGATGGACTGTGGACAAAAGTGGACTTTAGTGGAGAGTGGACGTGGACAAAAGTGGACTTTAGTGGACGCTAGACAGTGGAGTGAATGTAGCGCAGAAAGCACGCCGTCTGGCTGCTCGTTATCAATGGTTGACCTATTACGGGGTCCTGTCGGGTTCTGGCGACTTTACGTTGGCATAGATGGAACGCAAATGCTATATTAGCATTTGCTATACTATTCAGAGTGAATAGCGAAATAGGCTTAGACCAGTGACTGATAAGACACCACAACCCGGTTCGATTGTGCGCGGCCCCCTCTTTCCTGAGCCGGTGCAAGTTATCGTCTGCGCGCCGCTGGGCGGCGCCGTGAAGCTCGTCGGCAAGGGGCTTGACTCTGGCCGGGTCTATGAACCAATCCTTGATGTACAACAACTTGCCGTGCTACAAGTCACTCCAGAGCAACCTCCATTCGACGCTGATCCCGTGTATTTCCGCCTGGGTGTGGAGGCATTGCGATTAGAACTGGCCTACGAATACGACCCGTATTTCTCGCTCTCCATCGCTCGGGTGGATCCGTTGCCACATCAGCTCGAAGCAGTCTATGACTACTTTATCAAACTGCCGCGAATCCGCTTTCTGCTCGCGGACGACCCGGGCGCAGGCAAAACGATCATGGCTGGCTTGCTGCTGAAGGAACTGAAGATCAGGGGGCTGGTCAAGCGTACCTTGATTGTCACTCCAGCTAACCTGACTTTCCAGTGGCAGCGGGAATTGAAAGATAAGTTCCGCGAGAATTTCGAGATCGTTCGCGGCGACGTGCTGCGCGCCAATTACGGGTCGAATCCTTGGCAAGACAAGAGCCAAGTCATCACGTCGGTGTCGTGGGTTTCCCGCATCGACGACGCGCGCGAAAGCCTCCTGCGGAGTCAATGGGACCTGGTCATCGTTGATGAGGCCCACAAAATGTCGGCCTACAGTGCTGACAAGAAGACACTGGCCTACCAGTTGGGCGAATGCCTTTCGGACATGACGGACCACTATCTGCTCATGACGGCTACGCCGCACAAAGGCGATCCCGACAACTTCTGCTTGTTCCTGCGATTGCTTGACGCCGATGTCTATGGCGACGTGAAAAGCCTCGAAGAAGCCATGCAGCGAAACTCAGCGCCGTTCTACCTGCGCCGCACGAAAGAAGCCTTAGTCACCTTCCCCGACCCAGACACAGGACAGATCAAAAAGCTGTTCACCAAACGCAATGTCCAGACGGTCGGTTTCCAAATCGACAACGGCGAATGGGACTTGTATGACGCACTGACCCGCTATGTCGAAGATCAGTCCATCAAGGCCCAGTCTGCCAACGCCGCAACAGGGCGCGCGATCGGGTTCACGATGGCCATGCTCCAGCGCCGCCTTGCCTCCTGCGTCTACGCCGCGCGTCGAAGCCTCGAACGCATGAAGGAGAAACGAGAACGGATTCTCAAAGACCCGCAAGCGTATCGCCAAGAGCAAATCGCCAAAAAATTGCCCGAAGACTTCGACGAGTTGCCGGAAGAAGAACAGCAGGAGATTCTCGCCGAGTTGGAAGACGTGGTCGCTTCCGTCGATCCAGGGGCATTGCGCGAGGAGATTTTGCAACTGACCAAGCTCATCGAGCAGGCCCTGATACTGGAACGACGCGAGACCGAGACCAAGCTCAGCCGACTGCGCGAGGTTATTTCGGAACAGGGCGCGTTCCAAGACCCCACGATGAAGCTGCTCCTTTTCACTGAGCACAAGGACACCCTCGACTACCTGGTCGAAAAGCTCAACGAATGGGGCTTATCAGTCACCCAGATTCATGGCGGCATGAAAATCGGCGACCGTGACACTCCCGGCACTCGCATCTATGCAGAGCGCGAATTCAGGGAGTCCGCCCAGGTGCTGGTCGCCACCGAAGCGGCGGGCGAAGGCATCAACTTGCAGTTCTGCTGGTTTATGATCAACTATGACATCCCTTGGAACCCTGTCCGGCTTGAGCAACGCATGGGGCGCATCCATCGTTACGGCCAGGAAAAGGACTGCCTCATTTTCAACTTTGTCGCGACCAACACCCGGGAAGGCCGCGTCTTGCAGAAGCTCTTTGAGCGCCTGGAGCAGATCGAGGCCGACCTTGACCCGCACCGCACTGGTAAGGTCTTCAACGTGCTGGGCGATGTGTTTCCCGCGAATCAGCTTGAGAAGATGATCCGCGACATGTACCTGCACAACCAAACCGAGGAGAGCATCAAGAACCGCATCGTCGCCGAAGTCGACACCGAGCGGTTCCGCAAGATCACCGATTCCACTCTCGAAGGTCTGGCGAAGAAAGAGCTGAATCTATCGGCCATCGTCGGCAAGTCGGCAAAGGCTCGCGAACAACGACTTGTGCCAGAGGTAATTGAGGACTTTTTCGTGAACGCCGGGCCCGTACTCGGTATTTTTCCTAAGGAACAGGCTACTGGCAGCCATCTCTATCGCCTCGGGCGCGTGCCGCGTCATTTGTGGGCCATGGGTGACAAACTTGAACACCGCTTCGGGAAGCTGGGGCATGAGTACAAGCAGATCGTGTTCGATAAGGCTCTGCTGGCCAAAGCCCCCACCTCTGAATGGGTCACGCCTGGCCATCCTCTCTTCGAAACAGTGCGCCAGACTCTGTGGGAGCAAGTGCGTGACGGTCTGACCAGAGGTTCGGTGTTCTATGACCTGCACAGCAGTTTCCCCTACCATCTGGACGTTTTCTCCGCTTCCGTGAAAGATGGCATGGGCAACATCCTGCATCGCCGCCTGTTTGTCGTCCAAGCCAGCCCATCGGGCGAACTGTCGGTCCGCCAGCCGACCATTTTCCTTGATCTCACGACCGCACCCAGGGGCACTGCCGTTCCCCCCGCCGACGGACTTGCCAAGCGCGAGACCCGCGAACAAGCCCTCGTGGAAAAATGCCTCACCGCATTCCTCGCCGAGGTCGCCGCGCAGCGTCAGAAGGAGACCGAGACCATTCGCCGCCACATTGAGATCAGCCTTAACGAGCTTATTCATCGCCAGCAGTTGATTTTTGCTGGGCTGCACGAGCAGGCTGCGGAGCTAAACTCCATACCGCCATGGCTGGCCGCCAGCATGAAGCAATCCGAAGACCGCCTGGAAGAACTCAATCACCGGCGCGAACAACGGCTGGCCGACCTCGAACGCGAATGCCAATGCACCATCGGCGACATCCAGCATGTCGGCTGCGCCTGGGTTTTGCCGCACCCGGAACGAACCTCGCCCAGCCTCGCACCCATAGTCCGTGATGACGAAATCGAACGCATCGCCGTGCAAGCAGCAATCGCCTATGAAGAGTCCCAAGGGCGTACAGTGGAGAGCGTCGAAACCCAAAACCGAGGCTTTGACCTGATTTCGCGCCGCGCCCATCCCGAAGACCCGGCGACTGCCATTGAGGTGCGCTTCATCGAGGTCAAGGGACGTTCAGCCATCGGCGAAGTGGCTCTGACTACCAATGAGTACAAGACGGCCGAACGCCTCAAGAATGACTACTGGCTCTATGTGGTCTATAACTGCGCCGCTGAACCCAAGGTTCACCCATTGCGCAATCCGGCTCAATACCAGTGGTCGCCAGTGGTCAAAATCGAGCACTACCTGCTGACCGACGGTACGCAGGCAGTCGTCGAGGCTCACGAAAAGCGAAAGGACGCAAGATGAGCGAACTCCTTGCTTTTCACGACTGCACGGCATCCCAGGGCGACGCCAAGGCCAGCTTCACCAAGCAACCCCGGCAAGCTCAGATTGGAAAAAGTATTGCAGGACGATTCCATCCGGAGACGGCGAGTCCCAGACATCGTGCCTCCCGGCGAGGCCTACGAATTCATGTTCACGCACTTAGATAAGCTGATGTACGGGAAAGTCAATCTATTGACTCCGGCACGAAAAGTTGTCATCGTGATTTCCGCTCATATTCCAAACAAGGGAGACAAGCTGTGAAAAACGCCGCCCCTCCAGTTCCAGGCTGGGTCGCCATTCGCAAGACGGAACAGATTCCCATCCCCACTACGGATGGTAAGGGCATTGCCCAGTTTATCGAGGTCGAGGTGGATGCCTGGCGCGATCCAGAGACCGGAGAAATCTATCTGGATGGCGACGCCATCGATAAGATGGACAGGGCCAAGGCGCACTACATGGGCATCCTGACTGCCGAGGAAATCAAAGCACTGCGCCGTCGCCTGGGACTCAGCCAGCGCGAGCTGTCAGAACTGCTGAAAATTGGCGAGAAGAGCTGGACCCGCTGGGAGAGCGGACGGGAGCGCCCATCCCATTCCATGAATCTCCTGCTCCAGGCCTTGAAAGATGGCATCATTCCGCTCAGCTACCTGCAGTCGCAGCAAAGCCCCCCCTGTTTTCGATTTGGGAAGAGGTTAATACAACTATGAACCTAAGGACCGAGACTGACGCCAAGATGTCCGAAACAGGCCAAAAGACAGAATCGAAGCCGAAACAGAAGCGTTCTCCCAATCGCTAACCCCGCCTGTACGCCACCAGCGAGAACATAGAATGACCTACCCCAAACGCCTTATCGAAGTTGACTTGCCGATCAAGCGGATTTCCTCCCATGCTCGGCGCGAAAAGTCCATTCGCCATGGGCACATCTCGACCTTGCACATCTGGTGGGCCAGACGGCCATTGGCCGCCTGCCGGGCAGTAGTCTGCGCTGCCTTGTGGCCTGACCCGGCAGATGAAAACTGCCCGCCAGAGTTCATCACAACGGCCAAACGCGAGATGCTGGATTGGACTCCATTTGAACGCCAGGCCATGATGAGCGTGGAAAGCCAAGAGCGATTTAACATCGCCCGACAGAATGCCCGGGCGTTTGATGATCCCAGCGAACTTCGTCGTGCACTCCTCGACTTCATTGCAGATTTCGCAAATTGGAATAACTCGACGAATTCAGCCTACCTGGCAACGGCGCGAAGCCTGACCAAAGCTGCGCACGAGGCCCTGGGCGGCGCACCAGGCACACGACCGCTGATAGTTGATCCCTTCGCGGGGGGAGGGGCAATTCCGCTTGAGGCATTGCGGGTTGGCGCAGACGCCTTTGCTAGTGACCTGAATCCCGTCGCGGTGCTGCTGAATAAAGTTGTCTTGGAATACATCCCAAAATACGGTCAGCGCTTGGCCGACGAAGTCCGCAAATGGGGTCAGTGGATCAAAGAGCAAGCCGAAAAGGAACTCGCCGAGTTTTACCCAAACGATCCGGACGGTGCTACGCCCATCGCCTATCTCTGGGCAAGAACCGTAACCTGCGAAGGCCCAGGGTGCGGGGCAGAACTGCCCCTGATACGTTCGCTGTGGCTGGCGAAAAAGGCTAGTCACTCGGTCGCACTGCGCATCGTGCCCAATCCTGCACAGAAAAGGGTAGACTTCGAAATCATCCAGCATGCACGCCCCAGCGATGTGGGAGAGGGAACCGTCAAACGAGGTTCGGCAACTTGCCCATGCTGCGGTTTCACCATTCCCGTGGCTTCCGTACGCGCTCAATTGGCGTCCCGTAAGGGAGGAGCACACGACGCCAGACTTTTTGCCGTGGTAACCACTCGCAGCACAGAGCAAGGCCGCTTTTACCGCCTACCGAATGACGCCGATTTTGCCGCCGTAGAAGCGGCGACGGCAGAACTGGACAGGCGGAAAGCAGCTTGGAACGACGAATTGACTTTTCTACCAGAGGAACCAACACCACCCAGCTCAGGCCACCGCGCAGTCGGAAGTGCAGCTATATATGGGATGACCAGATGGTGCGACCTATTCACACCGCGTCAGCTGTTGACATTAACATCTATTGCCGCGAAGATCCGTGATCTGTCTAAACTTGAAATCACATCAGAGCTTATTGAGCCGCTACGAACCATCCTTGCATGTGCTTTAAATCGAGAGGCTGAACACAGTACATCTCTTTGTCGATGGAATTCAAATGGACAGAAGCTTCAAGCAACATTTGGGCGGCAAGCCATCCCTATGTTATGGGATTTCTGCGAGACCAACGTCTTTGGGGACTCTGTTGGCTCATGGGCAAATATCATGGAATGTGTGCTTATCCCGTTCGAAACGGCACTGTCATTGCCGTGTGCTGGGCAAGCTATGAGGCGTTCTGCCCTTCATCACCCACTGCCGAATGATTCGGCGAACGCATTCATTACTGACCCACCCTACTATGATGCCGTTCCGTATGCTGACTTGGCTGATTTCTTCTACGTGTGGTTTCGCCGAACCATAAAGCAGGATCACAAGACACTAATGACTGAGCCTCTCACGCCAAAACTTGAGCAAGCAATAGTCTGGCATCCTGGAAGCCAAGAAGAACGAGAAGAATATGAACGTAAAATGACTTGTGCCATGGGAGAAGGGAGGCGCATTCTCAGCTCTAATGGTGTAGGCGTCGTGGTTTTTGCACATAAGACGACTGCAGGCTGGGAATCGCAACTTCAGGCGATGATCAATGCAGGTTGGATCGTCTCTGCATCATGGCCTATCGATACGGAGATGGGTACACGCATGAATGCTATGGGAACTGCTTCCCTTGCATCAAGCGTTCATCTCGTCTGCCGTCCTCGCAAAACGTCTGATGATTCAGTGCGAACATCTGATATCGGCGATTGGCGCGAGGTATTGTTTGAGCTTCCGCGTCGCATTCATGATTGGATGCCTCGCTTGGCTGCGGAGGGTGTTGTTGGCGCGGACGCCATCTTTGCCTGTCTCGGTCCAGCGCTCGAAATATTTTCCCGTTATTCCCGGGTTGAGAAGGCCAGCGGTGAGCAGGTCAGCCTGCGTGACTACCTTGAACAAGTTTGGGCGGCCGTATCGCAGGAGGCGTTGCGCCTGGTCTTCGAAGGGGCGGATGCCAGCGGTTTCGAGGAAGACGCGCGTTTGACCGCTATGTGGCTATGGACTCTCAGCGCCGGCAATGGTCAGGATACCGGCAGCTCGGATGACGCCGAGGACGGCGACGACGCTGACCAAGATAATGGTTCCGGGAAGAAGAAGGCGTTTGGCGGTTATGCGCTGGAGTATGACACGGCCCGCAAGATCGCCCAAGGCCTGGGCGCACATCTGGAGACTCTTGGCACCTTAGTTGAAGTGAAGGGCGAAACTGCACGACTTTTGCCTGTCGCCGAGCGTACGAAGGCTCTCTTTGGCAAGGATCAGGCTGACGCACCTGTCGAGCGAAAAAAGCAATCTCGTCAAATGCTCTTGCCATTTTTCGAAGAGTTGGAACAGGCCGAGGCCGAGGCTGGCTGGGGTGAGAAAGGTGCGCCAAAAGTCGGAGAGACCACGCTGGACCGCGTTCACCAGACGATGATCCTCTTTGCAGCCGGACGTAGCGAGGCCATGCGCCGTTTCTTAGTCGAGGAGGGCGTTGGTCGCGACGGTCGCTTTTGGACGCTTGCGCAGTCGCTCTCAGCTCTTTATCCGACCGCCAGCGACGAAAAACGCTGGGTTGATGGCATCCTGGCTAGGAAGAAAGGACTGGGATTCTAATTAAAGGAGACAAGCAGATGCTCAAGAAATTGTATATCGACAACTTCCGGTGCATGCAAAATTTTAGCGTCACCTTAACCAACTACCAGCTTTGGCTGGGAAGCAACGGCAGCGGCAAAACTTCGGTGCTTGATGTGCTACGCAACTTGCAACGTGTCTTGGCTGCGGAGAATGTAGCCGATATATTCAAGCGCAATTCGCTGACTGTCTGGGATATGCGGTTGGTGCAGACCTTCCGCGTCGAATTGGAAATCGGCGGCGAGGACTATGAGTATGAGTTGGCGATTGAGCATATGAAAGGGGAAGAACGCTGTCGGATACAGGAAGAAAAACTAATATGGAAAGGCAGTACCTTTTACCATTTCGACGGTTCAGAAGCCCATCTGTATCGCATTAACAACAACTCTGGGAAGGTGGAGGAGGGAACACATTTCACCGCCGACTGGAGCCGCTCCGTGATTCCGACCATTGCCGAGCGCGACGATAATCGGCCGCTGATCCGTTTTCGTGAGGAGGTACGCAAATGGCTGATCGTTCAGCCCATTCCTATTTCCAAGATGATGACGAGTTCCGCAAGGAATGAATCACCCGATTTGAACCGCTATTGCGAAAACTTCAGCGAATGGTATCGGTACATTCTGCAGGAATCTCCAGGCATTGGGTACGACGCACGGCAATTGCTAACGCCCGTTATCCCGGGATTTGACGAATTGAGCCTACGTGATGCCGGCGACTCCCGCATGCTGAAGGCTACCTTGCGTATCGGGAACAAGGACTACGTGTTTGATTTTCAAGAACTGTCTGATGGCCAGCGGCAACTGATCCTGCTCTATACCTTGCTGGCAGCGTTAAAAAAGGGTATCTTCACGACTCTGTTCATTGACGAGCCAAACAACTTCGTAGCGCTGCGTGAGATTCAGCCATGGATTAACGAAGTCCATGATGTCTGCGACGATATGGAGCGCCAAGTTGTCATTATTTCCCACCATCCGGAGATCATCAACCTGATGGCGCGAGGGAATGAACGGTGGTTTACCCGCAAGGAGAACGGCCCCGTGGAATGTAAGGACAGGTTGCCCCAGACGCCGGGATTATCACCTGCTGAGACGGTCGCAAGGGGGTGGGAAAATGAGTAACCGTGCATCACAAATCATCGTTCTATGTGAAGATAAACTGCACTATGTCTTTGTAAAACGATTTTTGAAAAAATGGGGAGTTTCGAACCACGCCATACGTGAGGAATATCAACAGGGGCAGGGGTCGGGAGCTGCTAACGTCATTGCGGACTTCCCAAAGCAGCTAGAGGCTGTTCGCAGCCGTAGCCACCGCGCCATCACAATTCTGATTGTGGTTATAGATGCCGACAACAAGACTGTCGAAGAGCGGAAGGGAGAACTGGAAAAAGCCTTGGAAGATGCAGGAATGCCAAAGGTCGCCGACGATGAACGCATTTGCTGTGTGATTCCCAAATGGTCCATGGACACTTGGTTGGCATATCTGCAAGATGGCAACGCCAGTGAAGATGAGTCCTATAAGAACAGTTTGCGCTTCCGGAATCGGGAATCGGAGGCCCATCCTCTCATTGATATGCTTGCCGAAAAATGTAAACAACGGGAAGCATTGAAAGACCCGCCAGACTCGCTGTCGAAAGCATGCAAAGAATTTGAACGCATCCGTGATGCGCTTGTAGGATTATAGGAGAAAACAGATTATGGCGTCCTTGCAACCTTGGTACAAAGTCGTCTATCCTCGAGAAGACCTGCGGGAGGGGAAACCGCTTGACGCTTCCGAATTTGCCGTGCATTTGGATCAGGTGCGCGACGGTCGAGCCAATCCTGACTACCAGGACCCGGCGCGCTTCTTCAGCAAGACCTATCTGACCAAGAGCTTGCTGGCAGTGGCGTCGGAGACAGTGCGGCGGCTGTCGGGCATCAGGACGGAAACATCGGCGGTCTTCAATATGACGACGCAATTCGGCGGTGGCAAGACGCATACGCTGACGTTGCTGTATCACCTGGCCACAGGCGGCGAGCAAGCGCGGAACTGGACCGGGGTCAAGGCCATCCTGGACTTGGCCGGAGTCCCGGATGTACCCCAAACCGCCGTTGGCGTCTTTGTGGGCACCGAGTTTGATTCGATTACAGGCCGTGGGGGAACTGACGGTACGCCGCTGCGCAAAACGCCCTGGGGCGAGCTGGCCTGGCAGATCAGCGGCGAGGAAGGCTTTCGCGTCGTGGCCGAGCATGACGCGAAACTCATCGCACCGTCCGGCGAGGTGATCCGCGCCTTCCTGCCCAAGACAAAGCCATGCCTTATCCTGATGGACGAGTTGATGAATTACGTGAGCCGCAACCGCAAAAGCGGCTTGGCAAGTCAACTCTACAACTTCCTGCAGAACCTCTCCGAGGAGGCACGCGCCCAAGACCGGATGGTGCTGGTGGCGTCCATCCCGGCCAGCGAACTTGAGCTGAATGCCGAGGATCAGGCGGACTATGACAGGTTCAAGAAGGTCCTCGACCGCCTTGGCAAGGCGGTCATCATGTCAGCCGAAACCGAAACTGCCGAGATCATCCGCCGTCGTCTCTTCGAATGGGACGGGTTCACCAAGGACGCCGAAAAGACCGTGGCCGCCTTTGCTGACTGGGCAGTAGAACACCGCACCCAGATTCCAGGGTGGTTCCCGGTGGACAATGCGCGCGACACCTTCCGCGCCACCTATCCGTTCCATCCGGTAGTGCTGTCGGTCTTTGAACGCAAATGGCAGCAGCTTCCGCGTTTCCAGCAGACGCGCGGTATTTTGCGCCTGTTGGCGCTCTGGGTGTCCAAGGCCTACAACGAAGGCTTTAAGGGCGCACATCGCGATCCCATGATCGGTTTGGGAACTGCCCCCTTGGAAGACCCCTTCTTCCGCACCGCCACTTTCGAGCAGCTCGGCGATGCCAAGCTGGAAGGGGCCGTGACGACGGACATCTGCGGTAAACGCGACTCGCATGCCACGCGCCTGGACCGCGAAGCGACCGAGGATATCAAAAAGGCGCGTCTACACCAAAAAGTGGCGACGACGGTGTTCTTCGAATCCAACGGCGGCCAGATGCGGGCGGAAGCAACCATCCCGGAGATTCGCCTGGCAGTCGGTGAACCTGAGCTGGACATCGGTCACATCGAAACAGTGCTGGAGACGCTCAGCCAGGAATGCTACTACCTCTCGGTCGAGCGCAATCGCTATCGGTTCAGCGCTACCGAGAACCTAATCAAACGCTACTCAGACCGCCGTGCGAGCATCTCGGAAAAGGCCATTTCAGAGCGCGTGCGCTCCGAAATCCAAAAGGTGTTCATCGCAGGAGAAGGCGTCGACCGCATCTTCTTCCCAGAAGGAAGCAACGCGATCCCTGACCGACCGGCGCTCACCTTGGCCGTGTTAGGTCCCGAACACTCGATGGTTGACGAACCAGAGACCAAGGCGCTGGCAAGAAGCATGACTTGGGAGTGCGGCAAGTCGGGGCGCACGTTCAAAAGCGCCATCATCTGGTGCGTGGCAGAGTCAGCGCAGATGCTGCGCGATGAGGCGCGCAAAGCGCTGGCTTGGGAAGCTATTGATGATGAGAAGGACGATCTCCACATCGAAGATAACCAGAAACGGCAACTGGACGAGCAAGTCAGGCGGTCGAGACGGGACCTCAAGGAAGCTGTCTGGCGCAGCTACAAGTTCCTGCTGCTGCTCGGCAAAGACAATCAGATGCGTAAGATTGACCTTGGACTGGTCAACTCAAGCCAAGCAACCACCCTCACCGAAGTAATCCTCAAGCGCCTGCGCGAAGATGGCGATATCGAGAAGAATATCAGCCCTAACTTCCTGGTCCGGAAATGGCCAGGGTTCCCCGAGTGGACTACAAAGGCAGTCCGTGATGCGTTCTACGCTTCTCCCGAGTTCCCCCGCCTGCTGAGTGCCGATGGGGTTAAAGAAACCATCGCAAAGGGCGTCAGCGAGGGGATTATCGCCTACGCGGGAAAACGACCAGATGGACACTACGACCCCCTGTTGTTCGACCGGGAAATGTCCGTCATGGAGGTCGAAATCTCTGAGGATGTAGTGCTCCTCACTGCCGAGGAGGCCAAGAAGCACGTCGTGCCACCAAAACTCACGGCCTTGTCAGTCTCGCCAGCGGATGTTCAGCTACGCCCTGGCGGTTGTGCCAGCTTTGTGGCCAGAGGCGTTGACCAACATGGACGGCCTATCGCCGTTGCTGAGCTAACGTGGTCAGCTCAAGGTGGTGTGATTGACGCGAATGGCGCATTCCGGGCGGGGCAGAACGAGGGCCGGTTTGTCGTCGAAGCAACCGCTGGTGGGCTGAATGCCCGCGCAATGGTGCTGATCTCCAAGGACGGTGTGCCTGCTTCCCCTCCGTTGCCAAAGCCAAAGCCCGAAGCAAGGACGATGGAGTGGACAGGCTCGGTTCCGCCTCAAAAATGGATGAACTTCTACACCAAGGTACTGGCGAAGTTCGCCACTAACAGTGTCCTCAAGCTGACCGTGAAGTTCAAGGTCACCCCGGAGGGCGGATTGTCGCCGCATCAAATCGAAGAAACCAAGGCGACGCTGCGGGAGCTGGGCTTGGACGACGATGTGGCGTCGGACAGTTGAGTCGTGCAGACGGAACCCCATGCGCGGGGAGACTGCGCAGGGGCATTGTGATTAACGTCATATTACTTTGCGCCGCAGGCACTTGACCATGCTTAACCCAGGCTTCAGCCTGGGGATAGACGTGCCCCAAAACTGGTGCCTTGTAAAGGCACTACAGAAGACTGACGCATTACGAAAAAGGAAAGAATCATGGCGCGTTCCTTGGCGCTTTTGGCGTCATGACGTTATCGAACCTATCTAAACTTTTCCCGGCAATAAAAGTAAATCGGCACCGCGCTCCAACCATGGCAGAGGCTGCCGGCGTTTCCGAACGCGACAGCGCCGTCTGCCGTTTCCCAAACCGTGGTGCTGCCCGCATCCAACATCTTGCCATATTCCCGGCGGATTTCACCTAAAATCCATTCTTGCCATTTAGCTTTATCGGTTGCCAGCAAAGCGTCGTATTTGAAAATTTTCATGCTCAACGAGCAGTCGCATAATTCGCCGTTGACCATCTTTTCGCAAATAATTTCGCTTTCCTTTTTTGACGTCAATCCAGCGAGGATTGCCAAGGAATTGCCTAAAACAGTGTATTCGTCCCCGCCCTCGGTCATCGAATATAAACCAGTTTCCGGACAATAAAAAGTTTCTTTAATCCGTCTTTTACTTTCCTGCAGCAAGTCTTCATACGAAAACTTTTTCCCTGATTTCTCATCTATTTCCTGCAAGTTTTTAAGTGCAAAAACGAATAAAAGATTGACCATTAAATCGGGAATTGCCTCTTCTTTCTGGCGCAGAGTGCCGCTCAAATGCGGTGACCAATCATAGAAATTCCAGTAATTATCGCCTTCAAATCTCAACACCAGCCCATTTTTACGATTACCAATAAATACATTCAAAATAGAGATCAGCTTGTCGTACACTTCCTGCGCCAGTGTCATATCGCCTGTATATTGCAAATATTCATTGACTTGCATGAAATAGTATAACGTAAACGAAGGTATGGTTAAATCTACGCCGCAAGGATAGCATATTGACAGCAAGCCATCTTCGCGTCTATCTTGGCTGATGAGTTTTAAGTTTGCTCTTACATACTGGGCATTTCCATCTTCAAATGCCTGGTACCCAAAGAGGACTTGATTCCTCGAATCGTACACATACAGGCATTGTTCACGCCAAGGCGTATCCACGTAATGTTCCATCATGCACATTTTCAAGGTGTACACACTAATGTCGTAAATCTTTTGGTCTAAGGCATTAGCAAGCTTCACTTGCCTTTCCTTGACAGGATATACCTGCGGGATGATGCTCATGTCAATATGGTCAATAGGCTTTTCCGTATAGACTTCCAAATACCTGCACCCTAACCGCAGCATATAATTCACATAATCGTTGCTTCCTGATTTCGCAATATATTCGAAACTGAAATCCCTGTTGTGAATGATTCGGCGGACGTGCCCGTCTTGCAAGTCTTCGCCCCACGCCACTAATATTTTTTGTTGAACTGGCGAAGAGAATTTCAGTGCTGGCAGCCCCACCACTTCCTTCCCTAAATCAATGATATAATGATTATCTTCCGCATGAATAATTGTGCCTTGTACTCGTTCAAACAACTCTAATTTTTTTATTGGACGCTTAACGAATGTGCATTTTTTATCTACTGTCACCGTAGCATGGAATCCATCGCCAGAAATCGTCCAAGCATCTTCTTGAGTTGCGTCATAGCAAAAACTAAAACCTAACTGACTCGTAATCAATTTCTGCAAACTATGCTTGTATGCCTTGCTATATCTTGCGCGGGTATTTTCGCTGCTAGCAAGCAAGACTTTATCGTTTGCCTGCACTTCAAAAATCAACCCTGCGTCCGCCTTTAAGTAGCGCTGGCTATCCATGCCAAAATGCCACACAAGCACGGCAATGGCGTTCTTGCCTTTTTGCAAATACTTGGTAATATCGATAGTATCGTAGACCTTATACCATTCGTAATCACCATATTGATTGCTTGCAACAAAAGTACCATTGACAAACAACGTATAGTCACTGTCACAGGAAAGAAGGCAATTTACAACGCCTTCATTCCAGATAAAATCATCATAAAACTCGCCGTAAGTATCAGGGATAGAGTTGTTCTCTACCCAAATCCATTTGGCTCTCGCAAACCTTGTCATTAGCACCTCCGATTAAATTGACAATGTGCGAAATCTTTTGATAGAAAGAGAGACTTGACACAGTGGTTGCGTTGGTAGGCGCCTAGTAGTGCCCCTACTGGGCACCAAGCAGGAGGGCATTTTCCCCAGGCTATAAAGCCTGGGGTTCAGCCTGGTTAAGCACCTACGGCGCAAAAGACATGCATAGCTGGCTGGAAAGCAACTTATTATAAACAGCCAGCAATATGCAATATGCGAATGAGACCAATCTCACCTACGGCAGGCTGAAGTCTGTACTACTTACGACAGACCTGATTCCCGCCGAAGGCACTCGCGGTTATTTCCCAGTCCAGGCCAGCAGCATCTTGTGCACGGCGGCGGCTGAGTCTGCTTGCAGGAGCTTTTCCAGTTTTCCTTTGGCAGTGATGAACCCGGCCAGGTGCGTCAGCAAAGGCAAATGCGCGGCCGGCGCTGCGGCTGGAATCGCGATCAGGAAAAAGACCCTGCCCTTTTCGTCAGCATCTGGGTCAAAGGGAAAGCCTGGCTCTGGTGCCATGCCGACGGTGATCGCCAGGCATTGCACCGTAGCGGAGGAAGCGTGCGGGAATACCGTTCCGCCGTTCATCTGGGTTGACATTTCGGCTTCTCGGCGTTCGACCGCATCCAGAAAAACCTCGATATCGTCGATAGCTCCGTCCTTTGCCAGGGGTTCGGACAACATCCTCAGCAACTCCCGGCGACTGATATTTAGAGGCAATCCGAACAGCACATGTTCTTTCGGCAGCAGTACTTTCAAATCCATAGCCTTACCTTCCGTTTCACATCCAAGCGCAGTCATGACCCTACGAACCGTCTTCCGGCCCGTAATTTGCGGCTGAAGGAGCCGTCTTCGTCTTTTTGGCGGTCAGGGCATTTTCATCCTTCGTCGCTGAGCAGCAGGAAGCGGCCGCAGTTTGGGCAAATCCACTCAGCTTCCCCTTTGCGCATGCGATTCAGCATCCCGAGGGAGATTGACATCCTGCAATTCTGGCAGATGCCGCCGAATTCGTGCACTACTGCAATGCCGGAGCGGCGCAGTCCGTCAAACCGACGCAGCCATTGCTCCTCCACCTGCTCTCTCTGCTTTCGCAAGGTGTCATCCAGCTGGGCCATCTTGTCCTGCTGGTCGTGCCGGTGAAAAATCCTCGCTTCTTCCCTGATCAGCTCAAGCTCCTGCAACCGGAGCAAAAGTTTTACCGTATCTCTCATATCTCTCCCCTGACGGCTACGTTGATGAAGTCATAACGACTCAAAACATATCACGCAATGTCTTGCTCTAATGTAACCTATTCCTGTTTCCTTGCAAATCAAGCGGTTAATTTTTCGTTTTTTTCTTGTCATCGACCTCCCATTTATAGTTGCTATAGACATGGTGGACGGCGTAGTCCAAGCTCACCCTCTTCCCTCGCCTTCCTGGAGGGGCGTTATCAGCGTCAAAACAGCTCGACTGGGCAGGGGGGTATGGATTCCAGGAAACTCTTGCCATATCGTTTTCGCACCACCCTGCTGTCGAGGATGACGACGATACCGGTGTCGTTGCGGGTTCGGATCAGGCGTCCGAATCCCTGGCGGAATTTGAGTACTGCTTCTGGGACCGAGTAATCGAAGAAGGCATTGCCGCCCTCGGCAGTTGTCTTTTCTATGCGCGCTGCTATCAGCGGATGGTCAGGCACAGAGAAAGGCAGCCTGGCGATGATGACGTTGCACAAGGCGTCGCCAGGCACGTCAACTCCTGTCCAGAAGCTCGCGGTGCCAAAAATCACGGCGTTTGGCACGGCCTTGAATTCTTGCAGCATTTTGCTGGGCGGCAGTCCTCCTCCTTGTTCGAGGAGCGTCATGCCCTCCTCCTGGAAAAACGGCTGCAAGTCCAGGGCCATGCGATGCATCATGGAATAGCTGGTGAACAGCACGAACGCCCGGCCGTGCGTCTGCCGCAGAAAGCGTCGGATGTGCGTTGTCGCCTGTTCGCAAAAAGCCTCCATGGCGCTTGGTTCGGGCATGGACTGGGCGATATGGACCTTGACCTGGCGCTGATAGTCAAACGGCGAATCCAAAATCAGGGAACGGCTGCCGACTGCGCCGACCCGGCGTTGGAAATAGGCCATCTCGCCGCGCACCGCCAAGGTCGCGCTGGCGACTATCACCGGCGGCCGGCTGAACAGCAAGTCTTGCAGCAGCGGCGAGACATCCACCGGCACGACGTTGAACGAGATGTCGCCCAGGTCACGGCCAAAGCGTTCAAACCAGTAGACATGCCCTGGCAGAGACATGGCGAAAAACGTCTCCATGATCGTATTCTGTTCGGCCAGTCCTTCTTGCACGGCTTTCAACTCGGCTTTGCGGTCGGGGTCGTCTTCCGTCTTGATGAGCTTGCCAAGCTCGTTGATGACACGGGCCAGGTTCGGGCCCAGATAATGGTCGATGTGATTGGGGCAGGTGTAGCGCAGCGGATTCTGGTTCTGCGGCTCCAGCCAAGACAGCAGCCGGTCGAAAAACAGGGCTGCTCGGCGACGGCAGTCCTTCACTGCCACGCAGGCTGGCGCTGCTTCGTCGTCACTGAGCAGCCCAGTCTTGCGTTCTTCGTTGTAAAGCCGGTTGAGGGCGCGGCGCAAGCCAAAGGTGTCGGCGCGCTGTCCCAGGTGCATGGAGGCGCATTCCTCCAGGGTATGCCCTTCATCCAAGACCAGGGCCGAGAATTCCGGCAGCAATCCGCTGCTGTCATCCTCCACGTTGGCGGCTTCCACCCCCAACATCAGGGCGCGCGCCTGCATGGCCAGGGCGCTGAACAGAAAAGCATGATTGGCGACGACGATTTGGGCTTGGCGGATTTTCTGCCGGGCCTGGGTCACGAAGCAACGCCGGAAGTAGATGCATTTCTGCCCCAGGCAATTGCCGCTTTCGCTGCACACGGCTGCCCACAGCGCTGGCGGCACCGGTTCGGACAGATCAGCCCGGTCTCCGGTCTCCGTCGTCGCTGCCCAGCGTTGCAGCATGCTCATCTCCTCCTTGATGCTGCTGCCGGGAAGCAGGTCTTGGTCAAAGTCGATCTGCTGCGCGAACCGCCGCAGGCAGAGATAATTGCCGCGGCCTTTCGCCACCACGGCTTTCAGGTCGACGCCGAGCAGGCGGCTCAGCAACGGCACGTCATGGCCGAGAATCTGTTCCTGGAGGTTGATCGTGTGCGTGCTGATCACCACCGGCATGTCGGTGGCGGTGGCGTGGTAATAGGCCGGCACCAAGTAGGCGAAGGTCTTCCCGACCCCGGTCGGCGCCTCGACGCACAAATTCTCCTCCTGGTCCAGTGCGTCGGCCACGGCTGTGGCCATGGCGACCTGCTGGGGGCGCGGCTCGTAGGCAAAGCCCTTCTCAACCTGCCCCGATTGGCGGCACAATGACGACAGGCCGCCGAAGAATCGTTCCGTCTCCCTAAGGCTCATCAACGCCCCTCTCCAGCAGGCGTTTGCCCGCCCTGTCCGGTTCACCCTGCATACGTCATCCCCCTTCCCTGCATCGAATCGAATTACTCTTCCACCTTGATCTCCGGCAGGCGCAGCATGATGTCGCCCTGCTCGCCGCCTTCAATCACGATTTTCGGCAGGGGTTCACGCTCGGTGGCGGCGCCAGTCTCCATGGGCGGCGCCAGGTCGAGGGTCTCCATGTCAAGCAAGGGCTTTTCCGTCGGCCCATAGACTTCTTGATAGACTGAGTTGACGACCTCCAACAGGTCCTGCGGCGCAAAGAAAACCGGTGAAAATCCCATCAGGTCGATGGTTCGGTCTGGCCGTTTCGGGTCGCCAAAAGTAAAACTCGTCCTGCCATTGACGGAAATGGATTGTCCTTCGTAGTCCACGAGGACTTTCCGTTCCTCCATGGGGAGCTTATCCGTGATATGATAGGCAATATGGAATTCGCTTGGCTTGAGGTCAATGACCTCATTCAGGATGCGGGTGACTTTTTCGTCAAGTCTCTTGCCTTCCGGATGTGTGACCACGATTTTGATTTTGGCCTCGGGATTTCCCTCGTTCCGTTCGACCAGCGCGGTCGGATCGCCTTCGGGCGGGACTTCCGGCGCCGTCAGCCAAACCGGCTTTTCCGCGAATGGGAACACTTTGAAATGCCATGCCGCCAGCAAGGCCAGGGCCGTCACCAGGACGACGGCAGGAAGACCGTACTTGAGCGCCAGGCGGCGGCGGCGCGCTTTTTCCAGTGCCCAGAACGCTTCCACCACGGCCACGGAACGCTTAATATCATCGGCGCTTGAGATTTCCTGGATACCGCTGGCGCTCGTGATTTCCTGGTCGAATAAGGTCTCGCTGGTTTTCGCCTGCTTCGATTCCGGCGCTGCCATGACTCTTCCCCTGCTTTTGCGTCTGAAATTCGTCTCAGCTCCCGGCCTGGTTGCCACAACGCGACTTTAGGCCGTTGCAACAATGTATCCCGATTGGCGCGGCAAGCAAATTCATTGCCGCAACTTTGCTGGCTAAAGCGCCTTGTCCGGCGTCCCCAACGCCTTGGTGAACAGCCGAGGTGCCCAAAACGTCTTTTTTCAGGTCAGCTCCTTGCAAATCATGGTTCCCGGCCTTATTTTCACTCTTTCTAAACTATATGCTCAATTCCCGGCAACGAATCCGCCTGCTCGGCTTTGATAGCCAACCGGCTAACTTCCGCCTCCCATGTCCGCTACGGACGTCATCATCTCCCCAACCTGACATCATCATAATGAAATTACCACTTCCCCTCTGCGCCGTCCTTCTTTTGAGTTCGACTGCCGCCCTCAGAGGCGACGGCCAGCTGACTGTCCTTGGCAGCACTGGCTTACAGGCTTGGATCTCTTTCCCCCTGCAAATCCGCACCTTCACAGCCGAACAAGTGCAGCAGCCCCCGGAAAAATGGCTGTTGCGCCTTTGCGAAAGCATTGACAACTCAAGCCTCGTCGTCATCGGCGACTTTTTCCCGGCTGCCGGCCTCCAGGCTGTATTCAGCCATCCTGCCGCCTGCAAATCCCTGAGTGCCTTCTGGTCGCGTGGCGGCACCCTGTTCTGGGGGCTCTTGTCGTCGGACATCATCCTTGCGTTCCCTGCTGTCATGACTGGCTTTTTCAAAGAACACGAGGTTCCCTATCCGAGCCTCAACTTCTATCACGACCCTGGCCAAGGCAAGGAGACGCATCTACGCGGCATTCCGGCGCCAGGCTATGACGGCCCTCTGCTGGCGACCGCAGACCAGAAGCCCATGACCTTGACAGCTATCCGCCATTTTGGATCATTGCCGGCCAAGACCTTCAAGCCAGTTGCGGTCGCCCAGGAGAACCAGGACTGGCCCTTGATCGTCATGGCTGAGAACATCCTTGGCAAAGGCCGCATCATCTGCAACTACTGCTACAACCTCAGCCGGGAGACCAATCATCCCTTCTATGCCAACCTCGTCACCCTCGCCTACGGCTCTCTCGCCCAGCATTCCGCCAAAGACACCCTCCGCAAGCGCCTTCAGCAGGCTGCCGGCACAGAAGCCCTAGCTGCCGCCAAAGCGCCTGCGCACGTGCTTGACTTGCGGCAGCCGCAGACCGTGTCTCTGCGCAATTGGCGCGAAGCCAAGCCAGCGACCAAGCCTACCGAGGCCACGGTCACTCTGTCTGAAGAGACCCTCACCTGCAAGTTCACCTGCTTTGACCAAGACATCGGCAACCTGGTCGCCAACACCACCCAGAGAGACGGCATGGTCTGGAACGACGACTCCATCGAAGTCAACATCGCCAGCAGCGCCAAGGCTGACGCGGACGTCGTCAAAATCATTCTCAACCCCAGATGCGTGGGCTATGATTCCAAAAACGGCGCCGCTTCCTGGAATGGCGATTGGAAGGCGGAGACCGCCATCGGCTCCGACCATTGGACTGCCAGCCTGGCCATCCCATTCGCAACTTTAGGCTTCAACCCGCACAACGTCGACTTCTTCAAAATCAACCTCTGCCGGTCGACCGCTGGCGGCAAGGAATTGACGTCTTGGAGCGAAGCGAAAAATCAGTTTGACGAGGTGGCTGCCATGGGCTATGCCAGCGTGCTGCCTCCAGCCGAACTCGCTGCCAAGCTGGCAGGCGGCGCCAAGCCTACGGTGGCGCCGGCTGACGCTGTCCGCCTCTGGGCGCCAAGGCCTTTCCAGCGCGTCTACAGCGACACCTTTCCAGACAGCGACACTCCGCCGCTGCCCACTTTGGACATCGTCGCTGGCCGCAACGACAGCGAAGCCGCCCAGGTGCTGATTACCAATTTCTCTGAAGACAACCTCTATTTCCGGGTCGAGCCGCAATTTCTGCTGGAAGACGGCGTCACTCGTTTTTCCGAGCTTTTGACTATTCGGGAAGCGATTCCGTGGCGATCCACGACTGGCCAAGTCGTGCTTTCGCCGCTGTCTCGCCTCAACCAGGCCGGCGTCCTGGCGCTCCCTCCCCTGGAAACCCGCATGCTCTGGTTCGAGGTCAAAACTCTTCTGCCACCCGGCAAGTACGCCTGGTCCTGCCGCCTGACGCCGGTCAATGCCGATGTGCCTAAACACGACATCAAGCTGAACGCCGAAATCCTCGACCTGACTTTCCCCAACCCGCTGCCAGTCGGTTCCTACACCTTCGGACCCTACGGCTATTCCTTCGCCTACAACCAGCACCTGCGCCGGCAATACTTCCAGACCTGCCTTGACTACCATATCCGCTTCCTGCAAACCGTTGATGGGCCTCACCGAGCCCTGAAGCAGGACGGCACAGTCTCCACCGAGCCAGCAGACTACCGGAACGAGGAAAAACTCCTCCTTGAGCTGGGCGCCAACTGGGTTTACGGCTATGGCGTCGTCGCCCGCTTCCAGGACACCCTCAAAAAATACGGCCACGACTATGACCTCAGCGTCCCGGCAGTCCAGGAAAAATTCCGCACTTGGATTTCGACTTGGGCGTGGACTTTGCGTTCTGACGGCGTGCCATTTTCTCGTTTCCTGGTGCCTTTGCAGGACGAGCCAGCCACCAAGGACATTGACAATCTGCTGATGGGCGCCAAGATCATCCACGAGGTCGACCCTGCCTTTCAAACCACGGTGACCGTTGCGACCTGGAGCACCCGCGCCGACATTGAAAAGCTGGCGCCAGCCGTCGACGTCTGGATTCCCTGGGAGCCGCGTCTGACCATGCGCGCTGAAGGCCCCGATGAGCTGGCCTTCTACCAGCAGCAGAACAAGCCTTTCATGACCTATTTATGCAGCACGGGCGGCAACATGGCTCCGTACCTGGACTATTTCCGCTTCCGCGGCATTCGAGCCTTCCTGCACGGAACCGACCATTTCGCCCTCTGGGCCTTCAACAGCTGGCGCCAGAATCCCTGGACCAGCTCCGAAGACAAGGAGAAAAGCGGCGCTTTCCTGTTTCTCAATGGCACTGAAGGCCCGGTACCCACCGTGCGCGCCGAATGGTTCCGAGAAGCCGCCGAAGACCTTTACCTGCTCACCCTGGCCACCCGATCATCCAACCCTGAAGCCAAAGCCCTGGCTGACCCAGAACAACTGAAAAAGCTCCTTGACGCCAACGACAAGCAGCAGCCGGAACACGTCAATGCCTGGCGCATCGCCATCACCCGCGCACTCGCAGCCAAACCGTGACCGAAGCTGCAACAGATATGAGGCGATAACTAAAAATCGCCGCCAGGCTGCAAGTTGCCTCCTTGTCACTGGCAAAATGACGTTCCAGGCATATATTAAGGGTCTGTGATTTTCACCATCTTTGTCCTTAACCGCAACCACGGGAGAATCCAAATAATGGCTACCAGTACATTCCGCAACAAAAATGAAGTCCGGCCCAAAAAAGGCGCCAGTGACAGACGGCGCCGCGTCAAGACCCAGAAAAAACGTCTCATCAGCCTCGGCATGCCGGAAGAAGCCGTGCAAAAACTCCAGGTAGATGAAATCAGAACCCTACTGAGACACCCGAAAAAGGTGGAAAGGCAATACGCCGCCCAATAACCCCTACGCTCAGCGTCACCGCTACCACGCCCCAGTGCAGACAAGGCAAAGCGCCGTCCGACAATCCGTCGGACGGCGCTTTTTTGTCCTTGGAAACAGCTCAGCGCTTGCAAAGGGGGAGATCTGGAATATAGTTATATCAATCTGATAATCAAGTAATTACAAATCCTTAAAATCATCCTTCCTCATCTCTATTCATCTTTTTTCACGTCTTGCCATGACTTATTCGCCATGACATCGACCTTTTCCGATTCGCATGTTCCCGAGCGTCCCCGAGAACGTCTTCAAGAGCTTGGCGCTGACGCTCTCAGCGACCGTGAGCTCATCGCAATCCTGTTGCGGACTGGCATCAAGGGCAAGCCCGTGCTGCAAATGGCCGGCGAGCTTCTTGCCGCCTTCAATGGCAGCCTCCTTGAGCTGAGCGCGGCCAGCATTGAGGAGCTGCGCCGCTTCCCTGGTCTCGGCAAAACCAAGTCGCTGGAGCTGTTCGCCTCTTTCGCCCTGGCCCGCCGGCTGGCGCGCAAACGCCTGGAAAGCAGGCCGCACATGAACAACCCGCAGCTGATCGCTGACTTTATGCGCGAAATCTTCGTCTCCGAACGCCAGGAGGAATTCCATGTCCTGCTGCTGGACCCGCATCTGCGCGTCATTCGGGAGGAACTCATCACCCTGGGGCTGGTCGACCGCAGCCTTGTCCACGCCCGCGAAGTGTTCCGTTGCGCCATCAAGGAGGCCTGCACTTCGATCGTCCTCTGCCACAACCACCCCAGCGGCGACCCAATGCCGTCGCCGCAGGACATCGAAGTGACCAAGAAACTCACGGAGGCCGGAGCCATCATCGGCATTTCCGTTCTCGACCATATCATCGTCAGCGGCAAGGTCGGCGGCAGCCACGACTACTTCAGCTTCCGGGAACAGTCGCTTATGCCATAAGGAGACGGGTGGCGCCTCGCCTTGCTCATGGCGCTGGCGCAGTCGTCGCTGCGCTACCTGAGCTGGACACGCCCGCGATGTCGCCGCCCCTGGCCTGCCAAAGGCGCAGGAACTGCGCGGCGACCGGCACAGCGGTGCGCCCCCCCGTGTCGCCTTCCTCAATAATGCAGGCCAGCGCAAAGCGGGGCGTCGGCAATGGCCCATAGCAGACTACCCAGGCGTTTTTATGCCGGTCGGTACGGGAGCCGACCTCGGCTGTCCCGGTTTTGGCTGCCAGGGGAATGCCGGTCCGTTCCAGGCCGCGCGCTGATCCGTCCGACGCAGTGACTGCCGCGACCATGCCTTCGCGCACCAGGGCCAGATGTTCGGCTGACACTGGCAGCCGATGTCGAATCTGCACCGGCGTCTCCCGCACCCGCCGACCCTCGGCAGTAGTGATTGATTGCACGAGGTACGGGCGATGCAGCCGACCGCCATTGGCCAGAGCCGCCGTCATCATCGCCGCTTGCAGCGGCGTCATCTCAATAGCGCCTTGGCCAATCGACACGTATGCCGTGTCGATGATCAGCCAATGTCGCTTCCAGCGCCGACGCGCCAACGCCCTGGACGGCAGCAGGCCGCGCTGGATTTCCGGATAGTCAATGCCGCAGCCCTCCCCGATGCCGGCCGCTGAAAATATCGGCGCCAGGCGGTCTAACGTGCATTCCACCCCGGCATGAATGAAAAATGGGTTGCATGACACGGTGATGGCCCGGATCGCGTCGATATCGCCATGCCCCCAGGTCTTGACGCAGCGAATCGAAACGTTGCCAAGCATGTATGCCCCGGTGCAGTGATAATGGTCGCCGGGGTTGAGGACGCCATGCTCCAGCGCAGCAGCCAGGACCAGCGGCTTGACGATCGACCCAGGCATGTACGAGCCATTCACGGCGCGGTTGACCAGCGGACGCTCCTTCTCGTTGGTGCGCAGGCTGTCATAGATGTCCTGGGTCATGGTCGACGCATCATACGTCGGCGCCGACGCCATGGCCAGGACGCCGCCGGTCTCGACGTCCACGACCACCAGGGCGCCGCACTGGCCTTGCAGCACGTCATCAGCGCTGAGCTGCGCCTGCAAATCCACCGTCAAATGCAAATCATAGCCGTCCACCGGCAACGACGTCCCAGGCAATTCCTCATGCACATAGCCGAGCGTGTCAACCCGGAGCTGGCGCAGCCCGGGGCGTCCGCGCAGCTCCTCGTCATAGTACGCTTCCAGGCCTTCGCGGCCGAATTGCTCCTTGCTCACGTAGACCAGCGCAAATTCGTCGCCGACCTTGCTTCGACCGTCCGGCCATTTCATGCCCGTGAAGCCGGTCAGGTGGGTGGCGACTCCAGGATAGGGGTAGTCGCGCTCCAGCTGCGGCATCACCTCCACCCCTGGAATCGGCGGCGACATCTCCAGAATCCGGGCTATCTCGGTCGGACTTAAATCCGTGATGACCTCCATCGGCATGACCAGCTGTTGTTCGAAATGCTTTTTGATTCGCTCCATAGTCAACTGGTGTTCACGGCCGACGACGACCGCCAGGCGGGAAGCGCAGGCCATCACATAGCTCATGGTCTTGCTCCGTCGGCCGGGCTGGCGCATTTCCGAAATGTGAAAGACCAGGTCATAGCTATTGCGGTTTCCGACTAGGACTTGGCCTCCTGCGGTCAACATCCGTCCTCGTGCCGGGTTGAGCAGAATCGGTCGGATGCTCTGCCGTTGGATGCGCCGCTGGTGTTCAGGCCCCTGGACGACCTGCACCTGCCATAAACGCAAGGTCAGCAGCAGCAGCGGCGCCACCATGATGACGCCGCTGAGGAAAATCCGCCAAATGCGCTGATTCTCCGCCTTCTTCTCACTCATCGGCCGGCTCTTCGCCGCCGGGTAGTTCGGTGCTGCCATACTCTTCCAATTGAATCTGATAGGGGCTGACTTGAGCGTAGCGCCGCACGGCCAGCAGGCGCGCCTGGCGGTCGCCGACCCAGCACAGCAGAGGCAGGAGGACAGCGCCCCCCAGTCCCTGTCCTGCGACCCAAAGCACACACCAGCGGACATCGAATAAAACCGCCGCCCCCTGCCGGAAAACCATATACAGCAAAAGCGCCAAGCCAGCGACCATCCCGACGCCCAGGCCTGGCAACGCCTGCACTATGACGGTGCGCAACTCGCCGTAGCGCCGCCAATACTGCGCGCCCATGACGACAATGGGAAGCATGACTAAATGGCAAGGAAACGACCGGCAAAACAGCAAATCCACCGAAAGACCGGCGATCAGCAGAGGAAACAGCACCCGGCGCCAAGGACGGATGACGGCAAAGTAAAAAGCAGCGACGAGCAAACAGGGCAACGCCAGGCCACCTGTGCCTAACATGACCTCTAGCAGCGCTGACAAAGCCGTCACGCACCAGAACCACATCCAGAAAATCATCTCTTTACGCCCCTCGTCGTCACCCAGCGGCTGTCATGCTGCTTGGCGACTGCGATAAAATCGCTGACAACATTCCATTTCGTTCGTTATTGTCTATCGTCGCCCTCTTGTTCACGGCACTAGTTCCAGCACGAAGGCTTCCAGGAAAACATCGCCTTGGGCTTGTTGTTCTGGGAGGAAGCCGCCGACATACAGGAACGACGCTTCCGTCAAAGTCACGCCTTTGCTGATGGTCACTGTTTTGAAGTCTTCACCGACAATCGACTTGATTGGGAAAACTGCGTTGCCGATGATTTTTTTGGTTGCCTGGTCGTACACGCCGATGCGGCTGGTTGCCTTTTCGTCCTTGAGCGTGGCATTGCTGCGCAGCCGCGCGCCAATGCGATAGGCCGGGCGCAGGTCAAGCCCGCTCGGTGCCGACGCCTTGATGTCCCAGGCATGGTTGCCGTCCATCACTGGCAGGCTGCCGTCCCGGCGGGTGGAAGTCACATCGCGCCCTGACAGCTCCAGCCGGCCAGGATAAATCCGCCCCAGCCGGTGAAAGCCATTCAAATAGCCCTGGGTATAGATGGGATTCCAGGACAAGGACAGCCTGGCGTCGCCATGATTGCGGAAAAAGTTCGCCTGCAAGGCCATCGTGAACTGCGGCAGCCAGCGTCGCGGCAGGGCCATCTGCCACTGCCAGGCGCCGGCCTCGGAGCGGTTGTTGATCTTCCCCTCGAACGGCACTGCGTTGGACACCCGCATGTCCTCATTGCTGTTCGGGTCACTCGTCTTGGTTAAGGTATACAGATTGCAGCGGATGCGTCCCGAGGGCGCCACGCCGACCTGGAGAACCGAACCCAGCGTGTTGCCAGCAAAAAACATGTCAACCGTATTATTCCAAAAGGAAGCGCTTTCGCCCCCGCTGGCTCGCTGTTCGCGATAGGCAAGGTAGAGATATTCGTCGTCAAACGCCACCCGCATTTCCGTCTCTGGCGTTTTTGGGGCGTTGCCCGAGAACGACTCTCCCCACGCTGCCATCGGCATGACTGCGTTCCAGTCAACCGCTGTTGGGTCGCCGCCCGCGGAGGCGATGACAGGCGCGATCATGATTGCCGAGGGGCGCTGCGGCAGCGTCGTTGCGGCTACTTGGATTGGCGGTGTACGACCGTCGGTCTTGACCAGCACGATGCGGTCGGTATACACCTTTGCGTCGTCGAACCGGCAGGAGACATAAAGGTCCCAGAGCTGCTCCGGTGAGGTCTTCTCCCAGCAATGGCCGATGAACGCCGTGCCGTAGGTGCCGCCCGACCCTGCCGCCGGCACCCTCACGTCGCATTCCCGGCTCAATGCGGTCCGGCCCAGGTAATACAATTGGTATCCCCTGCCAGGCTGCACTGGCACATCAAGTTGCAACGCCGGCAACTGGCCTAGTGAGTCATTAAAACGATATCGCGCAGCGCCGAGATGGGGCGCGTCAGCCGCCAAAGCGATGCCAAAGGCCGCCTGCGGGTCTGGCGGCACCCTGGTTTTGTTGCAGGCTGGCGTCACCTGCCGGATGGCACTTGGCGGGACCTCGGCAAAAGCCTTGGGCAGCGGCTTCGGCTCCTTGGTGACTGCATGAACATGATCCCCGGCCGCCAGCATCCTCTCATATTGCCACGGCTTCTTCGAACCTGGTGCGAGGTTATGGCCGTTCGCCATCACGATCTCAATCCCAGCCAGATAGCGTGCGTAAATCTGGTCGAAATCCAGGGCATGGCCTGGCTGTTCACGCTTGATTTTCTGCGCCTGGTGCATGGTGTTGAGATCAAGGTTCATGCGCGTTGTGCGCAGATGCATCAGCGCCCGCTCGTCGTTGGCGGCCAATGCTTCCATCGCGTCAAAATCCCGCTGCCAGCGCAGCAGGTTGTCCACAGTCAGGTAATTGATGAAGCGCGGGTCTGGATTCCAGCGCAGGTAGCCATCGTCTGCCGCCATCAGTTGTTCTAGTTCATCGAAATACGCCCGCATCGGCTTGGCGACCGGGCCATAGATGGCTGTGAAGTACTCGTCTATCATCGTTTCGATATCCAAGGTGACGTCATTGGCAAGCATGGTGCGCAGATACAGCTGCAAGCTGACAAAGCCCATGTTTTCCAAGGGGTAGGCCTCGTCGTTGAACACATAGCGAATGTTATGGGCGTGGCCGATGCGATAATCATGCGCGCACTTGATGATGTTGCCGAACAGCGGATAGTGAATCAGCGGCCGCGGGAACGTGCTGGGATAGTAGTACAGCCACATCCGGGAGGAAACCCGCCCCCAGTTAGCCAAGCTGTCGTAGATGACTTGGTTGCTCGGCGCGTCCCAGGCCTTGCTGAAGTCGCCGGTAATCGGCGCAAAATAGGGGACGAGATTTTCCGGCAGCCGGCCGCCCGGAAGCGCCTCAGCGGCCGGGGGCAATTCCGTCTGCTCCCGGTTGTAGGCCAGGAAGCGGATCACGATGCGCGGGAATTTCTTCTGAAAATGCGCGCTGATTGCGAGCAGGCAGTCGAACATTGCCCCGCCTGGCGACTGGTATTTTTTCTCCAGCGCCTGGCAAGGCTCGCAGTAGCAGAAACGGCCGCCTGTGTCAGCCTGGTCGACGTCGATGACCGCCGGCGTGTCCGTGGCGCGACCAGCCGCAACCAGCTTCTCCAGGTTCTCGATCAAGGTCTGCCGCAGGCCAGCGTTTGAAAAGCAATAATGCCCCAAATACGTCCGCTTGCCTTTGCTGTTCAGAGTGAAGTATTCCGGATTCGTCTCAAAATACTTCTTGTCCTTGAACAGCGGATGGGGGCCGCATCGCTGCGGCAGATTCGGGATGCCTGAGGGCACCAGCGCTGGCAGAGTATGAATATGTCCTCCCAGCGGCCGAATCGGTACCAAGGTATTGTTGTTGTGAGTTCGTTGTCGACGGAAAAAGTCGGCGCTGGTCGGGCAGCCTGTCCTATCCCAGGAGTACTGCTTCATGTCCCGGATCAGGTATGACGGCGTCATGCGGCGATTGCATGACGCCAAGGCCAGCCGGTCGTATTTTGGAATCCGGCTGTCTCCCCAGGGATGAAACCAGCGGCAATGCAGCTGGTCCTCCAGGAATTGATACACGGCAAAGACTGTCCCGCAGGCGCCACCGCCATAGATGAGGATGTCGTCGCCGACGGTGCGGTAGACCCGTTCTTCATCGGCGAGTTCTTCGAGTTCTCCGGCTACGGCCCGCATCGGCTCGGAATAGCCCACAAAAATCCTTTTTGGATGCTGCCCAGCCTGCGTCGGCTCGACGATTGGGAAGTCTGCACCGGTCGCTTGGCGCAGCAGGGTCGCCAAGTCAGCCACCGTCGTCTCTTCCGCTGGCGATGGCGTTGTCGGCTTGACGATGACATACGCAGTCTGGCCATTTTCAGCCAGAATCGGCTCGGCTGCCGCTGACAGCGCCGTTGACAGACAGCACAGCGACAATGCCAGCCAATTTGAACTCGGATGCAACCTCATCTGTCTACCTCCTTGTCCTGACTATGTGAAAACCTCATCCCACGGCGACAGTCGCGAGAGGAATGGTGCCTAGCCGGCCTGAATGCGTTCTGCCTCATTTGCGTCAGGCCGTCCTGGCCAGCCAGTCGGTCGTGTGGCTAACGGCTACCCGTCTATTTTGAACGCCAGCAGGTCAGCGACCCGGTCGCCGCTTCCCAGGGCGCCGGGGAGCTTGCCTGCCAAAACGCCGCCGGAGCGTTCCACTAGGCTGATTTTCTCCTGATCAGTCGGTGCAGCAAAGAAGAACATCGACATATTCATTTTGGCTTTGAAGGCCGAAGCGGTCGCCTGGATAAGCTCAGGGGCGGCGTCAATATAATCACCATGCACCGTGAAATCAAGAATTCCGTGGTCCTGGAGCCGGAGCGCATGGGCATAGCCGACCATCGTCCCAGCGGCATTTTCCGCCACCCATTGCACGCCATTGCCCTGGAGGACTTCTTGCAGGGCAATGCGGTAATCCGGCGTCTGTGCGGCAGGCCCCCGGCGCACATGCCGACCGCCCTGATAGATGCTTGGAGCGTAAAACAGGAATTTATCGCAATCGAATTGGTCGCCCGGATGGCCTGGCCGCAGAAGTGCAATGCCCTTGCCGGCAAAGGCCTGCTCGGCCGCTGCCAGGAAATTGGGCGCCTCGTCGGTCTTCATCAAGCAAAGCGGCCCTTTTTCGCCGCCATAGATCAGCCTGAAGCCGACTTTGCAGTAACTGGCTACCGCGTAGGGGTTTCCACTTGAGCAGCACAGCATCTTAGCCGGGCTGGCGGCAAAGTCTTCCACGCAAGGCAGCAGCAACTCGGTCATCAGGCCGCGGCGCCGGTATGCCGGCATCGTATAGACATTGCCGAAGTTGCCGCGGCCGCTGCGCTTGGAATAGCCGAACCACAGGCTGGCGGCATACACGTCATCGACCTGGGCGCAATAGAAGTTGTCCTCGGTGTAATCAGCGTAATGGCCGTCGAGACGTTCGCGGTAATCCAGGCGCCAATAGGCGTGCTGGATGAAATTCCTCCGGTGGTCATCGCACTTGAAGGCTTCCATCAAATAGCGCCACATAGCCAGCGGATATTCTCCTGGCGGCCTGAAGCGCGTCACCCGCAACCAGCTGCCATCCGCCATCCGAGCCTCCTTCAATACTGTCAACATAACCGCCTCCTAGTTGCCTGCCCTGCTCTAGTCTGTTGTTGGTGCCTTCGCTCCACCGTCCACTACCGTCCATTGTCCACTGTCCACTAAAGCGCCTTACCCTGGGCGCCTGACGCCGCAACTTGTCGGAACTCCAAAGTATCAATGAGTGACCGATTACTGCGCCCTGCTCATTCTCAGCTATCCTGAGTTGTATTTTGAGGTTGGCGGTTTATATTATGCAATTAGCTTTTTTTGCCTGCGCCGTCCAGTTTATTCTATATTGCCAGCGTAGCTCAGTTGGTAGAGCACTTGACTTGTAATCATGAGGTCACCGGTTCGATTCCGGTCGCTGGCTCCATTGTAACGCCCCGCATCGCAAGCAGTTGCGAGCGGGGTTTTATTTTTTCGAAAAAACAAATTATGGTATTTTCACAGATAACTCCAGGTAGGGACTGTCTTAAAATTTGCACAATTTTAACACAACAATAAGGATTCACCTGTTCGGTCTTGTTCAACGCCTGGCCAATTCCGCAGCCATGTAGGCTTGGACAACGCTTTTTTCCGGTTTTAGGGTCACTCGCCGGACGGGCAGGTTCTTCAAGGCCTCCAACGCCGGATGCTTGGCCAGGTCCGCCCCCAGCGCCTGCGTGATTGCAGCAGAGAATTTGGCGGGATGGGCCGTGGCCAGGCAGATGGTCGGAACTTGGCTGGGGAAGGACTCGGCAACGGCGACGCCGACAGCAGTATGCGGGTCCAGGATGTATCCGTGCTGTTTATGATAGCGCTGGATGGCATCCAAGGTCATGGCCGTATCGCCGCGGCCGGCCGCAAAGACGGGATCGCCATCATCCTGAATGGTGATTTTCCGGTCACGCGCAAAGGTCGCCATCAAGTCCCGCACCCTGGTGCTGTCTTCACCGATGCGGTAATACAGATACCGCTCAAAGTTGCTCGCCACCTGGATGTCCATGCTGGGACTCAAAGTCGGGCTGACTGTCCCGAGGCTGTAGTCGCCGCGGTTGAAGAACCGGCTAAGGATGTCATTCTCGTTGGTCGCCAGGATCAGGCGCTCTATTGGCGCTCCCATCCGCAAGGCGATGTAACCAGCAAAAATGTCGCCAAAATTCCCGGTCGGAACAGCGACTTGCACAGCTTGCGCTCCGCTCTGCTCGCGCACCCGGAAGGCCGCCCAGAAGTAATACACCACCTGGGCCAGCACCCGCGCCCAGTTGACGGAATTGACCGCACCGAGGTGGTACTGCCGCTTGAAGGCAAGGTCGTTGAAAATCTCCTTCAAGACGCGCTGCCCGTCGTCAAAAGTTCCCTCAACTGCGATGCAGTGGACATTGCGGTCTGGGACGGTCGTCATCTGTCTTTCCTGCAATGGGCTGACCCGGCCATCAGGAAACATGATGAAAATATCAATGCCGGCTTTGCCGCGCACGCCGTGGATAGCGGCGCTGCCGGTGTCGCCGCTGGTCGCGCCAAGAATGTTCAGCTTGCCCCCGGTCCGTCCTAAAATGTACTCGAAGAGATTGCCCAGAAATTGCAGGGCGATGTCCTTGAAAGCCAAGGTTGGGCCGTGAAACAACTCGGCGATGTAGAGATTGCCGCAAGGGACTATTGGGACGACTTCCGGAACGGTGAAGGTGGAATAACTCCGGCGCAGCAGGTCAAGAAGGACATCAGCAGGAATGGTGTCGCCGACAAAGTCCGCCATGACTGCTGCCGCCAATTCCGGATACGCCAGGCTGCGCCAAGAGTCAAGCCGCTCCCGAACATCAGGCAAAGACGCTGGCAGCAGCAAACCGCCATCGTCAGCCAAACCCATCATGACTGCGGACAAGAAGTCAACGCCCGCCACCCCGCCGCGAGTGCTGATATACGTGTTCGTTTCCGACATGTTCAACGTCCCTTTTAGTGACCCAACGGCCGCATACAACAGCCAGGAATGAAATAAAGACAGATAAAATAGTAATATAGTCGTCGGCGTAATGGACGGATAGCCGGACAGGCGCATTTCCAGGAAAATCCTGCTTTCAAAGCTCCTTGCAGTCACCCAGCCAGATGCTCGGCGGAAGCTGTTTTGTCGCTTATCGGCTACTGTTTACTTTAATGTCCGACGCACCGCTTTGCCAAGCACTTTGCGAACTTGATCTCCACCGCAGGACAACGAAAGCGGAAAACGCACCCCAAGAACCATTTCCGGTGAACACATTGCTGCGATGACTCTCTGCTCCGGGGCAAAGGCTGGAACTTCGGCGAAGCCGGTACGCTGTGCTTCTTCGAGAGCCGTAACAAAACTCTCATGGTCTTTCCAATATGGGGAGCCGTAATCTGCAAAAGGATAATGTTTCAGCAATTCTTCGCTGGCATAATGATTGGCCAGCAGGCAAATTCCGCTGGCAGTCCCATAAATGGGCAAGGGCTGACTGGTATTCTGGATGGAATTCATGCCTTCGGATGTTAGGCGCTTCTTAATAAAAAGCTCATATCCTTCCAGCCCGCAGAGCGTTACAACACAGGCCGGCAACTCGTCAACTATCATCTGCATGGCTTCAGCAATGCGTTCCAGCTGTTCCTTCTGCTGATTGCGAATGCATAAATTGCGAAGTGCCGGGCCGATGTGATAACGTTCAAAACGGTCTTTGCAGACAAACCCCTTGAACCTCATGGTACGCAATAAATTATGAATCGTGGTTTTACCGATTCCAGTCAATGTCGTTAATTCATTCAACCGCACTCCCTCTTCGCGTTCTGCGATCAGAGACAGGATGTCGATTGCTCTCACGAGTGACTGTACAAGCTCATTTCCTGGCATTCGATTTTGCTTCCTTTCCTTCCAAACCCGGCAAGGCAGCAGGCAAAAATTGGTTAATATGCGAAATTTTGGGTAATGTGCGATATCTTGTGATAAAATGAGAGACTTGACGCAGGGGTTGTGCTGGCAGACGTCCGGTAGTGCCCTACGGGGCACCACTTTAGGGGGCATGCCTCCCCCAGGCTGAAGCCTGGGGTTAAGCATAGTTAAGTACCTACGGCGCAAAAGAATGTGATTTTAAGCATGGTGCATCTATCCCGGCTGGAAGCCTGTGGAAGCCCGTGTAAGACACGTGTCGAAAGCACCACCGTCTGCCTACGTCCGCAGCAGCAGAGCTGCAAAAGCCCCAACGGGGCGCGACATACCAGCCCAGGGCAAGCGAAGCCCGCCAGGGGCGAGCGACGCCCTGGGTGAGAAGGCATATAATTTTGAGCCCTGAAAGGGCGAGACAAAAATGCCGCTGTGGCTAAAAGACAACATAAAGGCATGCAAGTATTCATCACAAAATTTCGCACATTGTCCCCAAAATAGGCTGTGGACGGCTACCACCCTAGGCCCTTTCGTGTTTTTCGTGGTTAAAAATTAAAGTAAAGTAAACATGTTACGCTTGACCGTGCCTCCTTGCTTTTTTGGTTTGATGACTAACTCTTCTCTCGCTATTCCAGTCAGGTCGACTTGCCCTTCTGCATCAGGCTTGGTCATTCCAGACCAGCACCGCCCAAGTCACCACTGCCGGCAACTCTATGCTACCATGACTTGGAACTAAACGGGTGGCTTCCCAATCTGGGGAAAGCACCAGCACTTCTGCTGGCGGTGCCGAAAACGCAATGCTGACTTGAGCCGGCGCCGACTGGTTGTCATAATTCAAGCAATGCAAAACACGGCGCTGGTCAGCAGTCCGCCGCGCCTCCACGAACACTGTCTCCGGCGCCGAGACCGTCACCTCGCGCTGGCCGAGGGCAGCTATAATTCGCTCTGCCTCCTGCTCCATCTCCGGAGTCATGGCAACAGCAGCATGATCAATGCGGCTGACAGTAGTTGGCCCCAGCTGGCCACTGATGTCAAGCACCCGTGCAGGCTCGGAAACACTGGCCTGCGGACGGCGGCTGCGGACCCTGAGTACGAGGCGCTCCGGACGCCGGCACGCCGCCGACTCGGAAAAAACCAAGTCAAAAGTCACGTGACGCCGCAACAGCAGCTCCTGGACAGCTAAAAAAGTCCCATAGCTCTGGCTGAATTCCCAGGCCGGGCTTTCCTGGTCAAGGAAAAGAGCTGCCTCGCCGTCGCCGTGAGAGTCAACAAACACATCCGCATGTTGGCGAATAAAGTCCAGATTGCGTTTCAATTCGCGGCAGAGGGGGCCTTGTGACAGCAAATCATGCAGATGACTGGGGCGAAGCAGCCAGTTACTGCCTGGAACAGCCCCAAAAGCAGCGCTCTCAGCCGTGTTCAAGGCGATTTCCGCTGCGGTCTGCGGCAGTCCGAGTCCTTCCACGTCACGCATCCAGGTGGTTGAAAATGTCCGATAGCCAATGGCCTCTGCCGTCTTGAAAAAATTGACTTGGTGGATAAGGCGTCCGTCCCGACAGCCGGGGAAATTGCCGCTTTCCGACCAAAGCAGGCCAGCCCGGGTGCCAAGTTGTCGGAAATCAGTCCCGCGCAAGGCGGCCTGATTCAAGGTTCCGCGGATGGGGCTGGGATTCCAAATCAGCTCCACATCCGGCTTAATGGCGCGGGCAAAACGGCTGATTTCCTCCATCAGGCCTGCCAGCCGGTCGCAACGAAAACGAATCCATTGTCGCACCACCGGATCGTGATGCGGCTCATTGTCCAAGGCGTTTTCCGGGGGAATCTCGGCATTGGCGTAAGCGCGGAATTCCTTCCGACAGCGCGGACAATAGCAGGGCCGGCTGTAGAAATTGTCGAAATGGAGTCCGTCCAACCCGACGTCCTGCAAGCCGTGGCGGATGCATTTCTGCAGATACTGATGATGTTCGTCAGCATGAATGCAGGGCAGGAAGCGCTGTGGGATGCCGCACCAGAGTTGGGGTGCGCCGGTCTCGCCGAGCTGAATCCAGTCTTTCGCCTGGGGGCATTCCTGGAAAAAGGTTTCGTGCAGGATGGTGCCGTACTGCAAGTATCCGAACACCTTGATGCCATAGCGGTGGCAGATGCTGGTCAAGGCGGCTGTCCGAGCGATCTCCTCCTGTTCATAGTCCAGGCCAAAGCCTTTCACAAAATGGGTGACAGCCCAATGGATGCCAAGTTCAGCGGCCGCCTTTACCACGTCTTCGGAATGCAGCTGCTTGTACCAGTCGCCAAGGCTTTCCGAAGTCTGCCCAGCGATGCCAGCAGCCTGCCCTTTCATGTAATGGTAGAACTGCAACGGCTCCCAGCCCCACCAAGCCCAGAACATCGGTTCATTCATAATGTGCACTCCCACAAATAGCCAGCGCGCTTCTCAGTATCGGTTTCTCCTGCATAGATGGCCTGGTCGCTGATGCAGAGGTCATGGCCAATGTAGAGCTGGTCCTCGCCATCCTGGATCAGGCCGAAATCCTCAAAGTTGCGCCGCTGGCGGTCGTACGCAAAAAGGTGACAGCGGCCATAGAACCCTGCAATTCCGTAGAGCCGCTTGTCCGGCCCGATGGCCAGGGCTGGCAGACGGCGCTCGGGCGTCGGTCGGCCCAAATATTCAACCTTGGCGCTGGATGGTTCAATGCGGACCAGGTCGCCGGTCGTGCAGCCGACGTACAGAAAGCCGTCCCCGCCATTGAGCATCATGTCAATCGGCCCAGCTCCTGGATACATCAAATCAGCGCCCTGCCCCTCGATCAACGAGTGGTGATAATAGACGACCCGGTCGGCGTCCGGGTCGTACTTGAACAGGTTGTGGGTGCGCGCATTCCAGGTTGACCAGACGCAGCCCGCATCGTCAAGAGCCATGATATGCGGAGCGCTGCCCATGTACTGCCGGAACCGTACCTCGCGGCGCTTCAAGTCAAAGACGAAAAACTCAAAAACTGGGTAGGTGACACCGTAGACCAGGCCACGCTCCTCGTCAAGAGTAATCGTCTGGATGTAGTCCTGCGGCACTGGGATGCCGAGGAAGTCATAGACCTGGCGTTCGAAGTCATAATGGAAGATGCGTCCGCCGGCCCCTTCCTGGCGCTGATCTTCACGATGCAAGCAAGCCGTGGCGCCGTAGACATTGCCGTTGCCATCATAAACCAGAGAACGATGGATTTTGATTTCAAACCGCTCTGCCAGGGGCTGAAAGCCAAGATTGTGGAAAGTCCCGCTGGCCGGGTCGAATTCATACATCAGGTCGTTGTTGAACGCCGTCAGGCCGCATGTCACGCGCCGACGCTTCGGGTGCCAGAGCAGACTGGTGAAGGAAACCAGGTTATCCCGCCAGTCGGCATTGCTGGTGAAGTCGCGATAGCCCATAGTCCGCAAGGGACGATCAACCGGATGCTCCAAACGCCGCAAAAGGTGCTTTTTGATACGCATGACAGACCTGACTAATTAAGGGTGGAATATGACTTGTTGCCGGATAACTATTTTTTCACGAAAACAATGTTGCTGGCGGCTATGAGCCGATAGCGTCTTGCGTTTTTGCAAGGGCGGGAAACCGATGTTCTTATCTCCGCAGATAGTAATATTTCGTATGTCTGTGCCCCAGCTGGTGTCACTGCTTTTGCTGGAGGGCTGGTGATGGCCCTTGCTCCAGCTGATAATTTTCACGATAGTCTTGCGATTGGCCGGGGGCGATGGTGACGGGCAGATAAATCCACTCTTGGGTGGAGGTCGTCCGACCGCTGTAGAGATAAAACGCCGCGAGGCCCTGCGGGTCTGGCGTCAGGCCGACATGGAGGTTGTTGCCGGTGAAGTCGATATAGGCGGCACCCGGCAGGGTTCTGACAGCGGCCAGGTTGCGACGGTTGCCGATGTCTTCTGGTTTGGCGGCGCTGCTCAGCACGAAGATATGGTCCAGCGTGCGGTCAGCGAGCTGGAAGCCGGTGTCGGTCGGGAACCGGAAGTCGCCGTCCAGGAGGGTGTTGGCGAGATTGCCGGGATTGAGGACGTTTCTGGTCCAGAAGGCGATGTGCAGCGGTTCCTGGCCGGTGTTGGTGAGCTTGTAGTCAATGCGGAAAAATGTGCCTTCCGCCGGGACTGTGAAGGTCTTGTCGAGTTGGAGGGGAACAGCGTCGAAGATTCTGCGGATGGTTACGACGGCGGTTTGCTCGCGCAGGGTGCTTTCCAGCACTTGGCAGGGGAGTTTGGCGGAGGCGTCGGAGCGGGCGGCCTTGGGCGTCCAGAGGCGACTTTCAGCGATGATTTGGCTGCGGCTGTAGTCAGGGCAGAGGCGGATGTCGCCGGCTTGCCAGTCAAGGATGCCGCCGCCGTGTTCGGCGTCAATGATCAGCTTCTGGTTCGGGGTGATCATAGCCAGTTCGAGGATGCCGTCGCTGTCATGGTCAGTGAAGGCCAGTTCGAGGTCGCCGCCTTTTTGGGGCTTGAAGGCGCTCTGCTTTGGGCCGCCGGTGAAGGCTTTGGCATCGCGTTGGAAAGCTGCTTTGATGTCCTCTTGGCTGGGCGCTGGGGTGAAGCCGGTTGTATTATCGGCGTCATTGGTGACTTCGAGCAGGCGGGCGTCGCGTGGCGGCACTGGGACGAGCAGGGTAGTGGCGCCGGCTGGGACAGCATAGACGGTTTTGGTGATTGTGTCGCGGATGATTGCTTTGGCCCAGGTCGGGTCGAGGGCGATTTCGACGTAGGCGGTTAGTTCTGTGTGATGGTTGAGCAGTGAGATCAGCCGGTTTTGGCCGAGTTCGCGGGTGTTGTGTCGGAAGAATTGCTCCCAGCGCGGATAGTTGAGGGTCATCTCCTTGCCGCCGGCCTGGGTGGTGACAGTGCGGAAGGGCAGGACGGTCACGGTCGGGCCGGGGATGAGTTTGCCGTCGAGGCAATAGTCTTCCACGGCGGCGATTTCCGCCATGACCCGGTCGGCTGCTAGGTAGAACATGCCGTCAAGGCGTTCGCCGGGATAGATGGCCACGCCAGGGCAGCCGGTGACAGCGGCGTTCAGGCACATCATGCGGAAGCGCGGCGGAGTTAGGACTTCGTCTTTGGTCAGGTACGACCCAGCGCCGTCAACAGCGACCATCGGATAGTACGGCTTGGTCAGCGTGTCCAGGCCGATGCGCATCATGTCAAACGCTGTGGCGTCCAAGATGTGATAGTAGCTGGCCAGGTGCATGTCCTGGTATTTTTCATTGAGCAGAGCGTCTTTAGCAATGGCATAGAAGCGGTTTTTGTAGTCGGGTTTGGTGTAGTCGACGACGTAGTTGTAGTCGCCGATGAGCAGGAAAGGGAAATGCTTTCTGGCCACATCATAGACCATTTTGACTTTTCCCATGGCATTGTCAACGCGGAAATCGCGCCATTGTTCAGCGTATTGTTGCTTGATGGCGGCAGCGTCTGGCACCTGTTCAAGTCCGATTCGGCGTGAAAAGTTGGTTCGGCAGCGGTCGCAGAAGCACCAGTCCATGGGAGCCCAGTCTTCGCTGTCCATGACAAGCACGTCACCTGGTTGCGGATTGCGGCGCTGGATGCCTTCCAGGATCAAGGCGTCGCGTCTTTCGGTGAAGGTCGGGTCATTGATCATGTATTCTGGGCACAGGCGTTCGATTTCCTTGCCAGTGACATCAATGACGCAGACGTTTTTTTCGTCTTTGGGGATGTATCTGTCCGAGAGGGAGCCTGCCATCATGAAATGCCAGCCGCGCTTGGCGAGCATGGCGCAGATTTCTTGATTGCGTGGATTGTCGCCATAGCGGATACACCAGTTGTAGCCGGCCTCTTCAATGCAGCGGAGCGACGCGAGCAGCACATCGTCGCGGCTGAAGGCGAGGTCTTCATAGTTCCAGCGGAAGAACTTAAAGCGTTTTGGGTTTGGGGTTTTTGGCATTGGCGGCAGGATGTTGAGCAGGAATGATTCCTCCACATCGGCCTGGCCGTCGTTTTCCAGGTGCCAGAAGACTAGGTGTCCATTTTTGACAGCGTCAGGCGTTTCCGGCATCAGGCCCAGGACGACGCGGCGTTGGTAAGCGAATCTGTCTGGCCGGGCCAAGCGCATTCCTGTTGGGTTTTCGATTCGCCAGCGGCGGTACTCGCCTTCAGGTCGGGTCAGTGGCTGGCTGGTAAAGGGTTCTGCGCGCCATTGGGAGGGATGGCTTGCGAAAGCGTCAGCCAGGCGGACGTTTGCTGGCAAGTCAATGAGCAGGGCTGGCTTGACCAGGCGTGAGCCTTTACCCTTGAAATGGAAGGTCAACTTGGTTGGGCTGTCGGCAAAGGTGTTGAATTGCGGCGGCCCTTCCAGTTGTTCTGGCGAGGTGCAGACCGGGAACACTTTTGCTTCGATCATGCGTTCGCGGAGCCGAAGTGCGTTAGCATCATCCGTCCCTGGCAGGATGACGGCGCTGGCGAACCAGGCTGTGCCGGCGCCAGTGTTCAGCAGCAGGACATGTGCTCGGCTGGCTGTTGGCGGGAGGACGAATGTGCTGTCGAGCGTGAACCAGTTTTCTTTGGCGACACCGGGCGCCAGGATTTCGCCGAGGCTTTTGCCGCCGGCGTCCAGACATTCCAGGCCGATGACAGCTTCGCCAGCGCCGGCAGTTTTTGCTTCTACCAGCAGTCGGACGATTTTTTGTTTGGCGTGGGCTTCTGGCAGCGGCACGGTCAGCCCTGACTTAGCGGCGCCAGCAGACCATTGCTGGCGGACGGCAGTGCGGTCGTCAAGGGTTTCGATGCTGACTGCGGAGACGTTTTCATTGCCGTCGTATTTCTTTTCCAGCCAGACGCCCGGCAGTCCAGTGCGGGGATTGACCTCGCCGGTGAAGTCGATCCGGGCAGACGCATTCTGGTCGGCGTCTGTCTCTAACATCAGAAATTGCACCTCGTCAATCCACAGAGTGCCGGTTCCGCTCAGCCGGAAGGAGAACGTGATAGCGGTGGTGCCTGGATTGAACTCCAGGTCATGGGTGACTGTCTTCCAGTCAAAGGTACCGCGATGATTGCCGGTGTTCACCCATTGGGCGCGGGCTTTGTCCTGGTTGGTGGTCTTGATGACCAGATGGGCGACGCCACCAGTTACCTCGTGAGCATAAAAGCGACAGGAGATTCTGCCTTTGACTGGAGTCGCCAGCGGCTCGGCGAGCTTGATGGTCTGGGTGAGGGTGGCGGAGGTTGAGCCAGCCCGGGTGATGTCGAATTTGACTGACTTGACGCCGCTGGCCGCCAAATGGTCGTCCAGAGATATGGCGCCTTGAGCTGCGGCAGGCAGGTTGCGGTTCCAGCCTCGCGCAAAGCCGGTTTTACTGTCGACTCCTTCAAAGTCAGGATTGACAAGAGCAATGTCAGCGGCAGTTAGAACATGGCCGGCAATTGCCGCAGACAGTAGGCATAATGTCAGTAAGGATTGGCCAAACGGGCAAAATCGGGAGGAAAGGAAGCATTGCAAGGGTTTTCTCCTGAAAGTGAAGGTGAAGTTACTTGAGAATAACGAGTTTTCTATAAAATGGACACAACGATATTAAAACACAAAATCGATTATCCCTGAACGCATCTACTGTTATTACTTCCATGCAAATCAATTGCCCCCAAATATCGTCCATCATTGATGAATGGATGTTCCGATTTTTTAACATAAGTTACATTTTAAAATCCTTTTGTCAAATTGCAATTGTAATTATTGTTAATGTGTGAAGTTTTGTGGTAATGTGTACGGGGGTAGTCCACCCTATGCGAAAGGCGGAAATTGTCCGGGCGGGAAATAATTTTGTTGGGGTGTCATTTGACATTGCTGGCTTGTCCATGACATTGAACAGAGAGTTTTTGCCGACGCCGCGCTTCCCTCGTCAGTCACTTTATGCAGAGGCGAAGTCGGCGTGTGTATCCTCAACCACGCTTAAAGGAGTAATGACACCATGCCTCTCAGCCCATCCATGAAAGCTAAAGTCGCTGCCGCCCTGGAAGATTTCAAGTCCTTCAAAACTGCCTTGCGTGCCCGTTGCCCCTACGTATCCTGCGAAACTGCCGACCCTGATGCCGACCTCGGCGGCCAGTGCCCCCCTAAGCCGGAGGCGATTCGCTGGGCCCGCGAACTAAAGCCGGCCAGCGACAAGCTTGACGTGGTCCTGGGAGAAGCCGTCGCCGAATTGACTGCTGGCCTGCCTGCGCCACCGCCAATCAGCCGGGATAAACTCTGGCTCTGGGGCGGCCCGACGCCCTATTGGTGCGGCTCGACTGACGAGGACACACTGGTCACTGGCGCTGACTACTTCAACGCCAAAAACGTAGTCTATGTCTATGGCCCGGTCAATGAAAAAATGCTGGCCAAATTGAAAAAGTACGACAAAGTGCTCTGCCAAGTCACCAGCAACTGCCGCTCACCTGGCGCACAGGTGGAAAGCGACGCGGAATGCGCGGAAAAAACCAGCCGGCTCGCCTTGCAGTTCCCCAACCTCGTTGGCGGCCTGATGGATGATTCCATGCAGCACAGCCAGAAGTATTCCTACGCTACTCCTGGCGACCGCTTCCGGGATGTCAACGCCGCGCTCAAAAAGCATAAGAAAGACATGATTCTGGCTGGCGTCATCTACGTGCATGAGTTCGAACAATACGACTTCTCCGGCGTGCTGCCGCATTTTGACGTCGTCAACCTGTGGTTCTGGTTTAAGCACGAGCTGCTTGAACTTGACGACAAGATAGCGCAATGCCGCAAGCTGTTCCCAGGCAAAAAGATTCTGCTTGGCTGCTTCATTCATGACTATGGCCTGACCGACCTGGGCAATGCGCCGGTGCTGCTCAACTATCAGCTGAGCCGAGCAGCCCAGCATTTGCAGGATGGCGTCATCGACGGCGTGGTCATCCTCGGCGACCGTGAAATCCGCAAGTGGCCGGCCAGCACCGCCGCTGTCAAGGACTTCCTCGACCGCTGAAAACACGCACCATGTCCGCAATAAAGGCTGCTGGCATGGACTGTCCTTCAGCTCAAGCCAGCAGCCAGCGGGTGCGATCTTTTGTCTATGGTCTACAAAGCTTCCGTTGCCGCAGACGTCATCTCAGGAGGTTCTGCCCATGCCATCACGAATCAAATATGCGCTGTTCTATGACTTCCATACCAGCACCATCATCCCTGATGTCGGCAGACGCTTTGACGTCGAAACCTTTACAGACCAGCTGGTTGCCTGCGGCGTTGACTTTCTCACTTGGCATGCCCGCTGCAACCAGGGCCATGCCTACTACGACACTGCTATCGGCAAACGCCACCCCTCGCTTGACTTTGATCTGTTCGGCCAGCTGGTGGCCTCCTGCCATCGCAAGGGCATCAAAATCAGCGCCTATTTCAATGGCGGCCTGACTGACCAAGAACTCCTGGAGCACCGTGACTGGATGCGGATCGCCCCGGATGGCCGCACCCTGGCTCTACCGGAACACCACCCCACCCCGGCTGTCCGCGCTGTCTGTTACAATTCACCTTTCCGCGACCATCTCAAGGCCATGGCTCGCGAGGTCGCAGCCAAGTATGCTGTGGACGGCTTCTTCTTTGACTGCATGATGGACTCCCTCACCTGCGTCTGCCCGACCTGCGTCACGCTGATGAAAGAACGCGGCATCAACTTCCGCGACCCGGCGCAGCTGACGCAATTCACCCGCGCCTCGCTCTTGCAGCTGGCCCGCGAACTGTTCGCGGAAGTCCGTGCCATCAATCCCGATGCCCTGTTCTTCCTCAACGGCTGCCTGGTCGAAGACATGATCGGCTACAACACCCAGCTGGAATGCGAATGTCTGCCCACGGCCGCTGCCCTTGGCTACGACTATCTGCCAGTCCACGCCCATTACTTGCGCACCGTCGCCCAGGGCAATCCAGTACTCAACATGACCGGACGCTTCTATGAATGGGGCGACTTTGGCGGCCTGCGCAAGCCGGAAAGCCTTGAATACGACCTCTTCTATGGCTTGGCGCATGGCATGCGACCGGAATTGAGCGACCACTTCCACCCCCGCGGCGACTTCAGCCAGCCGGTCTTTGACCTGATCCGACCCCTGTACAATGACCTGCAGCAGTACGACGAATGGTGCGACGACGCAGTCAACTGCACTGAAGTCGCCATCGTCTTCCCCAAACCTGGTGCGCCCCTGCGCTTTGACAAGCCCCTGCGCGCCGCCGTCCGCATGCTCTCGGAGTTGAAGGTGCAGTTTGACGTGGTCACCCACGCCGCCCCTTGGGACAAGTACCAGGTGCTGATCTTCCCTGACCACATCAACTTCAACGAGGGAACTACGGAACGAGTCCGGCAATGTCTGCGCCGAGGCGCCGCCGTCATCGCCACCGGCGACTCTGGCCTGAACGAGGACGGCAGCGCCTTCGCCTTGCAAGAATGGCCGGCCGAATACATGTCGCCCAGCCCGCACAACCCGGTCTATTTCCAGCCGGAGGGTGAACTGGCCGCTGGCCTGCCCGAGCTGCCCATGTCCTTCTACGCGGACGCCGCCCTGGTCCGCCCTGCCCCTGGCGCTGGCGTCGCCATGCGCATTGTCCGCCCCTATCACAACCGGGAGTGGGATGGCCTGCACGCCAACTACTATACGCCGCCAGACGCTGTGACTGAGGAGCCATTCCTGGCCATCAAAGGCAGGATCGCCTACCTGGCCGGAAAAATCTTCCTTGGCTATTACCGACGTTCGCCCTACCAGCTGCGCCTGTTGCTCGGCAACCTCCTGCGCCGCTTCCTGCCCCGTCCTCTGCTGCAAACGCCGACCATGCCCAGTTTCGCCCGAGCCGCTGTCCAGAAAACCCCATCCGGCAGCATCCTGGTGCATCTGCTCGCATACACGCCGGAACTGCGCGGCGAATCCGTCGCCCTGGAAGACCGCGCCACCCTGGCTGACACCGAAATCCTCCTCCGGCTGGACGGACGGCGACTCACCCGCGTCTATCTCGCGCCGGAGCGGACGCCGCTGCCATTCACGGTCACGGACGACGTTGCCCGGGTTGTGCTGCCCGTCTGCAACGGCCACGCCATCATCGTCTTCGAATAACTATCAACCTGACAACCAGGTTCGCCCTGCTGCCTCAGCCACAGTGGAAATGCTGCATGACCAGCCGCTGCATGGCTTCCGGGTCGTCTTCTATAGTCGTCCGCAGAGTGGCGTCATTGTAGGAACGCAGCTGGCTCAGGATGGCGTTCAACACAGAGGGACTGAACACGCCATATTGCTCGAAAACTGCGCGCTGCGCCTCCAGGCAATCGGCCGAGGCAGCGCAGCTGTCTGGCAGCTGGGACAGATTCTTCAGCAGCGCCTGATGCTCGGCTTGATGGATGTTGACGTTGACGTAGGTCTTGGCCGCCACCTCAAGGGCGTCAGCCATTTGCAAGCCATGCCGACAGGCGACGGCCAGCCCGGCCAGCAGCAAATAGACGTCGGCAGAGCCGTCTGGCGAGCGTATTTCGACAGTCTGCTTCTGGCCGGTATGGTATTTGCAGGCTGTTTCCAGGGGGTTGGCCTGACAGCAGAGGTCCTTGCGATTCGTCCACCCCAGCGGGACTCGCACCAGCACTGATCGGTTGCAGTCGGCCCAACACACATTCGTCGGCGCTTCCTGGTGCGGCACCAGCCGGAAATACGAGGTTGGATTCATATTGCCGAATCCGGTCAGCGCCGGCGCCAGCGTCATCAGTCCTGCAATTGCTCTACGGGCGACGTCAGAGAGCTGCCCGTCCGCCTGCATTTGGTTGAGCTGGCCTTTCATTATGCGTATATGGACGTGCATCCCAGAACCGGCCTTGCCAGCAGTGATTTTCGGGGCAAAGGTCAGGTTATAACCATGCTGATGCGCCAGGTTCCGCAGCACCCATTTGGCCAGCAGAAGCTGCGCTGCGGCCTCCTCGGCCGGCACAGGCAGAAACTCGATCTCGTTCTGCTCGTAGATTTTCCCCTGCAAGGTGAAATTGCCGACTTCGGAATGGCCGTACTTGATCTGGCCGCCAGTCTGGGCGATGTACATCATGCATTGCTGCCGGAAAGCATTGAATTTGGCGTAAGGCGCTGACTCATGGTAGCCGCGCTGGTCCGAGGCCGGGAAAAGAGCGTCTTCCGGCGCAATCACATAGTACTCCAATTCGCCCATCGCCTCAAAGTCCATGCCAGTGACGTCACGGAAGACCCGGCAGGCTTTGTGCAGCGTGAATTCCGGCGAACTCTCCAAAGGATCGCCGTCACGATTGAAGAATGAGCAGAGGAAATTCAGCGTCGGCGATGCTGCGAACGGGTCCAGGAAAGCCGTGCGGTAACGGGGAATGACATATAAGTCACTGTTGCCAGGTTCGATAAAGCTGAACAGGCTGGAACCGTCCACGCGCTCGCCGCAGGTCAGAATCTCGTCCAGGCTGGCCTCGCTTTGGATGATGAAATTGAGGGTTTTCAATCGGCCGTCGCCAGCCGGATACATAAAATTGACGTGGCGAATATCCTCGGCGTGAATAAAGCGGATGATGTCGGCCTTGGTAAATTCAGCCGGCGCCTTCTCCAGCGTTTTGGTCAATTTATTGCTGTACATCGACCATGCATCTGAACTCATGGCGGCTTTGCTCCTAAGGTTATCGCATGTATTGACAAAAGAAACTATAACCATAAACCTTCTGCTGAATCCCTGCAAACAGCTTAGTCGCAATTTCTCTGATGCCCATAGAAAAACTTACGCTCCTGGCGGCATTTCATGCAGTGTTTCAACGGCTGTCAGCCGGATTGTCTTGGGCTGTTCATTGCAAGCTTTCGTCAACAAGGTATATTTTGGATGACGATTAGACTCATCCCGAGCGTCCTTTCATTTTTTTTTGCGAGGTTCCCATGCTCACGAATGAACTGACTATCGCCCCGCCGTCAATGACGACTAACCGCCCGGCCGGCGCCCTCGACTCGCTCGCAGCAGCCTTTGCCCGGCTGCGCGTTCTCCGGGTCCGTGGCGAAGCCGCCTTCCCCTTCACTATCTGGTGTCATGGCGGTCGTTACCAGCTGGACAAGCCGGTGCTGTTGCAAGCCGAGGATACTTTTCCGGTGACGGTCAAGGCCTGCCCAGGCGAAAAACCGGTGTTCGACGGTGGCTTGCCCGTGACCGGATGGCAGGAAGTTTTCCTCAACGGCCATGCCATGCTCCGAGCCGAGGTGCCGCAGGAAGCCATCCAGGACGGCAGGGTCGACCAGCTCTTCGTCAACGGCAAACGCAAACAGCGCGCCTCCTTTCCCAAGAGCTTGACTGGCCTACCCATCCAAAGTCCGCTCGGGCCGCCGCCGGCCAACTTCTTTGTCGGCGCCAATGGATTTGTCGTCCATCCCGGTGATTTCGACCCGTCCTGGTACGACCACCAGGGCATCGAATGTCTCCTGTTCCAACGCTGGATCGACAACCACCTCCCGGTCGAACGATTCGACCCTGCCACCGGCATCGTGACTTTCACCCGTTACAGCCGTTTTGACATCAACGCCCAGTCGCGCTATGTCTGGCAAAATGTCCGCGAAGCATTGACTGAGCCTGGGGAATTCTACTTTGACAGGCAAGAAAAAGCGCTTTACTACTATCCGGAAGAAGGCGAAAGTGCATCTACCTTGGAGGCGTATGTGCCTGTTCTGCCGGTGCTGCTTATGTTGCATGGCGACCCGGAAAACGGCCAATCGGTGCAATGGCTGTCCTTTGAAGGCTTGACCTTCCGCCATAGCGGCGGCGGCCGCCCCGTCACTGGACCTAATTATGATTTAGGCGACTGCGACGTGCCGCCCATGCGCAATCCCTTTGTCAAGCCCTCTTGGAAGCCGGACACACGCCCCTTGGGCGGCTTTCCCCAGGCTTCCCTGAACCTGCCCGCTGCCATCATGCTCACCGGCGCTGCTCATTGCGCCTTCCGGCAATGCACCATCGAACATTGCGGCGCCACCGCCCTGATCATGGCCGAGGGATGCCGCCATATCGAATTGTCCCGCAACGAGTTGAGCGACCTGGGCGGCGGTGGCGTGGTCATCTCAGGAAATGCCGACACCGACGCGGCGCCCGAACTGCGCACCAGCCATATCATCTTACGTGACAACCATATCCATGACGGGGGCAACGTCTTTGCCAGCGCTGTCGGCATCGCGATTGGACACGCTTTCGGCAACCTAATCGAACACAACCATATCCACGACTTCTACTATTCCGCCATCTCGTGCGGCTGGGTCTGGGGCTACAGCGACAGCGTCTGCCGCGAAAACCGCATCGGCTTCAACCTGATCCACGACATCGGCAAGCAAGTCCTCTGCGACATGGGCGGCATCTATCTGCTTGGTATCCAACCAGGAACACGAGTCTACAACAACTACATCGCCCGCGTCCAATGCCGACACTACGGCGGCTGGGGCATCTACACCGACGAGGGTTCAGCGCACATCGTCATCGAGCAAAACATCTGCACCGACTGCTCCCGCGAGGGCTTCCACCAGCACTACGGTCGTGAGAATATCGCCCGCCACAACGTATCTGCCTTCCCAGGCGATTGCGGCATCGCCATCTCCCGCAGCAACCAGAGCCGCCAGGACGGCTTTGCGTTTCCTGGACTCTGCCACTCCTTCAACTACAACTTCGTGGCCAATGTCATCGTCGTCGACAACAAGCCCTTCTTCAAGAGTTCGGAATGGTTGACGCTAACCGGCGCCCAGCTGCTCTCGGAGAGCAATGTCTTCTTCGATGTCAGCGCCTCGGCCGACGGCAAGCGCCAAGCACCTTTTTTCCAGGCCATGGTGAGCAAAGACGGCGTTGCCACCTGGCAGGACTTCACCTTTGCCGACTGGCAGGCCCTGGGGCATGACGCTGCTTCGGTTCTGGCTGACCCTGGTTTTATGAATCTCAAAAAACGCGACTTCCGGCTGAAGAAAAACTCCCTGCTGCGTCAGCGCGGCTTCCCTGACCTGACCGCCACTATTACTGGCGCCGGGCTGCGGCCGCTCCCCAACGACCCATAACCCCAACTGCAAGGAATTGCCCATGATTCCCCGCAACTGCAAGGAATTGCCCATGATCCCCCGCTTTGGCGATGGCCGCGATTGGTTTTTTGAAAAGCGCTTCGGCATGTTTGTGCATTGGGGCATTTACGCTGTCGCTGGCTGGCACGAGCAACAGCAATGGCGCGCCGCCATGCCCCAAGCGGAATATGTCAAGTTTGCCGAGCAATTCAATCCGACCAACTTTGATCCGGACGAATGGCTGCGCCTGGCCAAGAACGCTGGCATGGAGTACCTGGTGTTCACGACCAAGCACCTTGACGGCTTCTGCATGTGGGACACCGCTGCCACTGACTTCAACATCATGCACACGCCATACGGTCGCGACATCCTCGCCGAACTGGCCACAGCCTGCCAGCGCCAGGGCATACTCCTTGGCCTCTACTACTCTTGCCAGGACTGGCACCACCCAAACGCCATCAATCTGGGCGGCGACCATCAACTTGAGAAGCCCAATCCCGGCGATCAGCCCGACCTGATGAAATACATCGACTTTGTCCGTGCCCAAATCCGCGAACTGGCCACCAACTACGGCCGCATCGTCGCCTTCTTCTGGGACACCCCGCCGCGCCTAAACGTCCCTGATTTGAACGAAACTCTCCGTGCCCTCCAACCGGGAATCGTGATCAATGACCGCGGCTTCAGTCCGGGCGATTATTGCACGCCTGAACGCAATGTCCCAGCCGGACAGGCCTTTACTCGACCGACCGAGGCCTGCCAGTCCGTCGGCGAACAAAGCTGGGGATTCCGGCGCGACGAAGACTACTTCACACCCGACTTCCTCATCCGCAGCATGGACAAAATCTTTGCCATGGGCGGAAACTATCTGCTCAATGTCGGCCCGCGGCCAGACGGAACTATCCCGCCAGAAGCGACGGCCATCTTGACCGAAATCGGCGCCTGGTATAAATGCGTCCAGGAAAGCATAGTCGGCGCCGACCCGGCACCTGGAATACTGGCCAACACGGAGATTCTGACGACGCGCCGGGGAAACACGCTCTACTTGCATCTGCCCCAGGGTCTAACAGCAACCGGCCTCTGCCTCCCGCCGCTTCAGGCTAAACCGCAACGCGCCATCCTGCTCAACACCGGCGAGCCAGTGCGTGCCTCTGTGGAACAGCCGCCTTCCATGTTCCGCCGAGGCCCCTGCCTTCGCCTGAGTGGCCTGCCAGCAGACGGACTTCGCAGCCAGGCCGCTGTCATCCGGCTCGACTTCGATGACGGTGTATTGCCGTAGTCCCCGCCCCTAACGAATGATAAATGACGAATGATGAATGATGAATGACAAATGCGCCTCAACATTCAGCATTCAGCATTCAACATTCAGCATTCAGCATTCAGCATTCAGCATTCAATCCCTCGCCCCTAACCCAAAGGTCAGCCCATGAAAGCATTTATCCTGAGCATAATGATCCTTGTCGGCGCTGTTCTTCACGGTGCCGACACTGTTGGCAAGCGCCCTTACGAACTGGACTGGGCCGGCCGTTTCGAGGACACGCACCCCCCGCTTGTCGACTTTGAGCGTGACGAAGCTTGGGTGATTGAGACCAGCGACGCTGTGGCGTCCTTCACTCGCAGCCGCGAACAGCAAATCTGGGGCGATTACGTGGGCAAGCTTACCTACCGCCGAGATGGCGACATACCCGTAGTCACGCTGCGGCCGCCAGCGCCGCTGGCGTTGCCGGCGTCTTTTGACATGGTCAGCTGCTGGGTCTATGGAAACAACAGGGGTTCGAGGCTGGTCAGCCACACCCCGCAAGTCACCATTGAACTCCTCTTCGCGTTGCCGGAGGGCACCGAACACGCCATCAATCTCATCCGCGTCAATTGGCGCGAATGGTTCCTGCCCATACGCCGCCTTGACGACGCCCAGCAGCGGCTCCTCAACCAGCCCAACACGCATTTCACCGGTTTCCGGATCACCAATGGCCGCAACCTCCAAGACCGTACACTTTTCTTTGACAACCTGAGCTTTTTCACGGACGAGCAGCCGCCGCTGACCTTCAAGCCCCGCCCAAAACGCAATCTGAAACCATTCCCCGGACAATCCCATGCCGCCAATACCGGCCCTGGCACGCTGCCCTTCCCCACCCGCGAAGAAACCATCCTGCCCGACAGCGCCAAGCCCGGCGCTAAAAATAGCGTCAGCGCGGAAAATGACCGCAATTTCGTCCTGCGCTACCAAGGCTCGGACGGCGTTCTTAGCTACCGCTACACGCCCTACTCCGGTGCCTCGCAGCTCATCACAGCGCAATGGCAGAACAACGCGCCCATCAGCATCCTCAATGGCGGCGGCGTGCAGTTTCCCGACGACGCAACACCCCACTGGATTGCACCTGAGCACAGCGAGGTGGTCAGTTGCGCTGTGGAGGGCGACGCCGTCATCAGCCAGTGGCGACTGCGGCGCGGAGAGGACAGCATTGACGCCCGTTATGAATTGCGCATCATGGGCAAGACTCTCGTCATCGACACCATCGCCCTGGGCGGCAAAGTCGGCGCTGTGAGCTTCGGCAGCTGCGAAGGCCTTGACGGTCTGCGTTCCATTGAGATTCCTTACTACAGCTATGGCAACCCCTACGGTCGCCCGGCCGTACTGGTGTTCAAAAACGGCAGCGACACGCTGTTCTTGTCTGCCCACATCGACTGGTACCGCTCCAACGGCAGCCGTCCCTGGGGTGCTGACAAGGTCAGCGCCAACGGCGGTGTGCTCTACACTCCCCGCACTGACGGCCAGCGCAATGACTGCTTTGAGCGCTTCTTTGTCACGGTCGGGCCAGAATTTGCCGAGCACCTGCCCAACATTCCCAACCCGCCCTCGCCCCACAAACAGATCACTGGCACCCACGCCTGGCGCGCACATGGCGCTGGCAATCGCGACAATGACAAGAAATACTGGCATAACATCTGGCGGCACGGCATGCGCAAGGTTCTCGTCACCGACCACGAGACCTGCTGGCGCGATGGCGACGAAAGCTTCACCTTCCGCACTAAGGCCGCACCTGGCAAAGGCGGCGACGCCGGCATGGCCGATTACTCGCGCTACATGCAGGACACCCTCGGCTTTGTCTACGGCCCCTACAATAACTTCACCGACTTCGCGCCTGTCAACGAGTATTGGCGCATTGATCTCATCAGCCGCACGGCTGACAACCAGCTCCAGGGCGCTTGGTACCGCTGCTATGCGCCTAAACCCCAGTATGCAGTCGAGTATTGCGCTGAACTCAGCCCCATCAATCAGCAAAAGTACCGCTTCAGCACGGCTTACTGCGATGTCCACACTGCGGTCACGCCCTGGAGTCGCACTGATTACGACTATCGCGTTCCTGGCGCCGGCACCTTTGCGGCGACTTACTACGCCTTTGGGGAAATCATGCTCATTCAAAAGGCCGCCTGGGGCGGGCCGGTCTATTCCGAGGGACCGCACCACTGCTTCTATAGCGGCCTCACCGACGGCAATTATGCCCAGGACCGCAGCTACTATCTGCCTGAAAAACCCTGGCTGGTTGATTTCGATCTGCTTAAAATGCATCCCCTCGAATGCAATTTTGGCATGGGTAACATGGAGATGTTCTACGGCAGAGACGTCCCCCTCGGAAGCACCAGCACCGAACTGGACGCCAGCATCGACCGTTTCCTCGCCGCCACGGTCGCCTTTGGTCACCCGTCCTTCCTGGTCAGCGTTGGCGGCATGCGCCGCACCCTGCGCGGCTACTTTCTGCTGCAACAGCTCCATAGCCGTTACACCCAGGCAAACATCGCTGCCATCCGTTACGCTGATGCCGAGGGCCGCCTCTGGAACACCAGCCAGGCGATCGCCAACCGCGCCTACGAGCGCTCGCAGCTCGTCCTCGACTATGAAGACGGCACACACGTCGTGGTCAATGGCCACCGCCAAGATGATCTGAGCCTCACGCTCGACGGCAAAACCATCACTCTCCCGCCCAACGGCTTCACGGGCTGGACGGACGACGGCAGCGTCCATGTCATCAGCACTAACCAGAATGGTCTCCGCGCCGACTATGCTGACAGCCCTGCCTATCTCTACGTTGACGGTCGCGACCTGGCCTTCCAACGCTTCCCCAAGGCCGCTGGCATGGGTGCTGGCATCTGCCGCCGCGACGATGCCGAACACTGGGAAGTCATCCTCTATAAGCAGGCTGATTGTGGTTTTGCGGTCAACGCCGTCAGCGCCGAGGCGCTGGATTTCGCTGGCAAGAGCCTTGGCCCGGCCATACTTCGACGCGCCCGCGGCTTGACCTACGTCATCCCCGTCCCTGGCGCTTTCAGCTACCGCCTCCGTGAAGGCAAGGTCCGTTTCGCGCCGGAACTGCGCTGTGACCGCGACGTAGTCGTCCCCGGGGAAACTGTCACTATTCACAGCCCAGACGGCAAGACTCACGAACGGCTCATCGCCCAAGACGCCAAAGCCGGCGAACGTCTGTGGTTCAACATTGACGACGCTTGGATTGACTTCAACGTCCAGGATTTGACCCGCTGCGAGGGCACCATCACCGACACCACCCTCACCCTGCGCCTGCTGCCAACCAAGCAACGACCCGGCGAGTTGCTCTGCCAGCTCGGCGACCAGCAGCAGCGCGTGTCAGTCAAGCCCGGCACATGGAGCCAGGTCGCCTTTGCCTTGCCCCAGGCCACCACGCCTACCAGACGCCTCATGAGCGTCACCATCAGCGACGAGCAGTCCAGCCAGCGCTGGCAGAGCGGCCTGATCAGCTCCTTCGCACCCGAGCGCCTCGCCATTGATTTCCTCGAAAACTGGCGCTTCACTATGCGCCCACGCCAAGCACCCGAAACCGACGCTCCCGGCAGCAGCGGTGCGAACGTCAGACGCTTGAAAGACATGTACTGCGGCGAGGTTCAGCACGATGGCATCTTCATGCACCCGCCGTGGAAAGGCCAAATCGGCGCTGCCTGCGCCAACTATGATTTGGAACTGCCCCAAACCGACGACGCATGGTGGTTCCGTGCCCTGGTAGGCAAACGCGATGGCAGCTACCTCGGTGACGGCATCCTCTTCCAGGTCGCTGTGCGCGACGCTGCCGGCGAAGAACGCTTGTTAGCCGAACACACGGTTGCCGGACACCGCTGGGACCTCATCAGCGCTGACCTCAGCGCCTACGCCGGCCAAAAAATCACGCTGGTTCTCATCAGCGACGTCGGCCCCAATGACGACTCTTCCGGTGACTGGGCCTGCTGGGCTGACCTGCGCATCGAATCCAAGCGACCGATTGCCAGCTATGAACTTGATCCAGTTCCCGAACGCTATGCACAGGAAGTGCCGGAGGAGAAGCGCGTCGTCACCCCCGAACTGCTGGCCAGCGCCACCCGCGGCTGGCTCTGCTACGAAGGCCAGGGTTTCGACAGCTCAGCCAAGAGCTATCCCAGCACTGGCGTTCTCAACGGCATTGACATCGGGCTGCTCAGCCGCGCAGGCGGCAGCGAAACTGCCGACATCTGGTCCGAAGAACAGCGCGTGCCCATTCCAGCTGAAGCGCTGCGCAGCATCGGCGTATACAACGTCTTTAGACTCTGCAATCCCAATCGCGACTACTTCAAAATCCGGCGCTTCCGCCTCTTGCTGGAGCTTGCTGACGGCAGCATGTTCAGCTCATATACCTCAACCGCCGTCTTCACCCAACCTCCCAGTTGGCCACACGCTGAGGGCATCCTCGTCGATTTCAACGACGACATCACCGTGCCCATCGCCTTTGTCCCGCTGGATGAGTAATCGCTCCGGCATTGATGCCAGCTGCGCCAAGTTTATCGGCGTCTATCTGTGGTGCAAATGTATGGCCCAGCTCGGCGGGGTGCGTCACTCATTGTGCAGCTTGAAAGTGCCTTGGAATTCGCCAGTGACGCTGTCATAGAAGTGATATGTGCCATCTTTGCGGCGTTCCCAGCGCCAGGGATGACGGGTGGCTCGCTCCTTCTTGAGGCGATTCCGATACATCCAGCGATCCAGCCAGCTCATCGTGCCGAACCGTCGTTCTCCGGGCCGCGCCCCGGCCTTGATCCGGAAGACCTCGCGACCGGTTTCGCGCTCAATCACGTAGTACCATCCGCCGCGCTGTTCATAGCGCAATGCCTCTGGCAGCTCGCCCGCCGCCGTAGCGTCCGGATGCGGCTGTTCCAGGCGCTGCCGCTCCTTTTCCGCCTCTTGCTGCAAGCGTTCCTCTTGCTTCGACGCCCGCCGCAACCGTGACCAGAAGCGACGCAGCGCAGAGGTTCTCCGGCAGCTGCCGCCAGGACACGAAGACTGCATGCTTGCAGGTGCGCTCCAGGCGCGAACGACCATCGGCTTCACCGCAGAAATGAACGCCAAGACGTTGCCCCAATCACCGGAAAAAGGCTCCCGGCACCATCCCGCCTGGCCAGGGCTGACCAGGCATAGAAGCCACACTATGGCAGCCATCCCTAGGACTTTTTTCGTCATCACTGCCTCCTTTTTTTGGCAGCGCACCGGCAGTAGTCGCGATGCTGGCACGTTAGGCCCGACAAGCGCAGAAGTCTCCTCAGAGCAGCAACCTTGAAGCCGCCACTCGCCTGAAGCCTATAAAAGCCATACTGGTTTATTAGTGTCTATCAGTGGTTCGAACCCGGGGCTTGCCTAGCGCCGCCGAGTTCGTGTCACAGTTCGAGCATATAAATGCCGCGTTCGTAATTATGGATGCTGTCAACGGTGATGGTTCGGCTATCCTGCGACCAGCGCGGATGCAGGTCGCACCGGGCATCGCCGCAGAAGCCCTGGGGCTTGTAGTGCCGGAACAGGCCGATTTCCTCCAGCGAACCATCGGCCGGATTGACCAGCGCCAAGTGCTGGTTGCTGTTTTCGTCTGCATACGTGTCAGCCAGCATCCACTTGCCATCCGGGGAAAAAATAGTATGTCCAAACGGCCCCATGCCCTTAGAAATCAAAGTCGCCCGCAACGGCAGCTGACGTTCGTCAAAAACCACGTAGTCTGTGTTGTTGTTGGTGCGCCACTTGGCGTCAATCAGGACTTCTCGCGGCGTCCGTCCCCAGATTTGGTGCGAAATCATGCCGTTCCAGTAGAAATGCGGCAGCGGGCACAGCAGTTCGGAGCCGTCGACGCCGACCGTGAACATGTGCGTCTTCCAGGATGGCGCCAAGGGATTGTGGCAATGACGGAACAGCCACAAAATCCGGCTGGAGTCAATATTGAAGATAGCGTGGTTAAGCCAGACGTAGACATCGTCCAGCTCGTAAGGCACGGGATGCAAGTCCATCATCTGCCGGTAGCTGACGAGGACGCGGGAGGCGCCGCTGTGCATGTCAATCAAAAACAGCCCTTCGGTGTCATAGTCAGGATGCTCGTCACGGCTCAGCGGCGCATCGGCATAGCTGTAGCCGCGTCTTGGGATACGGCCGAAATTGAGCGACACGCCCCAACGCCCGTCCGGCGACATGGCGTACACAGGACGGTCATATTCGCCGACCAGGCCGCGCTTTAAATCATAAATCCGCGCCAGCAATTGCTTGCGTTCAACATCATAGTCGTTGAAGATGAAACAGCCGGGGCGATGGGGCAGCCACAACGTCATGCTCCCTTGCTGGTGGCACCATGCGCGCGTTTCAGTCAGGCCTTCGTAATGGCCATTGCGGTCAACAACGCCGACCTCCGCCGTCTCTCCGGGGAGCGGCAGCCGCGTATCCTGCGCTACCTTCAGAGTCAAATGCAGGGTCTGGTCATGATTCCAGGGGCAACGGTCGTAATACCCGAAAAAATAATGATGTCCATCCGCCGGGGTCAGCCGCTTCCAATCGTACTTGGCATGTATCCGCATCGTTAACTGCTCCTTTTTGAAACTAAGTTGTCTTGGCAGTGAATGTTGTCATTGACGGTGCAAGCCGACGGCCTTAAACTTAAGATATACCGGAATCCATATCCGTCTCATAAAGTGACGGCGAATTTGTAAAATAGTGATCTCAAATCATCTTACATGAAAGCCTGTCCGAAAAGCCGCAACCAGAGTTTCTCGGCAAAAGTTAACTTTCGCTACGGAGAACGCGCCATGTCTACTGATTCACAACCTGAACATCAGGCAACGCCAGTTGGCCTTCCCGCCCCTAAATGGTGTTTTGTGCTGCTTGGGGTGCCCACTTTCTACATGCCCTTGGCCTACCTGCTCATGCCAGGGTGGATGGTTTTCAAGTTCGCGACCGGCAGCATGGCCGAAGAGCCGCCAAGCGCGCTCCGGGACGCATTGGGTGTAGCCTTCTACGTTACTTGTGCCATGTTGCCAATCTACTCGGCATGGGTCGCGTTGTCAAAACGGCTGACGCGCTGGGAAAAAGCCTCTTGGCTTCTCGTGGTGATCTTCTTAAATATGCTCGGCATGCCGGTATTCTATATCTTTATGATTCGACGATATTTAGGACTGGAGAACCCCACCACGCAGCGAGATGAGGCTGCCTTGGAGCGTTTTCTCCAAAAACACGCGATAGACCGGGACTGCCTATCGGAAGAGCAACTTAATCTCCTGTTAGTTTATTGCCGGCACTGCCGCCTTGCCAAGTTGAGCATAGCGCCGATGTTAGCGTTCGCAGCTGTCTGGCTGTGCATTGCCGTGTCGTTCCCCATGAAAATATTGCCGCAATCCACGAACGTCATTTGCACAGTTGACACAACGATAGAATCTGGAGCGCTGCATCCCGCCGTCGGGTTTGCGATGCTGCTCGGAGTACTTGCGGGGATATGGGCAACGGGAAGCATCCTTACTCTGATTGCCGCACTCTGCCCCTGGCATGGCCCTCACCATCGAAAGACCCTGATAGTTTTTTTGCAGGCAACCCAGCGAAACCAGCAAACCAATCCGCCTGCCTGACGCAAGCTGGTTGAGGCCCCTAAGAATGGCATAATTCAGGAACAGGCCGGTCGGCGCCCTGGTCTAAGCGGCATTGCGTCACCCTGCCCTGTCCCATCCTCTCTCACTATGGCAAAGGCTGCCAGCCATGCAGACAATCCATTATAAAGTTGATGGCCTCGACTGCGCCGAAGAAGTCGCGATTCTGCGCCGCGAAATCGGCACTCTGGCCGGAGTGCTGAACCTAGAATTCGATGTCATCAACGCCCGCATGAGCGTTGAATACGACCCGGAAATCATCAATCCGGCCGCTATCGTCCAGGCGGTGGCGCGAACCGGCATGAAGGCATCGCCTTGGGAGCAGCGTTTGGCTGCTGACACACGAACATTCTGGGAAAAGCATGGCCAACTGGCACTGACCATCGCCAGCGGCGTTCTGCTTCTGGCCGGTTTCACGGCTCATTGGATTAAGCACGGCAGCTTTATGCATGCTTTGACCGGCGGAGGCGAGGCCGACCATGTCTTTCCGTTGGCCGTCTGGGTGCTTTATCTGGCCGCCATCGTCGTCGGCGCCTGGCAGGTCATACCCAAAGCCTGGCAGGCCTTGATCAGGCTGCGTCCAGACATGAATCTGCTCATGATCGTTGCCATCCTTGGCGCTATCGTCATGGGCGAATGGTTTGAAGCCGCCACCGTGTCCTTCCTGTTCGCAGTCTCCCTGCTGCTGGAGCACTGGAGCGTCGAACGAGCTCGCCGCGCCATCAGCGCCTTGATGAATTTATCCCCTCCAACAGCGCGCTATGCCGCCACCGGCCAGGAAGCGCCGGTGGAGACGATTCCGCCCGGCACCCGGATATTGGTCCGGCCCGGCGAACGCATTCCCCTGGATGGCAATGTCTGTCAAGGTGAATCGACGGTCAACCAGGCGCCTGTCACCGGGGAATCCATGCCAGTGCCCAAACGCCCAGGGGATGACGTCTTTGCCGGCACCATCAACGAAGATGGCGTTCTGGAGATTGAAACGACCAAAGCCGCGACTGACACGACCTTGAGCCGAATCATCAGCATGGTTGAAAGCGCCCAAACCCGTCGCGCGCGGACACAGCAGTGGGTGGACCAGTTTGCGCAGGTGTACACTCCTGCCATGATGTTCCTGGCTGCGGCCGTGGCTGTGTTGCCGCCGCTGTTGGCAGGAGCGTCCTGGTCAGAGTGGATTTACCGCGGTCTCGTCGTCCTGGTGATTGCCTGTCCATGCGCACTGGTCATCGCCACCCCGGTCGGCATTGTCTCGGCATTGACTGCGGCTGCTCGTCACGGCGTGCTCATCAAGGGCGGCATCTATCTGGAAGCCGCAGGGAGACTCCGCGCCCTAGCCATGGACAAGACCGGCACTCTGACCGAGGGGCGACCAGAAGTGCTGCGCGTCATCCCATTGCAAGGCCATACTGAAAATGAGCTGCTGGAACGCGCCGCCAGCCTGGAGGCGCACAGCCAGCACCCACTGGCGCGCGCCGTGCTTCGCCACGCCCGCGCCGCTGGACTGAATCCGCTGCCAGCCGAAAACACCCGCGTTTTAAGCGGCAAAGGCGTGGAAGGCTTCTGGCAAGGGCGGCTGTTCTGGTTGGGAAGCCACCGTTTCATGCATGAGAAAGGCCAGGAAACCGAGGCTATTCACGCCCAGGCGCTGGCATTGGAAGCTGCTGGCCATACGGTCGTCGCCATCGGCAATAACAACCATGTCTGCGGGCTGATCAGCATCGCCGACCGTCTTCGGCCAGAAGCGCGAACCTTGATCCAGGACTTGCACGAACTCGGTGTCAAACCCATAGTCATGCTGACCGGCGACAACGAAGGTACAGCCAAGGTGATCGCCCAGGAAACCGGCGTGGACGAATTCCACAGCGAACTGCTGCCGGAAGACAAGGTCGCAGTCATTGGCCGACTGGTTCGCGAGCATCGCTACGTCGCCATGGTGGGCGACGGCATCAACGACGCTCCGGCCATGGCGGCGGCTACGTTCGGCATCGCGATGGGCGCTATGGGGTCGGACGCCGCCCTGGAAACCGCTGACATCGCCCTGATGAGCGACGATTTGTCGCGCTTACCACGGCTGATCCGCCATTCCCGCCATACCCTTGCTATCATCAAGCAGAATGTCCTGTTTGCGCTGAGCCTGAAACTGCTGTTCATCCTTCTAGCGCTTGCTGGCCAGGCTTCGCTCTGGTTGGCAATCTTGGCTGATACCGGCGCCACCCTGCTCGTGATCGCCAACAGCCTGCGCTTGCTGCGGTCAGCGCCGACCAATTCGTGAACCATCAAAGCAAATCACGCTGACGATCCCAGTCAAAAACCTCGTTTTAAACTGCCGGCATTTGACAAATCACGGCCAGGAATCACAGTAAAGGCTCGTCTTTCCACCAACTGGCCTGCTCTGTGTTCAAGTTCTTTCCCTTTTGGACATTCATAATGCAAGACCCCCTTGCCGTATCCATCGTCAGCTTAGGCTGCGCTAAGAATCTCGTTGACACCGAAGTGATCTGCGGCTCAATCGCGGCGGCTGGCCTCTACCTGGCCGCCTCTCCAGAGGACGCCGACATCGTCCTGATCAACACATGCAGCTTTATCCGCGACGCCCGGGAAGAGGCCGAAAAAGCCATCCGCGACGCCTTGCGCTGGAAAAAACGCTCCCGCCGACAACGCCGCTTAGTCGCAGTCGCTGGCTGCCTGCCGCAGCGCGACCCTGAGGGCTGCGCCCGCGCCTATCCAGACGTCGACGTCTTTCTCGGCTTAGATGATATTCCGAAAGCTGCGGAATTATTGCGGGCTGCCTACGACAACGCCCTCCCCGGCCGCAACGTACCGAAATCATCGCTGCCGACTTATCTCTACGACCATACTGTCCCGCGGCTGACCGTGACGCCACCGGCTTTCGCCTATATCAAGATCGCCGAGGGCTGCGACCACCGTTGCGCTTACTGCGCCATCCCAATGATCCGCGGCCGTCAACGCAGTCGCGACCTCGCTTCAGTGTTGGCGGAATGCCGCCAACTCCTCGACCAGGGTGCGCTCGAACTCAACCTGATTGCTCAAGATACGACGCGCTACGGTCGCGAACAGCCGGATGGCCCCACGGTGGAGGAATTGCTCCGGCAGGCCGATGCCTTGCCAGGAGACTTCTGGCTGCGCCTTCTCTACGCCCATCCGCTGTATGTGACCGATGAACTGCTGGAGCTGTTAGCTGGCGGACGCCACCTCGTGCCGTATCTTGACATCCCCTTGCAGCACATCAGCGACAACGTCCTGAAAGGCATGCGGCGCGGCCTGGACAGCCGCGCCACCCGCGCCCTGCTGACCAAAATCCGCTCCCAATACCCGTCCCTGGCTCTCCGCACGACCTTCTTAGTCGGCTTCCCTGGCGAAACCGAGCAGGATTTCCAGGAATTGCTTGACTTTGTCCAGGAAATCAGATTTGAACGCCTGGGCGTATTCACCTTTTCACGAGAGGAAGGCACGGCAGCAGCTTCTCTCGACAACCAGACGCCAGCGTCAGTGGCGGAGGAGCGCCGTCAACTCCTGTTGCAGACTCAGCAAGAGATCGCCCGCGCCAACAACGAGGCCATGATCGGCAAAAAACTCACCGTGCTCCTGGAAGACCCCTTGGACAACCGTCGCTGGATAGGCCGCAGCCAGGCTGACGCGCCAGACGTGGATCAGCAGATTATCGTCAGCGCCGCCAATCGCAAAAAACTGCGCACTCCAGCCTTTGCCCAGGTCGTTATCAAGAGCGCCGACGCCTACGACCTCAACGCCGTCATCGCCGAAGCATGACACGAATTATGAATTGTGAATTATGAATGATGAATGATGAATGCGTCTTCCACATTCAGCATTCCACATTCAGCATTCAGCATTCAGCATTCTCGCCCCTCGCCCCTAAATTTCACGGCATGCCGGCCCATTCTTTCCACTGCTGGGCAAAGTCTTCGACATACAAATCGAGATACTGCTCAGAGATGGCTGATGCATGCGGCAAGCGCCACAGATTTGGACAACGCCGCAAAATCGAATTTTCCGGCAGGGGTTCGGTGGAGAACACATCCAGGAAAGCTCCGGCGATGCGTCCAGCTGACAGTGCGGCATAGAGCGGCATTTCCTCAATGGCGTTGCCGCGGCCGACATTGCAGATAGTGACGTGGCTGGCCAGAAGATTGATGCGGCGGCTGTTGAGAATGCCGTTGGTGTCTTCATTGCCCGGCAGAGCGAGGACAACGTGGTCAGCCGTCTGCAACACAGCGTCAAGGTCATCTTCCAGGAAGAGTCGGTCGTCTGGGGTGAACCACGCCGGCGGCTTCCGGTGCAAGCTGCGCCGCAACCCGCTGATTCTGACCCCGAACGGCTTGAGCATGCGGCCAATCCATTCGCCGACGTTCCCAAGCCCGAGGATGACCACGTGGCTGCCGCGCAGTGGCCTGATAATGGAGCACAATTCCTGGCGCGGCCAGGGCTGGTCGGCAAGCGTGGTGGCCGAGGCGAGCAGTCCCCGCGTCATGGCCAAAATCATGCCGACTACGGTCTCGGCAATGATGCAACCATGAAACGCGCCGTACATGAGCCGCACCTGGGGAGGCGGCTCGACCAGGAAATAGTCCCGGCCAGCCGAAGGCGTTGACAGCACCCGCAGACGAGGCGCCAACTCGAACCACTCCTGCTTAAAGGTCCAGACCATGACGCAGTCTGCTTCCGGCAGGGCCGCGACAAATGCCTTTTCGTTTTCGCAAATCAAAACCCGCTGGTTGGGCAGACAACGCTGAAGGTGCTGAGCATGATGGGCGCGAAAATTCCAACATTCCACGTCATGATGACGCAAATAAACTGCATTAGTAATTAAATCTGTATGATTATTCATCTTGAAACCTCCATGCCGGCAATTCGCCAGACAGCATGCCGGGCATAAACAAAATAATATAATGCCCGGCTGCCAGACCGGCCTGGAACCAATGCGAAAAAAGTCCCAGCCGGTCGTTCCAGAGGTGCCGCGATGGCGGTCAGTCAAAGATCAGTTCGCCAAACGACTCCCGGTCATGGAAGCTCATAGTCTCCAGGTTCGGCGACCATAGCGACAATTCAACGTCGCGCTTGCCTTTGGCATTAGGGATAAAATCCTCCCGGCCGACGTTCATGGTCCAGCGCGTACCTCGCTCTGGGCAGGACACGCCCAGGGTGGCGAACGGCATCGTCACCAGGGCCGTCCACACGCCGTCCTTGATTTCGCCCTGGTATTTCCAGGCGCCGTTCCAGGACGGATCGCTTTTGTTATAGCGCGGGTCAAGCGCATCCGTGACCAGCCCGAAGGCCGCGTCATAGAAAGAATTCGGAACTGGGTTGAAGATGAAATGGTAATACTGCTGCCGCTGCCCCTGCGGGTCCAGGGTCAGCTCCAGGCAATCCTGGCGCCAAGCCGGGCCATCGTGTCCCAGCGTCTCATATTCCAGGCCGGGTTCGACCGTGCTGGCAAAGGCCAGATAGAGGTTGTCCTGGTCATAAATGACTTTGAAGCGCGTCTTGGCGCGTGTTTCGCCCAGTTGAATGCCTTTCAGCTCTTGCCAGGACACGTCCTTCCAAGCACCGGCAGTGAAATCAAGGCCGCTGACAGCGCCTGACGCCCGCGACGCTGTCATAGAGCGATTGGATGTCCCCGGGATGATGTTGCTTGCCCGCAGCGCTGCGATGTTCCAGGTGAAGGGAGCGCCCAGCGGTGCATTCAGGCGGCCGTTGAGCAGCACTGTTGCCTTCGGTGCATGGCCCAGGAAAAGCACTTCCGGCCAGCCAGGCACCGGCTGCATGGAGCCTTTTGGCGTGTAATAACCGTCAATCATCGCATTGCGGGCCTCAACCGCGTCGGCCAGCTGCGCAAAATTGCTTTGGTCAGGCCGGAAGCGGAAACTGTTGTAAAAAGCCAATACCGTCGCCAGATTTTTCACGTAGTCAAACTCTTTCCGAACCAGGCTCAGGCGCACCTGCACCTTGTCATTGTCAGCCAGCGCTTCCGCACGCGACAGATTTTTCTCCATGGTCTCAATCAGGTCAGGAGTGTAGATAGCGCTCAGGATGATGCGTGGATTTTTGGGCAGACCCGGCGCACTGGACAGGAACGAATACATGCCCTGGCGGACATAGAGGGCTTCGACGCGCTCGTGCAACACGCCGTAGAACGTCCGCATCGGAGCGGCTGCCTTATGGAAAGCGGCGCGGTAGAACTCGTCTACCAATTGTTCGGCATTCTGGCCGGAAGCGTCTAACGCCTTGCCGTAGACGTAATAGGACGGCCCCTCCAGACCGAACAGTTCGCCGAATCCGCAACGGTAAATGCCTTTGACGCCATTCCGCAAGAAAAGGTCAATTTGCCGGGCGCAGGAGTCTGGCGATGTCTTCGGGGTCAAGCCCACCAGTTGATACCAGCCCCAGTTGTAGATGTAAACTGTGAAACCTCCCGGGACTTTGATTTTCGACCAGGCGTCAAACATCTCCTGGGTATAGGCGCACAACTCGATGATGACATTGTCCGGGAAGGAGTTGAACGAGCGAGGCGGGTTCTTGGTCGGTCCGTAGGCGATGATGTGGACGTTTTTTCCGGGGCGGTCCTTCAGCAGCCGTTCGGCCATGGCCCGGTGGATGATCCAGAGCTTTTCCCCTTGGTCGTCGGTATTGCCGAGGGCTTTGCAGGACGGACATTCGCACGGCTGGTACCCGTCAGTCTGCGCCAGTTGTACCGTCTTTGCGCCAGCGTCGAGCTGTTTCAAAACTTCTGCATAGATCAATTCCTGGACTTCTGGATTGGAAATGCAGAGGTGGTTGCCCGTAGAGGTTCTGGCTGAGCCCAGGAAGGCGAAATACTCCGGATGTTCCTTGGCGTACTCGCTGGCGGGGACGGCGTCATAGTAGGAATGCCCCCCATACGACTTGAAACTGCCGCTGCCATAATTGTTGTTGGCGTAATCATAGAGCAGGCTATAGTGCCGGCCAGTGGCAAAAATCAGCGGCGGTATGACTTCGCGGGTCAAGCCTCGGGGCACGGCGACCGGCGCTGCGACGCCGTATTCGATGCCAACTTCGCCTGGCAGCAGAAATCGCGTGCCCAAGTAGTCTTCCATGAAGACAACCGCCGTCTTAACCGTGCCCAAGATATAGTCGTGTCGATTGCGGGAGACCTTGTCGCGGCCAAAGCGGTCTTCGTCACGCCCGAGTATGAACACGTCGCCGTTGCGCTCAGCGATGAAGCCGCCGTACTCAGGCGTCTTGTCCACCCACAGCCCAGCCGCTGCGGCGGCGTTGGTCATTCCCAGAAAGATAGCCGAACCTGGCTTTTTGCCGCTTTCTTGGACAATCGGGAAGTTCCCGCCCGTCACTGCTTGCAGGGATTTCTGCAAGGCCTCAGCAGTCTGTCGCAGAAACGGCGCTACGCCTTCATTCTGGTGCGTGTCCGGAAGCACGATTTGGTGCGGGGCAGCGGCAGAGAAGGTCAGCGCATCCGATTCAGACTGCAACCGCGCTTCCGGGCTGCGGCTCTGCGTGCCAACGCAGCCAGCAAGACCGATGACCATAATCATGACCAAAATGAGAGTTCTCTGCATGTTCTTCCTCCTGATGATAGGGTTTGACAAAACGAAGCAACGATTAAATGCGATATGTAGTGATAACTCCTTGAAGTTCAAGATGTTGTTTGCTGTATGTTGCAGCTTTGCAGGATGCTCGCAGTGGACGTGGTGGACATAGTGGACGTTGTGGACGGCGGTAAGTGTATGTAGTTCCTCGCCCCTAACGAATTATGAATTATGAATTATGAATTATGAATTATGAAATGCGCCTCAGCATTCAGCATTCAGCATTCAGCCTCTCGCCCCTAATCCTAATCCCGCGGCAGCGGCCGATGGGTGAATTGCTTCCGCCCCTCTGCATAATCAGCCACCACCTGTCCGCTGCCTTGCAGCAGCCACTTATAGATCACCAGTCCTTCCAGGCCGACTGGTCCGCGCGCATGGATTTTGCTGGTGCTGATGCCGACTTCCGCGCCCAGGCCATAGCGGAATCCGTCGCTGAAGCGCGTGCTGCAATTCCAGAACACGTTTCCGGAGTCCACCAGGCTTTGAAAACGCTTGGCGGCCTGTTCATCATTCGTGATGATCACGTCCGTATGCCCAGAGCCATGTCGATTGATGTGCGCAATCGCCTGGTCTATGCTGTCTACTACCTTAATTGCCAAGATGTAATCAAGATATTCGGTGTCCCAGTCCTGCTCGGAGGCCGGTTCAGCGGCGATGATTGCGCAAGTATCTGGGCAACCCAGCAGTTTGACGCCGCGACTGCGCAGCGCTTCAGCGGCAGCGGGCAGAAATTCAGCGGCGATGGCCCGATGCACCAGCAGCGTCTCCAGGGCGTTGCAGACCGACGTGTATTGGCATTTGGAGTCAACCACAATGCTGCGCGCCATCTCCAGGTCAGCGTCATCATCCACATACGCATGGCAGATGCCATCGGCATGGCCCATGACCGGGATGTTGGAATTGTCCATGATATATTTCACGAAGGCGTTCGAGCCACGCGGGATGACTAAGTCAATCAGATCATCCTGCTTCAGCATCTCATTGACATCGGCCCTGGTCTCCAGGAGTTGCAGCCAGCCAGTCGGCAGACCAGCCTTTTCAGCGGCCTCTGCAATGACCGTCGCCAGAACCCGGTTGCTGTGCATTGCCTCGCTGCCGCCTTTAAGCAAAGCCGCGTTGCCACTTTTCAGGCACAAAGTCGAAATCTGCACCAAGGCATCGGGACGCGATTCGAAAATGACGCCAATGACGCCGATGGGGCAACTGACCTTGCAGAGGTTGAGTCCTTGATCCAGTTCGGTGGCAGCCAGCGTGACCCCAGCCGGGTCTGACAAGGCCAGCAGGCTTTCCACCCCGGCAATCACGTCGTTCAACTTTGCTGCATCGAATTTCAGCCGTTTCAGGATGGGGCCAGGGAGTCCGGCGGCGACAGCGGCCTCCAGGTCAATGGCGTTGGCCGCGATAATGTCGTCACCACATTTGCGCAAGGCCGCAGCTACGGCTTGCAAGGCTTTGTTTTTGCTATCGCTGCTGAGCGCGGCCAGCGTGACCGACGCATCTTTGGCCTGTCGAGCCATTTCTCTGATTGTCATAGTGTTTTTCTCCATCCTGATTCTATTCGGATTGCATTTCGGTTTCGTCCCGGCTGACGGCTGTGCTGCTATGCCTGCCCGGGTCGTTGTTGCTCATTGCCGCAGGTGGCCGTTTCCGTAAACCTGCCATTGATACGTTGTCAGCTCTCGCGGCCCGACCGGGCCGCGGGCATGCAGCCGTCCAGTGCTGATTCCCACTACGGCGCCCATGCCATAATCACCGCCGCCGGACAATCGGGTTGAGGCATTGACCAAGACGGAAGCCGAATCGACCATCGCTTGAAAACGCCGCGCCGAAGTTAGGCTGCCTGTGACTATGCCGTCAGTGTGGCCAGAGCCATATCGATTGATGTGCTTGATGGCGGCCTCCAAATCATCCACGACCTTAATCGCCAAAATGGCGTCAAGGTATTCAGCGCCCCAGTCTGCCGCCACCGCCGCTTTACAGCCCGGCAAAATCCGCCGACAGCGGGGGCAGCCCCTGATTTCAACGCCAGCAGCAGTCAGCGCTCGACCGATTTCAGGCAACAGGCGTTCTGCAGCGGCTTGGTCGACCAGGAGTGTCTCCAGGGCATTGCAGACTTCCACCCGCTGGCATTTGGAATTGACGGTCAAAGCTGTGGCCATGGCAGTGTCCGCATCCGGCGCCAAATACAGATGGCAGATACCGTCATAATGCTTGATGACCGGAATCCGGCTTTTCTCAGTCACTGCCTTGATCAGGCTTTTGCCGCCCCGCGGGATGATGACGTCGACATATCGGTCCATGCGCAGCAATTCCCGCACGATTTGGCGGTCGGTGCTGGCGGGCATCTGCACGGCTGCCTCTGGCAGGCCATGCTCAACGATAGCCGCCTGCATCAGCTTGACCAGCGCCGCATTCGTCCGCCAGGCTTCAGAACCGCCTCGCAAAATCACCGCATTGCCGCTTTTCAAGGCGACGGCGGCTGCGTCAGTGGTGACGTTGGGTCGCGCTTCATAGATGATGCCAATCACCCCCAAAGGGACTGACACGCGGCTCACCTCCAGGCCCGAGGGTTCGACATGGCCTTCCAGCACGATTCCCAAAGGGTCGGGAAGACGCGCCGCCTGCTCCAGGCGATCAATCATGTACGCAAAGATTTTTTCAGTAATGAGCAGTCGTTTGCAGAAAGCTGGGTCAGCGCCCTGAGCTTCAGCAGCGCGCATGTCCTGCTGGTTGGCGGCGATGACGTCATCGTGGGCTTGCCGGAGTTTTTCGGCCATGGCCTCGATGGCCTCTTGCCGGCTGGTTGCAGGCGCCGCCGCCAGTTCCCGAGCCGCCGCCCGCGCAGCCTGCCCAATGGTCAATATATGTTTTCTAATATCCATAAATACCCCACAATACGCCGCAAATTGGCAAAATATGATTGCGTCCAATCCGTATAAAATAACGCTCTTGTCCGCCTTGTGCCATATCAACCAGGGCTTTTGTCGCCCTCTTTTGTAGTTTTACTTGTTTGCCGTCGGCTTGGCTTGCATGTCCTATTTACGATATTACAATAATACGAGTTTGTTTTTTTTGTACGGCCGTGCGTTTGCCGGTCATTTCCCCTCATTCAGCTGCCGCTGCTGGCGTCATGTCATCCAGCAACGGTCGCAACAACCTCGGAGCAAGACGTCATCATGAATCAGCTTTTAATCGGATGGGCTTCCAGAGACGTATCTACAGACAAACCGGTCAACATTCCCGGCCAATTCCACATGCGGATTTCAGAAGGGATTCTCGACCCAGTCACCGTGACCGCGCTGGTCATTGACAACGGCGAGGACCTGGTCTGTTTTCTATCCGCTGACCTGGTAGTTATCCGCTCCGGCCTGTTGGACGAGGTCCGCGCCAAAACAGCGAAGTTGCTGCCCGGCTTCCCAGTTCTAAAAATCATTATGAACGCCACCCATACGCACGCGGCGCCCAGCCATTATGCGGATGGCGGCTGGGGTAAGACTGCCGGCGGTATCTCCACCCCGTCAAAAAACGATGTGCCCGTGGAGATGGAGATTGCCTCTGGAGACGAATACCGCGATTTTCTGTCCACCCAGTCAGCCGAGGCGATCGCTGAGGCGTACCGCAGCCGGGTTCGCGGCGGGGTGGCCTGGGGATACGGCTATGCCGTAGTCGCGCACAGCCGCCGGGTGACCTATTCCGACGACCTCTCGCAACGCCCTGGCGCAATCAAAAATTCGACCCACGGCCTAAACGGCCATTCGGCCATGTACGGCAATACTAATGACCCGAACTTCTTGGGCTATGAGGCTGGCGCCGACCATTTCATCAATCTGCTGTACACGTTTGACAGCGAGAACCGCCTGACTGGAGCGATTGTCAACGTACCCTGCCCCTCGCAATGCAGTGAAGGCATCTACAAGCTCAGCGCCAGCTATTGGCACGAAACCCGTGAGGCAATCCGCAAGAAGCACCCTGGCGTTCATATCATCGCCCAGGCCGGCGCCAGCGGCGACCTCTCCCCGCGCATCCTCCATTACAAGAAGGCGCAAGAACGCCGCTTCAGCCTGAAATACGGTCGGGAAAGGCTGTTTGCAGAGGAATTTGAACGCCGCGACATCGCTGAACGCATCTATGAGGCCTTCGAGGAAGTCCTGTCATGGGCAAAGAAAGACATCCGAACCGAGTTGCCAATCAAGCACGTGGTGACCACCGCCTCGCTGACTAAACGACTGATCACCAAAGAAGAATATGAGGCTGACAAAGCCATGCTGGCTGAGTTGATGACAAAGCCATTCAAGACCGACGGCACCCCAAATGAAAACTTGAGGCATAATTCTGTCTTAGTGGCCAGCCGCAATCGCTGCAAGCGCATTATTGACCGTTATGAAAAGCTCGACGCCGAGCCGAAGTTGCCCATGGAGCTGCATACCCTCAGAATCGGCGACATCGCTTTTGCCACCAATCGCTTTGAACTCTATATGGACTTCATGCACCGCATCCAGGCCCGCAGCCCCTTTGAACAAACTTTCGTTGTCCAACTCTGCGGCGTGCCAGGCATGGACGGCGGCACCTACCTGCCTACCGAACGCGGCGAATGGGGACGCGGCTACAGCGCCTCCAAATACTGCAACATCGTCTCCTCCAAGGGCGGACAGGAGCTGGTCGAGCAAACCCTCGAACTGCTCAACCAAATCGCTGACCCTAAACCGGCGGACGGAAGCCGCTGAGGTGAGTACGAAAAGCTCTAAGCACGCCGCCCAAAAATAAGAAATCGGTGCAACCCTTGCCATCATGAGCAACTGAATTATATTATGCTTTCGTTAATCCCGGAGTGAGAATGATTCCGCTCAGGGAGTCGTAAATGAAATCAATCTGTAAAAGAGGTGAGTCATGGCCGCTGTTGTGGATAAAGAAAAATGCGTGGGCTGCGGTGCTTGCACGGATGAATGCCCGGTCGAAGCGATCGAAATCGTCGATGACAAGGCAGTCATCAAGGAAGACGACTGTGTCAGCTGCGGCGCCTGCGTCGAAGCCTGCCCAGTCGAGGCACTCAGCGTTGAATAAGCCTTGATCTTTTGTTGACGCACGTCAAGGACAACAGGCAGTGCAGGCTTTTGCCGCGCCACCTGTTGTCCTTTTTGTTTTGCCTCGTGACGGCGCCTGAAGCAACATGGAAAGCAGACCAGACATGCGCGCTGTAGCTAAAATCAATCTCTATCTCGCCATTGTCGGCAAGCGCCCGAATGGCTACCACGACCTCAGCACTATTTTTCTGCCGCTGCCAGAACTGGCTGACGACATTATCGTGGCGCCTCATTCAGCCCCTGGGATAGTTATTGAATGCGATGTTCCGGAGCTGCCGGTCGACTCCAGCAACCTCTGCTGGCAGGCAGCAGAGCAATTCTGCCAATGCTTTGGGGTGACGCCGCAAGTGCGAATCACCATCCGCAAGCGCATCCCAATTGCGGCTGGCTTAGGCGGCGGCAGCTCGAACGCAGCGGCTGTTCTCCTGGAAATGCGGCGGTTGTTTGCCCCGACCATTTCCGACCAGAAACTGGCCGCCTTGGCGGTCAAGCTGGGCGCTGACGTACCATTTTTCCTGCGACCGACTCCGTCTCTGGCTACTGGCATTGGCGAAGTCCTGACTCCAATTGCCGTCAAGGCAACCCCGCCGCTGTTGCTGGCGTCACCAGGCTTTCCGGTCTCTGCGGCCTGGGCTTACGGCCACTGGCAGGATAGCCCAAAGCCAGCTCCGCCAGCAATCGAAAAATTGCTCGCAGCCCTGGCTATAGGCGATGTCAACGCCATCGCCAAGCTGACCCATAATGACCTTGAGTATTGCGTGTTGACGAAATTCCCGCTGCTGAGCATTCTCCGGCAGCGGATGCTTGACCTGGGGTGCCTGGCCGTACACGTTTCCGGCAGCGGCCCGACTTTGTTCGGCGTCGGCCCCTGCCAAGGTCTTGAGCCAGAGGCCTTGTCGACCTTGGCCGAAGGCATGCCTACGCTCAAAACCTGGTTCTTCCCCGGCACAGCGGCTGTCTGCTAAAACGACGCTATAACTCACTGGGCAGGCGCAGGCGCCGGAACAGGCGCAGGCGCGTTAGTCCGGCGATAGAATTCGATCAGTTTTTTCAGGTTAACATGCGCATACGGCATGTCGCAGGCTATTTTTTTCCGACCGGCGTCTGCAAACCAGACATCTAAAGTAGCTGGCTTGAAAATGGCGTTATGCAAGTTGGACTTCATAGCGACCGGCCGCTTGATGATTTCCATCATCACTTCCGGGGTGATGGCACCCAGCTTTTTATGCAAGCGTTCTGACAGGACTTTGGCGCGACTGGGGGCGGAAATCATCACCGTGTCAGCCGGTACGGTCGGCAGCTTGGAGTGCTGCTGGCCTGCCTCCAGCACCTCAAGCACAGTCGGCGTCGCATAAATCCCGACCATGTCGCGGCTGCGGTCGCTGATGACGTAGTAGTACTCGCATGTGCGCGGCGTTTCCTGCAAGATTGCCACGGCTTCGCGCACGGTCTTGGCTCGTTCCATGATGTCACGCATCAGGAAGGTCATCGGCATACCGTCCCAATGGCCTTCGCCGCCGCCGCCGATTTCGCCCATGGCCAGGCCATGCTCGTTCATCGCCGTCACCGTACCCATAAAACCAGCATAGCCGACGGACAGCCAGGCATTCAGGTCTTTCGGCAGAAACACTTGCAGCACCGTGTAGTTCTGCAAGTTGACGTCAGCCATGTAGTCGAGCACACGCGCGTGTACAACCTCGCCGTCAGCGGAAGCCTGGCCACGCACTGCGACGCCGCTGCAATGAAACAGCTCCGGGAAGAAATTGGCGCAAAGTCCGTCGCGGTCGCTGATGCCAGCGGCCCGGCTCATGGCCAGGCATTCGGCCAGGAAGCGCTCCGGCGTATGCGGTTTGGCGCGGGTGATGATCTCTTCGAGACGGTCGTAAAACCACTCCCCTTTAGCAAAACAATATCCGGCCGCCACCAGCGACATCGTCTGCGGCGTGACCTTGGGAATGAGCCTGGCCAGCAGCCGGCCGTGGGCGGCGCCCATTTCCTCCGGCGTCCCAGCCACAAACAGCACGCGCTTGCCCTGCGTCTGCGCCAGCAGACCATGCGCGTCCCGCGTCATAACCCTGATATCCTGGCCGAACAAAGCCAGGCCAGACAACATTGCAACCGCAATCAGCCGCAAACACCATGTACGCATGAAAAACATCCTCCTTGCCTTAAATAGCAAACAGCCCTGGCCAGCGCGGCTCTCAGAGATTGATTGATTCAAGCAGACGATTGAAAATCGCCGCGACCATGCGCAAGACATCCTCTTGGTTGACCTCACGCGCGGTGCGGCCGGCCGGCGGCCCAAAGTCCGCCTCCGGCGTCTCCGCATCCAAGCGCCATTCGGATATGGTCAGCGTGCCTTGGACGCCGCCGACTGCGAAAAAGCCGTTTTTCGGCGCGCCCTTGGCGTCAAACACCAGGTTGATCCGGCCAAAGAAGTCAGGATGGGGGATGTCCACCGCGACCCGGGTCATGCCCTCGGTAGTCGGCGTGGCCGCAACCCGGGTATAGCCGGTAAGCATCTCTGGCGCCATGACAACGCTGGCCAGTGCGCCAATCCCCATCTGGTATTTCAGCAATTGCTCCGGGGCGATGAATGTGTCAAAGCGCCGCCCGTCCACAGCATTCAGCGAACCGACATACAGCGATTCCTTGGCGCCGGCCATCCACGGGTACTCGGCTTGCCCGAAAGCCGCCTGTCCGAGCTTAGGCACATTTCCGGACAGCGCATACCATCCTCTCGCGCCGCGCCTTAGCTGCAGCTCGGCCTTGTGGCTGCTGCCCTCGTCATCTATCGCCAAGCTGAGGCTCAGGCGATGGCCGCAGCCAGGCGTCGGCGTCTCTGTCAGCATCTGGCTCAATTCCCGCAGGAACCCTGCCAGCAGGCGGAGTCCGACGGCCTCGGGATTGTCGCCGTCACTCGCGCCGACCGGCTTCCACTCTGGCGGTCGTCGCACCGTGAAGAAATCCACCAGCTCGGCGAAGATAAACGCTGACTGCGACGCCACCGTGTAGTGATTCACGCCAGGCAGCCAAGTGATCGTGCATCCTGCTGCCTCAGCCAGGAGCTGCGAGCATTCCGGCGGAATGACGTGATCCTCGGAGGCGCAAATCATCCTCATCCGGCCGAAGCGGCTGAGACGGCGCAAAGCCTCGCCCTGAGAAATCGGGTCCAGTCGCATCAAGGCATCCAGCGTCTCCTTCCGCGAAGCATCGTCCAGGCTGTCTAAGAACTTCCGGAACACCGCTGTCTCACGCGATTCATGGCGGAAGATTTGCTCCAGGTTGCCGCCACCCATGAGCAGGAATGCTCTTTCGAGGCGTGGTTCGAAGCCGCAGACGCTTGCTGAGATAATGGCGCCTAGGCTGCCGCCACCGATGCCGACCTTGTCCGCCGCCACTTCCGGCCGGCTGGCCAGGACGTCCACGGCCCGCCGGTTGTCCTGGATTGCCTGCTCCAGGGACTTGATGAATCGGTCGGCCGACTCCAGCATCTGCTTGCGGCCACGGTTATCGCCGCGCCGTTCATAGTAGGGCATCATGATGAACATGGCGACCACGCCATTGTTGGCCAGGGTGGTGCACATCATCCGTTCCAAATCAAAGCCACCCGCCAAAATGTGGTTGATCACCACCGCCGGATGCGACTTGGTCGACGGCAGTCCGTGCGGCAAGAAGAATTCACCGTGCACGGTGTTGTTGCTCTCCAGGTCGGAAACGACCGGCGACGGATAGGAAATAGCATACACCGTGTGCGTCTGACGCCGCTCAAGCTCACGCAATTCATACTCAAACGGCGACTGGTTAAACGTCTCGCCAACAGCGGTCTTGATGACATCGGCCTGCCCATACAAAGCCCAGGTCCATACCACCAGGAACACCGTGACCATTTTCACTGCACCACGCATGCGCTTTTCTCCTTTTTCAAACACTCGCTGCTACGACGAAAATCATCTCCCAGCACAAGTCAAAATCGTAAACCGACCTAAGCCGATAGCCGCGTCGTCACCGGCCGCCGATGACGGCATTCCTGATTCGGATATGCGGCCCGCCCTCGGTCACTGGCAGCGGTGACTGGCCGCCTTTGCCGCAGCCGCCACCGGTTTCATTGATGGTGAAATCATCGGCAATACCGTCAATGGCGTGCAAGGTGTCGAACACATTTCCGGTCAAGACCACGTCGCGCAGCAGTTCGCAGACTTGCCCGTTGCGGATGCGATATCCGTAGGCGGCTGAGAACGTGAACATCTCCATCATGGTTTGGCCGCCCTTCATGCCGCAGGCGTAAATGCCGTCATCAATGTCTGCGAACAGCTGTTCGCGGGTGAGGTCGCCCGGTTCGATGAAAGTGTTGGTCATGCGCACGATTGGCGCATAGCCGCCGCTGATGGCGCGGGCGTTGCCAGTCGGCCGCGCACCCATCTTGCCGGCTGTCTCCAGCGAATGCAGATGACCGACCAGGACGCCATTCTTGATCAGTTCTGTGCGCTGCGTGGGCACGCCTTCGTCGTCCACAGGATGCGTACCCTGGAGCGTGCCTCGGGCGCCGTCATCAGTGATGTTCAAGTTTTTCACGCCCATGACGCGCCCAATGGTCATCAGCTCCCGCATCTGCTGGTTTTCATACAGGAAGTCTGCTTCGCTTAAATGACCGAAAGCCTCATGCGCAAACACCCCGGTCAGGTCCGGACGCAGCACGACCGTATAGCGGCCACCCGGGCATTGCGGCGCTTTCAGCAAGTCCACCGCACGCTGAGCAACTTCGCGAGCGAGTTCTTCGCGGCCAAAGACAATGCCGTAGTCAGTGGCGGAGGCGACGCTCTCATGCGCCCTCTGCACCAAGCCACCAGACCGAGCGCCAGCAGACAGCACCAGGATGGCGCGAGGTCGCTCATCCAAAAAATACGACCCGCGCGTCGAGGCGAAGTAGACCGTCCGGAACGTGTCAGAATAACTGACCAGCGACGTCTCAACGCCAGGCGTTGACTTGCGCACAATCTCATTGTAGCGTTCGACTAAGGCGACCTTGTCCTGGATCGGCACCGTGCGGAAATCCTGTTGCAGGGGCGCCCGGAATTCCTGGTCCACGACTGGGACGCCTTCGGCCAGGACGGTTTTCTCACGGCCGACTAAGGCAGCGGCTGAGCAGGCGTCAGCCACTTTTTCCTCCAAGTCGTCCAAAGTGTCAAAGGAGCAGACTCCCCATCCCCCCCGGTGGCAGGCGCGGACGATTCCGCCGGTGGTGCAGCCAGTGCTGGCGTTTTCCTGCTCTGGGCCGCGATAGGAAAAAGAAGTCGCATCAGATTGTTCGTATCGAATCTCGGCGTAATCCGCCCGGGCGTTCTTCAAGGCATCCATCAAACGCTGTTTCATGACTTGTCCTGTTTCTATCGTCGACAGCACACCACCGGCGGCAAGGATGCCCCCGGCGGTTTAAGAATTAAATACGGCAAAAAGCCTAATGTAATTCAGCAAGCTGATTCTTACAATAATTCCATGATAACGTCATCATTAAAAAGCATTCCTTGGCGGGTTGGCCGTGCGCCTGAGGCGTCGCTCGTCAACAAGCCGCGTTTGGCCAGCCGCGCCAGGGCGTCGCCACGCAGCTGGCGCGCGTCACAGCCCGTGCGTTGTTGGAAATCCTGCCACTGCCAGCCGACCGTCCGGCGCATGCCAAAGGCGAGAATTTCAGCCGCCTGTTCGTGTGCCGGCAAGGTCTCCCGCACTGGCGGCGCACGGTTCAGCCAAGCCGTCAAATCAGAGGGGTTGGCTGAACGGCCAGCGCCGTCAAACGACACGGCCGACGGACCGCAGCCAAGGTATGTCCCGCCTTGCCAGACCCCGACATTGTGGCGGCACTCTTCGCCAGCCAGAGCGAAGTTGGAGATTTCATAGCGCTGGAAGCCAGCGGCGCCCAGAATCGCGTCAGCGGCGTCCCACATGTCGAGGAACACGTCGTCGGAAGCAGGGCTGACCTGGCCGGCTAAGCGCGTCCCCTCTTCAATGGTCAAGGCGTAGGTTGACAGATGCGTCGGCTCCAGAGCCACAGCCTGGCGCAGGTCAGCCTCCCAGTCCGACAGGGTCTGGCCTGGAATGGCGTAGATGAAATCAAGATTGCAACGCTGAATGCCATGCTGGCGAGCCGCACTCAGCCATTCGCCCACAGACTCGGGACTGCCGCGGCGGCCAATCGTCCGCCGCAGAGACGGTGAAAAGCTCTGGACGCCAAAGCTGAGGCGGTTGACGCCATGCTCTGCCAGGAGGGCGATCTTCTCCTCGTCCATCGATTCCGGATTGGCCTCCACAGTCCATTCACAATCCGGCGCAAGTGCAAAGCAGCCTTTGACAAGTCCGGCGAGCTGGTTCAGCTCTGCGGCAGCCAGGGCGCTGGGCGTGCCGCCGCCAAAGAAGACAGACTGCAACGGTGCGCAATTCTTGGCGCCTTGGCGCATCTCCTGCTCCAGCCGTTCCAAGTAGGCGCGGCGCGCGTCCGAAGACGACTCTCCCAGCGAGTAGAAGGCACAATAAGAGCATTTCCCCCTGCAAAAGGGGACATGGACGTATAAGGATTGAAAGGCGCCTGCTGTCATGGTTCAGAATGAAGCTCAAGACTATCCGAAACACCTCGGTTCGCGGGATCAGGCGTGGTGTTCCGGGCAAGAACACATCGCCCGGGCGCCCAAGGCGGCGCGGCATTCGCTCAGCCGTTCCCGACGCAAGGTGACCGTAAAACACTGCGGCTCGCGGTGCGGCGCGACAGCTGTCGGCAATCCCCAGGGGTCGTAGACCCCAGAGTGGCCAAACAGCTCCAAGCCGGTTTCCTGGTTGACGCCGCCCTGCCCCACCCCTGCCACCCAGGTCTGCGTTTCAATGGCCCGGGCCCGCAGCAGCACTTCCCAGTGAGCCTGACCAGTCCAGGCCGTGAAGGCCGCCGTGCAGAGGAATAGATCACAGGGCCGACATTCCTGGAAAATCTCTGGAAAGCGCAAATCAAAACAGATAGTCAGAGCAATCTTCCAGCCACGCCAGTCAAAGGTGACCGCCTTCTGGCCGGGACGAAACAGCGCTGGCTCAAAAATGGCCTCGGGATGCTTGCCTTGCAAGGTGAACAGGCGCCTTTTGTCGTAACAAGCCAAAATGGCGCCATCCGAGCCGACCGCATACGAGCGGTTGACTATGCCGTCCTCAACCGTCACTGGCACCCCCCCGAACACAGCTGCCAGACCTTCTTCTTGGCACAGCTTGCTCAGCGTCTCCGCCCACTCCGACTCTGGCCAGGCAGCCGCTCGCGTAGCCGTCGTGCCAGCCAGGCAGAACACGTATTCGGGAAACACCGCCAGGTCAGCGCCTTCTGAGCGCACCTGGCAGAGGCTGTCGCGAACTGAAGCGAGATTGACCGCCACCTCCGCTACCGAACACATCTGCACCAGGCCCAAACGCAAATCACCAGCAGCTGTGGACGACGTCTTTGTCATTTCGTCTCGCTTTCCGTTTTTGGATGGATGACCGTCTCCAGCACGTCGGCGACGTTTTGCGTCGACGTGAAGCTGTCAGCATAGTCGATATATTCCTGGACTGTCATTTTGCCTTCGCGGCGGTCTGCGATTTCGCGGCCTTTTTCAGCCTTGCCATGCAACAAGTCCACCACCATCAGCGCGGCCAGCTTAGCATTGTTCAGGTAAAGGCGGACCGGGTCATCAACCGTGAAATCGATGCCATGCCCGGTTCCCTTCATGCCAGGCGCTGAGCCATGGATGACTGGCATGATGCAGCCGACATCGCCCATGTCAGTCGAACCCATGCTGAAGCCGCGACCGACCGGCTTGTCCCAATCTGGCTCGATCAGCTTCACTGCTTCCTTAAACAGCTCGAGCAACGCATCGTCATCCTTCAGCGGCATATAGCCGCAGACCGTCCTGATTTCCACGTCAGTCCCGACTGCTGTGGCTGCGCCAGCCATGACATTGTCAAACTGCCTGGAGACAACCTTGACTTCCTCCATATTGTCCGCCCGGAGCATGTACTCCATCTTGCAGGAATCAGGGATGATGTTGACCACGTCGCCGCCGCTCGTCATGATGCCATGCACCCGAATGGTGCGGTTGCGGGAAAACGTCTCCCGAATCATGCCAAGGGCGTTGACGGCAAGGGTGGCGGCATGGAAGGCGTTGACGCCCCCGCCCGGCCCGGCAGCGTGGCAGCTCTTGCCCTTGAAACGGACTGTTTTCATGACAAAGCCGTTGTGGTCGCTGACTCCATAGCCCCTGACGCCGGCATGATGCATGATCGCGATGTCAACGTCATCAAAAGCGCCAACGCGGATCAACTCGCTTTTGCCGCCCAAAGCCTGAATCTTGCCTTCGGCCATCATCTGCAAACGATGCTCGAATTCAATGCATTCCTCAGCTGGCGTGCCAATGAAGCTGACCCGCCCGGACAGGCTTTTCATAGCTCCGGAGTCAACCAGGCCCATGGCTGCTCCTAACATCGCGGTGACATGGGCGTGATGCCCGCAGGCATGCACTGCCCCGGTCTCCGGATCGCATTCCGGATGCGTGGGCAGCAGCAATGCGTCTAGCTCGCCTAAGATGGCGACCGTCGGGCCAGGCTTGGCGCCATCCAAGTCAGCGCGCATCCCGGTCACCGCCAGTTTTTCCCGCACGGCCATTCCCAGCGAGCGCAAGGTCTCGGTCGCCTTGGCGGCAGTCTTATACTCGCGATAGCCAGCTTCGGGGTTCTTCCAAAAATAGTCTCCCAGGGCTAAAATGTCATCTTTACGGGCGTCAATCGCCTTGATGACTGCCGCCTTCACCGCATCGATCTTTTTCATGTCGTCTCCCTGTTTGTTTCATCTCAAGGTGTTGCAATCCAGGCCGCTCTCATTCCGCGCCAGCTGGACTACAATCACAGCCATTTCCGGAATTGACGCAGCCGATGGAAAGTGATTCGATTCGAATCATGGAAATTATGCGCTCCGCGCCAGGCCATCCTGGTCGCGAAAATGATGTCTTCTTCGCCGTCAAAGTGCCAGTCGACGTACTGAAAGCCAGTCAGCCGCGCAGAATCCTGCGGGACAAGCCCAGACTCATCCCGCAAAATCTCCTTGACGACTTGCCAGTGCCGCAAATCCTCTGATTTGGCCAGCGACAGCACATTGCGGCAGCCGCTCTGATAAGGCGTCTTTTGCAACGGCGCGTTGACTAAGCTGAGATAGTAGCCGGTCCGCTCGTCACGCCGAATCACAAACTTGGTCTTGCCGCCCGGCATCTCGATGAATCCCTGGCTGGGATCAAACGAAATCTCCCTGCCGCCGTCCGACACCCGAACCATGGCGCCGACGTCGTAGCGCGGCGCCGTATGGACGCGCAGGATGTTCCAGATTTGTCCTTTCGGGTCCAGGCAGACATTGCCTTCCAGCCAGCCGCCTGAACCCTCGTCTTCCCATTCTTTGGGCAGCCAGTCATGCTGGAAAAGGATTTTATTGCTCATCGTCCAGCTGGCGGCGTCAAGCAAGTCAGAATCCTGGTCAGCGGAAATCACAAAAGCCTTGAAGCCGCTGCCCCACTTGGCGTCCCAGCATTCTTCCATCCCCCGGTAAATGCGATGGCGGTGGAACAGAAACGGCACCGACGAGGTATGATAATTAGGATTATCGTGATAATAGCCGCCCTTGAACAGCAGGCCATTGCTGCCATTCGTCGGATGCGACCAAGTAAAGCCCCCGTCATCGCTGCGCCGGATGACAATAGAGCCATATTGCTGGGTGACGCCGAACAGGTAAAGGACACCGCGGTGTATAAACAGGGTGCTCCAATAGGCGTTCATCACATGAGTGACGTTCTGCCAACTCTGGCCGTTGTCCTCGGAGCGATAGACGCTGGCCAGCGCTTCCTCAGACTCATGATTGCGCGGGCAGCCTGGACCAAAATAATCGTGCGTTGCCACTAAGACGCCGTCTTCCAGCCGAATGATGCTCGGACTGCCTAAGTAGGTGCGCGTCTGTTCCGGCTGATACTTGATCTCACTGTAAAGCATGACCTATGAACCTTCTACGTGTTGAAATAAACAAGGAAAAACTACGGCAGAACGCTGAATTTTAGTTAATGTGCGAAGTTTTGTGATGAATGCTTGTAAACCTTCAGACTGGCGTAGGTGGGATTGGTCTCATGCGCAGGCTATGATTCCTGCGTTCGCTGTCAAATATCGCTTCTGAAGCCATATATTGCCGATTTCATAGTGAGTTGATTATCAGTCAATTCTTCTCGCATGTATTCTGCGCCGTAGGCGCTTAACCATGCTTAACCCGGCTCCAGCCTGGGGGTGGGTAGCCCCCGAAAGTGGTGCCCCGTAGGGGCACTACCGGACGTCTGACAAACAGAACCGCTGTGCCAAATCTCCCTTTCTGTCACAATATCTCGCACATTAACGAATTTTAAGGTAGGAAACGGCGTCCAGACAAAAAATGAAAAGCGCCCTCCCCTCATCATTTTCAAGATGCTTAACGCCGCTGGCAAATCGTGCATTAAAGTAATCCAAGTATAGCAAAAAACCACCCGCAACGCTGACCTCTTCCCAAGGCGGATGTCATCGGTCACCGGTTGAACATTGCGCCGTAGGACGCGCCCCCTCTCGTCTTATCTCATTCAGGTTCCTGTAACTCTTTGGGTCGCACACGGGTGCCATTTCTGATGATGGAAAGCATTATGCCAGCGTGCAAGCAAAATCATGCACAAGCACAAAATGCCTATGATTCTTCTGAAAACCGCTTGTAAAAGAGTGCGCAACGGCCTATTTTTTCACCGGTTCCAGAAATCAGACCCCACCCACCCAAGGGGGGACCTCCCACCCTGAATTTTGCCGCGCGCGCGAGATGCGAGCTTAATATCAATGGCTGACTCATTACAGGCGGATGGCGTTTTCAGCGAGGTGCTGTCAATGCCTGCCGACGATACACCTGAAACTCGCCTTGTTGCCCTGATTTCCGGCAGATGCGCCCTAAAAACGGGCATCGCGCAACCTTTTCAGCGGCCCTTCCCACCTTTGAAGCAACCTCTAGCGTCATGGTATCAAACTTGCTTGTAAAACAAGTATTTTCCGGCTATCTTTGCCGAGCCTGCGCCTGATGAAACCCATCTCACCGCCCTTCTTTTCAACATTGCCATGTCACAACCCAACGATCAATCCAGCCTGCCCCTTGTCGTCGAGAACCTCCACAAGCGATTTCGCCAGGAAGGCGTTGACATCCCAGCGCTCAACGGTGTCTCGCTGGCAGTGCCTGACGGCGATTTCGTCGCTATCATGGGACCGAGCGGTTCCGGCAAAAGCACGCTGCTCCACGTCATTGCCGGGCTGACCAACGCCACTTCCGGCCAGGTGCGCATTCACGGCATGGACATCGCCACGCTTTCAGACCGTCGCATGACAGCCCTTCGCCGCCGCCAGATTGGCGTTGTCTTCCAGGCTTTCAACCTGATCCCAACGCTCTCAGTGCAAGACAACATCACCCTGCCGGTGCAAGCCGACGGCCGAGCCTGCGATCTTGGCCGACTGCTGCGCATCACGTCTCTTCTCGACATTGATGACAAGCTCGACCGACGCCCCGGAAAACTGAGCGGCGGCGAACAGCAGCGCGTTGCCATCGCCCGGGCTTTGCTCCCAGCACCAGCCATCATCCTGGCCGATGAGCCGACCGGAAGCCTTGACTCGGAGGCCGGACAAAACTTGTGCCGGCTGTTGCGCACCTGCTGCGAGCAGGAAAAGCAGACGATCCTCCTGGTCACCCACGAACCGTCGGTAGCGGCCTGGGCGCGGCGAACCCTCGTCCTGAAAGACGGGCGCTTAGTCGGGAAAATTCCGTCGTCAGACCAGAATGACGCCCAAGCACTGGCTGCCGCCTATCAAAGTATCATCCAGGCATGACTCGGTGCCCATATAAACATGGGAAACTTTTCTCTATCAAACTATGTTCTTCTCTTTCAAATTATTTTTACTGAATGTGTGGCGCCACCCTGGGCGCTTGATCCTGACTGGCCTGGCCATGATGGCGGCTGCCGCTGTAGTCGCTTGGATCGTCGCGGGCTATGACGCCATCCTGGCGCAAGCTAACGACGACCAAGAAAATCCCTTTGGCAAGGCCGACTTCCTCATCCTGCGATTCGCCAGCCAGGACAAGAGCCTTCCAGCCGACCTTCGCGACGCTATTTCCGCCGAGGCGACAGTCGACGAGGTGACAGCGCTGGCAACGATTACGGTGAGTACGCGCCTAGGCGGCAGGCCTGGAAGCGGCCGTCCAAGCAACGCTGCGTTGCAAGCGCCGCGCCCAGAGGCCCAAAAAACCGGCCAGGGCACCCCGGAAAGCAACCGCCGTCCCCGCAGCGGCAAGACACCGTCAGCACTGCCGCCGCCGAGTTATGGCCTGCCTCAGCGCGGCCCGGTCATCATCGCCACCACGGCTGAAGCGCCGCCGCGGCAGCTGACCAGCGGTGCCTGGCTGCCACGGCTCATCTCTGCTCCCCGACAGGAAGAGGAAAGTCAGCTCCAGGCAACCATCCCCTGCGTCATTTCGGACCGCCTCGCTGAACGCGCATGCTTGCGTGTCGGCGACACCTTCCCAATCGGCTCATTGGCCGGAACCTTCACTGTGGCAGTGGTGGGAACCATCGCTGACGTCATGGAAACCAGCTCCCTGGCCATCCACAGCAGCGACGGCGAAAAACTCCATCCGCCGCCAGCCAACGGCATCCTAGTCAACTGGCCTGATGCGGAAAAAATCGCTGGCGGCAACTTAGCGCCGTCCTGCCTCGCAGTCAAACTACGCCGAAATAACACCTCGAACGCCAGCGCCCCTGCCAGCAGCATCGGCCTTTCCCTACCCCCAGGCACAGGCTGGATAAAGACGGCTGACCTGCTTTCCTGCAGCCAATCGTCCATAACCGCCAATTTTCAAAAGATGCAAGCATATTCCGCTACTGGCTTAGCCATGCTGGTCTCCTTTGTCATCATTTTCACCAGCCTTGGCATGGGCCTGGATGAACGCATCCGGCAGCTCGCAGTTCTGCGCACAGTGGCGCTGACGCGCTTGCAGACTGCCGCTAGCGTGGTGTTCGAAGCCATTTTCCTGGGCGTCGTCGGCTGGGGCGGCGGCCTGGCCTCGGGGTGGATTTTGCTCGCTATCCTGCCGGCTGTCTCAACCCCGGCCAGTCAGGCGGCCGACGCCCGCATCGGCTTCTGGACCATCAGCCTGACCGCCATCTGCGCACTGCTCGGGTCGTTGCTGGCAGCCGCCTATCCGACCTGGCGAGCCACTCGCATCCGGCCTCTTGACGCTATGGCGCCTTTAGGCATGACAGAACGGCGTCGGATTCCGCGTGCGGCCGTGTTCGCCGCACTGCCCCTGCTCCTAGTCAATCCTCTGATAGTTTTTCTGCCCGGCTTGCCAGAACTCCCCCGCATTCGCTTGTATGCTTTTCTCGGTTGTCCGGCCATGGCACTCTCCTTTGTGCTGCTGGCGCCGACAGTCTATTCCGGCTGCCGACTGCTGCTTCAGGGCTTCCTCGCCCGCTGCTTAGGCCTGGAGCCGAATTTTCTGCGTTCGCAGCTGGACGCCAATTTATGGCGGGCGTCTGGAACCGTGATTGCACTGTCCATCGGCCTTGGGCTGTACATGACCGTCCTCATCTGGAGCGCGTCGATGCTGATTCCCTTTATTCCAGGTGCTTGGATGCCGGACATGTTCGTCTCCATCATGCCTGGGGGGATTTCAGCAGAGTCGCTGCCAGACGTCCGCCGCATCCGCGGCATCAAGTCTACGGCCTGTCTGCCTGTCGCAGTGGAGCAGGTACGGCTGGCTGCTGACCTGACTGGCAGCACTCGTCGGCAAACCGTGACCCGCCAGGACAATGTCGTCATTCTCGGCCTTGACACCGAAGCCGGCCTGGCTGGAGCGACGCCTCTGCTGCCGTTTGACTTCCAGCCCCGCTCCGACCGCCTACGCGCTTGTACGGAACTTTTCCGGCAGCGCAACGCCTGCCTTATCCCAGCTCACTTCGCGGCGGCCGCCAATCTGAAGACCGGCGATTCCTTTGCGGTCATCCCACCCGATTCACCGGAGCGCCCAGTCACCCTGCTAGTAGCTGGCATCATCGACCTCCAAGGCTGGCATTGGTTCTCCAAATTCTCCGGCACCCGGAGAAATGCCAGCCGGACTGCTGCCATGATTTTCGCTGACTATGACGTTGTCAGGAACAATTTCGCTCTCGACCGCATCCATTATCTATGGTTCAACCTTGAGCCTGGGGCTGACCGCGCCGCCATCCTCGCCTCCCTGCAAGGCATTGCTGAGCGCCATGTTGGCGAACGCTATCACATCCCCGGCCGCGGGGACGCCATCATCCGCCAGCAGCACTTGCAGGCGACTGTCACCGCGGAATTGCACCAGAGCATCCACAACCGCACTGACACCATCGTCGCTGGCATGTTGAAGATGCCTTTCCTCATCCTGCTGGTCACTTCGCTCGCTGTCGCCAATACTGCTGTCGCCTCCCTGCGAGCCCGACGGCGGGAAATCGGCCTGATGCGAGCTGTCGGACTCAGCGGCGCAGGTCTTTTCCGCCTAATTCTCGGCGAAGCCATTATCATCGCTTTAGCGGCGACCGCAGTCAGCCTCTCTTTTGCGTTGTTCGCGGGGGTATGCAGTGCCCAGATGTCCACTCACCTGAGCTTTTTTGGCGGCATGGGGTGGAATTTCGCCGTGCCCTGGTTCGACCTCGCACGCGGCCTGGTCATCACCCTGCTGGTCTGCCTGGTCGCTGCCGCGCCAGTCGCCGCTGTCGCCGCCTGGCGCCAGCCGCTTGACTTGATTGAGTAACTCCCCTGCTCGGCCAAGGAATCGTCTGCGCCGCGCTTGAAAATGAAGAGGGACTCCACCAGAGGCACCAAGAAAATGCTTACGGGGATGTGCGTTGTCAATGGTGGGTTCGATTACTGCACGGCTGCCTTCGGAAAACGCCGCTTGACTTTCACGTTGTTCAGCGCGTCATTTCGATCAGTTGCGCTACTGGCGTGATAGACAAGTCCATGCGCCCGTCGCCATGATTGATGGTGCAGATGATGTACTTCTCATTGCAGACAAACTGCGGATGGGGATCAGGGTGCAGGGTACTGGGATTCTCTTTGGTGTTGAAGGCCGGCAACGACTCGTAGATAAAGACTTCCTTGCCGCTCTCGCGATTATAGAAGCCGACCTGCCAGGCGCAGCCGCGATACCAGGGTCCCACGCTGTAATCGTAGGTGAAGCAACGCCTGTCGCCGGTCATGGTGGCATGCGCGGCTTTCACAGGCGCCAGCCGCTCGGCCTTGTCCGCAGCCAAATCGTGATAGACTACGCCATTGCCGCAGTAGTAGAAGCCCTTGCCGTCCGGCGCCCAGCATTCGTGGGTCGCATAGTCGAGCAGTGGCGGGATCATGCGCCGCTTGCCCGGTTCAAGCAATTGCAGGCGCGGATAGACGCCGTTGATTTTTTGGATGCGATGCTCTACGCCATGCTTGTCGATCCAGCTCACTTCGTAGGCGCAAAGCGCCATGCGCTCGTTCGCAGGATTGACTTGGCCGTGATTGATATGGAAATCCGCCTCGCCCCATTTTTCGAATTCGCCGGTGGCAATGGTCAACATGCCTTGAATAAAACGGTCGTCGACACGAGCGTCCAAAAAGACCTTTTTGCGGTCGCTGGTGAGGCTCGTATGGGTCACTAGGCGGTGAACCTTGCTGCCCGCTTCACGCAACGCCGTCGGCACGTCGCAGAGCTTCTCGCTTTTGCGTGTATCTGTGCGCAGAGCCATGCGGTAGAGTCCATCGGCTTGAAACCAATAGAGATCAGCCGTTGCCGTGTCTAAAAATGGTATGCTGCCGCGAACCTCAAGCGGCGTCAACGTGTCCGTCAAAAAATCAAGCAGCGCAAAGCTCTTGCGGTTGCCGCGCTCGCCACCGGAAATATCGAAGACCACAAAGCGTCCGTCGTCCGTCATCGACTGCTGCGTGAAATATAGACTTTGCTGATTCTCGGCAATGCGAGTGTCCAGTATGTACGACACCACGCCCGATGACGGCTCAACATGACGCCGAAACAGTGCCGAAGTCTCTGGCGTCTTCATCTCGGCAGCAGTCACCCCTGTGGCAGCGACGCCACCGAGCAACAACAGCGAATTCCTGAATGTATGCATGGCAAGACCTTTCCTCTTTGCAACATAACTCGAACGTGATTGATAAGCAAGCGTCCATACAAGCTATAGACTACGCACGGCGTAATCGGTCACCGATGGATATTTGGAGCGCCGGCAAGTTACGGCGTTAGGCACCCAGGGTAAGAAGCCTTAGTGGACAGTGAACAATGGACTTTAGTGGACTTTAATGGACCTCAGTAGACGATGGCTGTGGACGGAAGTGGACATTAGTGGTGAATGGACGTGGACGGAAGTGGACTTTAATGGACAGCGGAGCTTTCGACACGTGTCTTCCACAGGCTTCCAGCCGTGACAGATGCACCATGCTTAAAGTCACATTACTTTGCGCCATAGTCACTTAACCATGCTTAACCCCAGGCTTTAGCCTGGGGGAAGGCATACCCCAAAACTGGCACCTCGTCGAGGTGCTACAATTAGCGCTGAAAACATGCTGTTGGGCCGAAGGTTCGCAGCCCTTTCTCGCAAAATCCAACCCTCAGGTCAGGGCAGCGCCAACTTGAATGGCACGGCTGGGAAACCCGCCTTGTTGTACAAATTGCAGGTGGGATTGTTTTCCCATCCGTAGGCCAACGCCTTGGGAGCAGTGACCTTGCTGGCGTCGACAATGACCTTATCGCCCACAATTACCGCATCAGCCCACTGCCACTGGTCGTCGCCGCCCTGCACGGCAAAGCCCTCCAGTGTCCCGCCGGGTGCATTGCGTTTGAGGTCTGCAAAGCGATTGTCCACCAAGGCAATCGGATGCTGCGCCGGCAATTCGCGGGCCACTAGGCCGCCTTCGAGATTCTCAAAACTCACAGCGATCTTGCCGTCAGTAAGCACTGCGCTTGTGGCTTGCGGCCCCCGGCTCGGCCGTGTCTTGCCATAGACGTCATTGAGCGCCATTGCCGCCAGGCGCTTGCCAGGCGTCTCCTTGTCCAGCGGATGAATATCGCCGGATTCGCCGACGTCGATCAGCACGGCCTGCCCTGTGTAGGGAATACGTTGCGCGGCAGTCTGGGCGCCGCGTAAATCAGCCCAGGCGCAGGACGACGACGGCTTGTCGACTTTTGCCATGTAGTTGGCCAGCTGGCACCAGTAGAACGGCAGTTCGCTGTGCTTGAAATGCTCACGCCACTGCGAAACCAGCTGCTCCGTATGTTCAAGATACCAGCGCGCCTTGCCGGCATTGGTCTCGCCTTGGTACCAGATTACGCCGGCCAGTGTATACGGCTTCAATGGCGCTATCATGCCGTTGTAGAGGTAGGTCGGCGTCTTGTTCGCCACTGGCCGCGTCGCAATCCTCGGATAGCTCTTGTCTGCCTCGGCATTGGCCGCAAAGCTGTACTCCATGCAATGTTCCCAACTGGGCTTGACTATGCCCGTCGCCGTGCGCAATTCAATGTTCAACCGGAAGTCGCCAGCCGGTCGGAAATAGCGATAGGCAATGATATTCTTGCCAGGCTGGAGGTGCTTCTTGTCGATCCCCGCCCAGGTGTTGGCGTTGGTCGCAATCGTCGCCAGGCTGTGTTCTCTAACTAGCTGGCCATTGCAGTACAACTTGCCGGGAACGCCGCTGTAACGAAAGTTGAAAGAACCATTGCCTGCGACATCCTTCTCCTTCAGCTCCAGGACTGCCCGCAGCCAGCCTGCGCCATTACCCGGCAGTTTATTCAGGTTGACTGCCTTCCAGGCGTCATCCGCCGGCATGCCGGTTGATTCGCGGTCCGCCCGGTCGTACTGCTTCTCCCAGGCAGCGACGTCCTGCTTAAACTTCTCCAGCCGCACCGGATACTGCTCCAAATCATCAAGGATTTTCTCCCAATCGGCGCGCGCATCGGCTGACAACACGGCTGCGGTTTCCGGCTGCAACCACGATTCAATGCTTGAGCCGCCCCAGGACGCGTTGATGTAGCCCACCGGCTCATTCAACTCGCGCTGCAATTCCCGGGCAAAATAATAACCCACGGCGGTGCGTGAACGATTCGCCGGAATGGTATGCTGCCAGCCGCTGCCCTTGAGCACCTTAGCCGGCTCAGCCGCGCCGACGCAGCTGACGTTGAAAGTGCGCAGAAGATCGTTGCTCACCTGCGCAATTTCGTCCGAGCCGCCCAACGCTGACACCAAGCCGAACTGCATATTCGACTGGCCGCTGCACAGCCACACCTGCCCAACCAGAATGTCTTGCAGGACAATCTCATTCTTCGCGCCCTTGACCGTCATACTGTGCGGGCCAGGGCCGATGTCATTGAGATTGATCCGCAGCAGCCAGCGACCCTCTGCGTCAGCCACGGCATTGGCCGTAGCCGAGGCTACGCCCACAGTCACGGCTTCGCCTGCATCGGCCGTGCCAAACACTGCCGTCGCCGGACCGCGCTGCAACACCGCACGGTCAGTGAAAATTTCCCCGAGCTTTACGTCAGCGCGTAAAACGCTGCCGACAACCAAAGCAGCGATGACCAACAGGGCGGACAATTTCCTCATGATTGACTCCTTGGGTTAATGGCTTTCATTATCTCACAACACATTGCAAATAAACATGTTAGACTTTAGGCGCATCGCCGCAGTCCGGCACTGCCAGCACTTCACCATCACGCAGAACCGACTGATGAGCAATCAAGCCTGGAATAGTCCAGCGCGCGGCCTCCCAGGCATTGACTGGCGGCAGCGTGCCAAAAGTAGCGGCTGTGCAAAAATCATCAACCAGCAACTGATGCGACGCCATGTGACCGTTGGGCATGTCCGGCGCCTTGAAGCTCGCTGGCAGGCGGTCGGCCTCGGCCTGCTGAATAGGCGCGAAGCTGTTCCACTGCCACTGGTGGTTGGCGACTTTCTGCTTGAACTCAGGGTCGTGGCGATTCTCCGTCACCGCCACAGGATTGACCCGTTCACTGACATCAGTCAGCGTCACGCCCTTAGGCGTCTTGACGGTCAACACGTGCTGTGCATTATTGAACTGGTAGCCGCCCTCAGTGCCATAGCAGGACGACACGTAGGAACTCGGCGCTTTATAGCCAATCCGCCGACATTCGTTGATGCGTGCTGTGCCGCCGTTAGCCAACTTCATCATGGAAAAAGAGTTGGAGAAAACATTGTCCCACTGGTTGATGCCCTTCTTGAAGAATTGGTCGTCTTCCCTGTCCTCGTAGCCAAAGGCGACGACCTTCAGCGCGTAGGAATCCACTGCCGACAACAGCATCGCGGTGGAATGCGTCGGATAGTAAAACGGCGGTATGCCAGCGCTGCGCAAATCGTCACGGAATTTTTGCGAAAAATGGCTGATGTCATGGTGATACTGGGCTTCGCCATAGACGAATTTGCCGAAGATGCCAGCGCGGTAGGTTTCGCGACAAAACATGGCGCTGGGGTAATAGTAGCAGGTCTCGCCCATCATATAGGTCAATCCGCTCTTTCGGACCAGCTCCACGATCTGCTGGCATTGCTCGACTTCGCTGGCCATCGGCACTGCCGAATACACATGCTTGCCAGCCGCCAAGGCCGCCAGAACCTGCGGGCCATGCAGATGACGCTGCGTAAAAATCGCAATGGCGTTGATGTCACGACGCTTCAAGGCCTCCTCGAAGGAGGCGATCACCTCCACGCCGAATCTTTGCGCAGCAGTATCTGCCAGCTCTTGGATTAGGTCGCAGACATAGACTTTGTTCACCAGCGGGTGCGCCTTGAACAACGGCACAAAGCCCGAGCTGAAAGAGCCACAACCGATTACCGCCAACGTCAAACTCGTGCCCATCGTCACCGCGTCCTTTCACTATAACAGCCGAAGGTTGGAAAAGCACAAGCTGAATATACATGGCCAACACTCTGATGTCAGCCTCGCAAAAGCAAAAAACTCCAGCATGAGTAATCGGTCACTCATTGATACTCGAGGTTCTGGCGCACAGCGGAGTCAAGAAAGGGGCGAGAGCGAGTTTGGACTACACTGGCCGCCATATCCCTAGGGTGGACTACCGTCCACAACCTATTTTTAACCACGGATGGACACAGATGAACACTGATTTTTTATAGGGTTGTTTTTTGTAACCACTGAATATGCGGAATACACGAAAATTTTGTTTAATGTGTAACGTTTTGCAATGAGCGCTTGTAGTACAGACTTCACGCAGACGTATGTCGTACTGGCGGCCGGAAGGCCGCCCCTAGCCTCGGAGAGGCGCAACCATGAGTAACCCCAGGTGGAGCGAAGCGGAACCTGGGGTGGAGTCCCTCCCAAGCTTGAGCCTCGGAGAGGCGGCACAAAAGCTTTGACCTGCAGAAAATCTTTCCCAAAAAACAAGAAGTTGGTCGATAGTAGTACACCGTCCACCATGTCCAAGCCGTCCACATCTTTTTGCGCCGTAGGCACTTAACCATGCTTAACCCCAGGCTTTAGCCTGGGGGAAGCATGCCCCAAAACTGGCGCCTCGTAGAGGCACTACAATTAGCGCTGAAAACCCGCTGTTGGGATGGCCGCTATCAATGGCTGACCGATTACCATCGCGGTAGCCAGTCGGCGTTTGCTAACGGCGGACAAGTCAATGAGCAAGGCTAAAGCACCCCGGCTGGCGCAACTTAATGGCCCTGGCGATATATCCAATAACCGCGTCCGGCGACAAGCAGGCGGTTCGCGGGTGAATAAAAGTGCTGGTCATCCCAGCCCCAGGCAACGGCACCGGGGGTCGACAGATTATGGTCGTTCAGCGGCCCGACGAAATTCCAGCCCGGCTTTAAGCTGGCCTCAAAGTCAACAACTTCCGGGGGCGTGCCTAAAAGAGTGATTTCCTCAGCTTCATGGCAATAAATCCAACACGCCTGGGAGGCGGCTAAGTCGCCGCTGAAAACATACAGCATACTGTTTGCATCCAGCGTCATCACCCCTTTATTCAACAACTCTTTCTGGGATTTCTCGATAAGATTCAGCTTGGCGCTGATCAGGTTCCAGCCAATATGAAGTGGATGCTCATACGAATACGCCGCGTAGAGGGTGCATCCGCCAGCCACTAGCGGCGCTGGCGTGGCCGCGTCGATCTGGGTGATGCCATCTTCCATCCACCATCCCGCAAATTGAAAGTCAGGGTGGTTCGCTGCCGGCAGAAAGCCGCAGGGAACTCCGGCATTGTAGGTCCGCTCCAGTTCGGTCGGTATGCCGCCGCTGCCATCAAAGGCGATTTTGACAGTCCATATTTTGGTTGGACGGCCGGCATATTGTGCTACCCAGCCAGCCGTGCCCGCGACATAATGGACAGTACAGGGACAGCCGTCAAATTCATTGGGGTTTTTAAGCTCTGGCGGGGAACTAGCGAAGTAGATGTCAGCCAGATTTTCACATCCCTCAAACGCAGATTCTTCAATGGTGGGCTGGTCCCTGGTGTTTTTCATCACCACGCTGGTGAGGTTAGTGCAGCCGTAAAACGTCTTTTCTCTGATGGTGTACACTTTCTCGGGAAGCACTATGCTGGCAAGACTAGTGCAACCATAAAAAGCCCATTTACCGATACTGTTCACGTTGTCGGGAATCACCAATTCAGTGAGGCTGGTGCAACCGGAAAAAGCATCCTGGCCAATGCTGAACGTGCGGTCAGGAATCACTACGCTGACCAGGCTGGTGCAACCGGCAAAAGCAGAGAAATCAATGGCAAACACTTTCTCGGGAATCACTATGCTGGTCAGGCTGGTGCAACCGGAAAAAGCCAGGGAGCCAATGGCTTCCACGCTGGCGCCAAGCGTCACGCTGGCGAGGCTGGTGCAACCGTAAAAAGCCCTATTGCCAAAGCGTTCCACGCGGTCGGGAATCACTATGCTGGTGAGGCTCGTGCAGTCGTAAAACGCACCATGAGCAATGTCGATCATGCTATCGGGAATCTCTACATTAACGAGCGTAGTGCAATGGGAAAACGCTGACTCCCCAATGTGAGTCACGCCATTGGAAATCACCACGGTGACGAGACCAGAGCAACCGTAAAACGTGCATTTCTCAATGCTGGCCACGCTGCCTGGAATCACCAAGCCGGTGAGACTGGTGCAACCGGAAAACGCCCATGCACCGATGTTCGTCACGCTGCCGGGAATCTCCACGCCGGTGAGGCTGGAGCAATTGCCAAACGCACTTGCCGCAATGACGGTCACGGTATCGGGAATCTGATACCGACCTCTTTTGCCAGCAGGATATTGTACGAGAGTTTTTTGATTTTTATCAAAAAGAATGCCCTGAACGCTGCTATAGGCTGGATGGGCTGCCTCTACGGCAATGTCGACAAGTTTTGAACAACCTGAAAATGCGCCAGCGCCGATATTGTTGACGCTGGCGGGAATTTCCACTCTAGTGAGGCTGGAGCAGAGTTCAAACGCAAGCTCCCCAATGTCGGTCACACTGCCTGGAATCACCACGCTGGCGAGGCTGCTGCAGCCCCCAAACGCAAGAGCCTCAATGCTGGTCACGCTATCGGGAATCACCACGCTGATAAGTGCGCGACAAGAGCCAAACGCTTGATATCCAATGCTGGTCACGCTGCCTGGAATAACCACGCTGGCGAGGTTGTTTTTGCCCCAAAACGCCCCGCCCTCAATCTTAGTGACAGGATAACCACCCAGCTTGTTGGGAATGACCACATCGCCGCCAGGGCCATTGTACTTTGTGATGGTGGCTGCTTGATTGTCTATGACGCTGTATGTATCTTGACAGTACCGAGTTTTTGCCCATTGTTCACTGGGGTCATGTGACCGTCTAAAAATAATGCGATTTTTTTAAG
>MWEG01000112.1 GCA_002070945.1 Lentisphaerae bacterium ADurb.Bin082
TATTTTTGTCCACGGCTTGAAAAAACTCAAAAAATAGGAGAAGGCTCACGAACTAATTTTGATTCCGCATGGCTGACGATTTCGCCTGTAATCGATCAGCGATTGATAATTACCACTCCGCAGCTGTGGACGGTGTAGACATGGCGGACAGCGTAGTCCAGGCTCACTCTCGCCCCTAACGAATGATGAATGATGAATGATGAATGATGAATGATGAAATGCGCCTCAGCACTCAGCATTCAGCATTCAGCCCCTCGCCCCTAAACAAAGCCGGCCGCCTTGGCCTGCCCGGCGAACTGGCGGCAACGCGCAAAAGCGTCTTCCAGGAAGGGGGCTGCTTCGGTGAATGGCGTGCACCGCATGGCGATTTCAAAGCTGAGTTCGCGGCAGTACGCCGACCCTGCCAGTATGCTTGCCAGTCTCGCCCAGTCGAGCGTTCCCATGTATGGCGGCTGATGCTGGTCATTGCTGCCGTCGTTGTCATGCAAATGCAATGCCAGCAGACGGTCAGCATGGGCCTCCAGGAAATCAAGGCCGCGATCCTCGCCCATGTGCCCATGGCCGCTGTCATAGCACAGGCCCACGATTTCCGGCGGAAAGGCGTCAAACATCTCCGCGATGACTTCAAAACGGTCATTGGGAGTATTTTCCAGGGCAATCGGCACCCTGGTCTGGCGGATGAGCGGCGACAGCTCATGCAGCGATTTTCGGAGGGCGGCCGTCTGGGCTCGAATGACATCGACATCGCCCGGGGGGGTTCTAGCTGTGATAGCTGGCGCATGCATCATCACCACCCCGGTTCCGCCCAAGGCCGCGTGCATCTCCAGGCGGTTGGCGACTAGCTCCACCCCGGCCCGGCGCTCATACTCCAACAGTGAAAACCAATTCTTCTCCGGCCCGACTGAGCCATGGATATCCAGCAAGGTCAGTCCGAACTCACGCAGCCACGCCTTGATCTGCTCTTGCTCGGCCTCGCCATAGATAAAGTCCGTGTTCCACTGGTGGCACCAGTGCAGGTGCGTAAAGCCAGCCGCTGCAGCTGCCCGCAGGTACTCTTCAGGACAGCCTGTCCCCTTCTGATAATCTGTGTTCACCGCCAATTTCATCGTCATGCCGCCTTTCCGTATCGTAAAACACCACATCCTCCCGAGGCCGCCAGTCATGCCGTTAAGGCCAGCGCCCATCCCACATCCTCGCGACTCCCAATCAATATAACGCCGGTTTGACCGGACAAAGCACCCCTGCCCCGCAAAAAAGCATCGCCCCGGGACATCTCTGCCCCGGGGCGACTGCCCCCCTGCGTCAAAGCCGGGCTGGCCAACGCCATCAAGGCCCTGGAGGAGGCTGTGGCGCCAACGCGCCGTCCTGCTCGCCGCTCAAAAACATCTGCAAGCGTTCTGCCAGAATTTGCTCTTCCTTCGCTTGCAGGTCGCCCACTTGCTTTTGCAGCCGCTCAATGCGAGCCTGGGCGTCGCTGATCACCAGATCAAAGCTTTCCTTCAGAGCCTTCCGCAACTCGGCTGCAATCCGCGCCTTTTCCGCGTCATCCTTGGCAGCAAGATAACTGCGGCTCAATTCCTGGCATCGCTGTTCAATCGGACTAATCTTGCTCGAAAACCCTTCTCGGCGCGGAAGCCTGCTGCGGACCTCGCGGAAAAACTTCTCCACATCGGACTTGCGCAGTTGTTCGAGTCGCTCGTATTCCTGGGGGTCTTCAGCTCTGAGTTTTTCAAGCATTTTGACGACTTCCTCGCCTTTGCCCCAGGCATCGAACCGCCAACTGCTTGTTTTCGGCTGCTTGTGCTGCGATGTTGCCCTGCGGCCATCCTGCGCACAGGCGGTTCCTAGAATCAGACCTAAGCCCAGGCTCATCATCGCCAGCAGCGACAGCACCAGATTATGCCATTTGCACATCATGTCCTTTTGCACCCTTTCTTCATTATTATTGAGGCTAACGCTCTTGCTGCCGATGACGCCATCTTACGGCGCCGACTCTCCCTGAATCAGGCCGCCCCCCACCTATAAGCTGTCATCCAAATCAAATTCCAACATCAACAGCTGGTTGGACAAGTCGCGATAGAGATCGTCTGAAACAACGGGCTGTACCTCTGTCGCCGTCACCCGAAAATCGCCGTCCAGAGCTGCCTGCAAGCCCAAATCCGTCTCCAAATCATCCAACGCTGCGTCAGTCAGAGCGCATTCCAGCAGCCAATAATCAGCCGCAGACGCTGGCGACGACGTTGCTGCAAGCGTTGGCGGCGGCGTTGGCGTTGGCGCCATCAGTCGCCAGACGACCGTGCTGAGTACCAGGACGGCGGCGGCGCCGAGCAGGGCCTGCCCAAACCGGATCAGACGCCGCCGTTGGCGCTGCCAGCGCATGACGCCCGCGACTTGGCGCCGCACCGCAGCGTCAAGCTTAGCCGAGGGCGCTGGGGGCGCCAACGCCAGCCCATAGACCCGAAGAAAGTCCTGGCAGGACTTGCACGCAAGCAAATGCTTCTGTTGCTCTTGGCTAAGAACTCCCGCCTCGGCGATGACTTGTTTTTCAAAATCCGTGCATTGCATCATGCACCTCCTTAAATTGACACCCCTCCCGCAAAACGCCTCCTGGCCGCTTCTTCTACATAAACTCCGCCAACATCTCCTTTACCTTTCGCACCGCATAGTGCATCCGACCAAGAACGGTGTTAAGGTTCGCTTGCTGGATTTCGGCAATTTCCTTGAAGCTGACTCCCTGTTTCCGCAGCAGAAACACCTCGCGCTGGTCTGGTGACAGCTGCTCCGTTGCTTTCTCCAAGGCGGCCTCCAGCAAAGAATTGTCTATTTCCTCCTGGGCGGAAGTGTATGGCGAAGCCAGGTTGTCGGTCAACTCCACCATTTCTGCTCTCCCTTGGCGGCGGTAGTGATCCATGACCAGATTATGGGCGATCCGGCATATCCACGCCAGCAGGCGCTGCTGTTCTCGATAGTTCTGCCAATTCGTCACCACCTTCAGCCAGACCTGCTGGAAAACGTCATCCACCAGGGGATTGTTGCCAGGCAACAACTTATGTAGATAAGAAAACAACGGCAGGCGGTAGCGGCTGTAGATGACCTCAAAGGCCCTTTCATCCCCTTTCCGACAACGCTCCACGAGAACATGGTCGGGCTGCTCTGCCAAATCCGCTGTCACGCTAGGTACCTCATGACCAATAAACGCACTTTGACGGCCATTATTGCCTAAACCACAAAAACCACCGCCTAGGGGGAAACGCCTGGCTAGACGAGGCGCCATCCCCGTCTGCAATGCCATAACCATATCGCCAGACCCGAAAAATGCGACTCGCCGAATGTCTTTTTTTTCAGCGCTAAAGCAGCGGTCAGCCGACCGGGTCGATCCTAGACAAACGCCCAGTACTACCAATTTTCCCCCTCAAATGCAAAAAACGGCTCCGGCCGATTTGCAAAACCAAATTTTTCGATTAATTTATAGGCTGTTTGTATGAGATGCGGGCGTAGCTCAGTTGGTAGAGCGCCACCTTGCCAAGGTGGCTGTCGACGGTTCGAGTCCGTTCGCCCGCTC
>MWEG01000113.1 GCA_002070945.1 Lentisphaerae bacterium ADurb.Bin082
TTTCCCCTGCGTATTCCTACTTGGAAAAAGGTTATTTTGGGGGAAGTTGGGTTAACCGCCAAGACACCAAGACGCCAAGATTTTTTGGGGTATGCTACGCAGCCATAGAAACGCTAAAAGCGCGAAAATTACGGCAAGCCGAAGATTGAACTGCGTGCGATGCGGCTGTCACCGTCCACCATGTCCACATCAAAATGCGCCGTATGCGCTTAACTTTAGCCTGGAGGTAGGCGCGTCCCGAAGCTGGCGCCTTGCCAAGGCACTACAGAAGACTGACTGAATTACGCATAGGGGGAATTTTTTTTGCGACCTGCTTGCATAGTTACAGGATAAGCACTATCTTACACCTTGGGTTAGCTGTCATGCTAAGATAGTAGTGGACAAGTCGCGTGAGAAATCATCTTGTCTTGTCCTGTAAGGATTGTCAATCCAGTAACGTATCGAGGAGGCACAAGATGGTCATTTTGAAGAAATCTGTTTTGGGCATGGTTGTCTTGGCAGCTATTTTCATGGCGTTTGGCTTGTCGACTGCGTTTGGTGCTCCGCCGACTAATAAGCCTGATCCTACTGGGCAGGACAAACCTAGTTTTAACTATGATTCATCATTGCGGCAAGAAAGAGGCAGCTTTGCGAGCGTTGGCGCCAATCGTCAGCGTGCGGCGCAGCAGTCGGCTGATGCTGCGCATAGCGCTGCTTTGCAGCGTCGGCAGCAGCGCCGTTTAGCCGGTGAAGGAGCGTCTCAGGATGTCTGGGGGTTGTGGGTCGGGTCAACTTTCCGGCATTCCAGCATTCATGGCATGGGCGCTTCTGGCAGCACCGAGCGGTACAATGCTGGCGGCAGCGCCTTTGGCCTGGATGTTCTGTTAGGCGAAGTACTGCTTGGAGGCTGCTTTGACGCTGGCGACAGCAAGTCCACCTACCACGACCGCTATGTCAGCTCTTGGGACGAAAGTGAATTCTACGGCCTTACGCTCTATGCGGACTGGCAGCATGAACAACTGCGGATCTACAGTGGCCTGGGATACTCCAAATACGAACATGACACCAAGACCAAGGCGGTTCTTGATTCGTGGAGAGTCTACCAGAAGGCCGAATTGGACACGACGGCTACCACCGCCGCGCTCATCGTCGAATACACGTTCCCAGGGGAAATTGTGGACATCAAGCCGTACGCCGGCATAAAGTATGCGCAGATTGACACCGACACCTTGCGTATGGGAGAATTGAAGTGCCGTACTGAGAAACAGGACGTCGTCCGTTTTCCCGTCGGCGTGGAGTTCAGCCACACCTTCTGGCGCGACGGCTTCAGCATCCAGCCGTTGTTGAACTTCGGCGTGGAACCTGTGTGCGGGGATCGTGTCACAGAAGCACACATCTATTCCCAGAGCCTTGGCACTGACGAGACCGCCAATGCCCGAGTCACCGACGGCTTCTATTGGAATGCCTTTGTCGGCGTCTCTGCTGGCTGGGAAAGCGTGGGTTTCACGCTCGGATACGGATTCCAGGCGTCCAGCCACGAGAAGGAACACGGGGTGTCCTTTGGATTCAACTGGCATTTTTAAACAAGCATTTCTAAACAGACAAGGGGGCGACGGACATGAAAACGTTCTGTTGGAAAATGTTTTTGGTTTTGTTTGGCGGCGTTGTCTTAGGCGGCGTTGCCCAGGCGCAAGGGACAGTCAGCACCACCACGGCGAAGGCAGTGGTCAAGGTGACCACTGCCGCGCAGCCTTTCGTGAAGATCGCCGTGCTGGATTTCCAGACCACTGAGAAGATTGGAATGGACATTTTGGGGAAGATTCCAGCTGCTGGCGGTGACATGCAGGCTTTGAGCGATGCTGACCGCCTTTCCATTGACGGCGTTATGCAGGGTTTTGTGAAGATGCTGGAGTCTTCGGCCAACGTCGGGGCCTACAGCGACAAGTGGGAAGAGCAGCTGTCGCTTTTCAAGACTGCGTTGCAGGGCAAGCCCCGCCCCGCCATCCTGGGTGCGGAGTATCTGACCGCCTACCTGGGTCGACATGGCGACGTTTTTGCCTGCAAGGATTCGACGCTGGTGAAGGCGGCCATGCTCAAGCTGCAAAAAGAGCCGGATTTCCCCAAGGACTTCATGAAGAAGCTGGCTGCGGAGACGGGCGCCACGCATCTGCTTTACTGCACCGTCTCCGACATCCGCAGCAAGGAGAACGCCTTCACGGGCTACGGCATCAGCACCAGGACAACGCTCTGCCAGCTGGATGTCATTGTGAAGATGGTGGCCCTGGAGGCGCAGCACGTTGTATTCAGCAATGTCTATACCGGCAACTACAAGGAGCAGCGCCCCATCAGCGTGGAGCAGTTTGACAACAACGTCTACCAGAACCTGATGACATCCGCCCTTGAGCAGGCGGCAGAGGGACTCTACGAATTCTGCAAGTCGAACATTGCCGTTCAAGAAACAAGGTAACGAGCGAAGTCTTGCAGCGCTTGCAGTAATCGGTCACCGATTAATACTCGAAGTTCCGGCAATCTGCGGCACCAGGCGCCCCGCAGGGATTCTGCCTGACATCTTAATCAGCACAACCACTGTACCAAGTCTCTCTTTCTAACCCAAGATTTCGCATATTGCCGAAGATTTACGGCGGCTTTGTCGGGTTTTCATTCGCAAATCTTTATGACTTTTAGTATAAAAAGGGGGGCACTACCATGAAAAGCAGATTGTTTGTTGCGCTGGCAGTCGGTTTGCTGACCGCTTGCAACGGTTTTTGTGCTGACAAGCTGGCCATTGCAGAGCCAGTGGTGAAGGCTGGCGTTCTTGCCGATGAGGGCGAGATGCTCTGGGGCATGTTGGAGGAGCTGGTGGCGACCAAGGGCGCTGACAAGTACACGCTGGTCAGCCGTGCGGCCCTGCGGCAGATGATGACCGAGATTGGCCTGACCACCAGCTCTGATTTGGTGAACCTCAACTCTGTCCAGCGCGCAAAGCTGGGGCAGCTGGACACGGTGAAGTACTTGCTGATTTCCGAAATCGGCAAGTTCGGCACCAAGGTCAATTGCACCATGCGCATCCTGGAGTCCTCCACCGGAGTCATTGACCCGGCCCGTACGGTCAATTTGCGCTGCCAGAATCTTGACGAGCTCGGGGACCAGCTGGAATGGGCCGTTGCCAAGCTGTTGTCTGACAGGAAGGCGATGGAGCGTTCCGCCGTGCTGACCCCCGGTGTCACCGCCGCCAATGCGCCCGCCTATTTGGGCGGCGAATTTGGCGTCATCTTTGAGACCTGCCTGCTGGCCAACGGCATTTCCCTGCAGAATTTGAAGTCGGTGGACGCCTATCTTGCCAAAAATGGCATCGTCTCCCTGGACAGTTGCGAGCCAAAGACTTTTGTCAAAATCGGCAACGACTTGGAGGTGAAGAATTTGCTTCGCGCCACTATTGACCGCTTTGAGATCCTCGCCACTCCTTTCCAGGTGCAGGAGACTGGCGCGGCCGGTGTCTACTACACTGGCGTCCTGTCCGGCAATCTCCGGGTCATTGGCACTGCTACCGGCGAGACTCTGATTGTCCAGCCCTTTGAGTACCGCACGGATTTCCGGCGCCTGGCCGCCGCACATACCCTGGGATGGACTGCCGAGGACTATGGCAAGCAGATGATTCGAGAAGCGTTGGAGGAGTATGTGTTGCCAGACCTTTTCAAGTCCCTGGCTGCGCGGAAACAGCAGGGTGAATGAATAGCCATTGAGACGTCAGTTGGCCACTATGCGCATGTTACGCACAAACTTTCTTTTTGGGCTGATGGTGCTTTGGGTGGCGGGGTGTTCCACCGTGGTGAACTCCGCCCGCCAGAAGCAGCCCATGGTGGAATGCTTGGTGGCGGGCAATGCGCCAGGCACGTTGGCGATTGCCCGGAAGAAGCATCAGAGTACCGCCAACCAGGGCGATGAGCTGGTCTGGCTCCTCGAATGCGGGAGCTTGAACTTCCAGCTCGGCAACTACGCCGAGGCGCTGGACGACTTTCGGCGCTGCGAAGAGCTGATTGAGGAGTATGACGAGCGGGCCTTAGTCAGCGTCCGCGACACGGGCAGCGAGTTCCTCACGCTGCTGGCCAACCAGAACGCGCTGCCATATCGCGGATGGTGCCGTGACCGGGTGGCATTGGGGTTCTACAAGGCGCTGGCGTACTTGGGCAATGGGGACGAGGCCGCGTTCCGGGCACAGGTCAAGCGCCTGCGCGGCGAACACCAGAAAATACAGGAGGACTACCACAAATTCTTTGAAGAGGAGGAAAAGCAGCTGGAGAGCGTCAGGAGCGACAATGCCGAGGTGCTGGAGAAGGCATCAAGCACAGAATACCTGGAGGACGAGCGGAACGCCGCCTATGCGGCGAACTTGCAGGAGGTCGCCGCCGTCGCCCATCGCGGGTATGGCAATTTTCTCAACCCGGCATCCTTGTTCCTTTCTGGCCTGGCTCTTCTTAGGGACGAAACTTGGGACAATGCCTGCATTGAGTTTGAGCATCTTTATCAGGCTTTGCCGACGAGCCAGACCGCGAGGCAGTATTATGCCACTGCTTTGCAGAAGAGTGGCCGGACGGTTCCGCCCGAGCTGGCGGATGTCCCCGCCTTTCCATTCCCTTTGGGCCGCGATTGCGTCTTTGTTCTTTATGCGCATGACTTGACCGCCTCCTTTGAGCAGGTGAACGTCTATTTCCCGCTGATGATTGCCTGGCCCATCTGCGTTTTCCATCCTGCCTTGCTGCCTAATCTGTCGGTAGTCGCCGAGGGGAAGGAGTATACGGCTCAGACTTTGTCGGACATGGATGGCATCCTGGCGCAGGAATTCAGCATGAGGATGCCTGGGCGGCTGACTAGGACTCTTGCCGGTGCGTTGCTGAAGGAGACTGGGTACCTTGCCACGGTGGGGGCGGTTCGGCACAATGACAAAAGGAAGACGTCGACGTCCAGAAGGAGGACATCGGCGACCAGCGCTTTGACCGGTTCAGCGACCCTGGCCTGGAAGATGTACCAGCTGATTTTCAACACGGCTGACACCCGATGCTGGAATTTTCTGCCAAAGGAGATTAAGTTGACGCAACTGCCCATGCCGTCGGATCGTCTTGTGACCTTTTGCGGCGAACTGACCGGCGGCTCGCCGCAAGAGGTCAACATACCGGAAGGCTGCGGCTCCGCGTTGATCTATGTCAACGCCTTGACGCCGGCCAATGTCAGCTATCAGGTCTTGCCATTGAAATGACTTAGTTTTTCATGCCCGTCAAATCTATCGTTGCCAAGGAGAGAGAACCATGAACAGGAATCTTTTGATTTGTCTGCTGGCCTTAGCCTTTCTGGCTGCCGGCTGCTCGTCGACCAAGCTGTATGACCCCAGCACTACGGACACCGGCATCCGCAACACTAGGAGCGTTTCTGCCGAGGAGATGAAAATCGTGGCGCAGGAGGCCATTGCGGACGCCATGTCCAACCCACGTTTCCTGGACTTTTTGCAGAAGTACAAGGTCGAGATGAAAGACGAGAACGCCCGTCCCGTCCTCAAGCTGGCCCAGGCGGTCAATGACACCGACGACCCGGATTTGAACATGGCCCAGCTGACGGACTTGCTGAACGACGCGCTCTTCAACGCCGGGGTGGTGGACGTCACCCTGGCCGAAGGCAGCGACCGCACTGACTCTATCGGGAATTCCCGGCAAGTTGCCATGGATCCTAATTTCGACCAGGCCACCGTCGTCAAGCAGGGCACCCTCGTGGCGGCGAGGCTGGTCATGCGTCCGAAAATCATCTCCAACACCACCCGGCACAAGCGCACCAAGGACGTTGTCCGCACTTTTGTAGTTGACATGGCGGACATCAACACTGGCCTGGTGATGTGGCGGTACACTCGTCAGCTGGGTTTTGTGAAGACCCGCGCGGGATTTGGTATGTAAACGTCTTTAGGAGGAAAACATGAAAAACATCATCCCGCTAGTTGTTGCCGTTGTTCTGGGGCTGGTTGCTGTATTTGCCGTCAGTCGGACGATTTCCGGCAAGAAGGACAGCTTGGAGCAGTATGTTGACGTAGTGGCGGCGTCTCGCATGTTGGAGGAGGGCGAGGCCTTGGCCGAAGGCTTTGTCAATCCTCGTTCCGTTGCTGTTTCCTCTTTGCCGAAGCAGCACATCAAATGGAGTAACCGGAGCATGGTTTTGGGGCAGAAGTTGATTCATTCCGTGGCCAAGGGCGATTATATCTTGCTTTCCGATGTCGGCGGCGTGACTTTGAGCAAGGGCAACATCATCGGCGACGGTGAGTGGGGCGTGCCGGTCAGCTTTTCTGACAACACCCTGGTCAAGATGCTCCAGCCCGGGGATGAGATTGCCATTATTGGCACCTACAAACTGCAAGAGACTGTCAAGCGGGGCAAGGATGTGGATGCTGGCACAGATGTGATTCAGCGGACGGTCACTACGGTCATCTTCCCCCGGGTACGCATTTTGGAGCTTACCAGCAGCGGCGTGCTTTTGTCCCTGCCGCCCCAGCAGGCCCTGGCGTTGACCGCCATTCAGCAGCAGGCCGATTTGTTCCCGTTGCTGCGCAAGACGAATGACACCAAGGCGATGAACCGGATGGACGGCGGCATCTACGAGTCCACTACCCTGACCGAGCTTGCCGAAGGTCTGAATCAAGTCAAGATTCCCGCAGTGCCCTCTGAAATCAAGGAGTAAGAAACCATGAAAATTAAAGGCATCATCCTCAGTTTGTTTTTGTGTTTGCTGGCCGCAGTTAGCGCCGAGCCGGAGAAGTTCAGTCTGACTGTGGGCGGCGTGAAAGTCATTAACTTGCCGTTTGCCCTGGAGTCGTACCGTCTCAGCTCCAAGGGCAAGGTCACGGTGGAGGAGGTCAGCAAGCAGCAGCTGCGCGTGATTGGGACAGCCATTGGCGAGTGCAATTTGACTGTCACCGGCGCGGGCGTCAGCGTGGACTACAGCATCTCTGTGAAGGGCAACATCAGCAATGTGCTCAAGCGCCTGCGCACGGACCTGGAGAATCTGCCTGAGCTGGACATTTCCATCAACCAGGACTACATCGTCATCAAGGGCGTGGTGAGCAGCCCGACCAAATGGGCGCATCTCCAGAAGGTCCTGCCGCTCTACCAGGACAGCGTCCACAACTTTGCCGTTTTCCGTCCCACTGCCGAGACCATGATTAACTTGAAGAAGATGTTGACGGAAAGCGGCTTTGAGTTTGCGCAGGAAGGCCAGCCGGCTGAACTTGGCCAGCTTGACATGAAGATCGCCCCAGACGCGGTGATTCTGAGCGGTGAGCTTTGCAGCCAGGAGGCCATTGACAAGGCCAGGCAGATTTTGAGTACGCAGACTTGGCTGGATTGCAGCGGCGCCCACCCTTCTCCTGAGAGCGGTAAAATCCGCGGCATTGTCAACCTGAGCGTTGTGCAGAGCATTTTGGATGTTGAGGTTGTTTATGTTGCGGTCAACGAGTCTGACGGCGCCAAGGTCGGCACTGGCGCTCCCGAGGGTGTTCTTGGCGTCAATTGGATTTACGACGCCATTGCTGGTCGTCGCAGTCCTGACTCCAGCATCACTTTCGGCGCCAACATGGAGCGCACTGTTTCCTTCCTGGCCAGCAATGGCATCAGTCGGACTTACAGCGCCGGCCATATCAGCTTTGCCAACCATGACGGCAAGGGCGGAGAGCTGCACACTGGCGGCACGGTTTCGGTCAAGGTCTCCGGCACTGACACGGGCAGTTTGCAGGACATCGACTATGGCCTGACCATCAAGGTCAAGGGCGGCCTGATTTCTCCCGGCCGCGTCAGGCTGGACTTGGATTTGACCAACACTTCCGCCATCACTGGCACAGGTGACGCCTATACCCGCAGCTCTGATTCAACCAAGCAGGTGGTCTATTGTGATTTGGACAAGACATTGGTACTGGCCGGCTCCAAGAAAATCGGCCAGGATGTACAGCGCTCTGGTTTGCCGGTTTTACGCAACACACCTGTTTTGAAGTGGTTTGTGTCCACGGACGGCGACAGTCAGAGCGACACTCGCCTGGTGATTCTGGTCTGCCCTCGCTTGGCGGATTCGCGCAAGGATGTGCAGATTGACGTGCCGCTGTCGGCTGAGAGCCAGAAGGTCTATGAGACAGGCACAGGCGATTTGAAGGAGAAGCAGGCCAAGGAAGCCGCTGCCAAGCCCTGGTATAAGCGCTGGTTCGGCTTCTGATTTAATTCATAGCCGGGGAAATCGTGAAGAGCGAACCGTCCGCGCATGGTTACAGACGCGGACGGAGAGTGGCATAGGCTTCCGGACAGACATTTCACCGAGTTGGAATCAGGAAGAGGCAGATGCTGAAAATTGTAATCAAAGACGAATCAGGCGGCGTCTTCGGTGTGCGCGAGATACCGGAAGGGGATGTGTCGCTGTCTATTGGACGCCACTCCGAATGCGACGTTCTCCTGCCTGGCGGCGGTGTGTCCCGCCGCCACGCCCGCCTGCATCTGCTGGGAGGCGCCGCCTTTGTGGAGGACACGGGCAGTTCCGCCGGCACTTTCGTCAACGGTGTCCGGGTTTCGGAAACGACGGAGCTGCCGCTGGAAGCCGTGCTGACGGTGGGCGTCTACAGCTTGCAGATGACTGACAAGGCAGAGGCAGCCGCCGCCCCGCCGCCGGAGGCCGCGCCACCGTCACCCTCCGCCCCGCCGCCGCCGGAGCCCGCGCCACCGCCGCCCGCGCCAGAGGTGAACAATTTTCTGGACGAGTTCAAGAATGCATCTGTCCTCTGCACTCCGGACGTCATGGCCTTGAAGCGTTCCATTCACGAGGATGTGCTGGAAAAGCTCAATTTGACCGAGGATGCATTGAAGGACACTGCCAGTGACGAGTTGCTGGACAAGGTGGGGCGCTGCCTGGACAGCGTGTTGCGCGAGCGTCGCCATGAGACTCCTCACACCATTTCCCTGGAGCTTTTCCGGCAGGCGTTGATGGACGAGCTAGTCGGCTACGGCCCCATCTCCCCGCTTCTTCGCTCGCCGAGGATTTCCGAAATCATGATCAATGGCCCGGACATGGTTTTTGTGGAGAGCAAAGGCCGTATTTTCGAGAGTGGCGTCCGTTTTTTCAATGACCAGCACTTGATGTCCATCATCCAACGCATTGTTGAGCCATTGGGCCGGCACGTTGATGACGCCTCGCCCATGGTTGATGCGCGTCTGCCGGATGGTTCGCGCGTCAACGCCATTATCCCGCCTCTGGCTTTGCGCGGCGCATCGGTGACAATCCGCAAATTTGCTGACAAGAAGCTGACCACCGATGACTTGATTCGGTTTGGCAGCATGACCGCAGAAATGGCGAGGTTTTTGGAGGAGGCGGTGAAGTCTCGCCAGAACATCCTCGTCTCCGGCGGCACCGGCTCCGGAAAAACGACGCTGCTTAATGTGCTTTCCCAATTCATCCCGTCGGGCGAGCGCGTGGTCACTGTGGAGGACTCCGCCGAGCTGAAGCTGTCCCACCGCAACTTAGTCAGCCTGGAAGCCCGTCCAGCAAACATTGAAGGCAAAGGACGGGTCACCATCCGTGACCTGGTGGTGAACACGCTGCGCATGCGCCCTGACCGAATCATTGTTGGGGAATGCCGTGGCGCCGAGGCGCTGGACATGCTCCAGGCCATGAACACCGGCCATGACGGCTCGTTGACCACAGCGCACGCCAACAACCCCAGGGATGCGCTGACCCGACTTGAGAACATGGTGATGATGGCCGGGTTTGAACTGCCGTCAAAGGCAATCAGAGAGCAAATCGCCTCGGCCTTGGATTTGGTTGTCCAGCAAACACGCTTAGCGGACGGCTCGCGGAAAATTGTCCAGATTTCTGAAATCACTGGTCGGGAGGGCGATGTGATTCTGCTCCAGGACATCTTCGTCTTTGAGCAGCAAGGCATGGACAAGGATGGCAAGGTGGTGGGGCATCATACTGCCACCGGCAATATCCCGTACTTTGTTGACGAGTTGCGCAAGACTGGCCGCCTGGAACTCGATATGTCGGTGTTTGTCCCGAGGAATTAGGCTAGGAGGTGCCGCATGGACATCAAGAATTTGCTCAATTACGCGCTGGTGTTTGGCGCGGTGACACTTGGCGTCTTCCTGGTGGTCTCCACGCTGTACAAGGTCTCCATGGAGCGCCAGGAGAACAAGAGTGGGGATGAGGGCCTGAAGCATTTTGTCACCATGTCCCGTCTGGTGACGCTGCGCTTCTTTTGGGCGCTTCTCCTGGGTGTCGGCTTGGCGGTGATACTGATTCTCGCCGGCGTCCTGAACCCCTTCATCTACTTGCCGCTTGGCGGCGCCGCGGCGTTTTTTGGATGGATGGTGCCGTTGGTTTATTTCCGCTGGAAGGTGGCCCGTCGGAAAGAGCTTTTTGAGGAGCGTATCCTTGACTTCACTATGGGGCTTGCCAGCGGCATGCGTTCCGGCCTTGGCCTCCCCCAGGCGCTGGAGGCCACTTCCCGGCGCATGGGCGACCCGATGCAGGAGGAGCTGCAGACCGTCCTCCGGGAATACCGCTTCGGCATGGAGTTGGGGGACGCCTTGCAGCGCCTCAATGACCGGATGCCCAGCGAGGACATGAACCTCCTGGTAACCACCATCAAGCTGACCAGCAAAACCGGCGGTAGCCTAGTAGAGGTGATGGACAAGATGGTGGAGATGATTCGCAGCCGCCGGGAATTCCAGGAGCGCCTGAAGAACATGACTGCCCAGGGCAAGTTCGAGGCCATAGCCATGTCCCTGGCGCCGGTTGCCGCGTTTATTCTGCTTTACATCATCGACCCTGCGCTGATGCGCCCAATGCTGACTACGCGGATGGGGTGGTGCGGCATTGGGCTGGTGGTCATCATGGTGAGCTGCGGCTACTACTTCATCAAGAAGATTGTGACGATTGAGGTATAAGAACATGGCTGATTCCAATATCATCACTTATGTCGTGGTCTTTCTCGTGGTCTTTGTGCCTTATTTGTTCCTGCAGTTCTGCATGACCCACAGACGCAGGCCGGAAAAGGAGAGGAACACGGAGGGATTGCCCTTTTTCCTGCGCATTTCCTATGGCGTGCTGGGCATGTTGTCTGGCACGGCCGGGAAATTCCTTGTCGGCTTGCAGGAGAAACGCGCCAAGGAGATTCGAAACCGCTTGGTCATTGCGGCCATCCCCCTGGAAACGGAGCAGGTCCTTGCCGCTGAGGCGCTTTTCTGCATCATCGGCGCCATTGCGCCCATGCTTTTCATGCTTTTGGTGAGCCGCCGGCTGGACATTGCCATTGGCGCCGGTCTTCTCTTCGGCGTCATTGGCCTCATTTACCCCAGCATGGTCGTTTCCAGCCTGGCTGCCAAGCGCCAGGAGACCATCATGAAGAACCTTCCTTTTGCCATTGACCTGATTGGCTCTGCCATGCGGGCTGGCTTGGACTTCTCGGCCGCAGTTCGCTACTACGTCGGCACCGAGAGCAAGAGCAACCCCCTGGCTGTGGAGTTCGGCGTCATGCTCCGGCAGATGGAGTTGGGCAAGACGCGCGTCGAGGCTTTGGAGGACGTGGCAGCGCGGGTGCAGACCGAGGAGTTCCGCTCCTTTGCCGGGGCAGTCGCCCACGGCACGGAAATTGGAGCGTCCATTGTGGACACCATGCGTATCCAGGGCGAGGAGATGCGGCGCGCGCGCTTCAACCGGGCGGAGCGCAAGGCGGCCCGTGCGCCCTCCATTATGATTCTGCCTATAGCTGTCTTCATTATGCCGGCGGTTTTCGTGGTCATCGGCACTCCGGTTCTGATTAAAATCCAGCAGAGCGGCCTGGGGAATTTGATGCAATGAGATACCAAATCCGTTTCATAGAAGGAGAACTTGAGGGGAAGGTCTTCCCCATCGGCGCCAATGCGCTGTCCATTGGGCGCTCCCGCTCTACGGAGGTGAAGCTGTCAACGCCGGACGTTTCAGCCAGGCACGTGAATCTGTCCCTGGGGCCGGACGGTGTGATTATGGAGAACCTCAGCTCCCGGATGACCAATATTGACGGCGAGGCCATGGCGATGGGCGACAGGAAGCCGCTGGTGGCCGGGCAGACCGTCGGCCTGGGAACAGTGGTCAAGTTTATGCTGGAAGCATTGCCGGATGCAGAACCAGGGGAGGCGCCCGCAGCGCCAGCGCAACAGGATGGCGACAAGACTGCGCCGCCACCAGCGGCAGAGTCACCACCGCCTCCTGCCGCCGCGCCGACGCAACAGGATGACGACAAGACTAAACCGCCGCCCGCGCCACCACCGCCTCCTGCCGCCGCGCCGACGCAACAGGATGACGACAAGACTGTGCCGCCACCGCCTGCGCCAACACCGCCTCCTCCTCCGCCGCCGCCGCCGCCAGCGGCAGCGTCGTCTTCCGCCAAAAAGCCTTCTCCCAAGCCGTTGCCTGTCCTGGATCATTCTGGTGACTCTGGCAATGAAACCATTGCGATGGAGACTCGCATGGCTTCCCCCGAGGAGCTGGAATACTTGCGGGGCAGCCACGAGCGCCGGAAAATCCGGCGTGTGGGAGGGTGGATTTTTGCCGCTGCGTTTTTGGCGGCGGTGCTTGCCGGTGTTTATTTCTTCTTTTTCCATCGTCCTCCGGAGAAGTATGTCTCCTGGCCGGTTGATGAGTCTGGCGAGGAGCTTGCAAAGGTTGTCCAGATGGATGACTGCCCTTACCAGAACGATTTGGATATCAAGTATCCGGATGTGCCTGGCGCAACCGTGGACAAGGCGCCTGGGAAGATTACGGTTCGCACTGCTTTGGGCAAATATTATGATGTGCCGTTGCGCTTGATTTTGGAGTATTTTCAGGACAAGAAGTCTTTGATCACTGGCCGCACCGCGTTCTTGGAAGCTTGGATGGCTGACAAGACTACAGGCAGCGAGAACTGGAATTTTGACCTTATTCAGCCTGTGGCCTTTTACCAGCACGCCCATGGCATCCCCTATCTTTGTGTGCCATACAGCCGCACTGAGGACAACGAGTCCTACGTGGGGTATGCCGTGCAAATGCGCATGGCGGACTGGACGTTCATCCTGATGAAGGAAATCCCGACCCGGGATCGCTGGCGTGCCGAGTGGTTCATCCAAGAGGTCAGTTTCTTCCGCTTCTCAAAGAGATTCCTGATGGAGCATTGGGAGGGGACCGATGACTTCCCGACAGGGCAGCCAGCCGCAATCGTCGCCGAGGCGAAGGCGCTGCTGCGCCGCCGTTCCCCTACAGTATGGTACAAGTCTGAATACCTCCTCCGGGGAGCGCTCTGCCAAGCGCAGGGAACGGAGGACAAGCAGAGCGTCGCGGCCGCGCTGGAGCTGCTCAACGAACTGCGCACTAGCCAAATAGAATACTTTAACCAGCAGAAAATAACGTACTTGCTGGCCAAGAACAACCGCAACAAGGCTGAAATGAAGAAAATAAGCGTCGACATGCGGGCAGTGTTCTCCTCCGAAGAAGATTTCAGATTCTATAAAATCAGGCAGGACAAATGGGACTGAAGCCGAAAAAGGAATTGCAGGTGAGGCTGGAGTACGACGGGAAGGTGCTTTACGAAGCGACCGTTTCCGAAATCGACTCTGAAATCACTATTGGGCGTTCCCCGGAAAGCGCTTGGCGCATTCCGGCGACGGATCGTTCCGCCAGCAGCAATCACGCCGCCGTGGTCAAACGGCGCGGAAAACTTGTTGTGGTGGACAGGGGCAGCCGGAATGGCATTTATTTCCAGGGCGCCAAGGTGCCCGAGCACAGGCTCGCCGCTGGTGACCAGGTGGGAGTCGGAGAGTGCCGGATTTATGCTGACTGGCCCGCTGCATCAGCCATCCGGGGGCCGGAGAGGGAGTTCAACCAGCTGGAGCAGTTGAACGGCGAAAAAAAAGGCGCCATATACAAATTGGACAAGCAGAACGTCCGCATCGGCTCTGCCGCCGATTGTGACATTGTCCTGAATGACTCCGTCGTTTCCCAGTTTCACGCTGCCATTGAGCAGAAAGCCGATGGCGGGTGCTGGATACGGGACCTAGGCAGCCGCAATGCCACCAAGGTTAACGGCGCCGCGCTTTCCGGCGCCGCCAACGACAGCGGGCGCCTCCTTAAGGACGGCGACGTGATCACCATTTCCTACATTGAGCTGAAGTTCTGGGACAAATATGCCGTGCACGTCCGCTCACATTTGTTCCTGAAGACGGTGACGGTGATTTTGACTCTTGCCGTCCTCTTGGGCGGGTATTATGCCTGGCTTTCAGTGATGCCCTCTGCCAAGGCAAATATCGACCGGGCCAGGGACTGCGCGCGGCGATGCAACTTCGCTGCCGCCCGGACGCATTTGGCCAACGCCGCCAATGCACGCCAGGCAGAACGGTACCGTGCGGAAAGAACCGAACTCGCCGCTCAGATCGACCAATGGGAAGATACGGTCCAAAAATGGTCGGAGGTCAAACAGCTGCTCGCAGACAAAAAGTGGATTTCCGCCAACAAGGTACTCAGCCCCATGCTCAGCCAGAACATGGAGATGTGGCGCTGGAATGACACCGACGCCAATGAGGCGAAAAACGAAGCACTGGCCGCAAAGCGGGTCATTGATGCGTACCTGGAAGGCAGAGGCACGCTGGAGGAGGCGAACTCCAGCCTGGAACAGCTGGAGCGCTCAGCTGAAGCGTTGGCTGTGGAATTGAAGACACTGGCAAGGAAGCCACCGGACTTCTGCCGGGCGCTTATCGCGTTCTCCGTCGATATCCGGGATGAGCTGACGTGGACCACCTCACGCCTGCGCGATATCGAAAGTCGCTTGCAGGGGCTGGACGCCCTGGAGAAGCTTGAGCCAGTCATTGCTGGCATTGAGGCAATACGCGAGGAGGCGGAGCAGCATGGCGGCGAACGCCAGAAAAAGGCGCTTCGCTATTCGCCTAAGCCGGCGCGTATGGCCAGTGATGTACTGGAGCCGCTCTATAAGCTGCGCCGCGCCAAAAACACCCTTGATGGCAACTATGCCGCCGTCGCCGCACTGGACTTCGGCAAAATAAACAAGGAACTGCCCTTGCCAACGGTCGAGGAATGCGCAGTGTACCCTGTCATGGCGGACAAGCGCCTGCAAATCGTGATGCTGTCCCAGCAGCTGGAGGACGACGCCATGCAGCTGGAGCGGATTTGGAACACCTTCCGGAAATTCTCCCTGGAGCCGGGCAAAATCCCGGCGTGCTTGGAAAGCCTGGCTGACAATAAGCGTCTGGAGGCGGTACTGGCCTGTGATTGCCTGCAAAAGCCATTGCCCAAATGGACGCGGACTGAGCCGACCAGCGAATATGACAGGATTTTGGGCGTGGAGGCGTTTTACGACTTCCTCTCTCAGCTGCCCAGCGCGTTTGACGCAAGCATCCTGGAGGAGCGTCCCTTCTTGCCAGAAATCTACCAGGTGCGCACCCTCTACAGCTACCTGGAGATGCTCCTTACCTTCCTGGCCAAGGATACCCTCACCATGGTGAAGCAGCAGAAGCAGAACAACAAGGTCATGGAATTGGCGCTGCATGCGGATGATTTGCTCCTGCAGCGAGATGCCCTCGTACAGAAGCTGCTGGCATTGACGAATAAATCTGAGCAGCGGGATGGCGTCATAGCCGGGGCAATGGCCATGCTGATTGGCAAAGCCAGCGCACTGCCTGCCGATTTGGGCGAGGAACTCCAGACAAAGTGTCGGCGCATTCGCCAAAAAATCATGGCGATGCAGGAGAAAGAGCAGACGCCCGAGCAGATTATCATCACGCGCCGAAAAATCATAGAGGTCGGCTTCCCCGGCGATTCTCTGGTGAAGCAGGCCTGGGCAACGGAGTATCCAGCACAATGAGAAGGCAAAGGGAACGTCAACATTCTGTCGGTGAGCGTGGCTCCATCCTCATGGAGTACGCGATGCTCGTCTTTCTGGCGGCTGTGCCGATCTTCCTGGCGTGGAACGGCTTTTCCGTCCCCCTGGATTTTGCCGGCACCGGCGTCGCCGTGGAGTATAAGGGCATCTATGACCTCGCCAGCGGCCAGTATAAGGGCTATGGCAAGGAAATGCAGAAATTCTTTGAAATGGTGCAGAGCGGCATCGCCCTGCCTATACCATAAGCGGAAAAGACCCCACCCCCAGAAAAACAAGGAGGAACCAAATGAGAACCATGCAAAGGATTCGTTTTGCGAAGCGCACGCGGCTAGGCCGTTTCCTGTGCCGCCTGCTCGGTGACCAGTGTGGCGCCGTGGCCATGGAGTATGTCGTTATCGCGTTGCTGGTGGCCGCTGCCGTGGTCGGTATCGTAATCGTCTTTGGCAGCCGTATCGCCAACATGTTCACCCAGTCAACCAAGGCGCTGGGCACCACCGAGAGTGGCATGGAGCAACTGGCTGGCGAAGTCAAAGAGTCTCGCGAGAAGGATGTGCAGCGCGTGGAGAAGATGAGTAAACAAGGAGACACCATCCGGGGTTCCGACGAAAACGCCGGCGCGTCGGAATAACCCGGGTCAACAGGAGAAGGAAGACCCCGCGCAGGAGGCTGTAGCCGCGTGCGGGGGGTATCAATGACGGATGCTTCCCCTAATCTACATGATTGTTGCGCTGACGCCCTGGCTGGCAACGCTCTGCTGGTATGACTGGAAATGGCGCCGCCTGCCCAATGTCCTGACCTTGGGGATGGTCGGCGCTGCCCTTGCCTGGCGCCTGGGATATGGACGCATGCCGCTTTTCCTGGACGGGCTGGCAGGCGGGCTGGCAGCAGGACTTTTCCTGCTGATCCCGTATTTGCTGCGGGGGGCGGGGGGCGGCGACTTGAAGATGCTGACGGCCGTAGGTTGCTTTTGCGGCCTGGGCCGCGTCCCCATGCTGCTTTTCTGCACTTCAGCCGCCGGCTTTGTCATGGCAATTGCTCTGCTGATTGCCGGCCGGGCAGACGCCAGCCGCGTCAAACATTGGCTGCGCTGTGCTTTTGACTGGCGCTACGACCGTAAGGCCGGTCGGGAGGCATTGCCGCCTAAGAGCGACGAGCGGGCGCGGTTGCCCTTCGGCGTGGCCATTGCCATCGGCGCCTGGCTAACCATCATCATCGAAATCGTAATGCGGGCGACTGCGACATGAAGACAGCGACACTATGGCAAGACGACCAGGGCACGGCTCTCATGGAGTTTGTGCTCGTCATGCCAATTTTGGTGTTCATGATTTTCTGCATCGCCCAGCTGGCCCTGGTGTGCATGGCAAAGCAGCTGACCCATTACGCCGCCTACTCGGCGGCTCGTGCGGTCATCGTCTACCACCCTGATGACTTCAGTGACAATGGCGTTTTTTATTCGGACAAGGGCGTGGCCCATCAGGCCGCCTGCACGGTGCTTGCCTGGCTGGGGCAGCTGCCCGGCGGACCGGACAAAATGCAGATTCCCGACTGGGGGGAGATTCCCGGCTCCGGGTACATCCGCGAGCAGGTCGCCATTGATCCCGCCAATAGCGTCATATTGACGGATGTCCCGGCCGTCAAGGTGACGGTCAAATTCCGCTATCCCCTGCTGATCCCCTTTGCCGGAAACATCATCGGCTACTTCCACGGCGGCAAGGCCGAGGGGAATTGGGACGTGGTCGGCCTGCTGCCGAAAGATATGCCGGAAAAACTGGCGCCTAACAAAGTGGCGGACACGCCATGCTTCATGTTGACTGAGACGTGCATCCTGCCTATGCCTTGGGACAATAACATGTTCCCCAGGGCAGAGACGACAGCAGCTCTGGGAACCGAGGAAATCCAATGACAAAGCGAGTACTGGCAATCGCATGGAAGAGGCTGGCGTCCCTCAGAGCGGATGACAGCGGCGCCGCGCTGGTCATAACGCTGGCCGTATTCTTCTTTCTATTCATGCTGGTGTCAGCCGTCTACACCGTGGGCGAAGCCGTTAACCGGCGCATTGAGTTGCAGAAAGCCTGCGACGCCGCCGCATACTCAGCAGCCGTGGTGCAGGCGGACGGACTCTCCCGCATGGCAACAGTCAACAGAGCCATGGCATGGACATACGTCCAGATGGTGCGACGACAAATGGACTACATCACCTACCGCTGGCTGAAGCTGACCTACAAGAACTACATGGAGGACCGCAAGGCCGCAAAGAATTTCCACTTCTTCCTGATGCCTTGCAAGAAAAAACACCACAAGGAGGGCGTTGGGTGGTGGTGCGGGCAGGGCGGAAAGTCCGGCATGGACAAGATTCGCCTCAACTTCCGCTTCAATATCTCGTCGGATGACTTGAAGGAGGTGCTCGACGACATGGAATCCGCCATGGGGGACGGCGACAGCAGCGCCAGCTCATTGCCCAGCAATACCCCAGATGACATTGCCAATGTCGAGCTGTTTGTCATACGGTCGGACCTGGATGAAGTCAAAAAGGAGGTCTATGAGAAAATCATGGAGCGGACCGCTCAAGGCGAGGAGTTAGGGTCAGAGCAAATCCGGGAAATCTACCGTGAAATCTATGTCCGCGACCACCCGGAGCCGACGCCCGTTGGAAGCGACGAGTGGAAAGAGTGGGACGAGGATTTCAGGGAGTTCACCGACAATCACCTGATTTCCGAGGACGACTATATATGCACAATCTGCGGCAAGAGCAAGGGGGGAGCGGACCACGACGATTGTTTTCAAACTCTTATGGATCGGCTGAGGGCGCAGGAAAAGGAGGAAAAGGAGCAGGGGCAGGACACGCCGACCTCAAAATACGGCTGGGGAAAGAAGGTGGGCGACCAAATCCGGAACGACAAGAAGACCATTGAGATGACCAACCTGGCCCTGGACGCCATCGGCATGAACATGACCCTGGGAATCCGGCAGACAGCCCAGCAAATGCTGGAACTCAACCTGCCCAGGGACGCGGACGGGAAAATCCCCGCGGACTTCCGCTACGCTCTGCATATCCCCACTGGAGGCAACCCCTACGGCCAGGCCGGCAGCGGGGACGCATCCCTGCCAGGAATCTTCTCGCCGCTCTACAACACCGAGGAACACGAGACTCTTTTCCTCAACATGATGGACGGGGATACGCATGACATCCTGCTGGATTATTTCGCCCATGGCAAGACGGCGTCCGGCATGCTCAGTCTTCTCTCAGGGGACAAAAAGGCGCCCGGGCTGGACCAGTGGTTCATCCGCACTTATCCCCGTGAAACCCTCATCAACAACAAAACGAACATCCAGCCTACATGGGAGTCCTACCATGCGGAGGGCATCAGCCGCTCCTACAAAAATGCCAATCGTGCTGAAGGCAGCTGCATCACCGGCCAAAGCCGCGCAAACCATGTCTTGTCCATCGGGGACAATTTGGACACGGGTGGCATCAGCGACATACTGGGGGTGGGCAAGATCTTTTCCTCCATCCTTGACAGCATCAAGCAGGAGATTGACCTCTCGCCCAGTTGCCAGAACAGGCGCAGTCGATTCCCAGAAATGTGCCGCAAGGTGGACGATTCCGTGGCGCTGGTCTCCCAGTACCGCTGGTGCAGCGCGAAGTGGTTCTGCTTTTTTGTCGTCTATTCTTTCGGCATCAAGTGGCTACATCCCTTCTTCCCCAAATTCTACTGTTCAGACCACGGCTACGGAATTATTTGGATTGGTAAGGAACTCGAGGCCGTCGTGAACGGCATGTCGCGCAAGGACTACCGTCCCTGCTTTATGGGCTTTGACGAGACTTTCATTCTCAAAGGTCACGCGCGCATCTACGGTGATGACCGGGACTTGGTCGATGAAAACTACGTGGGCACCCCGGCGCGACCCTGGCTGGTTAATGAGAAATTCTTTGGGGGCGACGGCACCATCACGGTCGGACTGGCCCGTCGCCAGCGGAACCCCTGGCAGCGCGTCATGCAGTGGTTCTATGACTATGACGCCAACTCGCCAAATGTCAGCAATGGGCTTATGTCGCTGTTCAATGTCAACAAGGACAATTTCCTTTGGACCGCTAGCACTGCCCGGGCCGCCTATCGTCGCCGGAGCGACGGCTTTGACAGCGGCGAGGCCAATTACGATATGAAGTATGACGTCTCCGCCTATCCTGACGCCCTGGAGATTGACTACGCCTCAGGCGCCTCGTCAGGCATGAGAAAACTGCGGGTGGGATGTGTCTGCGAAAAGGGGGACAACAAAGCGCGCTTGGGAAGGGCGTGGAACTTGGGAACGCCTGACTGGGACGCGACTTTGTTGCCGGTGCGCTATGCCAAGCGATACATCAGCAAGTACGAGACCTGGAACGGCGACGGCGCCGGGAAATGGGATACTGCCCGACAGGACATGGGGCAGGAACAAGCCAAAGGCGCCTTTGAGACGCTTGCCGATCTGCGGTGGTTTGGTTTCGGGGAGCAGGCCGAAACCTCCACCTCAGGGCAGAATGTCATGCAGTCAGTATACATAGACGGCAAGGAGCTGGAAAACTGGCGGGCGCTGGAGAAATTGAAAATCTACTGAAATTGGAGAAGGCTGGAAAGGGCGTAATAGTCAGTCCCAGATCAGTTCCCCCAAAAACGAGAAAGGGAAGCAAACCATGAAAAAAATGCTCGGGCTGATGCTTACCGTAAGCATCGGGTTGTCCATGGCCACGGCATTGGGAGACGAGGCGAAGAAAAAGTCTGAGGCCGCGCTCTCGTCTATGAAGACGGTGCTTACGGTCACCTCCCTGCGAAAACAGGCCATTGAGAATTCTGCGGTTGCGGTCAAGACCTTTTTTCAGGCGCGCGCCGAGATGCGCTGGCAGCGCATTGCCAGCGAATATTCCGAGGAGCAGCTCAACGACTTTTTCCAGGGAACTGTATATCTGGGCACTGCCGATGTGTCGTATGCGGCATTGTACAACCCCTGGTGGGATGCCATCCTGCTGCTGAACCTCGTCGGCTTGCCGGATGTCCCCAAGGTGGAAAATTTCTGCTTTGTCAGCGGCGGCAAGTTCCGCGGCGATGCTCAGGGGCCTCCCTCTGTCCTGGAGGGCACGGTCCCCCAGGCGAATCCCTACGCGGTGGACTTGTGGTCCCTCGCTTCCCGCACCGTCAAGCACTACCAGGAACGCTTTACCGGCAACGAGCGCGCGGAGTTTGTGCGCTTGCAGCCTAATGACCCGGCAGACACCGAGCGCATCCAGGTGCGCTCTGCCGTGCGTTTGCGTTTGCTCCTCAAATTCATCCAGAATAAGACCATGCAGCGGGAGGCGCGCCGCATCGCCAAGTATCTGACCGCCGGCAATGAGGCGAAGATGCGCAAGTACTTCAAGGGCGGCGGCGGCGCGGATTTTGTCGGCACCTTTGCCAAAGTGCCTGGCGAACTCCGGGAGAACTTCATACCATATTGTTATTTCCCAGGCAAGGAGGGAACGCTCTTTGTCTTCTTCAATGCGGACATGCCCAGGATTTTCGTCACCGTGACGTATCCGCGAAAAGGCTTTGACCGTATTATGGAATGGTATGACTTGCAGGCAGCCGATAAATTTTTGCAAGTGTGGAACAGCGCTAAGAAGGAGGAAAAATGATGAGCAAGCACATTTCTTCCATTGTCGCTATTTTTCTGAGTTTGGGCATGGCGGCCAGCGCTGGCCTCGTGTCTGATTTTTTCTCGTCTTTCGCCTCCAGCGTTGATTCCGCCATCGCTGCCGCGTCAGAAACCATTGATGACGAGGTCACGAGGATGACACGCGAAGCAAAGCGGCAGGCTGACAAGGCTGTCGAAGAGGCGCGAGAGGCATTGGCCAAAGCGGACAGAGCCATCTGGGAAGCGATGGGGGATGCGCAGAGGGACGCCCAGGACGCCGCCAAGGCAGCCGAGCAAGCCCTGAAAGAGGCGGCGCGGAAAGCTGCCGCAGCGGCTGGGGAATACCGCAGCGAGGCAGAGAAGGCGCTGAAAGCAGCAGAAGAGGCATTGGCCAAAGCACGGAAAAATGCCGAAAATTTGGCTGACGGCGCGGAAAAAGCCCTTGAGGATGCGGAAAAGGAGCTGGCCAGGGCAGCTGCTGTATTGGAGAAGGCCGCTGCCTCCGCTGTGTCCGAAGTGTCAAAAAGCCTGGGCGAACTAGGCAAGAAAGTCGATGGGGTGCTGAATGGCATGGACGCACCCAAGCTGGGCGAGGCTCTGGACATGCTGCGGCAGGCTGCGGAAAAGGCGCAGAGCATGGCCAAGGAAGAGGGCGCTAAGCTCATCCAGGAAGCTGCCGAATATTTGGACAAGACTGCCCAGGGGCTAAATGTCGAGGAGGCTGTCAAAAACGCCATCAGCCAGGTCTCAAAGGCAGTTGGCAAGCTGCCGGAGGATTTGTCAAAGGGCATTGAGGAAGTGGTCTCTGCCGTTGAAGGCGCCATTCAACGCATGCAGCTGGATTCCTTGGGCAACGGGCTGGAAAAGCTGCTTGATGGCCTGGAGGGGGACGCAAAGGCGGCCGCCGCCAAGCTGATTGAGCAAATCCAGAATGCAGACAGCGACAAGGCAGCAGCAGAACTCCTGAAACAGCTGGGGAATGTGCTGAAAGAGGCTGGCGCGGACTCGGACATTGTCGAAACAATAACCGAGGAAGCAGTGAAATTGGCCAAAGGCGACGCCTCCGGCCTGGAGGAACTTGTGAAGGAATGTGGCCTTGAAAACTTAGAAAAGGTGCTCACCGAGGCTATAGGCAAGGAAAAAGCCGAGGAAATTGTTGAGGCCATCGAGAGTCTCCTTAGTGGCGACAAGAGCCTGGAGGAGCTCATGGAGGGGGGCGTTAATAAGCTCCTTGATGAGCTGCCCGCCGGAACCGGCGACGCCCTCAAGGAAGTCCTGACCGCCATCAGCGAAGGTGAAAGCGTCGATGACATCCTGGAGACCTTCAAGGACCTCGGGGAAAATGCCGCCAGGGACGGAGTGGCCGGATTGCTGGGGAAGACAGGGCTGCCCAAGGAAGCCCAGCAGACCATCATGGAGGGGCTGGAGAAGGCAGCAAACGGCGATTGGACCGGCATCTGGGAGGACGCCAAGGGGGACATGGCCTCATACCTGGGCGATAAGGTCGCCGAGAAGTTCGGTGAGGAAGCTGGCGCTGCTGTGAAAAACGCCATCACCGAAGCCCTCAATGGGGATGAGGGCTGGCTTGACTCCGCTACGGACGCTGGCGCCACCATCCTCAGCTCTGTCTTGGAGCAGAAACTTGGGGAATTGCTGGACAGCCTGGCGGCAAAATACCCCATACTCGGCGAAATTTTCAATGCGCTGGGCATTGATGGCCCAGGCCTGATGAGTGGCATCGGCAATATCTGGAACGCCATCAAGGACGGCGAGCTCGCAGAACTCTTCTCCTCCTTGATGAACGATATCGCCGAAGCCCTGAGGAACCTGGCAGAGAAACTCAAGAATTTTGCCCAAGACTTTCTTGACAACTTGATGAACGTCGTCACTGATTTCATCTCCGGGCTGATCAATGACCTTGTGGACATGCTGAAGAGCGCGGTCACCGCAGCCTTGGACGAGTTTTTGAAGATGCTCCAGGAACTGCAAGCCAAGGTGGCCAGCGCCTCCAGCTACTTCCTGGGCGCGGAGAAAGGCATGGAGTCAAAACTCATGGAAATGAAGAACTCGCTGAAGGACGCCTTGCAGAAGAATGTCTTCAAGTCACAAAGCGCCAATTGAGGCTGCCATGACTCTAACCGGTAAAAAAACATCTGGCGACCAGGGTTCTGTCTTGACGGAGTTCCTGATTGTCGCGCCGCTTTACCTGTTGCTTTTAGGCGGGTTGCTGTTGAGCAATGATATGCTCCGCTTGAAAAACAAGGTGAACATGGTGGACGCTTTCGTCACCGTGACGGGCACGAGCCGTTTTCTGGGCGGCGAAGACGGCGCCCGCGCCATCACCTCCCAGGTGTCCCATGTCTGGGGGGAGTTCATGCCCAAGTCCATCACCTCGCCCTTGATGCTCGCCAATGAATACCAGAGCGCAGGTGGGAGGATTCTGGCCAACCGCTGGAACGCAGTCTATGCCGGACGGGTGGACGTGGAATACACCATGCCGACAATGATCAGTTCCCTGCTGTCCGTGCAAAGGGTGGTCTTCGGGGACGAGAACTACCCGGAACACCAGCGGACCTTCAAGCTCTTCGCCGACCCGGCAACCGGTGAATTCCCCAGCGAAAGAGAATGCCGGTTCCATGTCATCCAGAGACATTGGACAGGCCAAGGCGGGGAGAAGGGATTCAACCGAGCGGCAGACGCGGTCAGGCTGATCGGAGACGGCATTTTGCCAAATGTGCTGTCCGATGCATGGCTCTTCACAAAAAACACGCTCGCACCGGGGACAACGGAAAGCAACGACGCAACCTATACGCAGCAATTGGGACAATATGCGGAATGAACTATTCTGTCTATTCTGGGGATTCCTGCTGATGGCGAACGTCGCTTTCGGCCAGAAGCCCGTGGCTACGCCTGCTCAACCGTCGGCGCGCCGGCCGCCCAGCTCCTGGCAGGAGAATCAGGAAATGCCGCTCTCCTTCGCGGCGGCGAAAGTGCGGGTCAAGACAAAATACGAGGCGCAGGGTTTTTCCCTAAAGCACGAAATCGCCCTGGGCAAGAGGAATGAAGGTTGCCTGCTGCTGTGGGAAAAGGAGGGGAAAAAGGTGCTGGTTATGCTCCGGCGCCTGGATGTGGACCGGACTTGCGTTTCTTACGGGGAAATCAAGGATGACGGAAAGTAATCCATATAGCTACATTGAGGCGGCGTCCATGTCCGATATGGGATGTGTGCGAACTAACAACGAAGATGCGTTCCTATGCGCGCCAAAGGCCGGATGCTATGCCGTGGCTGACGGCATGGGCGGCGGAGAGGCCGGGGAGACAGCCTCGGAGACCGTGCTGGAATGCCTGAAGAAAGCAGTGGAAAGCACGGCGCTGGATTCGCCTGGATGCCGGAAATATGCCGTGCAGCAGTCGCTCCATAAGGCCAACGGAGCCATTGTGCGCCACCGCGAAGAACATCATTATTCTGCTATGGGAACTACAGTGGTCATGCTCCTGCTGGACCCATGGAATGCGGAGGAGGCATTCGTCTGCCATGTGGGCGACAGTCGGCTTTACTGCCTGCGTCACGGCGAGCTGTTCTGCCTGACTAGGGACCATAGCATGGGCTATGAAATGAAAAGCAAAGGCTCCAAGGAAGTGCTGTCAGACAAGGTCGCCAAGGCGCTCACCAGGGTGGTAGGAGGAAGCGGACTGCTGGTGCCAGAATGGCAGAAGATTGCTATCTGTCCAGATGACTTGCTGCTGCTCTGCTCCGATGGCATTCTGGAGGTGTTGTCTGACGAGAAAATCCAGGCAGTCATGCAGGAGAAGAAGGCGCCGCAGGCCATTGTCGAGGAGCTGAAGGAAAGAGTCATGGCGGCTGGCGCACCAGATAACCTGACTGCTGTGTGCATGCGAGTCGCCAGCCAATTGCCGTTGCCGGAAGAGGTCGATGAACTAGAACGCGAGGAAAGCGACCTGCTCCTCAAGGTCGCGGAGGAAAGAAGAGACTATGGAGCATAAGAATTCGTTTCTTATTCTGTTTTTGGCGCCGGTGAAGGAGTTTTTGGAGGACGACAGCGTCTCGGAAATCCTCATCAACGGCCCAGAGCAGATTTACATTGAACGGCGCGGGAAGCTGGAGCGCACCGAGGCGAAATTCCCCAGTGAACCGTCCCTGCGAGCGGCCGCCTCCAACATCGCCAAGTCGGTTCAGCGCCTGCTAAACGATGATTATCCGCGCTTGGACGCCCGCCTGCCAGACGGCAGCCGTGTCCACGCCGTCATCCCACCGTTGAGTCGCTGCGGCACGGTCATTGCTATCCGCAAGTTCAAGAAGGACACTCTTTCCATTGCCAAGATGCTTGACTACGGAAGCCTCTCCCCCGATGCGGAAAAGCTGCTGCGCGCCTTGGTGCTGATGCACAAAAATGTCATTGTCTCCGGTGGAACTTCCTCTGGCAAGACTTCTGTGCTGAATGCCTTGAGCAGCTTCATCCCCAGCAACGAGCGGGTGCTGGTCATTGAGGACGCCAGCGAATTGCAGCTCCAGCAGGAGCATGTGGTCAGCTTCGAGACCCGCAGGCCTGACAAGAATGGCCAAGGCGAGGTGACAATCCGGGACCTTCTTGCCTCGTCCCTGCGCCTGCGCCCTGACCGCCTGGTCATCGGCGAAATTCGCGGCGGCGAGGCTCTGGATTTGCTGCAAGCGCTGAACACGGGCCATGCGGGCTCCATGTCCACTATCCATGCAAACTCGCCCATGGATTGCCTATTCCGGATGGAGACCTGCGCGCTGCTCAGCGGCATTGAAATGCCGCTGATGGCGTTGCGCTCCCAGGTGGCCTCTGCCATTGATGCCGTAGTCCATACTGCCCGTCTTTCTGATGGCTCGCGCAAAGTCGTCGCCATCTCCGAGGTGCTCCCTTTGAAAGGAGGCGAATACCAGGTCAGGGATTTGATGGCCTGGCAGACGGAAGCGGTGGAGGCGGACGGCAAAATCCGCGGCGCCTTTGTGCTGAAAGAGCCGCCCACCTTCGTGGGCCAGGCGTCGCTCCTGGGCATTGAATTGCCACTGACACAGTAAGTTCACGAGGGAAGAGATGAGTGATCAGCATTTATTGAACCCCGGCGACGAGTTTGAAAAATACACGGTGGTGCGTGAACTCGGCCACGGTGGCATGGGCGCCGTGTTTTTGGTGCGGCACCGGGTGCTGGATACGGACTTCGCCCTGAAAGTGCTCTATCCCGAGGTGGCCAAGCGCAATCAACAATTCGTTGAACGCTTTATTCGGGAGGCGCGCCTGGCGGGGAACATCCGTCACCAGAACCTGATTGCCGTCTATGACGCAGGTCAGAACGAGAAAAACGGCATGTATTACCTGGTGATGGACTACGTCGCCGGGGGCAGTGTGCGGGATAAGCTCAAGCAGAACCATTACCTGGGACTCACCGAGGCAGTGGCCATCATTCGCCAAGTGGCCTCAGCCCTGGAAGCAGCCCAAGAGCGCAACATGGTTCATCGGGATATCAAGCCGGACAATATCATGTTCGATTCTAACGGCGTGGTTCGTCTGGCTGACCTGGGAATTGCCAAGGCCTCGGACGGCCGGGACACAAACCTGACCGTCGAGGCGTCTGTCTTCGGCACGCCGTCCTACATGTCCCCAGAACAGGCTCGCGACGCCAGCAAAGTTGACACCCGCGCCGATATCTACAGCCTCGGAGTGGTCTTCTATGAGATGCTGACGGGAAGGAGGCCGTTTGTCGGCGAAAACAACATTGAAATCCTGACGCAGGTGATCGACGGTAAGTCGGCGCCGGATGTGAGGATGTATTCCCCAGAATTGCCCGAAGATGTGGCCAGGCTGGTGATGGACATGCTGGAGAAGACACTGGCAAAGCGTGTGGCGTCGCCAACAGAGCTTATCCGGCGGCTGGACGCGCTGGATTTGTCCGGCTATGAAGAGACGGAGCAAGCAGACAATGCCAAAGGCGCGGCGATGTCCGCCTCGGCACCGCCATCAGCAAAGCCAGGAGAACAGCCGCAGGATGATCCGGAAGTGACCATGCCGACCATGGTCGGCCCAATCCAAACTCCAGCCGCCGCACCGCCTGCGCCGCCTCCAGCACCTGCCGCCGCGCCGCCTGCGCCGCCTGCATCGGCCGCGCCTGCCGCCGCGCCGCCCGCCACTGCGAAAGTTGATTTGACGCAGGATATGACCGAGCCTCCGGCGGCCTCTGTCCCGTCCGCCGCACAAGACGGCGCTGGCAAAGGGCAAAGCAAAGGCAAAGGCAAAGTCATTTTTTTGCTGGCACTGATTTTAGCCTTTCTTGTGCTTGGTGGCGTTGTTGCTGCACTCAAAATTTCGAAGGGCAGTAGAGCCACTCCTGTGCCTGGGGAAGTCCTCACCGAAAAAACCGATAAAGGTTCGGACGGCATTAAACCAGATACACCGCCGACTGTTTCAGGAGATGGCGGCGGATTGACAGAACCCACTGCATCCCAAAAAACGCTGGCAGTGGCTGGAGGAGACCCAGTGACTCCGGTCGGGCAGGAGGCCCAGAAGCCGCAACCGCCCAAGCCGCAACCGCCTGTAGTGGCAGATGGTGGCGGTACAGCGGCGCCGGCTGGGCAGGAGACTCAGAAGCCGCCGCCCAAGCCCCAGCCGCCTGTGGTGGCAGATGGTGGCGGCACAGCGGCGCCGGCTGGGCAGGAGACTCAGAAGCCGCCGCAGCCGCCTGCGGCGAAAGAGGAACCCCCACCTGTGGCTGTTGCCGTTGTCACGACTCCGTCAAGCCAATGGAAGTCTCTGGGGAACATCAGCGATGGCACGGTGGTGGTTTTCGGCGAGGATAACAGCAGCAACATTTCTCTGTACAAGTACTTGGAGACCAATGGCGGCTTTGACAGTGTCGCGTTTCGCGGCGCCGCCAGCGACGTCCGGGAATGGGTGCGTCAACTGGGCGACATCTTGGCGAGCAACCCAGCGTTTGTTGCGGTGGTTGTCACCAATGAAAAGAATACTTACCAATTCCGCAGCGCCATTGAGGGAATTGTCAAGCTCCTGCCATCTTCCAGCGCCGTGTTCCTGGTTAATTCTGGCGACATGGGTGTCTTTGACGCCATAGTCCATATTTGCACGCCAGTGGGGATGTATGTCCGTAAGTGGGGGAGCAATAAGGAACTCACAGCATACATCCAGGAGTTGAAGCAGGAACAGGGATGGTGACAAAAGACCCCATTTCGAGAAAACGGCGCTGGGATTTTTCCTGCCGTATATAGTTCAAGCCCGTACTTCGTTTAGGATTATATCTCGCCCTTTCAGAGCTTATCCCATCTCACCCAAGGCGGCGCCAAGCCTGGCAGGCCCGTTTGCCCTGGGCTGGTATGTCTCGCCTCGTTGGGACTCTTGTCGCTCCGCGACATACGTCAAATCATATTTCCCAGCACAAAACTTCGCGCATCAACCCAAATTCAGGATATAATACTTTTTTCAATAGTATTTCCCAGTTTCTGATATTGCTGGTAGAGTTTTTCATAGGCAGGCACATTCTTCGGTTCCGGCTGGTAGTTGCGTGCGTAGCCACTGCCCATTTTTTCCATGGCATTGTCAAGGCTGTCATGTACCGATGCAGCGACGGCTGCAAACATGGCCGCGCCTAGCGCACAAATCTGTTCCGCTGCAGTAATTTTTACTGGCATATTTAGAACATCGGCCATCATCTGCATGACAAATGGCGATTTATGGCTGATACCGCCAGTGGCAATGATTCGCTTGACTGGAATCTCTTCCCGAATGAAATGATCGACAATAGCCCGTGCGCCAAAGACGGCACTTTCAACCAAGGCCCGGTAAAGCATCGGCGCAGTTGAGCCTAATTGCAGACCGGCAAGCAGGCCGCTGAGCAGGGGATTAGCGTTGGGGCTGCGTCGCCCGTTGAACCAGTCCAGAGCCATCACGCCAGTGCTTCCTGGTGCCAGCGTCGCGGCTTCCTGCTCAAGCTGCTGTAAGGAGACTACCCCGCCGCCATAGGAAAGCAAGCGCTGGAACCAGGCAAAGACATCGCCGAATGCCGACTGGCCTGCCTCAAGACCAACCAGCCCAGGCACTACTGATCCATCCACCTGGCCGCAAATTCCTGGTATGCAGCGGTTTATTTCCGGTGCAACAACAATATCGCAAGTCGAGGTGCCGCAGACTTTCACCAGGTCGCCAGGCTGAATCTGTGCACCAACAGCGCCAAAATGACAATCAATACCGCCACCACTGATAACGACGTCCCGGGAAAGTCCCAGCCTCGAAGCCCATTTTGCGGACAGGTACCCCACTGCGCAATCCGCAGTGTAGGTTTCCTGATAGAGACGTTGCCGCAGGCCGCCTAACAGCGGGTCTATTTCGCGCAGAAAGCTTTCTGGCGGCAGCCCACCCCAGCTTTGGTGCCACATAGCTTTATGACCTGCCGCACAGCGGCTCCTTGGCAATGTCAACGGATTAGTATGCCCGCACAATTCGCCGGCCATCCAGTCACAATGTTCGACCCAGCTGTAAGCCGCTTCGCGCACCTGAGCGTCGGTCTTCAGGATATGCAGGATTTTGCTCCAGAACCATTCGCTGGAATACGTCCCGCCTTCATAGCAACGGTAATCAACTGCGCTTTCAGCGGCACAGGCATTGATGCGCGCAGCCTCCTCAAGCGCAGTATGATCTTTCCAGAGGATAAACATCGCATTCGGATTGTCGGAAAATTCTGGCAGCAGAGCCAGCGGCGTGCCATCCTTGTCCACCGCACAAGGCGTCGAGCTGGTCGTGTCCAGGCCAATCCCCCGCACGAGTGCTGCCTGCTCCGGTGTCAAAACCGACCGGATGGCCGCCTCCATGGCTTCCAGGTAATCCAAAGGATGCTGCCGGTATCGATTCTCCGGCAGATTGCAGAATTTCCCTTCGCTCCAGCGGCGATAGGGCTGTACATTGGTCGCAAGTTGCTCGCCGTTTTCGCTGACCAGCAGCGCCCTGACGCTGTCTGAACCAAAATCAAGACCGATTAACAAATTCTTCATTTGGCATACAAACTTTTATAAAGTAATACCGGTGTCAGTTTTTCCCCCAGAACCGTTGTCCTGTCTGTCCACTGTTAACACCTGAACAGGACGTCTTATCCTGGCTTGTTCAGGTTTGCGGCAGCAAACCCACATCTTCAAGCAAGGCCTGTACCTGTTTACGTTCCGGAATCTGGAATGCCCGAAATGGTTCTGTCATACAGTCATTGCAGATTCCCAGTATGTTCAGGGCGCATTTGAGACCCTTGATAAAGGTTGACGCGTAGCGCCCACACTGGTACAGGCGGCGCAAACGATACAGCTCCTGCTGCAAACGCAACACTTCCGTCAAGTCTTGACGCAGGGCTGCCTGGTAGATATTCACGAAAAGACGTGGATGCAAGTTAGCGCCGCCGGAGACTCCGCCATGACCGCCGAACAGCACCGATTCGGCAAGCAACTCCTCTGGCCCCATCAGCAGAGAAAAGTCTGGACGATGCTGCATTATCCGCAGATATTCATGATAGCGGATCATATTGCCGGAACTGTCCTTAAAGCCGATGATATTGGGAATATCCGCTGCGCGTCGCAGGGTGTCTTCGCTGATATCGATCTTTGTCATTGCAGGCATATTGTACAAATACAGCGGCAGTGGCAGCTTTGGAGCAAGGTGTTCGAGATATTCAAGCAGTTCCGCTTGCCCGGCCGGAAAATAATACGGTGGCGCAAGGACAACGGCAGCAGCTCCACAATCAGCAGAATATTCTGCTAGTTCGATTGATTCTACAAACGACGAATGGGTGATGCCGACCAGGACCGGCACACGCCCTTTGATCAGTTGACAGCTACTGCGCACCAGTTCATGCTGCAGGCGTTTCGACAAGCCTGGGCCTTCCCCGGTCGTGCCCAGCAGAAACAGCCCGTTGACGCCACCAGCGAGAACATGCTCGATCAGCTTCTCCAACCCTGTCTGATCAAGGGTGTCGATATCTTGCAATGGCGTAACTAACGGAGGAATCACCCCCCGTAATGGAACAGACAAATTCATGCTCATGATGATACTCCGGAAGTCAGAAGTAATTCAGATTTCATTGTCCATATTCATTTCCAGGGATTCAAGCATGATGCCGAAGGAATCAGCTCCCGCCGAAGTTGTTTGAATATGCAAATAGCTTATCCCTGTCTTAGTTGGGCGTAAAAAAGCTGTTGAAAGGATGTTGCCGTCATCAATTTGGAACGAAGCATCTTTGTTTTCACAGTTCCATCGCAATGTCAATGTGTGCCAGCAATTCAGCATTGCTTCAGACTGATGCTCAAAGATGCCAAGTCGGTCGACTTCCACAGCAATGGATGCATACTCCACCGCAATCGGATCACTTGGGTTGATCCAGCGGTCAGCCAAAATAAAGCGCGTTCCTTCACTCCCTTGCACCTGACGGAAACGAATCCGGACAATGCCTGAAAATGCAGCCGGGAAATTCCAAACGATGCCCTCGCAGTCTGAAATCAGCCGTGGATCAGGATGGCGGCCGATTAACATCACTTCACGGTCAAGCCGATCAGGATGCGGCATAAGAACTGCGCCAGGCCGACGGTTATACGAACAATGACCGGTTATGCCGCGAAAACCTCCGGCAATGCCTTTGTAGTAAAGATGATTGGAAATATGGCGAGTGCCATGACAAAAGTCTTCGCAACGCGATTTCTCATCCAGCCATGCAGGATCAAACAGCACAAAGCGACGACAATATATGTTTTGTCCTGCCGCCAGCAGAATTTTCCCATTCGGAAGTTCAACTGCTTGATTTTGATGAACACTCTTGTCAAAATGCTCGAAGCCAAACATCTTAGAGCGAAAATCGGCATCGTTTCGGGCTGGGTTCAGCAGCACCTCTCGAAATCCGCGCCAGGTTTTGCCGCAGTCGGATGATATCGCGGCATGCAGTGCATCGCGATTGGTAAATGCATCTTCCCAGAAGCCCTTGATAAGATCATCGGTATTCCCCCCTACTTGGGAACGGTGGTCGACTTCGGGCAGCGGAACCGTGTTGTTCCATATTGCCAGAAGTCGATCCCCGGAAAGACGGTACAACCCTGGCATCGTCGCACATGCAAAGAAAAGCGATGGCGCCGGCTTTGACCAAGTCAGCCCAAAATCCCGGGAAACTGATTCATAATGCTGATCGTGAGCACAACGCAGCAAGGCATGCAAGGCGCCATCCGGATATTCGCAAATAACTGGTTCAATCCCGCAGTGAATCCAGCGCGCGCCGCCGTGTCCGGGCAGGGGCGAGGCCGGGAGTTCCGGAGCAATGCAGTCAACCTGGTTCCAGGTTTTTCCATCATCATCAGAATAAAGGACTCCCCAACTCACGATATTGTTGCTGTCCCGATACTCAAAGCCGGCCAGCAGGCGTTTGATTCGCCTTAATGGCAATATCTGACGCTGGATATGAAGGTTAAGCCCCAATATTTTACGGGTAGAAAAAGGTCCATCCGGGGATTCCGCTTCAGTACAGTATACCCCTGGTTCGGCATAGGAGGCCAGAAATGTATTCCGCAGACTAAAATGGCCGTCATGCCTTCCCCCGTAATTATGAAGCACGATCCAACGCTTGCTCCACGGGATTTGGGTCATAGCGCCAGGATGGGGCTCTGTGATTGGCTCCGTAATCCAATTCAAGCCGCCGTCATGGCTCTTCATTACGATAGGAAGCATATCTTCCGGGCCGCACGATTCGTCATGCAGAGAAGAACCGTAATGCCGGACCTCACCATCCGGCAGCACCATCATATCCATGTGAGCATCATCCGGCACAACACCGGTGACTACAGGAGCCCAGATTTTTGTCCGGTACATTTTATCTTTCCCCTTCCGTAATTGCGAGGCTCAGAAAACTGAACCTCTCGTGCTAAATCACATTTTTAAGGTAAAAATGCAAGCGGCGCCTCCCAGCCCGTAGGGGCTGCATTGTCCTACGCAATTCTACACTGGTTGATTACCAAAACCACCTCGCCGTGACTACCGACAAATGCCCGCTTCATTCCACAGCATAGACAGCAGGCTGGTCAAACCAGACGGTCTGGCCAGGGCCAAGGCAGTCGCTCATCAGGATGACCAACTCGTTGACTCCGGCCGGCACTTCGGCAACGCCGACGCCTCGCCGCCAGCCTTGGGCATCAGGAGTCGTCTCATAACTGATGAATACGTCCAAGTCCGGCACCTTCCAGGCACCGTCATAGACCCAGCGGACGCGGACGACCGGGTTGTTGCCTGCCTGGCACCAGGTTTCGACGACATACCAACGACCGGCCTGCACCGGCGCCTTGACGATTATGCAGCTGGTGCGAGTGCCTTCAGCCCGGGCAGAGAAATTGTCTCCACGGCCTTTGGTGCTGTCCAGTCCGAATGAGCCGATTTTTTCTTGCAGCTGCCAGAAGCTCCAGCCAGGCGGCAAACTGCCAGCGACCCAGTCCTCGGCTGGGGCTGGCATGGCGGCGCCGGTTGCGGGGGTGCATTCCGGATTGGAAACTAGGTTGACCAGGTCGCCAGTTTTCTGTTTTTCAGCCAGCCACTGGCGGCCGGCCGCCAGCGGGTCGCGCAGTAGCACCAAGGTACGGCTGAATCCAGGCAGGATGTCTTCCCAGGTCTCGTTGTCCTTGTTGTTTCTGGTTACGTCCCACTTGATCCAGTCATATTTTTCGCCGTAGACCCAGCAGTATTCGTCTGCCGTCTGCATAGCCTGATTGAAGTTTGCCTGGAGGCGCTTGAGGCGGGAGCCGTCGAGTTCGGGGAAATACCACCGCGAAGTCGGATCAGTGTTACTGTACATGTCCAGGTATAGCCCGAAGCCGACTTGGACTTGGTTGCGGTATTTGGCGTGATTTTCGGGGGCGACGAGGCACAGGGCATTGCGGCTGATTTGCAGGGCAGATTTATAGAAGTCGTATGTTTCGAACCGATGGCTATAGGCATTTTCGGTAGCGTCGACCATGACGGCGTCTGGAGGCAGGGCGTCAAGCAGTCCGTTAATAAAAGGCACCCAGAGATTGCCGACGCCAGCGACATTGGCGGCCTGGTCGCTGCGCAGATACAGCTGTGGGTTCATGCTGAGGAGCCAGAAGGAGAGGAAAACGGCATCCGGAAATTCGGCGCTCATAGCGCGCATTACCTGGGCGCCGCGCTGGCGCGCAAGGGCAGCCGTTGTCTGGTAATCGCCGTCTTCTGGGAGCAGGGTGTACTGCTGGGTTTTCGGAGACTTGTATTCTTCAGGATCCATCAGAATGCCTTTGCAGCCGGACTGTTTGGCCAGCCAGGCAAGAACAGCGAAATTGTGGGCTGCGTTGGCCCAAGCGGCATCATCGTTCCAGGCCAGGCGACGATGAGGCGCCCAAAAGGAGCTGATGAGGTTATGGCGCAATTTGCCGCTGCAAACAGCCTTGATGTGCTCAAGGTCTTCGGTCAGCCATTGGCGATCCCAAGGCTGGTCAGTATAGGCGGCGCTGGACTGGCGGAGCTTGCCATCCGGCGACTTGATGTATAAGGTAATCGAAATGCCGTCTAACGGCAGAGCTTCCAGTTTTTCCAGGTTGCGGTGTAGGTCTTCCGGAGTGACTCGGAGCAAATCCCAGCTGTGTCCAATCAGTTTTTTGCGGCCAGGCTCAGCTGCGGCCGGGATGCCGCTGACAGACTTTCGGATTTGTGCGGTTGCGGCTGGCCCGAGGTGCTGGCCACTGACGGTCAGCAAGCCGCAGATAGAGGCGAGGAAGAGTGCATTTTTAACGGCCATGTCGTGGGATTCCTTATCGGGTGCAGTGAAGCTTGTCATGGCAAAGCTTTCCAGAACTCCGATGTCGTAGTGTGGCTCCGTGACGCATAGAGGATGTTCTAGGTTTGTCCTTTCGGGGCCAAGCAATTGCCTTCCAATCAGCCGGATGGGGCGAACAATGCGGTTTTCTTCAGCTGGCGCAGGGTGGCGTCAGGGACGCGTTTGGGTCAGGATTCCGCCGTGTTGGAGCATCCAGACGTTTTCATATTTGGTTCCATTGTAGGTGAGGATGTAATTGACGGTGTCGACGTGGCCATCGAGGTAGCAGACATTGCGGCCGCCGGAATGGGTGGCGTACTTGCCGACCGAGCCGAATTGGTTTTCATAGAGCATATAGAGCCGAAAGCCGCCGTAGCCGGACGGGTAGCTCCCCGCAACAGCCTGGAAGCCCCAGTTATCGGCAAAAGAAGCGATGGTGGACGGATTGGAAGCCCTGGCCAGGTGTCGGAGGTACTCTGGCTCACTTCCGGTGGTCGCTTGTTTGAACCAGTTATGGCCGTAGCTAGAGAACATCGGCTCCCATGCCCACCATGCCTGCGGGGTAGCGTTGCTTGGGCAGATCAGCATGTCATACATATAGGCGTTAAACGTGGTGCCGCTAGACAAAGTGCAGGGGACGGTTTTGTGGGTCTGTGGCAGGAAGCCCGAGTAGTACAGCCAGTCTGGCCAGTTGAAGTTGGCGTTGTTGGCGCGAGCCGGATGCCGCAACTGCGAGGAAAAAACACTGTCGTTGTTTTCGTTTGAGTAGAGCATTTCGACCAGACCGAGCTGCTTTAAGTTGTTTTTGCAGGAGATTGCGCGCGCCTTTTCACGCGCTTTTGACAAGGCTGGCAAGAGCATCGCCGCTAAAATCGCGATGATGGCGATGACGACCAGCAGCTCTATCAACGTGAAGGCGGCCCAGTCTGTCGCAGTTCTCCCCTGCCTTTGTTCTGAAGTCGCAAACCATTTCTTTTCCATTGATTGCCTCCTTGGTTCTGAAGCTGCAAACCATTTCTTTTCCATTGATTGCCTCCTTAGTTGGTGCAAATCCAATCTATTTGTCAATAAGCTTCGTCACGGGCATTCATTCGTCATTCGCTCCGCTTCTAACATTTGCCGTGTTCTGCAAAAAACTCTTCGGCAAACATCAGGGCGGCAGTTTGCGGAAAATGTTCTGAGTGCGCCGTTGCTGAGCGCACTTCGGTTTTCAGTCTCCAGTTGGCCAGGCCATAACTTCCCATTTTCATTTTCACCACATCCAGGGTGCACTGCGGACAACGTGCCGTCCAGGCAGGCAGAAAAATCGCCTGGGGATTCAGCAGATAGGCGACATTGACCGCAGCATCACCAATGCTGGAAAAAACTTCCGTAAGCAATTGTGCTATGAACATGCTCCCCCCCTCGACGGCTTTCACGACTTCATCCGGCGAAATGTAGTTATCCCCAGCCCGCGGCCCCTGAATGGCAAGATTGGTGCCATTTTTACGCACTTCAGATATTTTCTCCCCGATTTTGCTAAAAATCGCCTTGTCATAAAGCAGTCCGCCGCGCCCATCCGGGCCGATTTCCTGTGTGTCGTAAAGCTTCATATAGCCTAATTCTCCGGCGCTGCCCTGCCATCCGCGATATAATTCCCCGTTGCAGAAAATCCCCATGCCAAGCCCCTCGTCAATGGTCAGAAAATGCTCCATGCCAGCGGCCGCCCCAAAGCGTTTTTCTGCCAATGCATAGATATGCGAGATATTGTTCAGCATGGAAGGCAAAGCAAAATGCTTTTGGAAAAAGTCCTTGAGGTTGAATTCATATTTGGGAAACATGTCGGATGAAAACACTTGCCCGGAGGTAAAATCAATGATGCCAGGCAAGGCCACGCCCACCCCTAGAATCTTCTTCGCGTCAACCTGGTCGATAACTTGAGCCATTTTGTCCTTGATGAGAAGAAGAAAACTTTTCGCCGACAGCAACGAATCGCCGCCTATGGAATGATGCTCCACAACCTGCTGCTGGGCATCAAGTAAAACAATCGAAGAGGCAGACGCCGAAAAGAATGCGCCAAGGGTGTAAAACAAATCAGGCCGCAAAGCCAAGCCGATTTTCCGGCGTCCGGCACTCAGAGGCTCAGACAAAGACGGGACTTCAAGAACAATGCCGGAATCAAGCAAACGGGAAACACTCGAGGTAACGCTGTTCTTATTCAAACCTAAAAGAAGGCCAAGGTCAGAACGCGAAATCCCAGAATGGGTATAAATAGCCTTAATGACCCGACGAAGCTTCAACTGCTGGCGGGTGAGGGTGGCTTCTGGCTTGAAGAAAAAATTTATCATGGCGAAAAAGTTGGAAATAAATGTGCGCTAAAGTGGGAACGCACTAGACCCATTGATATTACCCCAGTCAGAAAAAACAAAATTAAATTACCCAAAGCATGTGTAAACAGATTTAAATAAGATTGACTAGCAACACAAATGTACCGCCCAACAAATAATTGTCAAGCCTGTTTTTTCCTTTTTTTGCAAATAAAAAGGGAAAAAATAACCTAATTAGTCCCTTTTTAGGATTAATTAGGTTATTTGATTAGTAAATAAAAGCAAAAAAACATAATTAGTCCGATTTTAGGACTAATTTAGCCTCCTCCGAGGCTGGCTTTTTTGCGGGCATAGGCGGGAGGGGAAATGTAGCTTTGTGGCTGGTCGCGTCATTGGAAATGTGGTCAGCGACAACTACGTCGGTGTTATGACGAAAGAAGTGGATGCGGTAGACAGTGCACTACTATCGGCCAGAATTTTGTTTTTTGGGAAAGATTTTCTTCAAATCAACGTTTATGTTTCGCCCCTTCAGGGCTCAAGGTTTAATTACGTCTTACCCAGGGCGGCGCGAACCCTAGCGGGTCCGCTTGCCCTGGGCTAGTATGTTATGGCCCTTCAGGCCGCCAGCAAGGCATACGTCAAGGTTAAGCTTGAGGTTTGAACTCCATGCGGCTGGCGCCGTTAACGACGTCTGCAGATGCAGAGCTGCAAATGCCCTGAAGGGGCGAGACATACCAGCCCAGGGCAAGCCGGGCCGTCAGGCACGGCGCCGCCCTGGGTGAGGGTGGAGTATAATTTGGAGCCCTGAAGGGGCGAGACATAAATTAGGCTGTGGACGGCCGTCCACCCTAAGGACATGGTGGACGGTGTGGACGGCGGCTGCCGTATGTCCATTATCCATCGTCCACTAACTGGTGTCAATCCGTGGCTTTTTCGCGGGCACCGCCTGGCAGCACACGTTCGGACAAGTCTATTTTCGGCGCTCTCTGGGCCAGTTGCGGCCCAGTGAAGACAAAGGCCGGGTAGACGATGCCGCCAGTGCCGAGTTCGGAGCTGCTGTTGTGGATGACCTGGATGGCGAGGAGGTTTTCGCCTTGGTCAACCAGGGTTCCAGTCAGGTCGAACGCCTGGGGCTTGGCAAAGCCAGCGCCCATGCCGATGTATTGGCCGTTGCACCAGACCTTGACCACGGAGTCAATGCAGCCGAACAGCAGCCCGGCCGTTTTTTCAGCCAGGGCGGGGAATCTCACTCGGTACCAGACCGCGCCATGGACATAGCCGCCCAGGCCCTGCGCGTCCCAAGTTGAGCTGTAAGTCGCTGTAGTGATGTAATTCTCGTCATTGATTTCGGGTCGGAAGAAGCCTATTTCATGGCCAGCAGCATACGGGTCCAGCATGGTTTTGAGGCGGTCGGGGATTTTGAAGGCGATCTTGTAGTCGCCGCTGGAGTATGTCTGCATGGCCTCAAGCGACTCTTTCCAGAAGCGATTCAAGTAGATTATAGCGCCATGTGAGGTCAGCCCCTGCTCGCGGGCCAGGTAGTCTTCGAGGTCTTGCTTGAGGGCATCGAAATGTTTTTGCGCAGTAGCGAAGTCGAACTGGTGCAGGGCATTGCGGAAGTCGAAGAACATCTGCATCTGGCGCAGCGGGATAGCGGCTATTTCGATGCGTTCGCGGTCAGCCGCAGTGTCCGCGGCGGCGGACGCCTTTGCGAACAGTTCGTTGGCTCGGGTTATGAACGCCTGGTCATAGATAAGCGGGAAGGCGTAGTATGAGCCTGCTTCCTGGCCGGACTCTGTTTGCCGCATGGTTTGCATCAGGTAGTATTCTTGCATGAGCGGGGCGGCCTTGCCGTAGGCTTTGCGGCAGAAGTCGTCCAAGAGTTGGCGCCAATCCTGTTCAGTGTCCCAAAGCAGGCGGGCTTCGACGTAGTTCGTCGGCGCTAGGCAGGCCCAGTAGCGGACGCTTTCATTGCGCACGCCGAGGATGCCTATCTGGCGGTAATACGGCAGGTCCTCGCCCCAAATCTTGATTTTGCTGAAAGGCATGAAGTTCTCGGCCAGGTTCCAGTTGTAGCCGCGGAAGAACTTGACGTTGGGCAATTCGCCCCACTTGTCAAGGATGTTTTTGAAATAGGCCCTGGTTTTGCTTTGCGGCTCCAGGGTGCCGTGGAGCCGTGAGTAGGTGATGTCAGCGATGACGATGGCCAGGCGCGGATGCGGCCGGTGTCGGGTCGGGATATCGGCATGATTGCTGTACAGGTAGAAGCCGAGGTGCAGGTTCGGGAATTCGGCTTCGAGGTTTTCCAGCAGGGTGTTGCAGAGCAGGATGAGGTTGTCAGTCACGTCCATGGCGCCGCTCATTGGGTCACGTCGCCCAGAGCCGCTCAAGTAGCTTTCGACTGATTCAGAGAAGCCGCCGCCATCCGCTGGGCCAACGCCGATGCCGACGGTCGCGTCCGCCGGCCAATTGTTTTTCCGGAAGGTGTCCCGGATATGTTTTTCGAACAGTTCGATGACACGCGGGTGGGTTGGTTCGAGCTGCGGGCCTTGGCGCTTGAAGCTGCCATCCAGCTGGCGCACCAGGGCGAGCATGTCGGGATTGGCGTCAAACTCGGCCTTGTTGGTGCGGATGATGTCTTGCCAGACGTGTCCGCCAACGTTGATGCGCGGGTCCCAGACGCCGTCGTTCTGCAGTTTATGGCGGCGTTTCCACTGGACGTATTCGCGGTATTCCCTTTCGATGTAGGTCGCTTGTCCGCCGGAGTACCATGGGCAGCGTACGGAGAACGCTGGCGCTTGGCTGATGTCGAGTTCAGGCGTGATGACGTCTTTTTGGGTTGGGATGATTTCTCCGATGTCTCCTGGCATCACCCAGTCGCAGCCGAGTTGGCGCAGCAGTTCATAGATACCGAAGGCCAGGCCAGAGGTGCTTTCGCCGCTAATCAGGACGCGATTGCCAGCGGTTTTGAGGCGGAAGCCCTCGCGGGTGGCGCTGGTTGCGGTCAGTGTTGCGCCCAGAATTTGGGCTTGGCTGCCGATGATAATCGCTGGTTCGGCTGCCGGGTCTGGCGCTTGACCGGTCTTTATCTGTAAACGCGCGCCGCTCATTTTTTCCAGGTGATAGACCAAGTCTTCGACGGCTAAGGCCAGGGCTTCGTCCCGATAGTCGTCAAGAGTCTGGCATCGGTCTGGCAGGCGCACTGGCTCGTTGACATAGATGGCTGCTACCGGTTGCCCGGCTCGAACCAGTTCCACGCCGGCTGCCGCCGCTGTCGAGGCTGCCATTCCCGCGATCATCATCCATACTTGTCTCATGCCAATCATCCTTTGTTGAGGTTGCGCTGAGGGTGTTGTGTGCTGCCATGTTCAGGGTCACGGCAGGTGGTAGATGCCGGGCTTGTCAAACCATGCGGTTTGATTTGGTGCCAGGTTGGTTCCCATGAGCAGGATGAGCGAATCGGCTTCGGGCGGCACATCGACAAAGCCGATGGCTCGCCGCCACACGCTCGAGTCCTTGCTTTTGTCAAAGCTGACTATGACGTCCTTGTTGGGGACGACCCATTTGCCTTCCTTTTGCCAGCGGGCGCGCAGGGATGGACTGCCTTCGCCAGCGGAATAGCCCTCGATGATGTAGGTATTGCCTGGCGTTACCGGGGTGCGAACGATGAAGCAGCCGTTGCTGACGCCGGTGGCGCGGGCTGAATAGTTGTCGCCGAGGCCTTTGGTGGTGTCGAATCCAAAGCTTCCTTGTTTTTCGTCATAGCGCCAGAAGCTCCATCCTTCCGGCAGGTTGCCAGCTGTCCAGTCGGCGGCGGCATCTTTCAATTCGCCTTTTATAAGCGGTGAGCAGTCTGGGTTGGTGACTAAGTTAACGAGCGTACCTTGGGCGAGGCCCTCGTCCACAATCTGTCGGCAGACCCTGTCTGGGTCGGCGATCAGTGCCAGGGTGCGTTCAAAGCCTGGCAGTTGGTCTTCCCAGGTCGGCGCATCGCGGTCTTTGAATTTCCAGTCCCACTTGATCCAGCGGAATTTTTCGCCATAGACCCAGCAGTACTGGTCAGAGGCGCGGCTGGCTTGGGTGAAGTTGGAGCGCAGGTGATTCAGGCGGGAGCCGTTGAGCGGGCCGAAGTACCAGAACGATTTTTCGTCATTGGTGTACATATCGAGGTAGAGTCCGAAGCCGGCCTGGACTTGGTTGCGGTATTTGGCGCGGTTTTCCGGGGCTACCAGCATGGGTGCGCACTTGGCGATTTCCCAGGCGCTCAGGTAGAAGTCCATGTCAGCGGCTTTAAACTGATAGCCATGTTCGGTGGCGTCGACCATGATGGCGCCTGGTGGGATGGCATCCAGGAAGCCATTGAGGAAGTGCGGCCAGAGGATATCGCGGGAGTGGGCGTAATCAGCAAGGTCGACCTTGCGCTGATACAATGTTCTGTTCATTGAGAAGAACCAGAACGCCAGCAGGGTGATGTCAGGGTATTCGGCGGCCATGGCCTGCATCATCTGAGCGCCGCGCTGGCGGGCCAGGGCGGCCGTTTCTTCGTAGGCGCCGTCTTCGGGAAGAAGGGTGTACTGCTCTGACTTAGGGTAGTCTTCCGGGTCTATCAGCAGGCCCTTAGCGCCGCCTTCGCGGGCGATCCAGGCAGCGATGGCCATATTGTGGGCGGCATTGGCCCAGGCCGTGTCATCGTTCCAGGCCAGGCGTTTTCGCGGCGCCCAGAATGTGCAAATCAGATTGTGCTTGAGGTTCCCCGAGGATATCTGCTTGACCCGGCTGATTTCCTCTTCGAACCAGCTGCGTTCCCAGGGCGGCGCCGTCATCGCGGTGCGCAGGTTGATCTGCTTGCCCTCGGCGTCCTTGGCATAGATGCTGATGCTGATGCCCTCCAGCGGGAGTTTTTCGAGCGCCTCCTGGTTGCGTACCAGGTCCTGGGTGTTGACCCACAGCAGGTCCCAGCTATGGCCGATAAAGCGTTTTTTGCCGAAGTCGTCAGCGTGAGTAGCTGTCAGCGCCAATAGCAGCGCCAGGAAAAACGAACAACGCATGGTCATCTCCTTGGGTTTGGTGTTGTCCCGTCAAAAACAATGTCTTTGCAGTATTTCTTAACTTGCTTGTTTTTATATGCTTGCGACTATTTTTCTCTGTCCTGCAATTCAACTGAAAAAATCATTGCAGGTGGTAGATGCCGGGTTTGTCGAACCATACGGTTTGATTTGGTCCTAGGCCCATCCCCATGAGCAGGATAAGCGAATCGGCTTCGGGGGGCACATTGGCAAGGCCGATGGCTTGCCGCCACTGGCTCGGGTCTTGACTTTTGTCAAAATAGACTATGACGTCCTTATCGGGGACGACCCATTTGCCTTCCTTCTGCCAGCGGGCGCGCAGGTATGGACTGCCTTCGCCGACGGCGTAGCCCTCTACGAGATAGGTATTGCCTGGCGCTGTTGGGATGCGGACGATGAAGCAGCCGTTTCTAACGCCGGTGGCGCGGGCTGAGTAGTTATCGCCGAGGCCCTTGCTGGTGTCGAGTCCGAAGTCGCCTTGTTTCTCATCAAAGCGCCAGAAGCTCCAGCCTTCTGGCAGGTTGCCGGCTGTCCAGTCGGCGGCGTCATCTTTCAATTCGCCTTTTTGAAGCGGCGAGCAGTCTGGATTGGTGACCAGGTTGACCAGCGTGCCTTGGGCGAGGCCCTCGTCCAGGAGCTGTCGGCAGACCCTATCTGGATCGGCGATTAGTGCCAGGGCGTGTTCGAAGCCTGGCAGCTGTTCTTCCCAGGTTGGCGCATCGCGGTCTTTGAATTTCCAGTCCCACTTGATCCAGCGGTATTTTTCGCCGTAGACCCAGCAGTACTGGTCGGATGCGTGGCAGGCTTGACTAAAGTTTGCGCGCAGGTGATTCAGGCGGGAGCCGTCAAGGGGGCCGAAGTACCAGCGTGATGTTTCGTCATTGGTGTACATGTCGAGGTACAGTCCGAAGCCGACCTGTACCTGTTTGCTGTATTTGACGCGGTTTTCCGGGGCTACCAGCGTTGGTGCGCGCTTGGCGATTTCCCAGGCGCTTTTGTAGAAGTCTTGGTTGGCGGCTTCAAAGCGGTAGCCATATTCGGTGGCGTCGACCATAGTGGCGCCTGGGGGGATGGCATCCAGGAAGCCGTTGAGGAAGTGTGCCCAGAGGATGTCGTGGGCGTAGGCGCAATCAGCGAGGTCGACCTTGCTCTGATATAGCGTCCTGTTCAAGGAGAAGAGCCAGAACGCCAGCAGGGTGATGTCAGGGTATTCGGCAGTCATGGCCTGCATCACTTGGGCGCCGCGGCGGCGTGCCAGGGCGGCTGTCTCCTCGTAGGCGCCGTCTTCGGGCTGGAGGGTGTACTGTTGCGTGCGGGGGTAGTCTTCCGGGTCCATCAGCAGGCCCTTGGCGCCGCCTTCGCGGGCGATCCAGGCAGCGATGGCCAAGTTATGGGCTGCATTGGCCCAGGCCGTGTCATCGTTCCAGGCCAGGCGTTGCCGCGGCGCCCAGAATGTGCAAATCAAGTTATGCTTGAATCTGCCCGAGGAGATTTGCTTGACCCGGCTGATTTCCTCTTCGAACCAGTTGCGTTCCCAGGGCGGCGCCGTCATCGCGGTGCGCAGGTTGACTTGCTTGCCTTCGGCGTCCTTGGCATAGATGCTGATGCTGATGCCTTCCAGCGGGAGTTTTTCGAGCGCCTCCTGGTTGCGCACCAGGTCCTGGGTGTTGACCCACAGCAGGTCCCAGCTATGGCCGATAAAGCGTTTTTTGCCGAAGTCGTCAGCATGAGCAACTGTCAGCACCAATAGCAGCGCCAGGAAAAGCGAACAGCGCATGATTATTTCCTCGTGTTTGGTGTTTGCCGAAGCCGACCTGGCATTCTGCTTGAAAGGCCGGATTGACGTCGCCGCCTGGGCCGTCAGCTCTTTGACTGGGTGGCGGCGTCCTTGGGTATGTGTTTGCCCATCAGATGGAGGATGCCCTGGAGGATGGTGGCTGGATGCGGCGGGCACCCGGGGATGTAGAGGTCTGGCTTGATGACGTCTTCCAGTCCGCCGAGGCATTCGCTGCTGTCCTGGTAGATACCGCCGGAAATGGCGCAGGCGCCGCAGGCGATGACCCATTTGGGGCGCGGCATGGCGTCGTATGTTTTTTGCAGGCCGATCAGCATATTGCGGGTGACCGGGCCGGTTACCAGCAGGCAGTCGGCATGACGCGGTGACGCAGTGACAGAGATACCAAAGCGGGACAAGTCCCACGCCAGGGTGTTGAGGACGTTGAAGTCAAGTTCGCAGGCCGCGCAGCCCCCCGCAGAGACTTGCCGGATGACTAAGGACAGTCCGCAGAGGTCTTGCAATTCCTGCGGTGGCTCGCCGCGCTGCTGTGGGTCAAGCAGTCCTTCCCGGCAGAAGGTCGACAGGTGGAAGTCGGTCGGGTTGAAAGTAATCGCCTTGGTTGGGCAGGCGGCGACGCATTCGCCACAGAACAGGCAGCGGCCCATATCAATGGACAGGGCCTTCTTGCCGCCCTTGGCGTCGTCGGCCGGGACGATGGCTTTAGTCGGGCAGACTTGCTGGCAGAGGTCGCAGTCAGCGCTGCATTTGGCCATGTCAATGGATGGCCGGCCCAGGAAACGATCAGGGAGGTTGGGCGGGGCAGGGGGGAACTTGCCGGTCTGGTAGCCTTGTTGCAGGCGTGCTTTGAGGACGTTCAGCATAGGATGACCTGGGAGTTATGGTTGATGGCCTGCCTGTTACAAGTCATGGCCGCAGTAGGACAGATTGAAGCTCTTGTTGCAAATAGGGAAGTGCGAAATCTGCTCGCCGCGCATCGAAAGAGCCAGGCCAAACCAGTTGTGGAAAGACGGATCGACGATTTTATAGCGCCGGAAGGCGCCTTGTGCGTCCGTGACCGCGACGTGGCACATTTCGCCGCGCCAGGCTTCGACCAGGGAAACCGCGATGGAGTCTGGCGCCAAGGCTGGCAGGGCAGCGGCGGCAGGCGTGGTGCGGTTGTCCTTTTTCCAGATTGCCAGTTGCTCTTTCAGCCAGTTGGTCGAGGCGGTGATTTCGTGGCGTCGGATCAGGGCGCGGGCGAGGGTGTCGCCACCAGAGGCCTCGGAGCGGACCGGGGCAGTGTCAGCGTAGCAGGCGTAAGGGTGCGAAAAGCGGATATCGCAATCAAGTCCGGAGGCGCGGCCGGCTGGGCCGACCAGGCCAATGTCGTGCGCTGCTGCCTTGGACACAGGGCCGGTGTTTTCGAATCGGTCCAGGACGGCCGCCGCCTCGAACATCAGGTCAAGCGCGTTATCGACATCCTTGGAAACGTGACCCAGCCAGCGGAGAATTTTTTCCGCTTTGGCAGGCGTGAGGGCAAATTTGACGCCGCCTGGGCGGACGAGGTTGCGGCCGAAGCGGTTGCCGCAGATTTCAGCGGTCATGTTGAGGAATTCGCCGCGCAGCCGTCCGCAGAAGGACGCTGTAGGCAGGAAGGCCACGTCTCCAGCCAGGGCGCCTAAATCGCCGACGTGGCAGGCCAGCCGTTCCAACTCAGCCGCGATGCCGCGCAGAAGCAAGGCGTCTGGGCTGGGCTTGAGGGATGGGGCGAGGCATTCGCAGAGTTGGGCGTATGCCGTGGTGGACGCGATGGTGGAGTCGCCGGAGACGGTCGCAAGCATCGGCAGGGTGCGGCGATCCGGGCCGCCCAGGAGCATTTTCTCGACGCCGCGATGTTGGTAGCCGAGGGAGATTTCGAGCGAGTAGACGTCTTCGCCTAAGCATTGGAAGCGGAAATGGCCTGGTTCAATGACGCCAGCATGGACCGGGCCGACAGCGACTTCGTGGGCGCCTTCGCCGTCCATAGTGAAATAGTCGGTGTCGCCGACCGTGATGGCTTTTGCAGGGGTTGCTGGCGTAGCGGCGGCATTGGGCATCGGCGGCTGGAAGCGGATGGGCTTGAGCCAGGGATGGCCAGGGATGGCGACGCCGTACTGTTCTGCCAGTTCTCGTTCGAACCAGGCTAAGGCCGGGCATTCTGGGGTCAGCGAGGCGAACTCGCCTTGGACAATTGTCCTGGTGAGGTCGCAGGTGTGGTCTTTGTCATGGGCGAGGACGGCGATCAGCTCCAGGCCCTGGTTGACGCCCGGCATGGCGAAGAACGCGCTCACGCGCCGTTGCTGCTGGTTGACCAGGTCCAGGAGGGTTTCCCGGAAGGTGTTGACAGGCAGGTTCGGCACACGCTGCAAGGGGACGGCGGTGTTGTTGGCGATGGTCAGGATGGTGTCGGTCATAGTCACAGCAGGTCTTTCATCCAGGATATAGCAATGAATCCGAGGGTGAGGATGGTAAGGGCGGCAGCGCCAGGAACGATGGTCAGCCTTTCGGCATCGGCATCGGCCAGGGCTGACTCACGCTCCGCACAGGCGGACAGGGGCGTTCCTGTGGTCATGCTGATAAAGGTGGCGGACATTCCAGCAAAGATGATGAGCAGGAGGACAAGGATGAGGAAGGAGAGCAGGGGCGGCATATTGGCGATGAGGATGAATTCAGTCACGAACAGGGGCGAGGGCGGGGTGCCGCAGATAGCGAACAGGCCGAACAGCCAGAGGATGCCGGTGCGTGGCATGCAGGTGAACAACGCGGTCACGCTTCTGACCGAGGTGGTGTTGAAGCCGACGAGGATATTGCCGGCCAGGAGGAAGAGCATCATTTTGGTGATGGAATGAGCGACGACGTGGGTGTGCAGGACCTCCTGGCAGTAGCAGAGCAGCAGGGCGCACAGGCCCATGTGCTCAATGCTGGAATAGGCGAGCATGCGTTTGAAGTCCCTCTGGCGGATGATGAGGAAGGCGGCGACTAGGACAGAGAGGGTGCCGAGCACGGCCAGTAGTGTTTTGCAGAGGGGAAGGACGACTTCAGGCGCCAGGCGGAGGACGCGGATGATGGCGAGCAGGCAGCAGTTGAGCAGGGCGCCAGACAGCAGCGCCGAGATGGGCGCGGGCGCCTCGCTGTGCGCGTCTGGCAGCCAGGTGTGGAATGGCGCCAGGCCCATTTTAGTGCCGAAGCCGGCCAGGCAGAACACGAAGGCGAGTTTGTACCAGACCGGGTGGAAGACGGTTCCGGCGGCAATTAGGTCTGCGAAACTGAGGCTGGCAGGCGGGTTGGGGGAGACTTTGCCAGCGTAGGCCAGTAGCAGGATTCCGAACAGGGCCAGGCCAATGCCGAGGGAGCAGATGAGCAGGTATTTCCACATTGCCTCAAGGGCGCCTTCCGTGCAGTAGAAGAGGATAAGCGGTGCGCTGGCTAAGGTAGTGGCTTCGATGGCCACCCACATCAGGCCGAAATGGGCAGCCAGGATGCTGAGGTTCATCATGCTGACAAAGGCGAGCAGGAACATGACAAACAGGTAGCGGTGCATGATGCGGATGCCCTGGGCGCGATAGGTGCTGTGTTTTTGTGCGGTCGGCAGCCAGAAGAAGGCATGGATGGCGACGGCTAGGAAGAGTCCTGAGGTCACTTGCAGGAAGAAGCTGTTGGTGGCGTCGGTCGCAAGGACCAGGTTAGGCCCTATGTAGAAGCTGTACAGGTCACGTTCGGGGAAGAGCAGCGTGGCGCCGGAGAGAAGGCAGAGGCAGACGCCGGCGAGCGGAAGCAGGCTGAATAGGGCCTGTTCGCGCTTGCGCAACAGCGGGGCGAGCGCAGCGAACAGTAGCGGGAGAGCGACCATGAGCAAGGATAGCATGGCAGATTTCCAGAAAAGATTAGGAGTTGCGGTTACAGGCTGGCAGCGGGCGGGTGTTGTTCAATCGCCGAGGGCGTTGAGGGAGTGAGTGTCAATATGCTGGAAGCTGCGGTTGATATTGAAGACAGCGATGCCCATGATGAAGACCAGGGCAAAGACGTCAAGCAGCAGTCCCAGTTCGACGAGGAGTCCGTTGTGGATCATCATGCCGGTGCCAAAGATGCTGACGCCGTTTTCAAACACCAGGAAGCCAATCACCTGGGTGATGGCTTTGCGGCGGGTGATGATGAGGAACAGGCCGGTGCAGATTGTGCTCAGGGCAGTGGGCACAGCCAGCACGGATGCGCCATGAGGCTCTGGAGGCAGAAGGCTGCCAATCCAGAAGGCGATGCCAGTGAGCCCGAGGATGATGAGCAGGGACAACGAGTAGCCGACGAGCGGCTCCAACTCGCGGCGGACGTCGGTTTTGCGCATGGTATAGGAGAGGAGTGCTGGCATCAGGACGCCCTTGATGATGATGTTGAGGAACATGACCAGCAGGTATTCCCAGGCGTTGCTGTCAGGCGAGTGCGGCAAGGTCAGCGGCATGAGCCCAAGCAGGATGCCCTGGGCGGCGACGAGTTTGATGCAGTGCATCAGCCGGCTGGAGCTGACCAGCAGGAGATTAAGGATGAGGAAAGCGCCGAGGATGAGGTTGAGGCTTTCGTTCATGGCAGGTGCCTCCCGGTAAGGATAGTCAAGGCCAGGGCAATGAGGGCTGCGCCAAGGGAACCCAGCAGAAATTGTGGAAGTTTGAGGAAGCGGAAGCGGGCTGTGATGGATTCGATGATACCGATGACGACGCCGATGAGGAGGATGCCGAGGATGTGGAGAACCATCATCAATCCGGGCGAGCCGAAGTCGCCGGGGATGAGCATGAGCATGACGAAGGCGGCCATAAGCCAGAGTTTGAGGCAGGAGCCGTAGACGATGAAGCCTAAGTCTGGCCCGCTGTAGTCGAGAACCATGGCCTCATGGATCATGGTCAGCTCCAAGTGGGTTTCTGGATCGTCAAAGGGAACCCGGCAGTTTTCAACGAGGAGAACGATGAAGGCGATGCCAGCGGCCAGAGTAACGGCTGCAACTACGGTTGGAACTTGGGCTGGCAGCGGGCAGGTGAGCATATTGGACAAGTCCACGGAGCGGCTGGCGGTTGCCAGGAAGCCGAGGACTGCGAAGAGAGACCCTTCGGCTAGGGCTGCGAATTGGACTTCGCGGCTGGAGCCCATGCCTTCAAAGCTGGAGCCGGTGTCCATAGCGCCGAGTACGAGAGCGAAGCGCCCCAGGCCGAGCAGATAGGCGAAGAGGAAGACGTCGCCGGTGAAGGCAAAGGGGCTTATCTGGTTGGCGTAGGGCAGAAAGAGCATCGCAACCATGACGGTTGCAAGCGTGATGAGCGGCCCCCAGGCGAGCAGTCCGCAGCTGGTCGTGGTGCGCACGCAGCCTTTGCGGAGGAGTTTAATGATGTTGTAGTACGGCTGCAAGAGTTTTGGCCCGCGGCGTCCGACGAGGATGGCTTTGGTTTTGTTGATGATGCCGGTGAGCAGCGGGGCGAGGAGGAGGGCGGCGATCAGGCCAGTCCACCAGAGGTAGAGGTTGTTGTTCATGGCGTTAGTCCGGGAAGGTGCTGGTGCAAGTAGAGTCTCCGTTATGGCGCAGGGGCGGGCGGAACCGTGATATGAGGCGCCGTTACGGCGGCAGGGGCGAGGTCTGGCTCTTCGATTTGCGGGGTGTCAACCGGGGTCGGGGTGGCGGCCGCGAAGATGAGCATAGCAAGCAAGGCGATGACTGCCATTAGGATGTAGATATGGAGGTAGCCGGACTGGATGCGCCGGGTACGGTCAGCGATGCGGCTGGTGATGAGGTTGATTGGCCGCCAGAGGTAGTGGTCAGCCGGGTCGGTGACGTCGATGTCAACGCTGGCGCTAGTGGGGAAGTAGCCTTCGGGGGGCTGGATAGTGCGGTTCTTGCCTTTAGTCAGATTGAAGAAGTCGGTCAAGGGCTGGGTGAAGGCGGTGCCGGTGTATTGCATGCGTGCGGTTGGGAGGGCGTAGCCGCAGTCCCAGGTGCATTTAGTCTCCAGCGGCTGCTGGCTTAGGCGCCGGTCGCGCAGGTATTTCAGAGCAACGGTCAGCACGATGGTGAAAAGGGAGAAGTTGCGGATGGCAGCCAGGGTTTTGCTGCCATAGATAGCAAAGTCTGGGATGAGTATCGTGCCGGTGGCATCCGCCTGGCTGAGAACTGCGGGCAGAACATGGTTCCAGAGCCAGGGTGCGGTAAGAAAGACGATGACAGCCACGCCAGAGAGAAAGAGCGTCGGCGTGCGCATGGACTTGGGCGCTTCGCGGGCGTCTTTGATGGCGGCGCTGCGCGGCTCTCCTTGGAAGACGGCAGAGACCGCCTTGCTGAAAGTGGCTGCGGCCAGGCCGCCGGTCAGAGCTAAGGCGACAGCAGCGAGCATGGCAACTCCCAGCATGAAGTTACTGCCGTTGACGACGCCCTGAAAAGCCGCCAGGTAGATCATAGCTTCGGAGAGGAAGGCGCTGCCAGGAGGCAGGCCGCAGAGGGCGCCGGCATGGCAAGCGAACACGTTTTTGGTGATGGGCATTTTTTTGCCAAGCCCGCCCATTTCATCCATGGCTACGGTTCCGGTGGCTTTCTGCACGGAGCCGGCGAGCAGGAACAGTGTTCCTTTGAGGAAGGCGTGGTTCCAGATGTGGAGCATGGCGCCGCCGAGTCCACAGATAGCCATGGCGGTATTGCCCTGGTCCATGCCAAGGAATCCCAGCCCTAGGCCTAGGAAGACGATGCCCATGTTTTCAATGCTGGAATACGCCAGCAGGCGTTTGAGATTGCTTTGTGCCATGGCGAGGAGGATGCCCATCAACGCACTAGTCACGCCGACGGCGATCAGTATCCAGCCGAGCAGGGCTGGCGTGACGGGCGGTAGGAAGCGCATCATGCCGCAGATGCCGAGGTTGACCATGCCTGCGGACATGACGCCGGTGGCAGGAGCTGGCGCGGCATCGTAGGATGGCGGCAGCCAGACATGGAGCAGCGGGAACCCGGATTTCATGCCAAAGCCGAGCAGGCCGCAGACCAGGGCAGCGATAGAGGCGGCCTGGGAGGAGGTGTTGGTTTGCAGCGCGAACATCAAAATCAGGAGGAGGGCGCCGGCGTGGCTGGCGAGGATATAGACCCAGGCAGCAAGGCGGACCTTGATCTCCTTGTGGTTAAAGGCGACTAAGGCAAAACTGGTGACGCACATTGCTTCCCAGGTCAGCAGCAGTTCGATATAGGTAGCGGCAGCGGTGACCAGCAGCATGGACAGGAGGGTCAGGTTGAAGAAGAGCCAGTAGACGCCTTGGCGGTTTTCGCTGCATCCTTCCAAATAGCCGACAGAGTGACAGGCCGCAGCAATGCCGACGAGTACGACCGGCAGCATGAAAAAGCCGGACAAGGCGTCCAGGCGCCAATCCAGCCACATCCAGGTGAACTGGAATTTTTCAGCCCATTGGAAGAGATGAGCTACGGCGAGGATAAGGCCGGCTGCACAGCCAAGGATAGCGCTGCCAGCGCCGACTCGGCGAGCCATGACCGGACGCCCGCACAGGAACCATGACCAGAACGCTCCAAAAAAGAGCACGAAAAACATGAAGGAGAAAAGCGAAAAGCTGAACACGGTTGAAAGCGGCACGGCGCGACTCCCAGCGGATAATGGTCAGAAATGGCGGATGAGCAGAGAAAAGCTCGAAAAAAGGAAGGCGTCAAACAGCAAGGAACCTGGGCAGAGGAGAAATCAACGTAATATATATACTATACTTTTACCCTGCACTTTTGCCAGTTCGAACTGAGGGTGGAGCCATGTTTTTTCAGTAATGTGCAATATTCCTAAGCCTTAGGGGCTGGACGCAATAGGGTAAGGCATATTAGTGGACAGTGAACAATGGACTTTAGTGGACGTTAGTGGACGATGGACTGTGGACTTTAGTGGACATTAGTGGTGAGTGGACGTGGACATCAGTGGACGTTAGTGGACTGAGGAAATAGGGCAGGGGCGAGAAACTGTTGTTTTATCCGCAGATGACGCTGATGACGCAGATTTTTTTAGGGTGGGTTGTAGGGGGGAGTCAGCAGCGCACCGGTTGAAATGCAAATGTGCGAAACATACGGCAAGCCCAAGCTTGAACTATGTACAGCAGCCGCTCACTATGCTCACAGTCACGGAATGGCAAATATCAATCGGGTGACCGATTGCCAGGAAAATACCTGGAGGCAAGCAGCGGTGGCTTGGCAAAGCTGCCTACGCAGGTTACATTATAGTTTTGGTTAACATTCCGCGCTGCGTTGACTTGGAGAAGGCTAAATGCGGAGCAGTTCTGTGGTTGCGACCCTGCAGAGGCGGCGTTTGGATAGGGCGAACTTAGCTTGAAATCAGATAAAAGAGGCATAAAGATGAAAAGCATGGCAGGCGTGTTCATATTGGCGCTGCTCGTCTGCGGCTGCTCTTCGACTCGCTTTCTGCATTCGCCGTATCTGGATAGCCAGAAGACTGCCGACGCGGCGTCTTTAGTGGGGGAATGGGAAGGCGTCAACCTGATGGACAAGTCGCGTGTGCGTTTGACAATTTCCCTGGATACGGTCGAAGGCCAGGAAACGGCGAGCAGTATCGTGATCAAGGGCGCCATCATTCGCGACGGACAGTCGGAGCAGGTCATCCCCTTAGCCGCCCAAGCCTTCAAGGTCGGCGATGAGACGTTTTTGGCCGTGCAGGCGCGAACCGATGACGAGGCCTTTTGGAAAGCCTGCGGCTATGGCGGCAGCAGCGTTCTCCTGGTTCGTCCGTATGTCTATGTCGTGCAGACCGCGTCCTCCCAGGAGGGCATAATCGTCCGCCTGGTTAATTTTTTCCCGACAGGCTCCAGTGAGGCACCGCCATTGTCGGCATCGATTCGGACGGCGACAGACGACCAGCGCCTGGTGCTTAATCCGACGGCAGAGATACAGGCGGCGTTGTGGGATAAGAAGTACGAGTTGGAGGATTTCTTGCAGCTTCGGCACGTCAAGCCGGAATGAGAAGCGTCCGGTCGTCGGGATTTGGTTTACAGGTAGCGGAGAAGCAGGCATGGATTATGCGTCGCAGTTGAAAAACTTAGTCAAGCAGAAGGAATTTTTCGTTGGCTTTGACAGCGACGGCTGTGTTTTTGACACGATGGAGATCAAGCAGAAAGAGTGTTTCTGCCCTGCGTTCATCAAGCATTTTGGCTTGCAGGCGGCGAGCAAGTATGCACGCGAGCTCTGGCAATTCATCAACTTGTATTCGAAGACGCGCGGCTGCAACCGTTATTTTGCGATTCAGCACGCATTGCGTTTGATGAGTGAGTGGGACGTGTTTGCGACGCGGGGGATTCGCCTGGGCGGAATGCCGTCTCTGGATGCTTGGCTACAAGAGGAGAACAAGCTCGGGCTGCCGGCTTTGCAGGCAAAGGTGCAGGCGTCAAAAGACGCTGACTTGACCCGGGTGCTGGCGTGGTCAGTTGAGGTCGACAGTCGGATCAAGGACATGGTGTATGGCATACCGCCGTTTCCCGGGGTTCATGAGAGCCTGGAGAAGCTGCGCGGCCAGGCTGACATGATCGTCGTCAGCCAGACGCCAGTGGAGGCTTTGCGGCGCGAGTGGGCTGAGCATGGCATTGACGGCGATATGCGTTTCATAGCTGGCCAGGAGGCCGGCTCCAAGGCTGACCACATCCGGCTGGGGGCAGTCGGCAAGTATCCCAGCCGCCGCATCCTGATGGTCGGGGATGCCTTGGGCGACCTCAAGGCAGCGCAGGCTAACGAGGCGCTGTTCTATCCGATTATTCCTGGGCAGGAGGAAGCCTCCTGGCAGCGTTTCCACCAGGAGGCGATTGGGAAGTTTTTAGCAGGCGCGTATGACAGCGCATACCAGTCGGGCTTGATTGCTGAGTTCGACCGGGCGCTGCCAGAGCGCTTCAGTTTCAGGCTGTAAGCTGGAAGGCTATCCGGCATAGATGCTTGAGTCAGAGCAACGAGAACCAACGAAGGAGAAATTGAACATGGGTAAAGCAGACATCGGCCTTATCGGTCTGGCAGTCATGGGTGAGAACCTGATCCTGAACATGGAGAGCAAGGGTTTTACGGTGGCGTGCTACAACCGCACGGTCAGCAAGGTTGACGACTTTGTGAATGGTCGCGCCAAGGGCAAGAAGATCATCGGGGCGCGCAGCCTGGAAGAATTGGTCGCCAGCCTGAAAGGGCCGCGCAAGGTGATGTTGATGGTGAAGGCTGGCCAGGCGGTGGACGATTTCATCGAGAAGCTTATTCCGCTGCTGTCACCGGGCGACATCATCATTGACGGCGGCAACAGCCATTTCCCAGACACGACTCGGCGCACGCAGTACCTGGAGAGCAAGGGCCTTCTGTACATCGGCACTGGCGTGTCTGGCGGCGAAGAGGGCGCCTTGATTGGCCCAAGCATGATGCCGGGCGGGTCGCCGGCAGCCTGGCCGCACGTGAAGGATATTTTCCAGAAAATCTGCGCTCACACCGATGCTGGCGAGCCGTGCTGTGACTGGGTCGGGGAAAATGGCGCTGGCCACTTTGTGAAGATGGTTCACAATGGCATTGAATACGGCGACATGCAGATGATCTGCGAGACCTACCATATAATGAAGTCGATTGGCATGACTAACGAGGAAATGCACAAAGTCTTCAGCGAGTGGAATGAAGGCGAGCTGGATTCCTACCTGATTGAGATCACCCGCGACATCCTTGGCTATAAGAATGAAGAAGGCCAGGCAGTGGTTGATTTGATCCTGGATACAGCCGGCCAGAAGGGCACTGGCAAATGGACGGCGATCGCGGCCCTGGACGTCGGCATGCCGCTGACCCTGATCGGCGAAGCCGTGTTTGCCCGCTGCCTGTCCGCCCTCAAGGAAGAGCGCGTCGCTGCCAGCGGCATTTTGAAGGGCGTTGTCCAGCCGTTCAAGGGTGATCGGGCGCAGCTTATCGACGATTTGCGCCAGGCTCTCTACGCCTCGAAGATCGTCTCGTATGCGCAGGGTTATCAGCTGATGATGGCGGCGGCAGAGGAGTATGGCTGGCATCTCAACTACGGCGGCATCGCCCTGATGTGGCGCGGCGGCTGCATCATCCGTTCCGTGTTCCTGGGCCGGATCAAGGAGGCCTTTGACCGTCAGCCCGACCTGAAGAACCTGCTGGTGGACCCGTTCTTCAGCGACATCATGGAAAAATCGCAGCAGGCTTGGCGCCGGGTGGCGGTGACAGCGTTGCAGACCGGCATTCCGATGCCGTGCATCACAGCGGCGCTCAGCTACTTTGACGGCTACCGCTGCTCGCGTCTGCCGGCCAATCTGTTGCAAGCCCAGCGCGACTATTTCGGCGCTCATACGTACGAGCGGGTCGATAAGCCGTGTGGCGAATTCTTCCACACTAACTGGACTGGCCGCGGCGGCAGCACCACCGCTAATACGTACATTGCGTAAGCAGCTTCGACGTCAATAAAAGCTAAACAAGAACGCCAAGTCCGGCATTGTCGGACTTGGCGCTTTTCGTTAGGGGCGGGGGGCGAATGCTGAATGTTGAATGCTGAATGCTGAATGTTGAGGCGCATTTCATAATTCATAATTCATAATTCATAATTCATAATTCATAATTCATAATTCGTTAGTGGCGAGCAACTGTTCTTTTATCCGCAGATTACGCTGATTTTTTTAGGGTGTATTGTAGGGAAATCAGTTCCGTAGCGGCAAAAACGCTAAAAGCGCGAAACGTACGGCAGCCACCGTCCACTATGTCCACGGCATCCACGTCATTTTGCGCTGTAGGTGCTTAGCCATGCATAACCCCAGGCTTTAGCTTTAGCTTGGGGATAGGCATGGCTAGAAAGTGAACTTCCTAACATTTTTACACTCAATAGCGTATCTCATTGAATTATAGGACAATACAAAGTTAGTATTGAGTGTAAAATAACACTCATAATTTCCTTTTGATTTTTGATACAATCACTTCATAATCAAGAACATAAGCTTTTCAAGTGTAAAAAATTCAGGAAACTAACATAGAAAGTGGTGCCGTGTAAAGATGCTACAGTTAGCGCTGAAAATATGCTGTCTGGGTGGCCGTTATCAATCGTTGGCCGGTTGCGCGAAGCCTGGAAAAGTCCTCCAAAACGGTTGCGAAAAATTGTGAGTGCATTAACTTACGCAGAGACGGTGTTGCAATAGAGGAGCTGAAAAAGCATGCGGAAAATCAAGGCAATATCACTTTTCAGCGGTGCCGGGGGAATGGATATAGGATTCTTGCGCGCTGGCGTGGAGATATTGTGGGCTAATGATTTTGACAAGAACGCTTGTGAAACTTATAAAAAGAATATAGGCGACCATATTGTATGTGAGTCTATTTTGGATATTGACTACAGCACGCTTCCTGACTGTGACCTTATATTCGGGGGGCCGCCTTGCCAAGGATTTTCCGTGGCTGGGAAAATGGATAAGAATGATCCCAGAAGCGGGTTGATATTCGTGTTCCAAGATATTGTGGCAGCAAAGCGCCCCAGGTACTTTGTCATGGAGAATGTCGCCGCCTTGGCGAAACTTGAAAAATTTTCAGATGTCAGGGAAAGGCTTTTCTCCAAGTACCAGGATATGGGATACCATACAAGGTATATGGTGCTTGACAGCAGTGATTTTGACACGCCACAGAAGCGAGAGCGAATGATTCTCATCGGCACAACCGACACCCTGGACAGAATTCAATTCCCTGAGAAAAGCGGCAGAGTCATATCAGCCCGTGAAGCCCTCCAGGGGCTGGATTCCCCAGGCATCGGCAACAACCAGGGAATATGCAAGGCGAAAATCACTGTGGCTTCCTATCCTGTATTAAGAAAGTCACCGTACGCTGGGATGATTTTTAATGGCATGGGCAGGCCAATAAACCTTGATCGGCCGTCCCAGACGCTTCCTGCTTCAATGGGCGGAAACAAGACGCCAATCATTGACGAGAAGCTCCTTAGGGATGCCGATGCGGAGGATTGGCTGAAAAACTGGCATGCTTTCCTGCTGCAAGGAAAGGCTTTTGATGCATACGCCATAACTGTTCCTCCGCATTTGAGACGAATTACGGTCAGCGAGGCAGCGCGCCTGCAAGGCTTTCCGGAGAACTATGAGTTTTGTGGCTCGCAAAGCCACAAATACAAGCAAATCGGAAATTCTGTACCCCCACCACTTGCCTATCATGTCGCAATGTCGGTGGTTCGTTCTTTCGAGGGAGGCGTTAATAACAAGACAGGGCAAGTGCCTCTGGCGTACTTGCCCTGTGTAAGGTGGAATAAATTATAGGAAAACACCATTTTGGGGCAACTGTGGCTTGTAGCGAAAACACGCCTCGCCGCCAGTTTGCTCAATTATTTCCAGTGATGCCGAATTGGTTCAGTTTGCGATGGAGAGTTCGGCGGCTGATGTTGAGCTTCTTGGCTGCCTGGGAGCGGTTGCCTTTGCATTCGGCCAGGGCCTGGAGGATGAGGGCGCGTTCATTGGCCTTGATGTCCAAGTGATTTTCCGAGGCGGCCAGCTCGGCGGCCGCTTCTTCGGCCGGTGCCTGGAACTGGTCGCTGACAGCTTGGCGGATATTGGCCGGGACGTCATTTAAGGTCAAGGTGGTGCCGCGGGCGAAGACGACCATGCGCTCCACGCAATTGCGCAGCTCGCGGACGTTGCCGGGCCAGGTATGGGCCATCAGGACTTTGACGGCGTCGCCAGTGATGCCGTCGATGTGCTTGTTGTTCTCTGCGGCGGTGTGCTGCAAGAAGTGGTTGAGCAACGGCGGGATGTCCTCTGGCCGTTCACGCAGGGGCGGCAGAACCAGGTTGACGACATTGAGGCGGTAGTAGAGGTCTTCGCGGAAAGTGCCCTCGGCCACCATGGCTTTCAAGTCACGGTTGGTGGCGGCGAGGAGGCGGACGTCAACCTCGATGGTGGTGTTACCGCCGACCCGTTCAAAGGTGTGGGTGTCAAGGACGCGCAACAGCTTCACCTGGGTTGAAGGCGTGATTTCGCCGATTTCATCTAAGAACAGAGTTCCGCCGTCAGCGTGTTCAAAACGTCCGATAACGCGCTCATTGGCGCCGGTGAAGGCGCCTTTTTCGTGGCCGAACAGTTCGCTTTCGAGGAGGTTTTCGTTCAAGGCTGCGCAGTGGAGGGCGATGAACGGCTTTTTGGCGCGGCTGCTGAGCTGGTGGATGGCTCGGGCGAAGACTTCTTTGCCAGTGCCGCTTTCGCCGGTTAGGAGGACGGTGGTGCGAGTATCGGCAACTTGGCGGACAGTGTCGAAGATGTCCTGCATCACCTTGGAATTGCCGATGATGTTGTCTAAGCCCTGTTGCTGTCCCAGTTTTTGGCGCAGAGTTTCGTTTTCGCGGCGCAGGCGCTGTGTTTCCAGGCCGCGCTCTATCATCATCTCCAGGTTGTCCAGGTTGACCGGTTTGGTCAGATAGTCGTAGGCGCCATGTTTCATTGCTTCGACGGCTGTCTGGACAGAGCCGTACGCTGTGAGCATGATGATGAGCGGGTGGTCTTCCCTGGAGCTCACTTCGCGGGTGAAGTCCATGCCATCCAGCCCGGGCATGCGCAGGTCGGTGAGCACGATATCGACTTTTTTTTCTTTCAGGATGGCCAGCCCGCGCAAGCCGTCTTCGGCCAGGAGGACGTTGTACTTGTCCTCCAGGGCGAGTTTGATGCCCTCGCGGGTATTTCGTTCATCGTCGATGATGAGGATCGTTGGTTTCATGGGGCAAGTTGCTATGGGGAGGGTGGCGGTTCAGGGCGTTGTTTCCTGCTCGGCATCGATGGTGCCCGTTTGGCTGGCGGCAGGGATTTGGCGGGCGATGCGAGCGTGGCGTGGCAGGCTGATGGTGAAGGCCGCGCCTTGACCAGCGTGGCCTTCGATAGTCAGTTCGCCGCCGTGGGCGCGGACAATGCGGTCGACAATCAGGATTCCCAGGCCAGTGCCGTTGGACTTGGTGGTGAAATAGGGCTCCATGATTCGGTGCAGGTCTTCCTCTGAAATGCCCTTGCCGCTGTCAACGAACTTCACGTTCACATAGACGTCGTCGACCGTGCAGTAGATATGCAGGTAGCCGCCATCGGGCATGGCTTGGATGGCATTCTTAATCAGGTTATAGAAAGCCTGGGTCAATTGGTCGCAATCGCCCAGCAGGGTGGGGATGGAGTCGGGGAAGGCGATTTCGACCTGGATGTCCTTGTCTTCGATTTCAGAGCGCATGAAGCCGATAGCGTCGCCCAGGAGGCGTTTCAGGTCTAACGGCAGCATCTGAGGCGGGACTGGGCGCACGGCGTTAAGGAAGTTTTTGACGATGCTGTCGAGCCGTTTGACTTCCTTTTGGGCAATAGCGAGGTGTTCTGTGGCTGCTTCGGCGATTTTGGCTGGGTCATCGGTTTTGGCGATGGTTCGCTGCAAGAGTTGCAAGTGGATGCTGAGGCTGTTGAGGGGATTCCCAAGCTCGTGGGCGACGCCGGCGGCCAGCTGGGTGATGGCCTTGACTTTCTGAGTTTCGACCTTACGTTCAGCAGCCTGGAAATTTTCGGTCAGATCATGGAAGATGAGGGTGGCCATAGGCAGGCCGCTCTTCCTTGGGTCGGGCCGCTCGGCGACGGGCAGGAGATAGAAGCTGAGGAAACGGTGTTCGGGATAGAAGACTTCCAATTCGCGGCGGGAATAGGTACCCCAGGATTCAGGGTCAGTGTCCCGCAATTTTTCCCAGACCATTTGTTTGAAATAAGTGCCGATATAGGCGCCGATAGCGTCCTGGTCAATGCCGAGCAGGTTGCTGGCAGCATGGTTGACAAAGCGGATTTTGAGGTCGTTGTCAATGACGATGATGCCTTCGCGGAGGTTATTGAAGACGTTTTCGAAGAAGCCCTTTTCCTTGATCAAGCGGAGCAGGTAGGTTTGCAGGCTGGCTGGGTCCAGCCGATCCAGTCGCTCCAGGAGGCGGTCATAGAATTTGCTGTTCTTCTTGTCCATGCGGGGGAGTGCTGGTTAGCGGTCGTTCTGGCTATCTTCTTCCTGGGTGTTGACGTCGTCTTTGTCGTCTTCCTCGCCTGGATTAGGGTGATGACGTTTGCGGTAGGTTCCAAAGCTGAGGTAGAGCAGGCTGATGCCGAAGGCCCAGGCGATGAACGGAAGGCGGTAGTTGCCGTGGGTGATGGCGAACACGGCGAACAGGATAAGGAGGATGAACAGGAGCAGTTTGATGGTCTTGGGCATGGCCGGCCAGACGCTTTGGCCGAAATGGCGGTAGGGGATGTTGGAGACCATCAGGATGGAGGTGATGATGACGAGAACGGCAGCGGCTATGCTGGCGGGCGGCGTGGATAATTGCCGCGATATGAGTACGGCAGAGCCGGCCAGGAGAGCACCAGCAGGGGAAGGCAGGCCCTGGAAGACGCCTTTGGGCATGACCCTGGTCGGGTGCAGAAAGCGGTACAGGCGGTAGACTAGGCAGCCGACGTAGAAGACGGCGATGGCCAGCGCGGCGTTGCGGGGGATGGTGGTTTCGGGTTTGGCTAAGCTGAAGAAGATCAGGCAGCCGATGGCGAGGCCGAAGCTGGTGGCGTCAGCGACGTCGTCAAAGAAAGCGCCGCGTTTGGTGGAGCCGTATTTGCGGGCCATGCGGCCGTCAAAAAGGTCAAAGAATTGGCCTATGAAAACCAGGACGAAGCTAAGGATGCAGTCGTCCTTGAAGGCGTACCAGATGGCGCCCAGGCCGCAGAGGAAATTGGCCAGGGTGAAAGAGTTGGCGTACCAGATGTCAGGGATGACTTTGCAGTAGAAGGAGAGGAAGGCGAGAATGACGCAGGCCATGGAGAGGGCATGGACGAATGGCGGGGTGATGAACCAAGAGGGGTCGATTTGGTTGAGGGCAATGATGGATAGGAGGATGGTCACCAAAGCGGTTTTCGTTTTCCCAAACAGGTTGGCGGCTTTTTTCTTTGAGAACAGCCGCGACATTTGGCCGAGGGTGTCGATGATGAGGAAGACGATGACAGTGATTGGTTCCAGCCTAGTGGTGACGTTGCTGCCGAAGGCGAAGTAGAGAAGGGCTGGGAAGTACATGCATTTGTCGCTCAGCGGGTCGAGCCATTTGCCGGTTTCGGTGGCCAAGTCGCAATGGCGTGCGATAGTTCCGTCAGTGAGGTCGGTGATCATCCAGAAGCCGAACCAGAGGATGGCGGCTGGCCATTGGTTGCGCGAGGCCAGCCAAATGCTGACCAGGCCCATAGGGATGCGGAGCAGAGAAATGCCGTTGGGATGCAGGATGGGCAGGCGATGGATGAGCCGGCGCCCCCATGGCTGCTTGATAGCCGCAGTGATGATGAGACGCTCAATGCCGAGCATCGCCAGGACTATGCCGCTCAGAATCCAGATGTTGTTCATGGATGACGTATGTTTAAGGAAAGAAGGTGATGGCAGCGGCGCTCAAGGTTGTCTCCTGCCTGGCCGCGACTTTCGGCAGGGAGGCGGATTATGGGTAATCGGTCAGTCTTCTGCAACGCCTCTACGAGGCGCCTTTATGAATTATGAATTATGAATTATGAATTATGAAATGCACCTCAGCATTCAGCATTCAGCATTCAGCATTCAGCATTCAGCATTCAGCATTCAGCATTCAACATTCAGCATTCAGCATTCAGCATTCAGCATTCAACATTCAGCATTCAGTTCCGGTCGCAGGCGCCCGGCCAGGCTGGGCTGGCCGGGCGTCGCATGGATTCGAAAAGCGGATGCTTCAGATGGTCTTGACCTTGCCGTCGCGGGCAGAGGCGTAGGCCTGTTCGGTGAGGCGCATGATGCGGATGGCGTTGTCGCCATTGTTGATGGCAGGTTCGACGCCCTTGAGGATGCAGTCGGCGAAATAGGCGCATTCGGCCGTGTAGGGGTTGACGGCCGGGAACTCGATGGGGCGGAATTCGCGGACGACGTCCTTGGTCTGCTTGGCGTCATAGCCGCCTGCGCCCAGTCCGAAGATGCCTTCGGCGACGCCGGCCTGGCTCTGGCCAATGGTGCCTTCGGTGAAGATGCTGCCTGCCGAGCCGTAGATTTCCAGGCGGGTGCGGGAAGCCTCGTCCGGCACGCAGAAGAAGGCGTCGACAGTGGCGTGGGCGCCATTGTCAAATTCGAGCATAGTGGTGGAGGAGTCTTCCGATTTGTAGTTCTGGACCTGATTGCCGGTGAAGGCGACCAGTTTGCGGATGGGGCCGACAAAGAATTCGAGCAGGTCATACAAGTGGGTGGCCATGTCGATGAGTGAGCCGCCGCCGCCCTTGGCAGGGTCTTGGCGCCAGGCGCCAGGGATGGGCGGATACCAGCAGGACAGCTGGCCGCGCATATAGACCACTTTGCCGATTTTGCCGCTGGCGATGATATCGCGGATGGCCTGGTGGGCGCCGTGGAATTTCATCATGTAGCCTTCCTGGAGGAAGACGCCGGCTTTTTTGCAGGCGGCGACCGCTTGGACGGCCTGTTCGGAATTCATGGTCAGGGGCTTTTCGCAGAGGATGTGCTTGCCGGCTTTAGCCGCAGCGAGAATCTGCTCCGAGTGGAGGCTGACCGGGGAGGCGATATAGACAGCTTGGATGTCAGGGTCGGCCAGCAGGTCTTCAGCCTTGTCATACGCCTTGGGAACTTTGAATTCCGCGGCGATTTCCTTGATGTTGACCACGTCCATGACAGCGGCCAGCTCGATGTTGTCGGCCAACAGCATGCCAGGAATGGTGCGGCGGCGGGCGATGCCGCCGGCGCCGAGAACGCCGAATTTGACTTTTTTCATAACTTTTTCCTTGGAATGAGAGTGTGAATGGCGGCGCCGGGTGGGGTGCCGCCGGACGAGCCACCGTTTCGGCGGCGGTTTCCAGCGCCTGCCGCTGGCGCCGGAAGCCGCCGAAAGCGGTCAACAGGTCTTATTTCGCGTAGGCTTTGATCACTTTCACCAGCGCACCAGCGATCTGCTCCATGTCTTCCGCCGTGAAGGTCGGATAGGCGAAGCAGGTGAAGGTGCTCTTTTCGTGCCAGCGGGCGTTGGGCACTTCGACTTTGCTGTAGTCAACGCTGGACGGCGTGGTGTATTCCTTGGAGTTGAAGGGGAAGCCGGTGCGGCCAAAGCCGTTCTGCTTGGTGAAGGCGCCTTCGGTGTGGCACTGGGGCCAGAAGACCTTCCAGCAGGGAGCGCCTTCGGCGCCAGCGGCCTTGATGAACTGGCCGATATCGCAGTTCATCTTGTTCATGTCAAGGGAGAAGGCCATGACGAACCAGCCGTTGCGGCGTTCCGGGGTGTCGATCGGCAGGTACTTGACCTGGGGCAGGCCGCGGAGGGCGTCCATGACGATTTTGGCATTGCGGCGGCGAGCAGGCATATTCCAGCTCTCCATGCGCTTGAGTTCCTCGATGCCGATGACGGACTGCATCTCGGTCATGCGGTAGTTCCAGCCCACGCGGTTGTGGATGTAAGGCAGTTTCTGCTCAAGGGCGAGCAGATTGAGGCGTTCCTTGACGTCGTAGCCGTGGTCACGGAAGCTGCGGGCAGCCCAGGCCAGGTTTTCGTCATCCGTGGTCACCATGCCGCCTTCGCCGCCGGTGGTGAAAGTCTTGTTCTGGCAGAAGCTGCATGCGTTGATGTGACCGAGCGTGCCGGTCTTGCGGCCCTTGAACTCGCCGCCGAAAGCCTCGGCGTTGTCCTCAATGACGAACAAATTGTGCTTCTTGGCGAAGGCGTTGATCTTGTCCATGTCGCAGACGTTGCCGTACAGGTGGACAGGGATGATCGCCTTGGTGCGCTCGTTGACCAGCTTTTCCGCGGATTCGACGCTGATGCAGTGGTCGTCGATGTTGACGTCAGCAAAGCGCGGGATAGCGCCGGCCTGGACGACTGAGAAGCTGGTCGCGATGAACGTGTAGCTGGGGACGATCACTTCGTCGCCAGGGCCGATGCCGAGCGCGGCCAGGGCGACGTGCAACGCGGAGGTGCCGGAGTTGACGCTGATGGCGTATTTGCTGCCTTGCCATTCTGCGAACTTCTTCTCGAACTCCATGCCTTTCGGTCCGGTCCAGTAGTTGACTTTGCCGGATTTGAGGACGTTCACCACCGCGTTGATGGTTTCGTCGTTGAAATTGGGCCAGCCGATCATTTTGTTGGTTACAGCTTTTGGCCCGCCGTCGATTGCCAGTTTCGTCATGATTCTTTCTCCTGGTGGTGCTTGGTGTTGTTGCCGCTTGTTTTTGGGCGGCGGTGGTCTGTCTCCCCCGGCCGATTTGGCCGACGGGAAGGGTGAAACGCAATAATAATATAGTATAGAATTAAGTGTTGTCAGTGACTTCAAAGATATCGCTCATGGCTGCTGCTGCGGCACCGAGGGCGGCTGCGGTGTCATGGGCGAAGGTCGAGGCTGTGACGCTGAAGGCCTGCCGCGCCCAGGGCAGGGCGGCCTGAGCCAGACCGCGCTCCATTTCTGGAAAGACGATGGATTCGAAGTTGGTGAGGTTGCCGGAGAGGATGATGAGGGGCGGGCAGAGGATATTGATGAGCGGCGCCAGGCCGAGTCCGAGCGCGAAGCCGGCCTGGGCCAGGATGTCTTCAGCAGTCGGGCTGAGCGAGCTGACTTCAGCCAGGGTTTGGACGTCGCCGCCCTGGCATTGGTTAATGGCCTGGCAGATGACACGTTCCGAGATGTAGGCCTCCAGGCAGCCGCGATGGCCGCAACGGCAGAGCTTGCCGCCGGGCTTGATGATGTTGTGGCCGATTTCACCTTGGTTGGCGCCAGTGTGCAGGCGTCGCTCCGTGACGATGCCGGCGCCTATGCCGATGCCCAGGTCAACGCAGGCAAAGCTGTTGAGTTCGCGGCCTTGGCCGAACCATTTTTCCGCCAAGGCCTTGGCCCGCGAAGCCTCTTCCAGGGCAATGTCGTCACTGTTGTTATGGCGAATCAGTTGGCGCAGGGAGGCACCGTCAAGAGCCGGGATGTTGACTGACCTGATCATGCGGCCGGTTTGATTGTCAATGATGCCGGGTGCTGCCAGACCGGTAGCTTGCAAGCGTGTCCCGGCGAGGTCATGCAGGCTCTGGAAAACGTCGTCAACCGCCTGTTTAATCTGGCTCAGGCTGCTGGCAAACCCATAGAACGTTTCTCGGCGCGAGACGATTTCACCGTATAAATCGATCAGCAGGCCGACGACTTTAGTTTCGGAAAGGTGAATGCCAAGGTGGTAGTGCTGTTTGCGGTTCAATCCCAAGACAATCTGCGGCCGACCGCGCTGCCGGTGGCGCACACCTGTTTCTACCAGCCAGCCGTCTTGCAGAAGCTCGCTGGCCAGGTTGGTCACGCTCTTGCGATCCAGGCCAAGCATGTCCGCCAACGCCGCCCGATGCAAGTCGTCTTGCCGACGGATGGCGTCCATGATGCGCGCCTTGTTCAGGCGTTTTAATAATCCCTGGTTGGCCATTGACTGCTCAGCTTTTTGGACGTCGTCGCCTTGATGAGGTCACATCTATCCATGAACTGGTTACAATATAATGGAAGTTTTCTATTATGCCAGTGGGAGCGCGATTTTTTTGCTGTTTTGTGGTCGTTTGTCGTGATTGTCATTGGCGTGCATTATTTGTCATTTCTTGACGTGTTTTTGTCTTGAGAAACGTCAGCGCCGGCCAGGGGTTTTGTCCTGGCCGGCGCTGGGAGTGGGAAAAGTTGTTGTCGATGTCTGGCTTTACTGGATGAGGGTTATCATGTCAGCGCCAACGACGTGGTAGTACTGCTGATAGTAGTTGGAGCGGAGGGCACCGGAGTTTGCGCTTTCGACATGCATGTCTCCCATGAGCAGGTTGGCCTGTCCACCATGGCGTGCGTGGACACGGCAGTTGGTGCCAGCCTTGTTAGGCACGAACCAGTTGTATTGCGGCCAAGAAGTTGCTGCCGGGTTGCGGTTGACCGAGTCGGCGAAGATGATGGCGCCGCTGGGGGAGTCCATGAGCTGTAGTTCGATGCAGGCGGTGTCATTCCAGCCCTTGCCACCGCGCAGACCTGCGCCTCTGCCGCCGACGCCGCCCTTGTTGTAGTAGCAGTCATTGTTGTAGCCGTAGGTGTTGTAGCCGGTGATGCTAGTGAGGCTGAACGGTTCCCAGGACGGGCAGACTAGGAAGCCGTTGCCGCTGTTTCGCAGGTTGGCGATGTTGGTGGCAAAGGTGGCGCTGATCTCGTTGACCGGTGAGAAATAGCCAAGGTAGCTCATGAACAGAGGCCACTGGACGAGGGCGGTTGAGCCTGGAACACGGTTGTTCTGCGCCAGTGGCAGGCGCTCTTCGTTGTCGCTGCCGTAAATCGCCATGTACAGACCAAGCTGCTTTAAATTGTTGATGCACTGAACAGCGCGGGCCTTGTCACGAGCCTTCGAAAGGGCCGGCAGCAGCATCGCAGCCAAAATCGCGATGATCGCAATCACAACCAATAACTCAATCAAGGTGAAAGAACAAAGGCTGGTGAATCTTTTCATGGCAATCTCCTTGGAAAGGTGGTGAAAGGGAGACGAAAAATGTATTCCTAACGGCATGTCAGATGATGTCAGAATAAGGGCAAAAAAAGCACACTGACATACACTGTCTTAATATTATAATACAGTGTTTGCGTGAAATCAACCCCTTTTGGGCAAAAAGTTTAAGCGGCTGTAATCGGTCAGTACACACCCCGGCGCTCCGCTGGGACAATTTGCAGGAAACCCGCGTCTAGCAGCACACCTGCCCAACCA
>MWEG01000114.1 GCA_002070945.1 Lentisphaerae bacterium ADurb.Bin082
GCGGCTGCTGCGGGCGCGGCTGCTGCGGGCGCGGCTGCTGCGGGCGCGGCTGCTGCGGGCGCTGTTGCTGCTGCTGCTGCGGGCGCTGCTGCTGCGGGCGTGGCGACGGCTGCTGCGGGCGCTGTTGCTGCTGCGGGCGCTGTTGCTGCTGCGGGCGCTGTTGCTGCTGCTGCTGCTGCGGGCGCTGTTGCTGCTGCGGGCGCTGTTGCTGCTGCGGGCGTGGCGACGGCTGCTGCGGGCGCAGTTGCTGCTGCAGGCGCTGTTGCTGCTGCGGGTGCTGCTGCTGCTGTGGGCGCTGCGGCTGTGGGTGCGGCACTAGCTGTCGCAGAGGCGATGGTGACTCTGGGCGCAGTAACGGCTGCACTGGGCAAGGCAACGGTTGTCGCTGGCGCGGTGACGTCTGCTGTGGGCGGTTTTGGGCGAGTCCTTGTACAATGGCCGGCACACGTGGCACAGTGTCAGCAGCTGGGACCATGCCAGGCGCGGCAGCCGACCGACTGCCCCAGAACAACACAACCGTGGATAAAGCCGCTAAAAACGCTCTGCATGCCTTCATTCTGACCCTCATTCCATTTTGCCGACTCTACACCCGAGCCAACAGCATAACCGCAAAATTGACCGCCAGAACAGTAATCCGACAGTGCCGAAAAAGCAAGGCCGCGACAGCGCTTTTGGTGCAGAACCGCCCATTTGCCGGATTTCTGGCATTAATTTCACTTTTCATTCTTGCCATTTCTGCAGATTAGATTATTATATTTTTGCAATATAAGTCATTGCCCGTCCTGGTGGCCGACGTCAATCGGCCTGCCGCGCCCCTCCCTCCCCTTCTATCTGCAAGGAGAAAAGCCATGCTCAACATTCTGGAAAAAACGTTTCTTTTCGGCCTGGGCACTCTCGCCATCACCAAAAACCGGGCGGAGGCATTTGTCAGGGAAGCCGCCAAGGAAGCCAAGCTGAGTCCTGAAGAAGGCAATCAGCTGTTAGGCGTCATCTTGGAAGAAGGCAAAAACGCCAAGGCGAATCTGAACGCCGCCATCGAAGAAGTCATTTCCTCTCGCGGCCAGTCCCTGATTCCCGGCTACAAGTCCATCAGCTGCCTGGAAAAGAAAATCGCCGACCTGGAAGCCCGCCTCGCCAAGCTGGAACCCGCCGCCAAGGCCAAGTAATACCTGCGCCTGACTGGCGACCGGCCCGCTTCTTGGAGTGCAACACACCCTCTATGCGTGACTTTGACCCCATCGCCGAACAAGCCTTTTTCGACCTCTTCAAGGACTATTTCGACGCCGAAAAAGACGCCGGCAAGCAGCACGACCCGGCCAATTATTCCCTGGCCCGAATGGCGCCGCTCGCCCGACTGGCCGGATGGCCTGAAAAGAACTTCCCGATCATCCACGTTGCTGGCACCAAAGGCAAAGGCTCGACCTGCCATTTCATCGCTGCCCTGCTGACCAGTGCTGGCATGCGCACTGGCCTCTACACCAGCCCGCATCTCAGCACTGTCCGGGAGCGGTTCCAGATCGACAACGCGCTGCTTCCCCTCCCCCTCCTTGCCCGCCACGCCGTCGACTACCTCGACCTCATCAAGCAAAACGGCCTCAAGCCAAGCCTGTTCGAAATCTTCACCATCCTGGCATTGAAGGTCTTTGCCGAGGCCAAGGTTGACGTCGTCATCGTGGAGACCGGCATCGGCGGTCGGCTGGACGCCACCAACTACGTCGCCCAGCCCCGCTGCACCGTCATCACCCCTGTCAGCTTCGATCACGTCGCCCTGTTGGGCAACACCATCGCTGCCATCGCCGCAGAAAAAGCCGGCATCCTGAAGCCCGGGGTTCCCCTCGTGCTGGCCAAGCAGCCCTTTCCCGAGGCCGAGGCCGTCATCCGCCAGCAGGCCGCAACCCTCAACTGCCCTGTCCACTGTCCAAGCCCTGGCCAAGGTGCTGACTTCCTCCCACGCGACTATCCCCTTTTCCTACGGGACAACTTCGCCGTCGCCATGACTGCCGCAGCAGTGTTCGGCGTCAAGCCAGACCAGCGGGTCTTCCGCCTGCCGACTCTCCGAGCCCGTTGCGAAGTCATCTCGGAGACGCCGCTCGTCATCCTGGACGCCGCCCACAATGCCGACTCGGCCGCCAAGCTCGTCCAGAGCCTCTGCTGCCTGCGGCCAAATACGGCTTGGACGGTCGTCCTCGGCATCGTCAAAGGCAAAGACGTTGACGGCATTGTCAACGCCCTGGCTCAGCTGCCGGGCGCTTCCTTCATTCTGACCAACCCGGAGACCGGCAAAGGCTCCGCTCTCCCGGAACTGACCGCCGCAGCCCGCGAGCATCACCTCCAGGTCGACGCCATTATCCCTCAATTGACCGCCAAAAGCCAGCTCCCGGCCGACCGACCGCTCCTGTTCACCGGCTCGTTCTTCACCGCCTTGCTCGGGGAAAAACTCTTCTCGGCTTCAACCCCTCAATGATCTTAAAACGGATTGACACTCTACATGAACGCTTTGCAAGCTCTCACCGAACGCCGCACTATCCGGCTATTCCAGCAGCGCCCTGTCGCTGACGCTGATCTGGCCACTGTCATCAACGCTGCCAGGGTGACCTCCTGCGCATCCAACCGGCAGCCCCTGCGCTACATCGCCATCAGGACGCAGCCGCTCGTGGACCAAGTCCTTGCCGAAACCGCCTGGGCTGCCCTGGTCGCCCCAAAACGCACGCCCGTCCCGGGGAAAACTGCTCCGGCCGCCTTCATCGCCATCATTGCACCGGCTGATGCCAAGCCGATCACTTACGCTGACGCAGGCGCTTCCATCCAAAGCATGCAGATAGCCGCCTGGACCCTTGGCCTCGGGTGTTGCTGGCTCGGCGCCATCAAGCGCGAAAATCTGCATAACATTCTCAACCTGGCGCCAGAGAAGCAGGCGATCTTCCTTCTCGCTATCGGCTATCCTGCCGAACAGCCAGTCAGCGAAGACGTCGCAGGAGACGCCTCCATAGCCTACTACTTAGACGACGCCAACCGTCTCCACGTGCCGAAAATCCGCCTCGAAGACCTCGTCGACTGGAGATAAAACAACAGTTTCTCACCCCTAACAAATTATGAATTATGAATTATGAATTATGAATTATGAATGACAAATGCTCATTCAGCATTCAACATTCAGCATTCAGCATTCAACATTCAGCATTCAGCATTCAGCATTCAGCCCCTCGCCCACTGTCCACTAACATCCACTTCCGTCCACGTCCACTCTCCACTAACGTCCACTAAAGTCCACAGTCCATCGTCTACTAACGTCCACTAACGTCCATTGTCCACTGTCCACTACTACTCCGCCATGAACAATTTTTCTGCCAGCATTCGGTACGTTCTGGCTTTTCTCGGCCTATTTGCCTGTACATTCAGCAGCATGGCGGCCGGCGCCGGGGATTCCCAGGGTGTGTTTGTTCTCCCGGTTGAAGGTCCTATTGACAAGGGCATGCTTTTCGTTTTCCGCCGCGCTTTCCGCGAGGTGGAAAAACTGCGGCCTCAGGCCGTAGTCCTGGAGTTGAACACGCCTGGCGGCGCCCTCAATGAAACCCGCGAAATCATCGCTTGGATGCGTTCAATCAAAAGCAAGGGCTGTCCTGTCTATGCGTTTGTCAATCCTGACGCCCTCAGCGCCGGCGCCATGCTCTCATTGGCCAGCAGCGGCATCTTCATGTCTTCCAACGCCACCATTGGCAGTGCCATGCCATTAGCCGTCTCTCCCTTTGGCGGCGGCGTCCAGGACCTCCATCCGGATGTCAAGGAAAAGATGCTGTCTGCGGTCCGCGCCATGGTCGTCAGCATGGCCCAGGAGAACAATTTTCGCACGGATGTAGCCGTTGCCATGGTTGATCCCAACCACGACGACCTCATAGCCGGCGACGCGGTCATCTGCCCAAAAGGCAAGTTGCTCAACCTCACCGCCCAGGACGCCACCAGGATTTATCCTGGCGAGAGCAAGCCGCTGCTGGCCAAGGCCATGACTGATGACATCAACTTAGTGCTTGAGGCCATTGGCCTGTCCGACGCCAGCATCACCCGCTTCCAAGAGGAAAAGGCCGACCGCCTGGCGCGCCTGATCACTGCCTTAGGGCCGCTGTTGCTCGGGCTTGGCGTCTTGGCGCTTTGGATTGAATTCAAAACGCCAGGTTTCGGCGCTTTCGGCATCATCGGCATCGTCCTGCTTGCCATCTATTTCTTTGGCCACTACGTAGCGGGTCTGGCAGGCATAGAGGAAATCGCCCTGGTCACCATTGGCATCATCCTTCTTGGCATTGAAATCTTCCTCATACCCGGCTTTGGCATCACCGGCGTCCTCGGCATCCTGTGCATCCTGATTGGCGCAGGCATGGCCGTCATCCCCCGCCTCCATGACGCCCCCTCATGGCTGGAAATCGGGCCGTCCTTCCTGGAAACATACATCCAGAATGCCCTGCGCCAATTAGGCATCGCCCTCGCCGTTTTGTTTGGCGGCGCCTGGATTCTCAGCCGCTTCCTGCCGAAAACCAACATCTACCACTCCCTCGTCCTCAATCAGCAGCTCAAAGCCGAAGACGGCTATGTAAGCTCTGACTTGGACAGCAGAAAAAGTCTCCTCGGCAAAAGCGGCCTAGCCTTTACCACTCTCCGACCGGCTGGCACCGTCTTGATTGACGGCCAGCGCCATGACGTCATCAGCAATGGCGACATGATTCCCAAAGGCGCAGCTGTCCGCGTCATCGCTGTCGAGGGCGCTTCCATCACCGTCGAAGCCCTTCCGGATGACGCTCCCTCGCCACCCGAAAAAGCCGAAACTTGATTTTTCCGGGGATGGCGCACCGAGCTATCCAGCCCCATTCCATAACCATCAACCCCCGAGCAGCCATGATGCGACATCTTCCCATGCGCGATCATCTTTGTCATTCTCTCTGGTTTTGTTTTGCCCTAGGGTGTCTCCTGTTTGCGGGAACTAGCCGCAGCGCCGACTCTGCTCCCACGCCCCCGCCCGGCGTCGGCCTCTTCTGTCAGCCTCTGGATGCGGAAGACCATTTAGAGGGCTTCAACCGCTCTGTGCACCTGTTCAATCAAGGGTTAGTCAGCTATGTCCTCTATCCTGTCGGCGTTAGCTACAACTTCCTTGTGCCGGAAATCGCCCGCACCAGCATTGCCAATTGCGGCCACAACCTGCTCTTCCCGGTTCGCCTCGTCAACACCTGCCTGCAAGGCAAATTCCAAGCCGCCTGGGAAGAAACCATGCGTTTCGGGGTCAATTCCACGGTCGGCATCCTCGGTTTCCGGGATCAGGCCAGCCGCTGGGGCATGCCCAGCCACGACGAGGACTTTGGCCAGACCATGGGCCACTACGGACTCAAGCAAGGCTTCTTCATCAACCTGCCGTTTTTGGGTCCCTCCTCGAGCCGCGACCTGCTTGGGCGCATCCTGGACACGCCCTTCAACCTCGCCTTCTGGCTGTTCAACAGCGACGCCGCCACGGCCGTCAACGCCGCCACCTACACCAACACAGCACTGTCAAACGCACCCGCCCTCAAACAGATTTTCGATTCTCAGGACGACACCTATCGGATGGCTCAAGCCCTGTACCTGCTTGACCGCGAGACCAAAGTCCGCGACTTTCCGCTCCCGGAAATCGCCGCTGACCCGGATGAATCGTTCGGGTTCGTCGCCCTGCGGCCACGCTCGACGACGTTCTTCCAAAGGGGCACAACCCGGAACCTCAAGCTTCCTGGCGCCTGGCAAAAACTGCCGTACTCGTTTTGGAAGGCCAAAGCCAACACCACCAAAATGCTCGTCATCCTGCCTGGCGTCGGCAGCCACCGCCTGTCCGCCGGCGTGCTCGCCTTAGCCGAGCTGATGCAGACGAACGGCTGGAACGTCATCACCCTGAGTTCGACGCTGCATCCTGACTTCTTTCTCGGCCTTCCCGGCAATGACCTGCCCGGCGATTTCCGCCGCGACGCCGAATCCATCCGCCTGGCCCTCACCCATGCAATCGCCGACTTCAGCCAGCTTTACCCCAAGCAAGCTCCAAGCTCCATTTCCGTACTCGGCTACTCGCTCGGCGCCGTCAACGCACTCTTCCTGGCGGCTCAGGAAGGCGGCGTTGACAGCGGCCAACTGCCGATTGACCGCTACGTCGCCATCAACCCGCCCGTCGACCCCATTCACGCCCTCCGGCAAATCGACCAATTCTTCGACATTCCCAAAAACTGGTCAGACCCGGAACAGCGCGCAGAGGATGTCTTCATGCGCCTGAACGCCGCCATGTTCGCACGCAAAGGCCAGCCGCCCAAGCTCCCCCCAATCACCCGCGAAGAATCGCAATTTCTCATCGGCTTCAATCTGCGCCTGGCCTTGGCCGACGCTATCTGCGCTTCCCAGAAGCGCCACAACCTCGGCCTCCTGCACCTTGATCCAGCCGCCTTCCGGCGCAGCGCCGTCCACACCGAGGCGCTCGGCGTCTCCTACATGACGTATGCCCAGGACTACATACTGCCGCAGGCCCGCCAGCAGCAGCGCCAGGACGCCATGACAGCCTCCGAGTTAGCCGAGGGGCTGTCCTTGCGCGCCATCGCCGACTGCCTGAAAAACAATCGCAGGATCACCGTCCTGCACAACCGCAATGACTTCCTGCTGGGCGAGAACGACCTCGACTGGCTCGCCAGCAAGCTTGGCGACCGCCTGCAAGTCTTTCCGGCCGGCGGCCATCTCGGCAATCTCCATCTCCCGGAATACCAGGCTCTGCTTACTACTGTCCTGCCTTGAGCCGCCTCAAGGCGCGGCTGGCAGTGCTTCGGCAATGACGGCGACGCCGTCAGGGATGACGGCGACGCGGGCGTCGCGGCCTTGGCGGGCAAATGCCATGCCCAGAGCTTCCTCCGCGCTGCTGGCCGGCTGCAAATGCATACGCCGCACCATGTCTGGATCGCAGTCCTGGCTGACCAGGATGACCTGGTGACGGCAGAGAATCCGCGCCAGCACCTGGCTCTCCCACTGGTCTGCCACGGTCTGATCCTGCGGAACGCCTGCCAAGCGCTGGCTTAATTCAGCCGGTGACGCGGCTGACGCCAGAAGATCATGGAACGCCTGCCCGCCATGGCCGTCCGCGCATTGCGCCGCCATGATGATCACCGCCCCTGGCGCCGCAGCGGCCTCGGCGGCAGACATGCCCTTGACCGCCTGGTACACGTTTTGGTCCAAAGGATACCCGCCATTGCCGGTGATGATGATGTCCGCCGGCGGCACCTTGACCTGACACTGGCTGCGCACAAACTCGCAGCCAGCCGCGTGCGCGGCAAAAGGATCGCCGGAAAAAGCCTGGACGACCTGCTTGCTGCCGTTGATGACGACGTTGACGATGAACGCCAGGCCTGCCTGGCGGGCGGCCCACACCATGTCGCGATGCATCGGATTGCCGTCCAAAATCCCAGCCCGGGCCTGCGGCGAGGCGATGAATTCGGCGCAGTGATTGGCCAGTACCGTCGCTTCCCCGGCAATACCAGGCAGAATGCTCTTGCGCCCCCCGGAAAATCCCGCAAAGAAATGCGGCTCGATAAAGCCCTCTGCCAGGAGCAGGTCAGTCTCAACAGCGATTCGGTTGATCCATAGCTGTCCGCCTGAAGGCAGCACGCCGAGGTTAACCAATTGGCTTGGGTCCCGCGAGTCATGCACCACGATTCGTTCATTGGCCATGACTTCCGGGCCGAATTTCTCCAGCAGCTCAGCGTTGGTGCTGGCGCGGTGCATGCCAGTAGCAATCAGGATGGTGATCTCCAAGCCGGGATTGCCGCGCCGTAGCTCCTGCAACAACGGCGGCAAAATAGCCTGGCTCGGCACTGGCCGCGTGTGGTCGCTGGCAATAATCACAGCCGTGCGCTTGCCGCTCGCCAGCACCGACGCAACCGGCGAGCCAATCGGCTCGGCCAGCGACTGTTCAACTAAGGCCAGACCCGGCGCTGACGGACAACTGCCGCTCAGCCGGGATTCAAAAACGCCGACCAAGTTCTCCGTCGGCACGGCAAACTCCAAATGACCACGCCCATACGGCACTTTGATCATAGCCATTATGTCATCCTCCCGACTGTTTCGGCCAGACTCCGTCTGCCCAGCCAGAATGCGATGGCCGCAGCCTACTTCTGGCCATCATCCGCCAGCAGGCTCTGCAAGACTTCCGCGGCGCAGCGCAGACCAAACAGCGCCGGCAAGTAGGAAATGACGCCTAATGGCCGCCGGGCGCCGGGCGTCTCAGCAACGCCGCCCAAATGCTCTCCGTCCGTTCCGCGCAGGGGCAGTTCCGACGAAAAGACCACCTTGATTCCCCGCGTGACTCCGGCCCGGCGCAAATGCTTGCGCAGCAGCCGCGCCAGGGGGCAGCCATAGCTGTCCGCCAGATCCGCTACTTGGATTGCGTCCGCCGCCAGTTTATTGGCGGTACCCATGCTTGACACCACCGGCACGCCGCGCCGCCAGCACTCCAGCAGCAAAGCGACCTTGGCGGGACGGTCGTCAATCGCGTCAACAACATAATCCCAAGACGGCGTTCGGTTGATCCAGTCAGCGCAATTGGCTGGCGTCACCCGCTCGCGCCTGCACAAAATCTCAGCGCATGGCGAAATGTCACGCAGGCGCTCTCCCAGCACCTCGACCTTGCTGGCGCCAATGGTGCTGTGCAGCGCTGCCAATTGGCGGTTGATGTTGCTCGCACGCACGATATCATCATCAACCAACAGCAGGTGGCCGACGCCGCCCCGAACCAGCGCTTCAGCAGCCCAGGAGCCGACGCCGCCCACCCCAAACACCACCACCCGCGACGACCACAGACGTTGAAAGCCAGCGTCGCCCACCAGCAGACGCAAGCGGCAGAAACCGTCGTCAGCCTGGCTCGTCGACGCCGTGTCGCTCACGCCTGCTCCAACCTCAGGGTAACCGTCGTCAGGTCACATACCGCCGAGGGGCCGAAATACTGGATCGGACCAGGATAGACATACTCGGTGCCGATGCCCCAGGCTTCCCGATGTTCGACAAACGTCTTGAACGGCTTGCCGCTCAAGTCGACCAGGGCTTTCCTAATCACTGGAACGTCCTTGCCATGCCGAGTCTCCATGTTCATCATCATGGTCAGGGGGATGCCGCCAGCTTCCCAGTCCTGCGCCGGACACGACAAATACCGCACCGACGCCATAAAGCCGGTCTTGCCAGCGCCAATCAAGGCCGCTGCCGTGTAACCCAGGCTGTAGCAATAGTCCGCATCAAAATTCGACGGCGCGGAACAGCGCCCCTCATAGCCGAAGAAATGCGTCTGTGCACTGAAAGCCACCGGCTTGGCGCCCTGGGCGGCCCGAGCCTTGTTGATGCCGGCCAGGCGTTCTTCAACCAGAGCAGCCAGCATCTTTTCCGTCTCAATGCGCGACACCTGGACATTGCCGAACGAGTCGCGGTCAGCCAGCAGCTGCTTCCGAATCATCAGCGGCATGGACTCAAACGCCTTCAGGGAAGCAGGGCTCAGATGCTTGACCACATACTCCAGCTTGCCGTCCGAAGTCAAGCCTTCAAAAGTCGCCTTGTTCTTGCCGATGAAATTATTCAATTCGGCGATCAGGACCTTTGATTCGGGAATGAATTCAATCAGCCCTTCTGGAATCAGCACGACGCCGTACTTCATCTTGTTCTCTGCGCGCGCCACCACCAACGCCGTAATCTGGTCGACAATCTGGTTCAGGGACATGCCTTTTTCCTCAACCTCTTCCGAAATCAGGCAGAAGTTCGGGTGGGTCTGCAACGCGCATTCCAGCGCGATGTGTGAGGCCGAACGCCCCATCAGCTTGATGAAATGCCAGTATTTGCGGGACGAGTTGGCATCCCGCATGATATTGCCAATCAGCTCGGAGTACACCTTGGTCGCGGTGTCAAAGCCGAACGACACCTCGATCCAGGCATTCTTCAAGTCACCGTCAATCGTCTTTGGGCAGCCGATCACTTGTACGCCTGTCTTGTGGGTCAGCATATACTGCGCCAGGGCGCAGGCGTTCGTGTTCGAGTCGTCGCCGCCGATGATGACAATCGCCTTGATGCCATGCTCGGCGCAGTTTTGCGTCACCTGGGCGAACTGCTCGTCCTTCTCAAGCTTTGTCCGCCCCGAGCAGATCATGTCAAAGCCGCCGGTGTTGCGGTACTGGTTCACCAGGGCCTCGTTGAGCTTAATGTACTTGTTATCAACCAGGCCGCTCGGGCCGCCCAGAAATCCGAACAGCTCGCTGTCTGGATTGAGGGCCTTCAAGCCGTCAAACAACCCCGCAATCACATTGTGGCCGCCTGGCGCCTGGCCGCCAGACAATATGACGCCGACCTTGAGCGGCGGGCAGTCAAACGTCGAGCCGCGAGCAAAAGTCACTGTCGGCAACCCGTAAATGTCAGGAAACAATTCTTTGATCTGCTTTTGGTCAGCCACGGAATGCGTCTCTTCGCCGGAACGCGCCGCCGCAAAAGGGCCGCTTTCCATAAAAACTGACGGGAGCTTAGGCTGATAGTCGTAACGAGCTTGCTGAAGAGGGGAAATCTGGTTCATAATGACAATCTTCTCCTTAGCCGGAAAGTAATGCCGCCTAATGCGGACGCCGCAGCCAACCTGGCACGTGCGGTTCCGACGGGGCCCGGCCCCATTTGCGACACAATCCCATAAAATAAACCACTAGCATCATTTTACAATCCGCATTGACTTCCTGATTTTCGGGATTACCTTGTTTGCCTGAAGATTCGCAAATAGATGTGGACATGGTGGACATGGTGGACATGGTGGACATGGTGGACATGGTGGACATGGTGGACATGGTGGACATGGTGGACGGCGGCGGCATCGTATGTAGTTCAAGCTTTAGCTTGCAGTATGTACCTCGCATGCAGGAGCATGTAGTTCAAGCTTCAGCTTGCAGTACGTAGTTCAAGCTTCAGCTTGCAGTATGTACCTCGCATGCAGGAGCATGTAGTTCAAGCTTTAGCTTGCAGTATGTACCTCGCATGCAGGAGCATGTAGTTCAAGCTTTAGCTTGCAGTATGTTTCGCTCTTTTAGCGTTTCTGCCGCTACACGGCTGATTTCCCTGTACAACACACCCTAAAAAAATCTGCGTCATCAGCGTAATCTGCGGATAAATCAACAGTTTTTCGCCCCTCGCCCCTAAAATTCGACCGGCTCTGCGCCCAACCCGAACGTCATTTTCGCTGCCCACGAAAAACCGCCATCATGTCGCTACCTTCTTCTCTTTATCTCCCCTTGTCGGTCATGGTGTTCTGCCTTGGCTGCATCGTCGGCAGTTTTCTCAACGTCGTGGTCTGGCGTGTTCCTCGCGGCGAGTCCCTGCTGCATCCTCCCAGCCATTGCCCTCGTTGCGGCCATGTCATCCGGCCTTGGGAGAACATCCCGATCCTCAGTTGGCTTTTTCTGCGCGGCAAATGCAGCCAATGCCGCCTGCCGATTTCCATTCGCTACCCTCTGGGCGAAGCCGCTGCTGGCATCCTCTTCCTCGCCGTCTGGGTTCAGCTGCTGCGCCGCGGACTGCCCTTGGAAGCCGCCCCGGGCGCTCTGTACCTGGCCGCCTCGCTGCTGGCTATCGCTCAAATCGACGTGCGGCACCGCCTCATCCCAGACCAAATCACCTACTCCGGCCTGGTCGCGGCTCTGTTGCTGGCCATCGCCCTGCCCACCTCGCGCCTGGCTGTCGCCCAGCCCGACGCCCCGCACAGCGGCGCTATCCTCTGCAACGGACTGCTCGCCTGGATATCTGCGCATGGCCTGGACCTGACCAAAATCCATATAGCCGCCGCCGTCGTCGACTGCATCCTCGGCGCTGCCATCGGCGCCGCCCTGCTCGTCGTCGTCGCAGAAGCTGGCCGCAGGCTCTTCGGCGCCAAGACCATCGCCCTTCCTGACGGCGCCACAGTGTCCGCCTCCAAGCAAGGCTTGACCGGCCTGGACGATGACCGCCAGCAGCCCTGGGAGGAACTGCTCGCCCGCCACCGGGACGCCATCACCATCATCAGCCCGCCAGAGCCGACACCCCAAGCCGAGCCAACCCCAAAAACGTGGCTCGTCAACGCCGACGGCGTCTTTGCCGACGGCGTCCAGACTAAATGGGCGGACGGCGAGGTCCGCACCTTCAACGCGACCGCCGTTATCATTCCACGCGACGTCATGGGCTATGGCGACGTCAAGTGCCTGGCCATGATCGGCGCCTTCTGCGGCGCTGACGCTGCTATCTACATTCTTCTCGCGGCGGCCGCCCTCGCCGCCCTCGTCGGCGGCGCTGTTGCTCTCGTCAAGCGCCGACGTCAGGCCATGATTCCCTTTGGACCCTTTTTGGCCGCCTCCGCCCTCGCCTGGCTTCTCGTCGGCAACTTCTTCTTCCTCCTGCATCAGGCCGTCATCTCAAAGCCGGGATGAACCACCCCCCAGACAGCAACAGGAAAACCCACGACGAATTCAAGCCCCCCCCGATGACATAATTTTTCGCTGATGCGACGCGACTATCGAAAATAATGTTATTTTTCATAATGCATTGATACTGAATGAATTAAGTCATAAAAACAGTGGTTTTCGCAAAAGCAACTCCAAAAAATCCCTCAGTCTCCGGCTTGCAAAGTATCGTTTGCGCTTGTAATTTTAGTTGTTTGTACAGTCTTTGGTGTTATATTTCTTACCGGTCTGCCGGAAATTGGCGCCAGACAATGACGTGTCCAAAAACTAGTCTGGCAGGCTACAGGTTCAACTATATCGAAAGGAAAGCCCTTCCATGCGTAAATTGGGTATGATTCTCGGCCCAGTCGTCGCCGTGCTGGCCATCGCGATTGCCGCTCTCAGTTTCGTCGTCTCCAACCGACGCATGGAATTCCGCGACCGAGCGGCTATCCTTGCCAAAGGCGTTGCAGACACAACCCAGAAGCTGGACGCCCAGACAGGAAGCGGCACAGCCAACAAGGTCACCTTCACGCCGGCAGCGCCAGGCACCAAGGAATCCGGCGCACTCGGCTGGCCATCCTACCATGCCGACAAGGCCGAATACCAAAAAGCCATTGACGCGACTATCAAGCTGGCGGGAGACGTCAACTCGCAACGCAGCGAACTGGCCCTGGGAATCTATGAAATGTCCATCGCCTTGCAGCTGCCCGAAAGCGCCCTTGGCCAGGATAGCCTCAATACACTCTCGACCTACAAAAACGCCATTGCCGACGCTAAGGCTCACGCCAGCGCCGTCCGCAACCGCAATGACGCCCTCCTTGACGCCCTCAAAGCCTATTCGTCTGAAGTCGGCATGAGGTTTAACACGGCCCGGCTGGAGACCCGCAGCGAAGTCAAAGTGACTGATGAGGACGGCAACGAAATCGGCGTCAAATTGGGCGAATTCGATTGCAAGAAACCCCTCGATGACCTCCGCGCCGCCATCAAGGACGTCAACGACCGCAGAAAAGCCTTTGAAACCACCCTGAAAAGCACCCCGGAGAAAATCCCCGAATTCGCCTGGTCGGCTCAAGTGGAGAATCTCTCTGGCCGCGGTTTTTCCAATGTCCTGGCCGCCTTGGAGGAAGACTACGGCGCCATCAACGGCAAGCTCGTTGAGTTGAAGAAAACCATCGAGGACCTGGCAAAGGTTAAGCAGGAAAAACAGGAGCTGGAAGAGGCTTTCACGGAATTGAAAGACAAAAACGCGACCTTGGAGCAAGATGTCGCCGCCCTCAAGAAGCAAGTCCGCGACCTTGGCGGCGAGTCCGAGGTCGGCGTCGTCAAAGTCATCGAATCAATCCAGGAAGTCGACCCCAACGCAGCCGGCAACGTCCTAGTCACTAACCCGCAGTGGAATTTCGTCGTGACCGACATGGGCCAGGAACACGTTATCGCCGAAGTGCCGGTGATCATCTCCAGCGAAGGGAAATACCTGGCCAGCGGCATCATCAAGAAAGTCGAAAAGAAAGTCTCCCTGGTGGAAGTCATTCGCGGCGATGTTGCCCGCATCCCGGACAACGCGCAGGTTTTCGTCAACCTGACGGTCAAAGACAAGTCGCCCGGCGACGGTGAAGATTAAACGCAAGGAGACGACATGAAGCTGCTTTTTCCCATATCCATGCTTGTCGCCGCCCTTGGCTTGGCGGCGGTTCTGACCTTCCAAATCCTGGAAATGAAAGCCCTTTTCATTCTTTAAAGATACGCCATGCCCACACCTGCCACCTTGCCGACTTGGAAAATTTGTGGTTTGGCCGTCCTGCTGGCGATTTTAACTGTTGTCTTGACCTCCTGCGTCACCCCGAACGACCAGGACAGCAGCCTGCCTTGGAATGCGCCGGCCAGCTGGGAAGGGCAGAATTTAGGTGTGCCCCTCTGAACCAGCCGTTCCCATGCTGGTCATGATTCTTCACATTCATGCCGCCTTGCCGCCGGAAAAACAAGCCGATTGCGCCAGGCGGCATGGCTGTTTTCCCCCCCAACGTGAACGGCGGCTCTGGCAGCAAGACAAAATCCCAAGCTCTCCCTGCGGCCGTTCTTGACAGCTGTCCAACCTAATATCAATTTAAGCTAACACTATCATGCCTGCACACCTTGCCATTGCCTGCGGCGGAACCGGCGGACACTTCTATCCCACCCTCGCCGTCGCCCGCGCCTTTGCCCGCGATGGCAGTCGGGTGACCCTGCTTCTAGCCGGCAAACACGTCGAGGAACAAGCCAAAACCGCTGCCCAGCACGGGTTCGAAACAGTCACTCTGCCGGCTGTGCGCCTGCCCAGCACCGTTAGCGAGGCTCTGCTCTTCCTGCCCAGGCTGGCATCCTGCGTCCTGCAAGCGCGAAAAACGCTGCGGCGCTTGCAGCCCGACATTATGCTCGGCATGGGCAGCTTCGCGGCTGTGCCCGCCTGCTTGGCCTGCCCCCGTCGCATCCCCCTGGTGCTGCACGAAGGCAATGCCTGCATGGGTAAAACCAACCGCCTGTTCATTCGCCGCGCCGACGCTATCGGGCTGACCTTGCCCCTCGCCTACCCGCGACAATCCCGGGGCACGACGGCCGTCATGGTCGGCATGCCGCTGCGGGAAGCGCTGCTGGCAGCGGTTGACGCTCCCCGCGCCCCGGCTTTCCTGAGCTCGCTCGGCTTGAAGCCAGACCGCAAAACCGTCCTGGTCTTTGGCGGCAGCCAAGGCGCGCGCTTCATCAATGAACTGTTCGCTGACACGGCCGCAGTCCTGCCGCCGACGACTGCGGCGCACCTGCAATTCATGCACCTGACCGGCACCGATGACAACGACGCCCTCGTCAAGGCCTACCAACAGGCCGACATCCCAGCCTCCATCCGCCGGGCTGACCCCAATATTGAATCCTGCTATGCAGCGGCCGACCTGGTCGTGTGCCGCGCCGGGGCCTCCAGCATCTGCGAGCTGGCCCTGTTCGCTAAACCAGCCGTGCTCATCCCATTGCCCACGGCGGCAGACAACCACCAGGCAGTCAATGCCGAACTGCTGCAACATGCCCAGGCAGCCGTACATTTCCCGCAATCCGAAGCTACTCCGGACAAACTGGCCAGCACCTTGAATGACTGGCTGGAAAACCCAGAGAAATGGAACCTGATGGGCCAAAACCTCCACGATTTCGCCCGCCCACAAGCGGCAGACGACTTGGTCGAGCTGCTGCGCGAAACCCTCAAGCGACGACAGAAAAAGCCGTGAACGGCAAAAAATAAACGGTTCCGGACCGACACCCAAAGTACTCCGGACAGCCCCGCGATGACGGACAGTCGCGAGGCTTGCCATCGTTTCCGTCCAGAAGTCATGCCTTTCTCTGTTCAGCAAGGAGCACCATCATGCAGTCACCCATTCGCGTCATGTCCATCATGGCTCACCAGGATGATTTTGAATTCAACGCCGGCGGACTCTTCGCCTGGCTGCGCCGCCATTACGGCGACCGCGTCGAACTCAAAATCCTTGCCACCACCCGCGGCGCTTCCGGACACCAAACCATGGGCCTTGAGGAAACCTTCCGCATCCGGGAGAAGGAAGCCCAAGCCAGCGCCAACGTCATCGGTGCTTCCTACGAATGCCTGAATCTCCTTGACAACAGCCATGCGATCGGACAGGTCTTCCTGGACCGCAACACCCTGGGTGGCCTCTGGAACGCCATCCGCGACTTCCGGCCCGACTTCATCATCTGCCCGCCCGTCATCACCGACCCGCGCGCCGGCATTCATATCGACCACTACAACACGGCCTGGGCCGTCCGCTACGTGGCCTATCAGCTGACCGTTCCGCATGCCTACCCGGCGCTCACCGAAAAAGCCCGCACTGCACGCTTCCCAGCGCCGCTCATCATCAACTGCGACGATACCTACGCCCGCGAAAGCGGCTATGATGTGGCCCTCGACATCAGTGCCGTCTACGCCGAAAAAGAACGCATGATCCTCTGCCACGACTCGCAAATCTTCGATTGGCTGCCCTGGAACGCCGGAGTGAAAGCGCCGACACGCGAAGAGTACACCGCTGAGTTCCTCGGACGCCATCACGAAGTCAATCGCAGGTACGGATTCGACATCGAGACTCCGCGCGAAGTCTTCCGAGTCACCTTCTGGGGACGTGTGCCAACCCGCCAAGACCTCGACACTATATTCCCGGGCGCATCGATCAGCCAAGAAGCCCTGGCCAGACTGAAACTGTGACCAAAAACAACGGCGCAGCCTAAACGCTGCCCGCACAGCTGACGCTTGACGTTCAGCATTCGTCGCATACACAAGCGGCCGTGCCATGACAGCCATGGCACGGCCGCTTGTCGTCATGCATCCGTGCCACACCACTTACCACCCATGACAATCTATGACAATTATTGACTTTCGTGCTTGATTTTTCCCAGAAAAAGGCGTATAATATAATTTCTGCGCGATATTTCCCGCATCACTTTTTGCACGGATAGTTTCAAGGATATTTTTTTATATGGCACGTCTGTATCCATTAGACCGGGTTCGCAATATCGGCATCATGGCGCACATTGACGCTGGCAAGACCACCTGTACGGAGCGCGTCCTTTTCTACACTGGGCGGACCCACAGGCTGGGTGAGACGCACGATGGCAAAGCGACGATGGACTTCATGGTCCAGGAGCAGGAACGCGGCATCACCATCAGCAGCGCCGCCACCACTTGCGCCTGGCGCGATCACCAAATTAATGTCATCGACACCCCTGGACACGTCGACTTCACCGTCGAGGTGGAACGCAGCCTGCGCATCCTGGACGGCGCCATCGGCCTGTTCTGCGCTGTCGGCGGCGTCGAACCCCAGTCCGAGACCGTCTGGCGACAAGCGGAAAAATACGGTGTGCCCCGCATCTGCTTCGTCAACAAGATGGATCGCGTCGGCGCAGACTTTTTCGGCGTCGTCACCCAGATTCACAACATCCTCGGCGCCAACGTCGTGCCTTTGACTATTCCCATCGAAGAAGGCCCCGGCTTCAGCGGCATTGTCGACCTGGTCAAAATGTGCCAAGTCAAATACATCGAAGACCGCAAGGGGACCTATCCTGTTGAAGAACCCCTGTCTGACGACTTGAAGCAGGTTGCCGCGCCCTGGCGCCGCAACCTGCTCGAAAGCGTCGCGGAGATGGATGAGGAACTGCTCGACAAATACTGCGCTGACGAACCGCTGGAGGAACAGGAAATCATCGCCGCCATCCGCACGGCCACCCGGCAGCAGAAAATCTGCCCGGTTCTCTGCGGCAGCGCCTTCCGGAACAAAGGCATCCAGCGCCTGTTGGACGCCGTGGTCGATTTCCTGCCCAGTCCTATGGACGTCCCGGCGGCTGTAGGCACTTTGCCGGATGGAACCGAAGGCAGTCGCGCCCCGTCTGACGACCGGCCGACCGCCGCCCTCGCCTTCAAGGTCGTCACTGACAAGCACGTGGGCAAACTGATCTACATCCGGGTCTATTCCGGCACGCTCAAGGCCGGCTCCTATATTTATAATTCGACGAAAAACAAAATCCAGCGCATCGGTCGCCTGTTCCGCATGCACGCCAACCACCAGGAAAGCATCGAAAGCCTTTACACCGGTGAAATCGGCGCAGCCATTGGCCTGGCTGACACCGCCACCGGCGACACCCTCTGCGACGAAAGCACCCCAATCGTCCTCGAATCCATCAATTTCCCGGCACCGGTCATCAGCGTCGCTGTCAAGCCCCTCAACCAAGGTGAGCGCGACAAGCTGATGGCCGCCCTGGTCAAACTGGCTGAAGAGGACCCGACCTTCACCGTCCGCCACGACCGTGAAACCGAGGACACGATCATCTCCGGCATGGGCGAACTGCACTTGGACATCATCGTCGATCGGCTCAAGCGCGAATTCAGCGTCGAGGTCACCAGCAGCGCTCCGGAAGTGGCTTATCGGGAAACCTGCCAGAAAACCGTTGAGCACGAGGAGCGCTTCCGGAAGCAGAGCGGCGGCCACGGCCAATACGCGCATATTATCTTCAGGCTCGAACCGCAGCCAGCTGGCAACGGCTTTGAATTCGTTAACGAGGTCAAAGGCGGCAACGTTCCCAAGGAATTCATCCCAGCCGTTGAAAAAGGCATCAAGGACGCCCTTGAGGAAGGCCCCAAGGCGGGCTACCCGGTCGTCGACGTCAAAGTCACCCTTTTAGACGGCTCGTCCCATGAAGTCGACAGCTCTGAACTGGCGTTCCGCACCTGCGCCTCCATCGGCTTCAAGGCTGCTTTCCTTAAGGCCAGCCCGCAGCTTCTGGAGCCGATCATGCGCCTGACCGTGACCACCCCGACCGACTTCGCCGGAGCGGTCTCCGGCAATCTCAATAGTCGGCGCGGACGCATCCTCGGCCTTGACGCCCTGAGCGAAAAGGCGCAGGTAATCAAGGCCCAGGCACCGTTGTCCAACCTGTTCGGCTACACCAGCGAACTGCGCAACCTGACCCAGGGTCGAGCCGGCTTCAACATGCAATTCGACGTCTACGAGCCTATACCCCAGAACTTGGCCGAGGAAATCATCCAAAGACGCAAGAAACAATGAACCGCCTGCCTGTCATCCTGTTAACCAGGGAAGATTTTCTTCAAATCAGCGCTTATGTGTCTCTCTTTCAGGGCTTGTGGACATAGTACTACTATCCGCCAACTTCTTGTTTTTTGTGAAAAATTTCTGGAAAGCTAATCTTCAACTCATTAGTATACAATGGGTAACAACAGCTTTATGCAAAATCCCGACAACATGTTTTCAGCGCTAATTGTAGTGCCCCTACGGGGCACCAGTTTGGGGGTATGCCTTCCCCCAGGCTGAAGCCTGGGGTTAAGCATGGTTAAGCGCCTACGGCGCAAAGGGGCATGACTGTAAGCACGATACATTTTTGCCGGCTGAAGGTCTGTGGAGGACACGTGTCGAAAGCTCCTTAGTCCACTAACATCCATATAACGTCTACGTCCATTCTCCACTTCTGTCCACTTCTGTCCACAGTCCATCGTCTACTAACGTCCACTAATGTCCATTGTCCACTGTCCACTAAAGTGCCTTAGCCTGGGTGCCTGGCTCCGCAGCTTGCCTGGACTCCTAGGATCAAAGACTGACCTATTACCAGCATTCAGCTCCTCGCTCCTCGCCCCTCAAAAACTGGCTCGCTCTCTTCTTGCCTTTCCTTGCCCGATGACTACATTATAAGACACGCTCCCGAGTCGGTTCGCCGTCTCTGGAGGCCGACTTCACCCGTCTGTAATTTCGAGTCACGAACCAGGAAATGATCATGAGCGATGAGTTGATGAATGTCCTCGGCATTGACATTGGCGGCACCAAAATCGCGGTCTGCCTTGCAGACAGTCAGGGCCACGTCCTGGCCAGCCAGCGTCTGGCCAGTGGCGCCACTGCGCCCTACGAGCAGGTTCTTCCCCAGATTATCGGCCAGGCCCGTCAACTGATGGTCGAAACCGGCCTGGCCAACAGCATCGCCGCCTGCGGCATCTGTGCGCCCGGCCCCCTGGACATGGTCGGCGGCCGCATCATGAAGTCGCCGAACATGGCCTGGGACGCCGTCCCTATCCGGGATGACCTGGCCAAAGCCCTCGAACTGCCCGTCTACATGGACAATGACGCCAACGCCGGCGTTCTCGCCGAGTTGTTCTTCGGCTGCGCCAAAGGCAAGAAGGACGTCATCTATCTGACCATGAGCACCGGCGTCGGCGGCGGCATCATCGCCAACGGCCGACTAGTCACCGGCGTCTCTGGCATTGGCGGCGAACTCGGCCACCTGGTGCTTGACGTCAACGGCCCAATCTGCGGCTGCGGCCAGCTCGGCTGCCTGGAGGCCTACTGCGGCGGCCGCAATGTCGCCCTCCGCTTGCAGGACGCTCTCCGCTACCGCCAAGACCACGCCCTGATGCGCCTGCCGGAAGTCGATGGCAAGCTCGAAAACCTCAATTTCCAGACAGTGCGCGAAGGCGCCAAGCTCGGCATTCCCTTGGCCGTGGCCATGTGGGACGAAATCTGCATGCGCCTGGCGCAAGGCATTGGCCTGTGCATGGTGACCTTCAACCCCGAGATGATCATCTTAGGCACAGCGGCCTACTATGCCGGCGACTTCATGCTCCAGCCCGTGCTGGCCCACCTGCCGAAATTCGCCTGGAAGGAATTCCGCTCCGCCTGCGAGGTCTGCATCACTGTCCTCGGCCCTAAGGTCGGCGAGCTGGCCGGCGCCTCGGTCGCTCTCAATGGCCTGGCCGAATCCGGCAAACTCCAACTCTAAGGGACATGCCGCGGGCCGACGCGGCGCCTTGCCCGACGGCTCTGGCGGCCACCCTGGCAAGGACCTCATGACCTGGCGGGCAGTAGTTATTGGATTGATCGGGGTGCTGGCGATATGCGGCTTCGGATACCTGAACGACCGCATTCTCGAACTGGAAAGCATCAACAACGGCCACCAGCTGCCCATCCTGGTGGTCGGCCTGCTCATTGTCACCGTCCTGCTCATCCATCCGCTCATCGCCCTGTTGCGGCGACCGCGGCGGCTGTCTCCGGCGGAGCTGGCGGTCATCGGCACCTTCTGCGCCTGCGCCTGCGGCATCTCGGGACGGGCCCTGGCAGAGCAATTCGCCCAGCTCCTGGTCCTCCCCCACCACTGGGAACGCATCACGCCCGGCTGGCAGACTCACCGCCTGCTCGACTACGCCCCGAAACAACTCCTGGTTGACCCGGAACCGCAGGACGAAGTAGTCAACCGCTTCCTGACCGGCTCAACGCGCGAAGAGTCTGACAGTGCTACGCTCTGGCAGCGCTGTCAGAAAAAAATCGCCCAGACGCCCTGGCGACAATGGCGCACCCCCCTGGTGACTTGGCTGCCAATTTTCGCGCTGGGCATTGTCATCATGACGGCCTTGGCCATTGTCACCCACCGCCAATGGTCGTCGCACGAGCATCTCCAGTATCCGATTGCCAACTTCATGGGCGAACTGATTCGGCAGGACGGCGACTCCTGGTTCAACACCACCCTCCGCAACCGCCTGTTCTGGCTTGGCTTCGTCATTTTTTTCCTGATTCGGCTCAACAACGGGTTGTACCAGTGGTACCCGGAAACGATCATTCCAATCAAGCTCAACCACTCGCTGTGGCCCTTTGCCACCAAATGGCCTGCCCTGCTCCGCAATCCCCGCGCTGGCGGGCTGCTCAACTTCAACATCTTCCCGCTCGTCATCGGCGTCGGCTTCCTCCTCAGCTCGGAAATCTCCCTCACCCTCGGCATGACCCAGATTCTCTGGGCCTGCTTCTGCATCCCAGTCATCGGCCTGGGCTTCAATCTCGCGACCGACTATGAAATCGGCGGCTGGCGCGGCTGGCAACGCGCTGGCAGCTACATCGCCTTTGCGGTCATCCTGCTCTATGCCGGCCGCCACGCCTACTGGGAGACGTTGAAGCGAGCCCTTGGCCTGCGGCCACCGGGCGGCCGGCTGCCGTCGCCAAGCGATCCTGAACGCGCCGCCGTCATTGCCATGCGCGTCCTCATAGTCTCCACCATTGCCCTCTGCCTGCTCATCATCCGCCTTGGCCTCACCTGGCCCATTGCCATCGGCCTCGTTTTCCTGCTGCTCGTCACCTACCTGGTTGTCGCCCGCGTCAGCGCTGAGACTGGCCTGTTCTTCATCCAGCCTGGCTGGCAGCCTTTTGGCATGCTGATGGCGCTGTTTGGCAGCTACGCGATGGGGCCGACTCCCATCGTCATCGCGGCATTCGTCTGCATTGTGCTTTGCCTTGACCCCTGCCACGCCATGATTCCCTATCTGGTCAACGGCCTGAAACTCGGCGAGCGGGGCAACGTCCGCCCGGCGACCTTAGCCTGGTCCAACTTGGCGCTGTACATGCTTGGCGCGCTGGTTGCCGTCTTTGCGGTGCTGGTGCTCAGCTATGACTTTGGCACGCCAGCGCAGTACTACTGGTCATACCAGCGCATTCCGACGCTGCCGTTCCGGGCGGCTCAGCCAGCCCTAATGCAGCTGAAGGCCATCGGCGCTTTGGAGGCCTCGGAAGGCCTCAGCGGCTGGGAACGACTGCTGGCCGTGCGTCCCTCCAGCTCCTTTCTCTGGGCCGTCGCCTTTGGCGTCATCGGGGTTCTGGCTTTCAGCTTCCTGCGCCTGCGCACGCGCTGGTGGCCTCTCCATCCCTGCCTTTTCCTGCTTTGGGAAACGTATCCGCTCTCAGTTATGAGCCACCCCTTCCTGGTCGGTTGGCTGCTCAAGAAACTCTGCCTGCGCTTTGGCGGCAACCGTCTCGTCGTCAAACTCAAGCCGTTTGCTGTCGGCGTCATCTCTGCGGACATCATGGGCGCCCTTGTCTTCATGGCCGTCGGCCTCATTTATTATCTATGTACCGGCGACAAGCCCAAGACCTACCGTTATTTCCCCCGCTAACTACTTGCAGAAGGAATACCGTCATGTCCCTTTTCGCCGCCTTTGCCGCTTTTGACATCACCCCTGCCATTGGCATGGACATACCAGGAGGCTTTTCGCCACGCCCTGGCACCGGCGTCAGCATGCCGCTCCAGGCTCGGGCGGCCGCTTTTGAAAACCTTGGCAGCAGCCTGATCATCATCGGCGTTGACGCCGTCTCCCTCAATTTTGACACCGCCAACGCCATCAAGGCTGAAATCAGCGCTGCCACCGGGCTGGCGCCGCGCCGGATTGCGATTGTGGCCAGCCACACCCATAGCGGCGGCCCTGCCAACGCCGTCCTCGGTACCGACGCCAATCCCGCGTATTTGGCCGAACTGGTCGCTGGCGCTGCCAAGGCCGGCATTACGGCTTGGCGCCAGGTTCCCACGACTGCCCTGGCTGGGCCTTTAACCGCCGCTGGCTCGGCAAGGATGGCAAACACCACACCAATCCCGGCAAATGCAATCCAGACATGCTCCACCCAGCCGGCCCCGCTGACCCCGAAGTGGCCGTCATCGCGGTTCGCGACCAGAAGGGGAACCTCCTCGGCATGATCGCCAACTTCGCCTGCCACAGCACTGTCATTTCGCAAGGCGAGTTTTCGCCTGACTACTGCGGCTACTGGGAAAAACAGCTTCAGGCACGCTACGGCCAAAGCGCCATTCTCGTCTTCCTCAACGGCGCCTGCGGCGACATCAACCAGATCGACTTCTCCGTCAACAGCAAACGCGAAAGCGGCCCTGAACACGCCGAGAAAATGGCCGCCGCCCTGGCTGACGCCGCTGACAACGCCCTTGCCGGAAAGTCTTTTGACCCTGATCCGGTTCTATCCTGGGCCGGGGCCGACGTCGCCATCACTTATCGGCCGTTGTCGTCCGAACAACTTGCCGCTGACCGTGCCCTGGTCTCTTCTGACGCCCCTTGGAACGCGGCCAAATGGCAGGCGCGCGACCGCCTTCTCTTAGCCGAGGAAATCAGCGGTCGCTGGTCCATCCCCTGCCCGGTTGACGTTTACGGGATTGGTTCGACCGCCATCGCTGCTGCGCCTTGGCAGCCTTTCTGCGCCTTTGGCCTTGAACTCAAAGCCATCGCTCCCAAGCGCGTCATGGTCGCCATGCTTGCCAACGGCAACATCGGCTATGTTCCGACCCCGGAAGCCTTCCTGGGCGGCGGCTATGAACCCACTCATTGCCGCGGCAGTCGGCACACCCCTGACACCGGCGACATCATCAGCCAGGCCAGCCAGCAGCTCCTCAAAATCGTCCTGAAATAACCGATAGCCACGGCAAAGAACACACAAAACAACAGTTTCTCGCCCCTAAAAATGCCCCTCGCACCTGTCCTTGCCCACTGTCCACTAAAGTCCACTTCTGTCCACAGTCCATCGTCTACTAACGTCCATTAAAGTCCACTAACGTCCATTGTCCACTGTCCACTAAAAACTGCCAGCGTCATTGTTTTTCCCTCCCAAGCAATTACATTAATTTTTTTCACCCAGGTCATGCTTTCCAGGCGATGGTTTCGACGTTGCCGGCGCAGACCAGGATTTCGGATTTGAGCACTAAGAAAGGGCGTCCATGACTGCGTTTCAAGACTGGCAAACAGATTCTGATAAGATCATCCTCGGCGTAGCGACTGACCATGGCGGTCTTGCCAAGAAAACCCTGGTTCTGGCAAAGCTGAAAGAATGGGGCGTCGCCGCCGTCGATCTTGGCCCGACCACTGAGCAGCCTGATGACGACTATCCGGACTTCGCTGTCAAGCTCGTCGAAGCTCTCCGTCAGAAGACGGTCACGGCTGGGCTTCTCATCTGCCGTTCTGGCATTGGCATGTCCATTGTCGCCAACCGCTTTCATGGCATTCGAGCCGCCCTGTGCACCACTCCGGCCGCAGCCGCCCTCAGCCGCAGCCACAACGCCTCCAACATCCTTGTCTCCGGCGGCGACCAGATGCCTGACGACGACTTCCTGGCTACGGTCAAGGCCTGGCTGGAAACCCCCTTCTCACAAAAAGAGCGCCATATTCGCCGACTCCGCAAAGCCGAAACCATGACTGTTGACGACAACGAGACTTTGCAGTTCGCTGATCCCGAAATCGCCGCCATCATGGCTCGCGAAACCGCCAGAACCGCGGCCTCGAACTGATTGCGTCAGAGAATTTCGCCAGTCCGGCCGTCCGCGCCGCTGCTGGCTCGATCATGACGAACAAGTACGCTGAGGGCTATCCAGGCAAGCGCTACTATAACGGCTGCATCCACGTTGACGAAGCCGAGGCGCTCGCCATTGACCGCGCCTGTCGGCTCTTCGGTGCTGAAGCCGCCAACGTGCAGGCCCATTCCGGCAGCCAGGCCAACATGGGCGCCTACTTCGCCATTCTCAACCCCGGCGACACGGTCCTGGCCATGCGCCTTGACCACGGCGGCCACCTGACCCACGGCCACAATGTCAACTTCAGCGGCCGCCTCTACAACTTTGTCGGCTATGGCGTCTCCCCAGACACTGAACAGATTGACTACGAAGAAGTTGCTCGCCTGGCCCATGAGCATAAGCCAAAGCTCCTGCTGGCTGGCGCCAGCGCGTATCCACGCATCATCGACTTTGCCCGGCTCCGAGCCATTGCTGACGAGGTCGGCGCCTTCCTCATGGTCGACATGGCGCACATCGCCGGCCTGGTCGCTGCCGGCGTCCACCCAAGCCCAGTGCCATATTGCGACATCGTCACCTCCACCACTCACAAGACCCTGCGCGGCCCGCGCGGCGGACTCGTCCTCTGCAAGGAAAGCCTGGCCAAGAAAATCAACTCCCAGGTCTTCCCCGGCATCCAGGGCGGTCCGCTCATGCACATCATCGCTGCCAAGGCTGTCTGCTTCAAGGAAGCCATGACCCCGGCCTTTGCCGCCTATCAGCGCCAAGTCGTCAAGAATGCCGCCTGCCTGGCGGACGCCTTGCAGAAACAAGGCTTCCGCATCGTCTCTGGCGGCACTGACAACCACCTGATGCTCGTCGACCTCCGGCCCAAGGGTTCCACTGGCAAGGCTGCTGCCACCGCCTTGGATGAGGCCGACATCACTGTCAACATGAACCTGATTCCGTTTGACCCGGAAAAACCGTTCGTCACCAGCGGCATCCGCATTGGCACCCCAGCGGTGACCACCCGCGGCATGAAAGAGCCGGAAATGCAGGCCATCGCCGCCCTGATCGCCAAGGTCGTGGAAAACATTGACAGCGACAGCGTCAAGGCGGAGGTACGCGCCGCCGTCCATGCCTTGACCGACCGGTTCCCGATGCCACAGCTGGTGTCCGAATGGGACTGAATCTGTTCCGCGCCCACGCCATCATCGCAATTCAACCCGCCTGACGGCGGCGGCAGTCCACGATCATCGCCGCGTTCACCTTGCCATGCCTCACCTGACCGTCCTTCCCAACAATGAATTCGGCGCTGATTCAACGCCGACCTATCTCTTCGACTACGCCGAGGAATACCGTACGAACGCCCCGGAAGCCGGGCGAAGCTGGTTTCGCGAAGCCCGCTACGGCCTCGCCGTCCGCTACGGACTGCACTCCCTGATCGGCAAAGGCGACCAGATTCAGTACATCGACAAGATTCCGGTGCAGCAGTACGAACTGCTGAAAAACAAGTTCACCGCCGTGAACTTCGATCCGATGGAAATCGCCGAATGTGCTATCGCCGGCGGCTTCCGCTATATTGACTTCTGCGCTCGCGGGGCTGATGGCTTCTGCCTGTTCCAATCCGCCTACAGCGACTTCTCCAGCGTGACAGCGCCAGCCCAGCGCGACCTGGTCGCTGAAATGGCCTCGGTCTGCGAATACCACGGACTCGGCCTCTGCCTGCATTACTCGCATGGCCAGGACTGGCGCCACCCGCACGCGCCAAACCAAGACCTTGGGGGCCCCTTTGCCAGGCCAAACTATCCCCAGCCTGACCGAGCCTATCACACCGGTGCTGAACACCAGCTTGATGTCTACCTCGATTTCGTCAGCGCCCAAATCCAGGAATTGCTCAATTCCTACGGCCCCATTGCAGCCATCTGCCTCGATGGCATCGCCGGCCCACTCTATAGCAGCCCGGAAAAGTTCCATTGCTCTGACCTCTATCGCCTGATCCGGCACTTGCAGCCGCAGGTCCTGGTCTCGTATCAGCAGGGGCTTACTGGCGAAGAAGACTTCTTCGCCGTCAACAAAACGCCGCCTGGGCTGGACGCAGCCAAAGCAGAGCAAGGCTTTGTCAACATCATGATGAACAAGCCGCTTGAAATCCGCGACAGCCTGACGCCCGACGCCTGGGGCTATCACGCGGAACTGGCCGGCAATCACCTGACTCCGGACGCCGTCTGGAAACTACTCGAAAAAGCGGCGCTTTTCCCCGCCAACCTGACTTTGAATACCAACCTCATGCCTGACGGCTCACTCGACCTGGAAGACATCAACACGATCATCGCCGTCGGCAGCAAAATCGAAAAACACGGCTTTCCGAAAACCTGAAGGGCGGTTGCACCATGTCCGTTTCGTCTGGTCAACCTATTTGGCGCAGTCTCGTCGCCAATTTCTGCACGCCTGCTGTCCTTGCCGCCTTTGACGCTGGCCAAGCCATCATGGAGGTCTATGACGGCGACCACCAAGTGGAACTGAAGGCCGACCAATCCCCCCTCACTGCCGCCGACCGCGCCTCCCATGCCATCATCATGCAGCGTTTGCAGCAGCTCTGGGACTTCCCTGTGCTGTCCGAGGAAAGCCGCGAAGTCCCCTGGGAAACACGGCGACAGTGGAAGACCTTCTGGCTCGTTGACCCGCTTGACGGAACTAAGGAGTTCATCAAGCGCAATGGCGAATTCACCGTCAACATCGCCTTGATTCACCAAGGCGAGCCTGTTCTCGGCATCGTCTACCGCCCGGCTCGCCCGACCTTCTACCTGGGCGCCTGCGGCTTGGGCGCCCGCAAGCTCGTCCTCGGCTGCGACTTCAATGGTCGCGACGACCTTCCAGACGCCCTGGCCCTGTCCACTGCCCAGCTGCCAACACGCCAAGCCCAGCCCGGCCCTGTCCGCGTGATTGCGTCCCGCTCCCATAACAACCAGGAGACCGACGCTTTCATCAGCGCTCTTGAAGACCAATACGGCGCTGTCGAACGTATCTCCATTGGCAGCTCCCTCAAAATCTGCTTAGTGGCTGAAGGCGCCGTTGACATCTACCCGCGCCTCGCTCCGACCATGGAGTGGGACACTGCCGCCGCCCAGGCCGTAGTCGAAGCCGCTGGCGGCGCGATCACGGATTTCCATACTGGCCAGCCGCTCCGCTACAATAAGCCGAATCTCGTCAATCCTTTCTTTGTCACCTATACGGCTGATTGGCCGCCCAACCGGAACCGCGCCTGATGGAATCCTACCGCCTCACCCATTTGCAGCAGCTCGAAGCTGAAAGCATCCATATCATCCGGGAAGTCGCCGCCGAATTCCAGAACCCGGTCATGCTCTATTCCATCGGCAAAGACTCCTCCGTCATGCTCCGGCTCGCCCAAAAAGCCTTCTTTCCCGGCAAAATCCCGTTCCCGCTCATGCATGTCGACACGCGCTGGAAATTCCACGAAATGATCACGTTCCGCGAGCGCATGGCCAAGGAAATCGGGTTCCGGCTCCTGGTCTGGATCAACCCAGACGGCATCGCCCAAGACATCAGCCCGATCACGCATGGCTCGGAAAAGCACACCCAGATCATGAAGACAGAGGGACTCAAGCAGGCTCTTAACCACTACAAGTTTGACGCTGCCTTCGGAGGCGCCCGCCGCGACGAGGAAAAATCACGCGCCAAGGAGCGCATCTACAGCTTCCGCAATCCATTCCACCAGTGGGACCCGAAAAACCAACGGCCGGAATTGTGGCAGCTCTACAACGCCAAAATCAACCAGGGCGAATCCATCCGGGTCTTCCCGCTCTCCAACTGGACTGAACTCGACATCTGGCTCTATATCCGCCTGGAGAAAATCCCTATCGTGCCCCTCTATTTCGCCAAGGAACGGCCTGTCGTCGAACGCGACGGCGTCCTCATCCTGGTTGACGACGACCGCCTGCCGCTCCTCCCAGGCGAACAGCCGATGATGAAAAAAGTCCGCTTCCGCACCTTGGGCTGCTATCCCCTCACCGGCGCCATCGAATCCGAAGCCGACACCCTGGAGAAAATCGTCCAGGAAATGCTCTTGACCACAACCTCAGAACGCCAGGGGCGAGTCATCGACTTTGACGCAGCCGCCTCTATGGAAGAAAAAAAGAAGGACGGATATTTCTAAGCCCTGCCGCCTCAATTCCGCAATTCCGCGCCCCACTCTTTCACCCCTTCCTCTCTCTGAACCATGATCATCCCAGACGCCGACCTGATTCAGCGCGACATCGAAGCGTATCTTGAGCAGCATCGCAACAAGGACCTGCTCCGCTTCCTGACCTGCGGCAACGTCGATGACGGCAAATCCACCCTCATCGGCCGGCTCCTCTACGACGCCAAAATGATCTACGAGGATCAGCTCGCTGCTGTCCATCGTGATTCTAAAATCCACGGCACCACCGGCACAGACTTTGACCCGGCCCTGCTTACCGACGGCCTGAAAGCCGAACGCGAACAAGGCATCACCATTGATGTGGCCTACCGCTATTTCTCAACCAGCAAGCGCAAATTCATCATCGCTGACACGCCTGGCCACGAGCAGTACACCCGCAACATGGCCACCGGCGCCTCCAACTGCCAGCTGGCCGTCATCCTAATCGACGCCCGCCACGGCGTCACCACCCAGACCCGTCGCCACAGCTTCATCGCATCGCTCCTCGGCATCAGCCACGTCATCGTCGCCGTCAACAAAATGGACCTGGTCGACTGGTCTGAAGCCGTCTATGACGACATCCGCAAAGCCTACAACGCCCTGTGCGCCCGACTCTCCTTCAAGGACGTCCACTTCATCCCGATTTCCGCGCTCCTGGGCGACAATGTGGTCGATCGCAGCCCTAATATGCCTTGGCACAACGGCCCGACCTTGCTCCATCACCTTGAAAATGTCAACATCTCTGCGCATCGCAACCTGATTGACATGCGCTTTCCCGTGCAAAGCGTATTCCGGCCTGACCTCAATTTCCGCGGCTTTGCCGGCACTGTCGCTTCCGGCGTCATCCGACCTGGCGACAAGGTGATGGTGTTGCCGTCCCGCCAGACCTCGACCGTCAAATCCATCATCTCCTGGGAAGGCGAACTGGCCTACGCCTTCCCGCCCATGCCCGTCGTCATCACCCTTGCCGATGAAATTGATGCGTCTCGCGGCGACATCATCGCGCCCGTCAACAACCTGCCCCGAACCGACCATGAATTCGACGCCATGCTGGTCTGGATGAATGAGAAGCCAGCCCGGGAGATGACCTCGTACCTGGTCAAGCACACCACCGCCATGGTGCCTGCGACCCTGGAAAAAATCCGCTACGAAGTCGATGTCAACAACATGCGGAAGAAGGCTCCGCCGCCGGAAGGCACGGCGCCAGAGCTGGCCATGAACAGCATTGCCCGCGTCAAGATCATTTTGCACCGGCCGCTCGTCTTTGATCCTTTCACCCGCAATCACGCCACTGGCTCGTTCATCCTCATCGACCGCATCACCAACGCCACCATCGCCGCCGGCATGATCTTAGACCGGACCAGCGCCGCCGACCAATCCTCTGGCGAGCAGCCGCGTTCCACCCACATCACCCGGGAGACTTCGCTGGTCAGCAGCGCGGAGCGCGAGCTGCTGCTCAAGCAACGCCCCCGCACGGTCTGGCTGACCGGCCTCAGCGGCTCTGGCAAGTCGACCATCGCCAAACTTCTGGAACGGATGCTCATTGACCAGGGCAAACTCTGCTACGTGCTGGATGGCGACAACATCCGCCATGGGCTGAATCGCGACTTAGGTTTCACCGCCGAAGACCGCAAGGAGAACATACGCCGCATCGCCGAAGTGGCGAAACTGATGAACGACGCCGGCCTGATCGTCATCACTGCCTTCATCTCTCCCTATCGCGAAGACCGCCAGAGCGCACGCGACATCATCGGCCACGAACGCTTCCTCGAAGCCTACCTAAATACACCGCTCGACGTCTGCGAAGAACGCGACCCCAAAGGCCTCTACCGACGCGCCCGCAAAGGAGAAATCACCAGTTTCACCGGCGTCAGCCCTGACGCGCCATACGAGCCGCCCGCCGCCCCTGACATCATGCTCGACACTACCACGGCCGACGCCGAACAATGCGCCCGCATCCTCCTAGCCGCCGTCCTGAATTAAAACAACAACGGCCATTCGAGCAAAAAACATAGACAGGTTCGACGAGACCTCTCGGGAACCTCTGCCAACCTGGAGAAGACCATGCAAGACCTTGTGTTGAAAGCAGGCTTTGGCCGGACAGACATTACTCCAGAGCTGGGAACTTACCTGACCGGCTACGGCGACTATGATCGCCCAGCCGAAAAGGTGCTGGACCCGCTGCATGCAACGGCCATCGTACTCGAACAGGGAGGAAAACGCGCCGCCATCGTCGCCCTGGACTGGTGCTTTGTCTGCGAACAGCACACTAACACCATCCGCCAGGCTATCACCGAAAAAACCGGCCTGACCCCAGAGCACATCCAACTTTCCTGCTCGCACACCCATTCCGCCCCGCACACCCGGCTGCGCAAAACCATCAGCGGAGGCGTCTCGCACATCGAAAACGGGCGAGCGTACGTGGTCTCGATCATCCCCAAAATCGTCGAAGCAGTGCAGCAGGCCTGCGACTCCCTCACCTCATGCAAAGTCGGCTTTGCCCAGACTGAAAGCCTGACCGGAGTCAACCGCAGAGCCGTCCACGTCGACGGGGCAGTCAGCTTCGAAGGCGGACCCGACGACGTTTTCGACTCTACGATGACAGTGGTTCACTTCAAGGACGCTGCCTCCGGCGACAACCGCGGCATCATCGTCCACTATGGCGCTCACAACACTGCCCTGGGCGCTACCCGTGAGGTCAGCCGAGACTGGTGCGGCATCATGAAGGATCGTGTCGAATCCCAATTCAAGGCGCCAGTGCTTTTCCTCAACGGCTCCGAGGGCGACACCGGGCCGCGAACGAACGTTGTCCGACCGTCCGGCCGCCTTAACGCTGGCGGCGGGGACGGCATTGAGTCTGCCCGTGAAGTGGGTTATCGAGCTGCCACCGACGCCATCAGGGCGCTGATCTCAATCCGGGAATTTCGTCGCGAGCTGCCTTTGTCCGTGCGAACCTTTAACCTGGACTTGCTCTACCAAAAGCTGCCGACCACCGAAGAAGCCCTGGAAATGCGCAAAACCGAAGGCGTCATGCGCGATTATGCCGACATGGTGCTGGCCATAGCTGACCAGCCTGTGCGCACGGCGCTGAACTTCCGGATGACCATCATCGCCCTTGGGCCGCTCGCCATCCTGCCTCTTCCCGGAGAAGTCTTCTCCAGCATTTCATTGCGTCTGCGCGGCGCCAGCCCATTCCAGCACACGCTGGTCTGCAGCCAAAGCAACGGCACCAACGCCTACCTCGTTGACCGCGAAGGCGTTGCCCGCGGCGGCTATGAAACTAAGACCAGGTTGCGCTTCGGGCCGTATATCTTTGTCGATGATATTGATGACGTCATCGTCAAAAACGGCAGCGGCTTCCTGGCGCAAATCGAAAAAGAACACGGCGTGAGATGACGCTGACAACCTATTTTTATTGTTATGGCCATATATAATTTGATGGTGAACGGTCGCCGATTGATACTCGTGATTTCCACAAGCTGCCGAACCAGGCGCCCCGGGTAAGGCACTTTAGTGGACAATGGACAATGGACTTTAGTGGACTTTAATGGGCGTCAGTAGACGATGGACGATGGACTTTAATGGACATTAGCGGAGAGTGGACGTGGACGCTAGTGGACTTTAGTGGACTTTAGACAGCAAGGCACTTGTCTTCCATAAGTTTTATGAAAATTATCCATGTCCAGCACAATAACCACGGAACACTTGGGGGGATGGGATTGCACGTGGATGCAAGGCATGGCCTGTTGGTTGCTACCACTGTCGTGTCCACGTAATCGGTCACCGATTGAACATTGAGCCGTAGGACGCACCCGCCCCCTCTCGCCTTGTCTCATTCAGGTTCCTGCAAATCCTTGGGTCGCACACGGGGGCCATTTCTGGTGATGGAAAGCATCATGCCTGTGCGCAAGCAAAATCATGCTCAAGCACAAAATGACTATGATTCTGCTGAAAACCGTTTGAAAAAGGGCGTGCAACAGCCTATTTTTTCACCGGTTCCAGAAATCAGACCCCACCCACCCAAGGGGCATAGGCGCTAACTTGTTTTGGCAATGTCTATTGCATTGATCTTCGCATGGCTTACATTATTGCTCGGTAAATTTTCAGCCACATAACCAAAGCAATAGGATGTAACACCATGACCACCACGACTTCAAACCTTTTCATTAGAGACGACATTTCAGGCTGGGATGACTTCATAAAATGCCTTCCTGCCAACTGGCGCGAGATTGTAGCGTCCAGCAACGTGCTGAAGGGACAACGAAAGGACAAGTCCCCGGAAACATTGCTGCACACGCTCATGCTCCATCTCATGTGTGGATATTCCCTGCGCGAGACCTCGGCGATAGCCGCCGAAGCCGGCATTGCGTTCTTGAGCGATGTTGCCCTGTTGAAACGTCTCCGAAAAAGCACTGACATGTTCAAGCGGCTTTGCTCGGAGATGTTCTGCAAGTTCGAAAACAACGAGGATTTCACCGACTACCGCATTCGCCTGATTGACGGAACGGTCATCAAGGAACCTGGACAGTTTGGCACGAAATGGAGGATACACTACAGTTTCCTATTGCCTGAAATGGCCTGTGACTCTTTTAAGCTTACAAAGGCAACCGGCCCAGGCACTGGCGAGGGCTTGGAACAGTTTGAGGTGAAGTCAAATGACATCATGTTGGCCGACCGGGGATTCTGCAGGTTCAATTGCCTTAACCATGTGGCCAAGGGAGGTGGCTTCAGCTGCGTTCGCTGGAACAGCGGCGCACTTCCGCTGTACAACGCGGATGGAAGCGCATTTAACATCAAAAATCTTTTCAAGGCCCTTGCATCTGAGGGAATGTGCGGTGAGGCCAATGTCTTTATCCATGGCGATGCCCACGATGGAGCTTTGCCGTGCCGTGTCTGCGTCATCAGGAAAAATGGCGAGTCGGCGGCGCGCGCCAGAAAACTCCTGCGGCGCGAAGCCGCAAAAAAACATGTCACACCCACGCAGCTTTCGCTGCTCGCGTGCGACTTCATTGTCCTGGTAACCACCTTGCCTCCAGACAGGTTCGACCTCCGTGCGGTTCTTGAGCTGTACAGGCTGCGGTGGCAGGTAGAGTTGGTGTTCAAAAGGTTCAAGAGCATAGCGAGGATTGGAGCTTTGCCAAAGTACACGGACAGCAGCGCCGAGGCGTGGCTGTATGGTAAAATGTTTGTTACGCTTATGGTAGAAAGACTTAGCTCCCAGTTGGGAGCTTTTTCCCCCTGGAGAGCAGTGGAGTGTTCATGCAACACGCCGAAGCTTATGGAGCGAATTCGAGGCATTGTATCATATCATGGTGCAGTGGGTGACTCCGGTAATAAAACTGGCTGAGCTTAAGGAGAACTGGAGCATGTTCAGAGAAAAATTGAGGCAACCTTCAAGGAAAAGGTTCATGCAAATGGAGGCTTTTCTTTTTTTTGAAACAAGTTAGCGCCTATGCACCCAAGGGGGGACCACCCTCCCTAGTTTTGTCGCGCGCGCGAGGAGGTGTTCTTATATCAATTGCTGACCTATTACGTGCCCACATCCCATTCTTCATAGGTCTGTCATTGCCTTTTCACGCTTCGCGATTACATTAATACTTACTATTCGGATTAATCCCCCCACAAAACAGATGCAGAGAGACTGCTTTTTTCGCGAGTGAATCAATGAATCGAAACATTGTATTATGCGGCGTTGGCGGCCAGGGCATTTTGCTTTCTGCCAAGATCATTGCTTCTGCTGCTGAGCTGACCGGTTTTGAGGTTACGACCCACGAGATTCATGGCATGGCTCAGCGTGGCGGTTCAGTGACAGCGCAAATTCGCTATGGTCGCAATGTTCATTCTCCGCTGATTTTAGAAGGTCAGGCTGACGTTCTGGCCTCTCTGGAGGCCTGCGAGGCTTTGCGTTTTGGCCATTATCTCCGTCCTGGCGGCCTGGCTGTAGTCTCATCGCAGCGGCTGATTCCAGTCACGGTTTCGACTGGCCAGGCCCGTTATCCCGAAAACCTGGACAAGCGCTTGCAGCAGGCTTTTCCGCGGCTAATCCTCCGTGACTTCTGCGCCCTTGCCAGCGGACTTGGCGATGTCCGCATGAGCAACACCATCATGCTCGGCGCACTGGCCGCGGAACTGGCGGAAATCACTACTGAGACCTGGAACGAAGCCATCAAACTTTGTTTAAAACCCGCTTTCCTCAACTCCAACCTAGCCGCTTTCCAAGCCGGCGCCAAAGCATGAACACCACTATGAACAACTTCTTCAATCCCGTCGAAGAACGCTATTCCGCCGATGAAATCGCCGCAGTCCAACAGAAACGACTGTGCGCCATGGTCCGTCATACCGACCAGAACAACGCCTACTTCCACCGCCGCTACCAAGCGGCAGGGGTCGACAGCGCCGGTTTCCGCGGCCTTGATGACCTCCAGGCCCTGCCGTTCATGAGCAAAATCGACTTCCGCGAACAATACCCTGACGCTATGTGCTGCGTGCCGAAAAACACGATTGCGGAAATGCACATGTCCAGCGGTTCGACCGGCACCCCAGTCGTCATGCTCTATACCCTCAACGACGTCAACCAGTGGGCGGAATGCATGGCCCGCTGCTACTGCATGGCCGGCGCCAAGCCCGGCGACGTCGTTCAAATCACCCCGGGCCTGGGTTTGTTCAACGGCGGCTTCGGATGCTTCCACGGCGCCCGCAAACTCGGCACGTTCATCGTCCCCACCGGACCAGGCAACACCCAGCGCCAAATCACCCTGGCCAAGGACATGAAGACCAACGTCATCGTCAGTGTCGTCTCCTACGGCATACGCATCATGGAAATGGCCCAGCAGATGAACGCCGACCTGCCCGATCTGAAAATCGGCATCTTCGGCGCTGAGACCTTCTCCCCAGCCATGAAGGAACGCATCAGCTCTGGACTCGGCATCGAAGTCTTTGATATCTATGGCATGACCGAAACTGGCGGCATCGGCACACTCGGACAAGACTGCTGCGCCCATAACGGAATCCATGTCTGGGAAGACCACTATATCGTCGAAATCATTGACCCGACCACCAAACAGCCAATCGCTGACGGCGAAATGGGCGAACTGGTCATCACCTCCATCACCCGCGAAGCTATCCCCATCATCCGCTTCCGCACCGGAGACCTGACCCGCGTCCTCTCACGAAAAACCTGCGAGTGTGGACGAACCCACGTTCGCCTCGCACCGATCAGCGGCCGCGTCGACGATATGCTCATCATCAAGGGTGTCAACTTCTTCCCCTCCCAGGTCGAACAATCCCTGATGAAAATCCCCGGCGTGCTTCCGCAGTACCGCATCATCGTCAACGACAACCACGGCGTCATGGAAATGTACATCGAGGTCGAGGCTGAACCCGGCGTCACTGGACACCAAGTCGTCAAACAACTTCGCGAAGACCTCGGCTTCGCTCCAGACGGCGATGTGTTCCCACCCGGCTCCATCCCGCGCCAGGAAGGAAAAGCCAAACGCGTCATCTACAAAAAAGACGGAATGGATATCTGATATGCGACAACTCTTCTCCGGCAATGAAGCCATCGCCCGCGGCGCCTGGGAAGCCGGCGTCAAAACCGCCTTCGGATACCCTGGCACCCCATCAACGGAAATTCTGGAAAACTTCGCCCGTTATCCCGACGTCTATGCTGAATGGTCGCCGAACGAAAAGGTCGCCCTGGAAGCTGCGGTCGGCGCCTCCTTGGCAGGCGCCCGTTCTTTTGTGACCATGAAGCACGTCGGCCTCAACGTCGCCGCTGACCCGCTCATGACTTTGTCCTACATCGGCGTTCGCGCCGGACTGTTGATCGTAGTTGCTGACGACCCTGGGCAGCATTCCTCCCAGACTGAACAGGACACCCGCCATTACGCCCGCCTCGCCAAGGTTCCGATTGTCGAACCCGGCCACGCGGGCGAATGTCGCGAATACATGATCCGAGCGTTCGAACTGTCCGAAAAATACTGCTGCCCGGTCATCCTCCGCACCACTACCTGCGTCAGCCACTCGCGCTTTTTGACCGACACCGCCGAACGCCAGGAACACCCATTCCCGCCTTTCGCCCCCAACCCCTCTCAATATGTGCCCCTGCCAGTCTGGGGACGCAAACTCCGCGTCAAAATCGAGGAACGCCTTGACGCCCAGGTGGCCGACAACGCTGCTGACCTGGCCTGGCACCGCGAATTTACCCGCCAGTCCGACCTCGGCATCATTTCCTCTGGCGTAACTGCCCTGCACTGCCTTGACGTGTTTCCAGAAGCGACCATCCTCAAGCTCGGCTGGTCCTGGCCCTTCCCGGACGACCTGCTGCGAGCCTTTGCCGCCAAGGTCAAACGACTGATCGTCATCGAAGAAGGCGATCCGATCCTGGAAGAACACGTCCGCGCCCTCGGGCTGGAAGCAGAGGGCAAGAACGTCGTTCCCCGAACCGGCGAACTGACGCCTGCCCGCCTGGCTCTAGTCAAGGCCGCGCTGGAGGGCCAGGACGCCAACCTGCCTGCTCCGCTGCCCTCGGCGGCCGACCTGCCGACTCGGCCGCCCATCCTCTGCGCCGGCTGTCCGCACCGCGGCATCTTCTATGCTTTGGCGCAATTCGACGTGGTGGTGACCGGCGACATCGGCTGCTACAGCCTGGGCGTATTTCCGCCGCTGTCCCGCACAGACGTCGTTCTCTGCATGGGCGGCGGCTTCACCATGGCGCACGGCATGACCAAGGCCGGCGAAACCCGGCCGGTCGTCGGCATTGTAGGCGACTCGACCTTCTTCCACTCTGGCATCACGGGTCTGCTCAACATCGTCTACAACCGCAGCCCAGCGACCTGCATCGTAGTCGACAACCGCACCACTGCCATGACCGGCCACCAGGAGCACCCAGGCACTGGCTGCACCCTTCAAGGCGAGAAAACCGCCTCTGCTTCCATCGAAGCCATTGCCAGAGCCTGCGGCGTGACCAGAATCCAAGTCGTCAATCCATATGACATTGCGGAAACCACCCGCGCACTCAAAGAAGAGCTGTCTGCCCAGGAGCCATCCCTGATCATCTCTCGGGCGCCCTGCATCCTCAAGGAAAAAAAGGCCATTGGCAAGCCCTACGCGATTGAGCCGCAAAAATGCAAAAACTGCCGCGCCTGCCTGAAGTTAGGCTGCCCGGCCATTGAAGCTGCTGATAAACGCACCAAGCCGACCATCAATCCGCAGCTCTGCACCGGCTGCTCCATGTGCGCCCAAGTCTGCCGTTTCGACGCCATTTCATCGTAACCCAGCCAGGAGGGTTGAGCATGACAAACACCCCCCGCCATTTCCGCGCCGCCCAGAGCACGTACTGCCCGCCCCGCCCCCGCAGCGGCTTCACGGTCATCGCCATGCTCGCAGCGGCTTTCCTGCTGGCAGCATGCGCCTCCAACCCCAAGGGACTCACCGGAGAACACAATCCCAGGCATGACCAAAATCGATGGGTTGACGAAAATCTCGTCATCAACACCGTCGTCCAATGCGTCAACAACGCCGACTTCGCCTCCCGTCGCCCTGCCGCAGTCAAAGAATATGCCACCTTGTTGCGCCTTAGCTACATGCGGGTCTCAGAAGGAGGCGTTGACGTTGACGCCGGCGTCCGCGCCCTCAACTTCATCTATAAAATCCACCGTGACGCTAATGGCGACCGGAAGCTCTGGCAAGATGTCGTCGAACGCGCCAAAGATACTACCGACGACGCTGGACGTCTGCTCGGACTGCCAATCCCGCCAAAATTCCACTGACAAAAGCGAGACGCGCAGCGTGGGCTACCCGTCCACAACCTATTTTAAACCACGGATGGACACAGATGGACATAGGGTGGACTCTCCGTCCACAACCTAATTTATGTGTCACCCTTACAGGGCTCCAAATATATGCCATCTCCCCCAGGGCTGCGCCGGGCCTGACGGCCCGGCGCAGCCCTGGGCTTTTATGTGTCGCCCTCTGGGCTTTTGCCGCTTTGCGGCTGTTGTGGACATTGTGGACTGAGTGGACGTTGTGGACGGCGGCTGATGTGCGTCGTACTGGCGGCCCAAAGGGCCAGCAACATAAAAGCCCAGGGTGAGCGTAGCGAAGCCCTGGGTGAGGCGTATAATAATTTTGAGCCCCGCCAGGGGTGACACATAAGCGCTGATTTACAGAAAATCTTTCTCAAAAAACAAGAAGTTGGCAGATAGTAGTACGGATTTTTTATAGGGTTGCTGTTGTAAGCACTGAACACGCAGAATACACGGAAATTTTGTCTTGGGGGTTGCTGCTTGGAAGGATGGGATGGCACGCGGATTTGCGGTTTAGGATGGGTTCTAATTGGCGCCGGAATGCGGTTTGCCTGCAAGAGCATGAAGTGCCGCTTGCCAGCCATCTGCTTCATGAATGACTTGGACGGAGATGCCAGTCGCGGGCTCAGCGATTGCCTCCGTAGCAAAGACGACTATCGGCAATTCCGGGAATGGATTTGACGCCAAAAGCAACTGTATGCGTGCGGCTGTTTCTTCAGGCGTGTCTGCACAGCGCACTGCACTTGCTGCTACCTGGCGATGGAACGCATCCCACATCAGATTTTTCAAAAAAAGATCATTCTTGCCTTGATTGCCGAGAAAAATCACATGTTTTGATGCATCTTTCGGCGCTGGGAAGGAAACCATCATTTTTTCCGTGAAATCGACTGGTGGCAAAGAGGACATTAGGCGTTCGAATTCCGGCGATTGCAAAACGAAAGCAGCGATCAGGCGATGCGACAGCTCCCACGTTGAGTGCTGGTCAAAGCGTCCTGTCTCATTCCAGGCGGGCGGGGTGACGACATGGCGTATGTTGAAGCCTTTTTCAATACCTTCCTCGACCATGTCAGCAGTCCTCTCCAATCCTGGACAACCCCATATATTTAACGCGAGCATGCGGATATCGCTTGAGCCTGAGAAAGGCGCATAGCGGGAGCCGCCATTCCATGCCGCTACCCTGATCCGCTCCGGGAATGTGACGGCCATTTGCTGAGCCATGCTCCCGCCGCTGGATTCGCCGATAACGATCAAGGGACGGAGCTCAAGTCCAAATTCAGCAGCAATGTGTTTCTGGATGCGGAAGACCAGCGCCGCCCAGCCAGACTCAGGATAGATGTAATAGCGGGCAGGGTCGGCAGTTATTACAGTATTGGCTTCAATGCTCAGGCTGAACGCCGAATAACCTTGCTGCAAGGCAAAGTCGCGATGCCATGACACCAGACCCTGGCGAAGTCGGGCAGCTTCGCCATTATAAGGCGCATAAAAAACCATGGTTGAGGCGCTTGGGAGCGGACGGCCATTTTCTGGGTTCAAGGGAATTGCATAGCGGACCAATGTCTTCGGATTCAGTGGCTTCCGTATAGTCAGCTCAAAGCTCCCCTCTACTATGCCAGAGCCGGGAGCAGGCTGAAATGACAAGGGCGGGAAAAGAACAACATATCTCCAGACCAGGTAGCCGGAGAGCGCTGATGCGACCAATACAGCTGCAAGCAAGCCGAATATTTTGCGACAGGACATTATTTCAGGTTCTTCCAAGGGGTGCGAAAAGAATAGTTGTTGTGCGAAATTCTGTAATAAATACTTGTATGCCTTCAGCCTGCCGTACGTAGTTCGGGCTTACTTTTATCGACGAGGCTCCTTCTGCAAGAGTTGCGCCGCAAGTTCCATGACGAGCTGGTTGACTTTGGCGGCTTCCTCCTCTGATGTCATCGTAGTTGATGTTTCAGGGAAAAGCAGACCTTGCACAGATTTGTTTTCTGCTTTGGCTGCTTGCAGAAATTCATCCATTGTGTCGTTATCATCATCCATGATATAGCCTGGCACTTCTATTTCAGCCACATGCGCCAAGGGCGACAAATCTTCAAGGGGCCAGTCTATTGATGCTTTTATGCCGATAAATCCGCATAGCCCCAATGCCCGTGCTTTGGCATCGCTGTTCAGAAGGGCAAAATTACCCACTATGCCGACGCCGACAACCAACATGGGCAGACCGCCTGCCGCTTCTGCAGCCATATTCAATGCAATTTTCGAAGCTTCAAGACCCTGACGGCCAGATTCCAAGGCTACAGATACAATGGCATAGCCATCTTTAAGCCATTCCCTGAATGAAGGCAGGCCATAGATTTTTTTATCACCTCCAAATGCGTCTGCTGGCAAAAAGAAGATTGCCAGCGCTTTAGGCTTTTGGCAAGGAAATGCCGTCAGCACCAGATTCTTTTCCTCGCCTTGGCGCATCGGTCGATATTCAAAATGGCGATACGACATGCTTAAGTTAGTCCAGCATCCGACGAACCATATTGCTCCACAAACCAGCAATGCAGCGGCAAACGGGACGCAGCAATCCAATAAAGGGCGGAAAGCGAACTTTTTAATCAGGCAATTTCCAGCCGTAAAGCAAAAAGTGACAATGAGATTGCAGAGAAACCAAGGAAATACTTCCGGCTGTTCGTAAAGAGTGCTGAAGCATGAACCAACCAGGTATGACAAGCAAGAACACAGCAAGCCAGCCAAAATGGCGCTTCGTGAAGAATAGGCGTTGCGACCAGCAATCCACAAGATGGCAAAGCAGACTAAAAGCAAGGGAAATAAAATGCGAAAGCCATGCCTGACACTGATAGTCAAGACATCACTGATCATCGTGCGATAATGTTCCCTCACGCTTTCCGGCTGATACCATTGGGCATACAATTTCCCACAGGCGTGCGGACTCCAGCCTCGGCATGGTCTCATAGCCGTCACACCGCAGGCGCCGCGCCAAAGCCAAAAACGATGCAAGATGGAGCCATCATGGATTTGCGTCATGCTGCGCATACGCGCAGCGCCAGACGGGAGCAATAAAAAAACGCCCAGCAAGAACACAACGACCCAGCCCATCGCTATTTTACTGCGAGTTAAAGCTGAGAATGCCGTCATAGCAAGCAAAGCAGACAGAATTCCGCCTCGGGAATATGTCATGGCAAGCAAACCGCTCAAGCCCAGGATTACAGCGAATAAGCAACAAGCTATCCAACGGCTCTTAGTCTTCTTCTGCCAGCATATGCAGGCAAATCCAAACAACAAAACTATCATCATCGCCAGCCAGGCAGCGCAAACATTAGGCGAAATGAAAAAGAGTTGCAGCCTTGGATTATTCAGATAACGATACATTCGAAGAATCGCTTTGCGAAAAGTATGCTGTCATCCAGCTTTGACGACGCCAAGAGAAGACGTTCTTTTTTCCAAACCATGTCAATAAAAATGCTTTGGCAGACTACGTTGCTTTCGTCTTCGCATTTTATCGATTGCAGATACGCTCAATGGCTGACGCTCTTACGTTTATGCCAAAAGACAATCCCAAGCGCGATAACTGCAATTGGCAACAGAAACCAAGGCGCTTTCTGACAAATAAAGCCCAGTGGGTTATGATTAGTCAGCTTATTCACCTTCTGGCGAAATTTTCCTGGCGTTGTATTCCGATTCGTTGCCTTTGTAATTTGCTTCCGTGTTTTGATAACATTCTTCGAGTGGGCTTTTGCCCTTTTTGCATAAAGTTTCAAACGCTCGCGAGAATCTTTTGCGTATTTTAACTTTGCATCAGGCGGCACGCTAAAATCATCGTCGGTAAATACTGGATTAAAATTAATATTTTTTTTGCGATCAGAAAGCAACCGCATGCCTGATGAATTATAGTAGTCCCAGGAGAGGATAAATAACTTTTCTTTGTCAATTATAAACTCAGTCATTTCGCCGCCTGTTGCACGCTCCGTAATTTTCCAACAATTTCTACCTTGATAAGTAAGACTTGTCATTTTGTATGTGGCGTCCTTGGGCATCGTATGTCGAGGAATCTCATCCTGAGTCACTATCCCCATAACTCCGTCTTGAGTTACCCACAAGTCAAAGCATCCATCAGAATTATATATTGTCTTTGAGTTAAATGACCAATATCTATCGTTGAAATCTTTAGCCCTTATTGTTTCTGTGACACGCCACGCTGAACCGTCGGGGTTACGCCTTTGCTTGACAGTTGTTTCGTAGTCCTCGTCACTAGCGTCTTCAAATGAGAAGGTTAGAGTTACACCATTAATAATCGCTTGCTCCAGCAATTCTTCCGGTTTTGGTTGGGCGCAAATAGAAACTCCCCAAAAAATCAGGAATCCAAGGATGCAATGCCATTTTCTCATGCTGACCTCCCTGCCTGTAAAAGCGTCTTGGGTAGACTCATTTTATAAAAATGTCGCTGTAGTTATTGATTATTCGCCAGCATAATTTGCAATGCGCTGGTAATAATTGTGTTAGGATTTGAATTGGTGCGACTGCCGCAGAGCTTACCCCCGCTTCATCAGATGGCTGCTTCATCAGATGGTTCTAATTTACATTATACAATAATTCATGATAAATTCAAGCTGCCGTTCTATTTCCGCACCAGGTCAAATTAATTTGGTCGCGTCCCGAAGTTGGGACCTGGGTTAAGAGCTTAATCTTTCGTTAGGCCTGTAGTTTTTGATTTGCTGATCTTGAAACTCTTTTTTGTGCGAATGGCCAATGGCGCTGACCTTATCCCCGGGGAAGTGCACACTCGAAGCCCACGAGTTTTTTTAGGCATTGGTCTACCTGGGCCTCGCATGCCTGAAAAACCGCATCCTCCAGTAGAGCCGGTGGGTGTGTCCCCCCACCGACCGGGCATGGAAGCCCAGTCCAGATGCCTGGCTATTCCTTGGCAGGTTGCGCTCCCGCAGAGCCTGCCTCCGCTTCGCCAGGTAATTTTACTTTACCCCACCTGCGCCCTTTTCAAATCATCCGGGCGCCCCGGTTGGGGAAGCCCGTTTTTCCAGTTGCCAAGAACTACTTCGGCTTCAGCCTATTCCGGCTTGGATCGTATCCATTGTAATAGAACGCCAGCCGTATCTTCATTGCATTAACCTAAAAAAAAGCAGTTGAATTTTGGGCATGGATTGGTCAGCGTTTATAGGGTTAGGGGTGGCGCGCGCGCCACCCCTAACCCCTATAAGCCTGGAATACGTACGACAGCCTGAATGACTGCAAGTGTTCATCACAAGGTTTCGCACATTAACGATTCTTTGGAACTGGCCTTGGAATGAAATTATCTTCAACGCAATTGTAAAACGTCAAATACATGTTAACTTCATAGTGGGTTCATGGCTCTTTTTGCCTTGGCATGGGAAATCTCCTTGATAAAGCAGGCGTCAGCGCCATGCCCATGAAAAAGCGCAAGATGTCAGATTGATTTTTTCGGATGCCCCTTTGACCAAGTCGTTTTTGAAAAAGTGAGGTGTGGCCGTCAGGGACTGGCGGTCTGGTTCTGCTTCCAGGAAATCCTTAGTAAAGCCGGCGTCGGCATCATCACAGTTTGTGCCGGCCGGCGTCTGTTGTTGTGCAATTTGGCGAGCTGCTGTCACCATGCAAAGGGGGAAGCAAGATGAAAACTCGACTCTGTCTTTCTGGCGTTTGTCTCCTGGTGTTGGTTATGTTGGGCGGTCGTCAGATGCAGGCTCAGACGACGTTGGGTGAAGCCCTGAATGTGCCTGGGGGGACGCTGGAGTTCACCTCCTCCAGTACGTACGGCCCACCTTATCCGTGGACTGTGGTGACAGGGCCTGGAGCGACGCATGATGGCGCGTCCGCCGCCCGCTCCGGCGCCACCGGCTACTTCTATTCATCCGGCACCTACATCCGCAGCATGTTAAACACCACCTTGGCGGAGCCTGGGGTGCTGACTTTCTGGGTGAAGAAAGCCGGGAGCGGCACACTTAAATTCTACGTCAATGGCGCTTATTCGCAAACCATTGAAGACTCCTGGGAGACGAACGGAGAATGGCGTTTTCACCAGGTGAAGCTCCGGCTGTTCAAACAGACTACGGTACAGTGGTGCTTTGAAAACTTGCAGTCAGGCAGTCAACCTGGCCAAACCGTGCATTATTTCCTGCTTGACGAGGTGCGCTGGCATCCTGCTGACGAGCAGGGGTGCGTGTTCTAGCTCAATGAAGACGGCAACAGCTATGCGGTTTGGGCCTACCTCGGCCAGGCTGCCGAGGTAAACATCCCAGCGACGTTTGAGGGAAAGCCGGTCACCGTCATTGCCGCAAACGCCTTTGTTTACAATGAAAACAACTTGAGCGTGATTTTGCCCGAGGGACTGCTGCGCATTGAGGACCACGCCTTTTCTTCCCGCTACCTGTCTTCAGTGACCCTGCCCTCGACTCTGCAACACATCGGGGCGAGTGCGTTCTATAATTGTCAGAATTTAAAGCAGGTGACATTGCCGGCAAACTTGACTGAACTCGGCGAAATGGCCTTTTGTGGCGCTGGCCTGGAGCAAGTCGTGTTGCCGCCAGGGCTGTCGAACATCCCCATGGCTGCCTTTCAGTCTTGCCGATCACTGCGTTCGCTCGTCATTCCCGCGACTGTCCAGGAAATCGGCAACGATGCATTCAGCAATTGCGACCTGACCAGCATCGTGTTTGCCGACCGCAGCGGGAACGACATCACCTTGGGCGAAAGGTGCTTTGCTTTCAACTTAAACTTGCGCGAGTGCATTCTCCCCGAGGGCATTACGACCCTGCCGCCATACATGCTGGCCGGAAACGAATCGGGTGACATCGACCTTCCAGCCATCCGCATTCCCGCCAGCGTGACATCGCTGGACAGCCTGGCTTTTGACTTCTGCCATAACGTGGTCATTTTCTTCATGGGGCCGCCGCCATTTGTCGTAGAACCTATAGGGAGATCAGGGGGGGCGGACAACCTTGGCAACGCCCTGGTCGTCTATCAGGTCGCACACCAGGCGGCTTGGACGGAAGTTCTGGACGGCGAAGGCAGGTTCCACGGCTTTCCGACCGAATCCCTCGCTGGCGAGCCGCTCCCGTTGCCAGAAATTACCACTCCGACAGAAAAGTCTACGTTCCTAGACAGCGTTGTGGTGACGTTCACGCTGAATGAGCCTTTGCAGGGCGACAAATTGCTGGTCGAGCGTTCGGAAGACAATGGCGCAACCTTCGTCCCGACAGTTTTGACGCCTGGCGAAAGCAGCGGCGGCTTCCTCGCCGCAGGCACCGCGCAGTGGACGTATACCTTGACCATGAGCGCCGAATTCCGGGTTCACGCCGTCCGCCCCGCCAACGGCACGCGCGGCATTCCCGGCTACAGCCGCTGCTCCGGCACGGTGACCAAGAAGTATCTGCGCTGGAACGAATATGCCGACGCCCTTGACAATCGCACCCTGGACTTCGCCTTTGAAGCCCCGGAATACTGGAGCGTCAGCACCAGCCAGTTCAAGGCCGGCGGCAGCTCGTTGCTTGTGGATCTTGGCGGCCCCGAGGACAATCCTCCTATGCAAACGATGCTGCTGGCCCAGGTCACTGGTCCGGGCTTGCTCGCCTTTTGGATTTATCCGGAACGGGGCGGCATGGGTGTTTACTTTGGCGAAATTGATCCGAGCGGCAAAGGCTGGCATGGCCTCAAGGAAGACAGCCCCATTCATACGCGGGGCCTCGCTTCCTATGACAACAACCCTAAGACCTGGATCAGATGCACGGTTGCCATCCCGCCGGGCGACTTTCAGGTTGGCTGGAGCTTTGGTGGCTCGTTTGACGGCGGGGCGGCATACATTGACCAGGTTCAGTTTATGGAGCTGGAGGGGAATTTCGGCTATGTCGTCAACCCAGACGGCGTCAGCGTCACGGTCATGGCCTTCAACGACAACCAAACACCGGAGGAGATAGGTCGGGCCTCGACGGCCTTCAACGATAACCAGACGAGGTTAGACCCGCCCCCTGTGGCCTTGGAAATCCCCGCCACGCTGGGCGGGCTGCCCGTCACCGGCATCGGCGACTACGCCTTCATCGGCCTGGAGCTTGAATCCCTGGTCATCCCGCCCTCAGTCACGACCATCGGGAACTATGCCTTCAGCGGGTGCTATGGGTTGGGCGAAATCGTCATTCCGGCATCCGTGACGACGCTGGGCGAGGGCGCGTTTGCCGATTACGACGATTTGCGCCATGTCGAGTTCCCGGGGACGCAGCCCGCCGGCAGTGGCAACCTGGGCAGCCAGGCCATCATCTTCTTTGCCCAGGGGCAGCCTGGATGGGTTGACGGCGGCACCTACCGCGGCTTGTTGACCGTCACCATCAGCGGCGAGCGGGTTGAAGAGCCAACTTTCCTTCGCGGCGACATGCCAGCGCCGGCGTTCATGTACTTCAACCAGGCATTCCAACTCACCATGGTCACCGACGCTGGGCCGGACCTGACCATCCGCTATGCCATAGGCGGCGTTGTGCCGACGGCTGCCGACCCCGGCTTGCCGTACCAAGGCGTTCCCATCGAACTTGATGACGCCACGGACGACATCACGGTCAGCGCCCGCGTCTTCCGGGGAGCGGCGCCATGCAGCGGCGTCACCCGCGTCACCTTCCGCAACGCCAAGGAACTCAGCGAAATCCTGGATTGCTTTGACGCGATTTTCGTGCTCCGCGACCCGGCCAGATGGCAGATCATCGAGGAAGCCGATGGCAACCGCTACTTGCAAGCCGGGCCATATCCGGAAAAATCCTTCGAGCAGGCGCTCCTTTACATCTATGTCCATTACCCGGAAAATGAATTGCCGAACCAGATCGGCTTCCGCTGGCGCCTGGTCTCAACCTTGGTCAATCCAGGCGACTATGACGCCGGCTGGTGGAGTTTTTGGCTGGAGGGGCACGATGGCTTGGTGCGCAACAAACACCAGGAAGATTGGCAGATTGCGAACTTTAATGTGACCAAAGGCGGCTGGCTGTCTGCCTCGCTTTCGTTTGGCGACTATTGGGCGGCTCAGCCCGGCATCTGTCACCTGAAGCTGGACCGCTTCATGGGCAGAGCGCCCAAGGCCACACCCAAAGTGACGGTTGAGCCGCCCGGCGCCGGCACAGTCAGCTATTTGTCGCCCCAGCCCAATGAGTGGCAGCCCTTCCTGGGAACCGAACGCATATTAGTCGGCAAGCAGGTGCAGTTCCGAGCCGAGCCGTCCCCAGGCTATATGTTCGTGGAATGGCAGCGCTATGACCTTATCACCGGCCAATACGTGGGATACAGCACCGACCCGCAGATGGAGTTCCAAGTCCGTGAGGACGAGGATGGCGACCAGGCCGAAAATGACTTCAAGGCCGTGTTTACGCCAGCGGTCCAGGTCCAGGTCACCCTCGGCGAGGGCGGCGTGTGGCCTCAGCGCCCTGGTTACGCGCAGGGCGCCTACACCCAGAGCGGCCTGGTTGCCAAGGACACCGTGCTCAAATTCTGGCCAGCGGCTTTGGACGGGTATGTCTTCACCGGCTGGAGCGACGGCGCTGCGGACATTGACCGCACCATCGTCTGCAGCCAGGACATCGCCCTGCATGGCAATTTCACCAGATACATTGATTCCGCGCCGTACGCCACGGTCGCCTACACCGGCGATGCCAGCGAAATCACGATTACCAGCGGCAAGGGGGTTCTGACCGAACTCAATTTCGACGGAACCATCACCTACACCATCAGCGTCGCGTATCCGGAAACGTACCGCTTCGCCGGATGGCAGTTTGACCAGGGAGCTGTCGTTGCCTTCCAGGTCAACGGCTCTGACTTGACGGTCACTCTCGACTGGAACAAGACCAAGCGCTTTGCCCCTAAGGCGACATTCCACAAGCAGGCGCGCCTGACGGTTCTGGTCGCGGCCGGCCAGGAAAACCGCGGTCTGCTGCAAGTGCGGAAGACCAATGGCGCCGGCGAGGAGATCATCCTGGATGAGGGCGGGGGCGCGCATGTCGACATTGGCTCGAAGGTCTGGCTCAGGGCCGCGCCCGTGGGCACCAACCGGTTCGAGCGATGGAACTGGCAGTATGGCGGCAATAGCAGAAGCAGCTCCGCGCCCGAGATGACAGAGACCATCGCGGACTATCCGTCCTACCAGTTCACGGCGTCGTTCGTCGCCCAGGCGCACCTGACCCTGCAAATCGATCCAGACGCCAACGGCGCCGGCAAGTTCCAAGTCAAGGGGCAGGACTACCAGCCGGGCCAGTGCCATGACGTCGGCGCACAAGTCAGCATCCGGGCCATCCCTGACCAGAACAACCGCTTCGTCAAGTGGCTGGACAATGACAGCGCCAGCCCGTACCGCACCGTCTACATCAAGTCTGGGGACAACGTCTACACCGCCCGGTTCGTCAAAACCGGCACGGTCACCATGAAGGCCAAGATCACCACCACCGGCGAGTCCGGCGGCGGCGTCACCAAAGTCTACACCCCCGACCTGGGCGCTGACCTGACTATCACTGCCACGCCCCTTTATGGCTACAGCTTCGTCAAATGGGAGGACAACGGCAGCACAGAGCCCAGCCGCACCATTGCCAACATCGGCGTCGACGATTTGGAGTTCACGGCCCTGTACCAGCCGGTGATCAGCGTGTCGGCCTCGGCCCCGGTCGGCGGCGGCTCTTTCACCGGCGTCGGCCAGAAGCTGCATTCGGAATTCCCGCTGACTGTCACTGCGGTTCCCTACAACGGCTATCGGTTTGGCCGCTGGCTTGACGACCCGGCCAAGCCGGCAGAGCGCGAACTCACCGTGGGCGACATCGTCGACAACCGCATCAACTTGCAGGCCATGTTCGTGCGCGTCTGCAACGTCGTGGTGCAGCCGCAGCCAGGCCAGCACCTGCTCGGCGCGGTCGCCATCACGGATGACGGCGGCGCTGAATTCACCCTCAACCCCGGCACCGGCGCCTATTCGGCGTTGGTTGACGCTGGCGCCAAGATTTCCTACCAGGCCATTGCCAACCCCGGCTGCGACTTTGTGCGCTGGGCCTGGGACGGCTCCAAAAACCCCGTTGTCACCGACATGACGATTGACAAGTCGCGCACCTTCACGGCCGTGTTTGCCGAGCGCGCCACGATCCACTGCAGCGTCAAGCCCGGCCAGGAGACCTGGGGCGCGGTCAGCATGGTCTACGAGGGTGCGCCGGCCCAGTCCGGGCCGAACTTCCATGTCGGCAAGTGGGTTCAGATTACGGCGACGCCTAAGCCGAATGCCCGCTTTGTGCGCTGGAGCGACGGGTCGACCTCGACCGTGCGCAATCTACAGGTGGCCGAGGGCGAAAAGACGTATATAGCCGAATTTGTGCGCACCTCAAGTGTCATTGTCAATCTGACCTCCGACACTCCCGGCGAGCAGCCGCCAACCATGCGCTGGGGATTTCCCTGGACAGCCTGGCTGGCCAGCGGCCAGAAGGTCGTCTTCGACGTCGAGGACGACACTGGCAGGGACTGCCCCTTGCAGTTCTACGGACAGTACGGCTGGAATCTGCCGGTCGAGCACGGCCAGATCCTCAAGGTGCCGCCGCAGCAGAACCTGGTCTTGGATTACCAGTACAGAAAGATTACCACCGGCACCCTGGTCGGCTGGCTCAATCCGAGCAATATTGGAGCCCAATGGCGCGTCAAGGCCAATCCGCAGACCGGTTACCCGGGCGGCGGGGAATGGCTAGGCAACGGCGCGTCCGTCGTCCTGGAGCAAGGCGAGTATGAAATTGAATTCTCGCCGGTTGTGGACGAGCTGGGCCTTGAGAGCTGGCACCGCCCGAGCGTCCTGGTGCTGGATCAGGGCGAAGGCGCGACGGTCACGGTCACCGCCAACCAGCGCCGCAACTTCACCGGCAAATATCGCAAGTACATCCCTGACCTGGAATTGAGCTTTTCGCCCGGTGAAACCTCGGAGGGTGCCGGGCCACTGGCAACGATAGCAACCCTGAGCCGCCTGCCGCGCGTCCCCGGCGGGGAGACCGACCGCCGCGAAAGCATCAAAGTCATCTTCACCCCCAGCGAGGCCAACGCGCTTATCTTCCCGTCCTCGATCACCATTCCTGCCGAGCGCGAACGTGTCCAGTTCACAGTCGGGGTGATTGACAATGACTTGCGTGAAAATACGGAAATCTTGGCGGCGGACGGCGAGACCGTGCTGGGCCGCGGCCGCATTGTCCGCCTGAATGGCCGGGTCTCCGTCCCCTCAAGCTGCAATTGCGACGGCACCCCGAGTTCGGGCGCGGAAATCTTCGCCGACTTGGCGGTTTATGACAATGACGGCCCGGCCTTGCAGGTGACGGTCAACCCCTCCACCATGCAGGAACCCTTGCCCCCGGACAACGAGAAGCTGTACCCGAACGCCTTGACCGTCCGCCGCAACGACCGCACTGGCGACGGCCTCCCGGCCATCACCGTGGCGTTGTCGGCGCTCGTGAACGGCGTGGAAGACGACAGCGAATTCGAGTTCCGCCAAAACGGCCTGCGTGTGGACGAAGTCGTGATACCGGCCGGCGAACTCCAGGTGACCGTGGACATCGCCACCCTGGATGACGGCGTGGAAGACGGCAACCAGCTCATCTCCGTATATGCCGACACCCAGGCCACGCCGCCGGACGAGCCGGAAACCAAGTACGCACCCGGCTCCTGCTGGGTCATGGTCAGCGACCTCAGCTTCCCGGACTACGTCATCACCTCGGTGGCCACGCCGACCGAGCCGCTGTCTGCCGGCGACGTCTATGAACTGGAGCTGGCCTTGAAGAACCAGGGCCGGATGCCCATGGCCGGCAGCATCCCCCTGGCCGTCCACGCCAGCGCCAATGACATGCTCAACGACCAAAATCGGATTCTGGAGACCAGCTACATCGGCGGCCTGGAGGTCGGCCAGAGCGCCATCCTGCGCCTGAACATTCCGCTGGAGATGGTGCCTGGCTCCAACTGGCGCTTCGCCGTCGTCGTCAACCCGCGCAGCACCCTGCGCGAAGTCAGCCAGCTCAACAACACCACCTGGTCGGGAAAATTCACTGTGGAGGCGTCGTACCGGGCAACGGCGGAGCTGGCTGACCCGGCCCAGCTCACGTCCCTGATAGGACAGCCAGTAACGCTGGCTGGCCGCACCTTGCGGCTCGACTCGGACGTGCCAATCGGCCAAGTTGACGCGGATGTGTACGTCATCGTCAACGGTGTGCGCCGAATTCTGCCGGTGACCAGCGACGCTGACGGACGCTTCACGGTTGACTTCATGCCGCTCCCGGGCGAAGCCGGCCATGTCATCGTCGGCGCCTGCTATCCCGGCCTGGGGAGCACGGTCGCGCAGGACGAATTCGACATCCTCGGCCTGCGCTTCGTCAAGAGCGTCTGCGGCGAGAACAGCTCCACCAAGTATGTCCAATGGGGCGTCACCGTGAATGACGTCAATGCCTGCTCGCTGCAGCTGAGCAATCGCAGCCCTGCGCCGCTGTCCAACCTGCGCGCCCGGCTCGTGAACGCGCCGGCCCACTGCGAGGTGGCCTGGAACGACGCCGGAACCGACCTGATTCTGGATGAACTGCCGGGCAACGCCACGCGCACGGCCGTGTTCACGGTCAAGGGTACGGCGCCGACCCAGGGCAGGAACTACCAGTACTTCACCGTTGAGGTCACCACGGACGAAGGCGTCGCGCTTGACATCCCTGCCTACTTCCATGTCAAGCCGCGCTACGCCAAGCTGGCCTTGGCGCCGACAGCGCTGGATGTGACCATGCAGCTGGACCCGCAGAACAACCGCGGGACGCCTCGCAACATCGAAGTGGCCATCCTCAACGAGGGGGCGGAGGAGACCGGGCCGATCACGGTTTCGCTCCCCAGCCTGACTTGGATGAAGCTGGTCGGCGCCAACACCCTGGCCAGCATCCAGCCAGGAGAGTCAACGTCGTTCCTGCTCACCTTGACGGCGGACGGCAACACGCCCCTCAACGCCCCGCTGAACGGCACGCTGGCAATCAATGCGCCCAATGCCTTTGCCGGCGTGACGCTGCCGTTCCGGGCGACGGCGGTGGCCGAGGGCACTGGCAGCCTGACTGTGGACGCCATCGACGACTATACGTACTATGAAGCCCATGCGCCGCATCTTGAAGGCGCCCTGGTGGTGGTGCGCAATCCCTACACCAACAAGGAGCTGGCCCGCGGCGTCACCCTGGCCAACGGCAAGGTCACCCTGGAAGGGCTGCCGGTCGGCCTCTGCAAGGTCACAGTCAGCAAGGAAAAGCACGCCACCTACACGAACAACGTCGAAATTCAGCCGGGGCGGGAAACTACCCTGGAGGCCTTCCTGGACTACCAGGCCATCACCTATTCCTGGGAAGTGGTCCGGGTGGAGATCGAGGATCGCTATGAAGTCGAACTGACCATCGTCTACGAGACGAATGTCCCGATGCCGGTGGTGGAGACGGTCATGCCGGCCAAGCTGCCGTTCCTGCGTCCGGGCGAGACGCATGCCTTCAGCGTGAATCTCACCAACAAGGGCCTGATCCGCGCCGACGACGTCGAGTTCACGCTGCCGGAGGTGTTCAACAGCCCGCAATGCGCCTTCGCCTTCAATTACCCCAGGGGGACCTACAGCCTGCTGCCGCAGCAGTCGATCACCATCCCGGTGGTGGCCACTGGGGTGGCGCAAACTCGCGCCTACGAATGTCTTAGCTATTCTCAGACCCTCTGGTCCTGGGAATGCGGCTTTGACCGCAAGTGGCACCGGATCAAGAAGGTCTTCTCCGTCGAAGGTACATTCTGCGGCCAGGGCAGCTACAGCTCCCCTGGCGACGGCCCAGCCGACCCAGCCGGCTTATACAGCGGGCTCAGCATGCCGCTCGACAGCGGCCCTGGCCAGACGGCGCGCGTTACAACGCCACCGGTGCCGACCGCGCCCTCGTTCGACTCCGACTGCATTCCCTGCACCAATGGCGTGGGCGTCAACCTGGCCAAATGCGCCATCGGCTTTATCCCTATCTTAGGCTGCGCCTTCGGCATTGGCGACTGCCTGTGGGGGCTGAAGAACGCCTACGAAAGCGGCACCGCCTATTCCTGGGGCACCTCTGGCCTCAACTGCGCCTTCAACGTGGCAGGATGCTTCCATCCTGGCGGCACCGTGGCCTCCTGCCTGCTCGGCATCGCCACCGCCTGTGACGACGCAACCGGGCTGCTGGGCACCCGCTCTGGCGGGAATGTCCACAAGCCGCAATGGCTGGCCGAGGCGCAGGACAAGCTCCTGATCGTCGTCGACCTGGCAGAACAGCATCTGGCGTATTTCCGGGAAATCTACGGGGTTCCCAGCTGGGGCAACGCCGAACCGGAAGCCGCCACAGCGTTCTTCAACGCCTTCATGCTTTTGGGACTGCCCGGCGGCGTCGCCGTCCAAGTGAGCGATGCGCAGAAGGCCACGCTGCTGACCGTGCTGCCGGAAGGCGTCGAGCCAACTGACCTGGATGCCTTCGTAGCGCGCTGGAACCGCTCCGTGGCCTATTGGGAGACTTGCGGCATGGATGCGTTCCCAGACTATCCGGAAGGCGCGAACCCGGAGGATTACCTCAGCCTGAAGCGCCTGTACGACCTGTCCCGGGAAATGGTCCGCTGCGAAAACGAGGCCAAGGCCCTGGGCTACGCATCGGTCGAAGACCTGTACCTCAAGGTCACCAAGGACATGGAAGCAGAACTCAAGAGCGGCAGCTCTGTCTGCGCCCAGGTGACCATCAAGATTTCGCAGACCGTGTCCCTGACTAGGGAGGCTTTCGAGGGTACGCTGACGCTGTTCAACGGCCATGAGAACAAGAACATGACGAATGTCCGCTTGCAGCTGGTGGTGACCGACGCTCTTGGCAAGGACTGCACCGACTTGTTTGACATCAGCGAGCTGCCGGAGCGGTTTGTAAATCTGACGGCGATCGACGGCGGCGGCGTCCTCGCCCCCAAGAAGACCGGCAGCGCAACAGTGCGGTTCATCCCTGAAAACGCCGCCGCGCCAGTGACGAGCAAGACCTACTTCTTCGGCGGCATCCTGTCCTACACCAACCCCTTCTCGGACGAGACCGCGACGATTGAGCTGACCGCCGTGCCCCTTGAGGTTTCCCCTGGGCCGCGCTTGCAAATGCACTACTTCCTGCAGCGCGACATCTTGGGCGACGATCCTCTGACCGAGGCCATTGAACCGTCCTACCCGGCCGAGCTGTCCGTCCTGGTCTACAATCCCGGGTATGGCGACGCCAGGAATTTCCGCATTGACTCCGGGCTGCCGAAAATCACCGGCAATGACAAGGACCTGCTGATTGACTTTGCCCTGTGGGACTACGACTTGATTGAATCAACGCTCAATGGCCAGCCGAATTCAGCGCCGCTGGGGCAGGTCAATTTAGGCACCATCAAGGCTGGCGGGCATGGCCTGGCGCAATGGTGGATGACCGCGTCGCTGCAAGGGCACTTCGTCGGCATGAGCGCTACCTATACGCACCTGACCAGCAACGGCAACCCGGACATCTGCCTGATTGACAGCGTCGACATCCATGAGCTGCATCGCTCCGGGCAGGACCTCGAGGGCAACGCCGCCTTCCTGGTCAACGATATCCCCGACCCGCAGGATACACCAGACACCCTCTGGATAGGCAGGAATTTCGCCAACGGCGCCGAGCCTGCGCCCGTCGCGGTGTACGACTCCTGCACGGTCAGCGGCCAGGTTTTCGCGGCCGGCTCGGAAGACCCGGCCGACCCGCCGACGTACTCGTTCACGGTCACGCCCGATAGCGGCGGCGCCTGGTTCTACGTCAACATCCCGCAGCAGATCCTCGCTGGCTATGAGATCGTCAGCACCGCCCGCGGCACCGAGGACATCCCATTCCGCAACTGCTGGCTGACTGACCGTACCCTGCCGGACGGCAGCGACCCGGTCTACGAGACGCGCCTGCACTTGTTTGACTATTTCCCTGGCGCTGGCGCACACGACTACGTGGTCACGCTGCGGAAGAAGCCTGAGGTCACCCTGGAGATCGTCAGCTTCGGCGGCATTGACGGTTATGTCGTGCCCACGGCGTTGCCGCACATCGATGTGTTCTTCAGCGACGGCATCCGCCTTAATACGTTCACTGCGGCGGACGTGACCCTGCGCCGGGAGGGACGGCTGGTCAGCCAGCAGAACCTGGAGAGCCTGACCTTTGCGGTCGTGGCCGAGGACGATGTCAACAAAATCTACCAATACCGCATCGGCAACCTGGGCGCGTTGACCATGGAGGACGGCTTCTACGTCCTGACCGTCCAGGCCGCCGGCATCAGCAACCGGGAAGGCGCCGCCGGGCAAGTCGGCAAGCAGGCGATGTGGGTGAAGAGCGCGGCCGCATACAACGGCGTTGCCATCGCCCGCATGGAGAAAGTCGTCGTCGACGGCATGCAGGAAGGCGAATACCGGGTGGACATCGACTTCAACGGCGCGGTCGCGGAGGCCAGCGTGAACCGGAATGGGCTGATCCTCACCCGTGACGGCCAGGTAGTCCCGCTTGGCAAGGATGTGGTCGCCAGCGTCGGCGAATGGCCTGGCCAATTCAGCTTCTCCGGGATTGACGCCTACACCCAGGGCGATGGCGTCTACCGGCTGCGCTTCGACGCCGCGGCCTCCGGAATCGTTGACCAGGGCGGCAATGCCAGCGGCGCCACCCGGGAAATCACCTGGACGGTTGACACCACCCCGCCTGGGCACGTCGCCGGATTGCGCATCGTCGTCGATGACGGCATTTCGGCTGACGACGGCGTGACCTGGGGCCGCAACAAAACCGTTGCGGGCACCTTGCCCGAAGGCGGCCTGAAGGTGGAAATCCTCTATAGGATGACCGGCGCCACTGCCAGCGCCCTGCTGACTACTAGGCAATTCGCCGCCGGCGAGACGACGATGAACATCCCAGTCACCCTGCCAGTCGATGGTGCCATCACCCTGACCGTGCGGATGACAGACGCAGCAGGCAACAGCACGGACGACAGCCTGGATATCTTTATTGACACGATTCCGCTGTCAGCGCAGTTCATTGATTTGCCGACTGTGTCTCCGGCCGTGACTCGCCTGCTGTTCAGCGATTCAATCCTGGATGTAGGCCAAATCCGGGCTGGTTTGACCCTGACGGTCAACGGCAGCGCTGCGGGTGTGGACTTGTCCGGCCTGGTCATCACACCGGCGCCGGGCAGTGACCGCGAATATCTGCTGGAGGGTTTGAACGACTGCACGCGGGTTTCCGGGATGCATCTGCTGCGACTTGACCTGAGGCTGTTGAAGAAGAAGACCTCCGGCCTGCCTGGCGCCGGTGCGTGCAGCGCTGCCTGGAAGATGCTATACCCACTCACCCTGGAAGAGAAGCTGGCCCTGGCCCAGGCGGTCAACAGCGGCTGGACAGGCTTTGACAGCGCCGGGGACGCCTATTGGGTGGTAGATGAACAGGTCAGCGCCGACGCGCCAGACGCCGAGCCGCGCCAGTCCGTGCGCTCGGGCGCGGTCGGCCATGGCGAAGCCAGCGTCCTGAGCCTGGTCGTGCCCGGCCCGGGCGTCCTGAGCTTCAGCTGGAGGGTGTCGTCAGCCGCTGGCAGCGATGTACTCGCCTTTGCGGTCAATGGCGCCGTGCAGCAGGTCATCAGCGGCGTGAGCGACGACTGGGAGGTCGTGGAAATGCCGATCACCGGCATTGGCGACCAAGTTCTGACCTGGACGTACTCTCGCGGCCACGTCGCGCCAGCCGGCCAGAATTGCGGCTGGGTTGACCTGGTGTCCTACCGGAAATACTATGATGTGAAGTTCACGGTCGCCAGCCGGGTCTATGACGGAACCACGGCAGCCGGTCGTACTGGCGAACTGGTCGGGCAGGGACAGATGGAGGGCCATGAGATAGGAGTCACCGACGCGAATGGCGTGTATGCCTTCGCCACGCCGCACCAAGGGCAGAGCAAGCCGGTGACCTTGACCGGGGCAGAGCTGACCGGGGCAGACGCGGACTTGTACCTGCTCCGCATAGCGACCGGCCAGGCCGACATCTGGCCCAAGGCGATTACGGTGGGATTCACGGCGGATGACAAGGTCTACGACGGCAGCATCGCCGCGATCGTGCGGGACTTCGTCTTCGATGGCATCGTCGAAGGCGACGCCCTGGAGGTGACGGCCACGGCGCACTTCGCTGAAAGCAAGGTCGGCAAGTGGGCAGTGACCATCGAGGAGGGATTCACCGTGACCGGCAATGACGAGGGCAACTACGAAATCAACTTCGCCGACAATGTGACAGCCGCCATCACGCCAAAACCGGTTACGGTCGGATTCACGGCGGACGACAAGGTCTATGACGGCAACGCCGCCGCGACGGTGCGGGACTTCAGCTTCCCTGGCCTTATCGCAGGCGATGCCCTGGAGGTGACTGCCACGGCCAGCTTCGCTGAAAGCAAGGTCGGCAAGTGGGACGTGACCATCGAGGAGGGATTCACCGTGACCGGCAATGACGAGGGCAACTACGCCATCGACTTCGCCGACAATGTGACGGCCGCCATCACGCCAAAGGCGATTACAGTCGGATTCACGGCGGAGGACAAGGTCTACGACGGCAACGCCGCCGCGACGGTTCGTGACTTCGTCTTCCCCGGTCTCATCGAGGGCGACGTCCTGGGGGTGACCGCCACGGCGCACTTCGCTGAAAGCAAGGTCGGCGCCTGGGCAGTGACCATCGACGACGGATTCACCGTGACCGGCAATAACGATGGCAACTACACAATCGCTTTTGCCGGAGTACAGGCTTCCATCACACCCAAGGCGATTATGGTCGGGTTCACGGCGGACGACAAGATCTATGACGGCATCGCCGCAGCGACTGTCCGTGACTTCGACTTCCCTGGCCTCATCGAAGGTGATGCCCTGGCGGTGACTGCCGCCACGGCCAGCTTCGCTGAAAGCAAGGTCGGCACCTGGGTTGTGACCATCGATGACGGCTTCACCGTGACCGGCAATGACGAGGGCAACTACCTAATCAACTTCGCCGACAATGCGACGGCCACCATCACGCCTAAGGAGATTACAATCAGCTTCACGGCGGACGACAAGGTCTACGACGGCACAACCGCCGCGACGGTGCGTGACTTCAGCTTCCTTGGCCTTGTCGCAGGCGACGCTATGGAGGTGACTGCCACGGCCAGCTTCGCTGGAAGCAAGGTCGGCACCTGGATCGTGACCATTGATGACGGTTTCACCATAACCGGCAATGACGATGGCAACTACGCCATCAACTTCGCCGACAATGTGACGGCTTCTATCACGCCCAAGGCGATTACGATCGGATTCACGGCGGAGGACAAGGTCTATGACGGCACAGCTGTTGCGACCATCCGCGACTTCGTCTTCCCTGGCCTCATCAACGGCGACGCCCTGGAAATGACGGCCGCCACCGCCAGCTTCGCTGAAAGCAAGGTCGGCAAGTGGACCGTGACCATTGATGACGGCTATGCTGTGACCGGCAATGACCATGGCAACTACGCCTTGGCCTTCGCTGAAGTGACCGCGCAAATCAAGGCGCGGACAACGGAAGTGACCTTCACGGCAGACGACAAGGTATACGACGGCACCCGCAATGCCACCGTGCATGGCTTCGCCTTCACAAACCTCATCGACGGCGACGCCCTGGAAATGGCGACAGCCACGGTCAGCTTCGCTGAAAGCAAAGTCGGCAAGTGGGACGTGACCATCGACGACGAATTTACCGTGACCGGCAATGACGAGGGCAACTACGCAATCGCTTTCGCAGGAGTGCAGGCTTCCATCACGCCCAAGGCG
>MWEG01000115.1 GCA_002070945.1 Lentisphaerae bacterium ADurb.Bin082
GCCTCCTTATCAAAATAAGGGTTCAGATGCACCTTGTCAAATATCGACTCCTATCACAAGATCTCGCACATTAACGTTTTTTCCCCAAGGCGCAAAAAAACACCCGCCCGCCTTCACCCTCAAACAACTTAAACGCATGACCATGACTATTGACGACGCCCTCCCCGGCGGCAACATCATCGTACAGTTTCAATCAAGCCGCGAGGCAGTCCTGGCACCCGACCTGCGAGACACCAGCTCCAAATGGTTCTACTGGAAATTCCGAACCCGCTTCTCTGAACCGGGTCGTTACGTATTCCGGTTCGCCCCCTGGTCAGCCATGGGCGCCCGCGGGCCAGCCGTCAGCGCTGACCAAGGACGCACCTGGCAATGGCTCGGAACTGACGCGGTTGACTTCGCCACTGAATCCTTCGCCTACGACTGCTCAGCCGCCGGCGAAGAACGCTGGTTCTGCGTCTGCATCCCCTATTTGCAAACCGACTGGGAACGGTTCACCGCCAGCATCCCGGCTGGTGCCGCCACTATGGCTGAACTCTGCCGCAGCCGCCAAAACCGCCCTGTCGAATGCCTGTCCATCGGCAACCCAGATGCGCCACGGCGCATTTTTCTATCCAGCCGCCACCATGCCCAGGAATCCATGGCTACCTTTACACTGGAAGGATTCTTGCGCGAAGTCATGGACAACCCAGACGACTTTGCCGACTTCTTTATCTTCGCCGTGCCTTTCATGGACAAGGACGGCGTCGAAAATGGCGACCAAGGGAAAAACCGCCGGCCGCACGATCACGCCCGCGACTATGGACCAGAGTCCATCTATCCGGAAGTCAAGGCTGTCATAGATCAGGTCAACCAGCGCCGATTCGACCTCATCCTCGACCTGCATTGCCCCTGGTTGCGAGGCGGCCCTACCAATGAAACCGTCTATTTCGTCGGCACCTTCCCGCCTGAAGCCCAGCAGGGCTTGGAGGAGTTTTCCCGCCTGCTGGCCGAAGAAGCCCCAGCTGACGCCCCGCATTTCCCGGCTGACAACCTGCTCTATGGCACCGGCTGGAACACCGCCAATAACTACACTCAGGGCATGCCCCTGGCCTTCTGGGCCAACAATTGCTGCGATTGGAAACCACAGGGAATCTCCGTGGAAATTCCCTTTGCCAACCTCCGCGAACTGACCTTCCGACCGGCTAACGCAATCAATCTGGGCCGCGCCTTTGCGCGTGCTGCCCGCCGTTTCCTGCGCCAGCAGCGTCCTCAATAATGCGTGAACGCACTGCACGTTCAGAAAAAACGCGCCTCGGCCATCTGCTTTCGCCAGGCGTCATCGTCTTCGCGGATGCGATTCCGCACGGCTTCCGGCACATCCGGATGAACCGGCGCTTTGCTGACGATATTCCCCGTGTAAGAGTCATAATCGAGCAAGCGCCCAGCCAGGATGTCCTCCTCCGTAATCCGTGAATGGATAATCTCACGGAACGTCGTGCGACCGCGGTCATAGACAATATGCAGGACGCCGTCTTCTGCCTGCACAGCGTCAGGGTACGACGTCTCCCGCGCGTCCAGCAGCAATGACGACGACCAGGTCTTGCCGTCATCCTCGGACAGGAATGCGGTCAGGTTGCAGCGCCGTTGCGAATCATGGTTGTTGAGCAAAAGCACCCGGCCGGACCGAAGCCGCCGCAGGAAAAACCTAGTCGATGGGTTGGGGATGGCTGCGGGTTCGCCGTCTGTCCAGGTCTTGCCTTCATCTCGCGAAAACGACTGCCCCAGACTTCCACGCGCCCTGGCCAACAGCCAGAGAGTGCCATCGCGGCGCTCCAAAATCATCGCCTCGTCAAAAGGCGTCGGGACTTTTCTGCCGGCCTGGCGCGGGCTGAAAGTCTGCCCCTCGTCCGCACTTTCATAATAGCGATAGTAGTCGTCGAGCCAGTCATACGCGCACAACAGCCAGCGGCCATCCTGGAGGACCGTCGGCTGACAGCGCAGGAAGCCGGGCGCAACAAAGCGCGGCTCGCTCCAGGCCAGTTGTTCGGCGTCCGGATCATCGCAGACCATCGCCCAGGTGTTGAGATGGCGCGGGTCGGCCTTGCGTCCAGCCAGGCTAAGGTCATAGTGCCGCTGCGTCCAGAACAGCCAGGCGCGGTGGCTGGGATCAAGCCACAGCTGGATATCCAGTGCCTGCAAGTTGTGCTCTGGCCGCCCGTCGATCACCAGCAGCGGTTCCTGCCAATTCAGGCCGCGATCAGAACTGGCCGCCAACAGGCAGTAATTGCGCAAAGACGGCTCACGAATGCCGCCCGAATACCAGCCGGCCAGAAGACGACCAGAGCGCGTGGCCAAAATCGTCGGACAGCCCTGCCAAAGCCGTTGACGGACAGTATACTCGGCCCCTGGCGAAAAATCGACCCGGGCGACGACGGGTTGCTGATGCTGCATAAATGGCCTCCTGGATGCTTGAAAGCATGATTAAGCGACTACGGAGCAAAGAGATATGCCTATTAAGACCACGTGCCAACGCTGGCTTAAAACCCATGGAAGACACGCATATCATCCACAATCTTTATTTGCACAAACTCTGGAAGAACCTCTTTTTTGATTGGAGGTTGATATCCCTCAATACAGATACATTTGTCAAAAACGTCTTCGCGAGTTTATTTGAGCTTGAGGATTTCCTGGGCGAGGATTCGTCTTTGCTTTTCGATGACCTGCGGGTCTTTGGTCCAATTCTTGAAGTCGACGATGACCGGATGGATGATCTCCTCAAGCATCTCTTGTGCGTTGTCTTTCTTTGCCAGGAGCTTTCTGTAGATGTTGAAATACTCGACGTCTTCGTTTCCGTCCCTGATGATTTCCAGTCTCATGGAGGTCACCGGGCCGTCAATGCCGACTTGCTTTCCAGGATAGACCAGGAATCCGTCGCCATTGGCGTGTGGGAAGAGTTCTGCTTCGTCCCAGACTTCGACTTCCTGCTGGTATTTTCCGTTTCGGTATTTGGTGCAGACGTTGACGCACCAGTAGAGTACGCCTTCGACTTGGTGCTTTGCCTGCAGCCATGAAAGGACGCAGTGCGAGGAGCCGTAGTCGTCGATGAGATAGGTTGGATAAGGTGCGCGCGGCCCGCAGCATGTGTACCACCAGAGCCGCTCGCCGAGTTCACGGCGCTTGTCGCAGTCTTCCCATTGGACGGAGCTGAGGACAGGGCACCAAATGTCAATGTGCCCGAAAAGTTTTTCTGTTGGCTGGACGGTCATCAGGTACGGGATGTCGCTGACAGCTTCATGGGCTTGCTTTGATTGCTCGATGATTGCGGGGTAGCGCTCTGGCGGCGGCTCGTCGTCGATGTAGAGATACGCCTTGTGGAACCATCCATTCTGCTTGATGTGGTCAACGGTTTTCTTGAGTTCATCCTTTTCGACCTTTCCCCATGGCGCTGGGATTGAGAATGACCTGACCAATGGATTGTCCAGGTACTTGTGAGCTTCCGGGGAGAATATGCTGACAGGCACTGCTCCGGCGCCGAGGCGTCGTTCCGTGATGAACCAATAGTATTGATCCCTGAGCTTGTGGAATTCCTCAGAATCCCTTTCGACCTGATGCGCCTGCGCTATGAAGTTTGGCCAGACGGCGAAGGCGGACATGAAGGTCGGTGTAATTGGGATTTGAAAATCGTAGACCTGGATGCTGAGGGGGAATGTTTTTTTGTAGTTGCCTGCGGCAGTGATTTCCACGGAAGCCTTGTAGTTTCCCGCCGGACAATCCGGCGCTGTTTGGATTTGAACCCAGAACGACTGGTTGGCGTCAGCAGGTACGTCAACCGGTTCCTTGTACGGCGGGAGCGCGTCTGCAAAAAGTCCAGTCGGCCGCTTCAAGGCAGGGTCGCAGGTTGTGTCTCTGACGGTGGTGTACCTGGCGGTAAGAATCTTAACGTTGATGTGTTTTACGTCAGCTTGCTTTCCGCTGGCGTCGAAAATCTCAGTTGCCTTGACGGCCAGGTTTTGAATAGGTGCGCCTTTAGCGAAAACGACGATTTGCTGGGCCTCGACTTCGTTTTTTGCCAGCGTGATGTCCAGATTGTCAGAACCGACGCTTTGCGGGATTGGCTGGTATCGCCTATGCTTGTTGAGGACGGAATCCGCGAAGGCGACGATAGTGGGGGTCATGTCAGGGTTGAGGCAGATACTCGCCTTGGGGGGGACGGGCGATACGTCATGGAAAATATTGCATGACGAGACGATGTAGGAAACTTGTCCCCAATCGGCGGGAATCGCCTCGTCGATAAATGTGGTGTCCATGGTTTTGCCGATGGGTTCCAAACCGATGACCACGTCGGGATACCGCGATCTGAAGACGTAGTATGCGACATCCTTGGTTTTACTTGGTTGCCATTGGAGTTTGCAGTCTGGTCCTTCTTTGGTGAGAACGAGGTTTTCGGGTGGCAGTGGTGACGGCATCGCCTTTCCGAAGACGACCTGGTCAATCCATCCGTCTCCCTGGTATTCCTTGCCGTAGAGTTCAAAGCGAACCACGTACTCAACGGTTTCATGGGCGGTCGTGAACTTGACGCATACAGGTGTCCAGCTGGTGGAGTTGGACTTTTTCCCGGGGGCGCAGCGAATCCACTTTTTGTTTTCACCGTATTCGTATCCAAAGAGTACCCCTTCGCCGCGAACCATCGCGCTGAGCATGTATTCTGTGTTGGGTTCCACCTTGTGGCTTTGTGCAAGTGCAGCGACATGGCTGGTGCCGTCAACGACCTTGTGGATGTAGCCGCAGTGATTGCCGTCGTAGGGATTGTCTGTGGTGATTCCTGCGTGTGAGGCACCGGTGCAATGGTAGCCCCAGCCTACCGGCTTCCCGTCCGGAGCTAAACCGTCTTCGAAAGATGGATTTTTGATCCAGTTGTCTTGCGCACCGACGACGAGTGCCGTAAATGCGATGGCAACGACGCTTTGGAATAGTTTTTTGGCATTCATGCTTGTCCTCGCTGGTTGAGCCGTTGCCAACGGCGAAAAATGGCGTAGTCTTAACGATTGGAAAGATAATCTTTCCCAAAAATAAGTTTTGGCTGATAGCAGTACAACTATACTTTTCGGATGGTCTCCTACTGGAGCCTGAACTTCCGGGGACTCATGCCTGTATGACGACGGAATAATCGGCAGAAATAGCCATCATCACAACAACCCACGCGAAAAGCGATTTCAGCAATGCTCAGTTTGGTTTCCTTGAGCAGTCGTTTGGCTTCAAATATTTTCAGATTTGCAAGGTAGGCGGCCGGCGTCTGATCAAATACAAGCGCCCAGTGCCTGAGCATACTCCGATAACTGAAACCATGTTTTTTTGCCAGCTGAGAAAAATCGATTTTTTCAGTAAAGTGGGTTTGCAGATACGAGGCGATTTTCCGGATTTTCTTTTCATAATCGCTTTGCGGGATATTGTATTCGACAGTCTGCAAGAAACTTTCGTGAACCAAGATGTAACAATCCAGGTCAAGACGGTCGGCTACACCAAGCTCTCCGAGCCGGCTGCTTGATTCAGCCACCAACTGTATAAGAGCATCAACACGTTCAGACAACGGAAATTCCGCCAGACTGAAAACTTGCGGCATGGCATTCATCAGAAAGAACGTTGCTGCTTCCGGCGGATAAGAAAAATACAGCGCATCGGCTCTATCAGCATTGAGAAATTCAATGCTTTGCCCAGGTTTTTTGATCATTATATGTGGGAAATCCACCCAGTGCAGTACACCGTTGATGCGGATTGCCAGGCGACTGTCGCAGTTGGCGGAACGCCGAAAACAAAATTGAAAAGAACTGCTTTTGCTTTCGTTGATCAGCCGGAAATCAGGGTGATATGCCAGTGTGCGAAGATGTGGAATCATCTGAAGCTTGCGAGGCAATGATTCCAGCCACAAAATCGCCTGCGTTTGTTCAGATGCTTTCTTTTCTGTCTTAATGGACATTCCCGCACACCCGCTCATGCAAAAGACGCAATCCGCCAGGATTCTTGCCTGAATTGGCATGAGCCAGAGCCTGGCTGAGACAATTGCCCCGAGTTGAATTTTTCCTCATTCCCTTTCGTTACGGCTGTCAAGATTTCATCAATCGCGTCCAACGGTGTACAAGGCGATATCAGGGCGATTGGTGAGCCAGCCCGGAGCGCCTTGGGCGAGGAGACGGCGATTGCCGACGTCGGTGTCGGAATAGAACGCATTGGCGCGCAAGCCGAGTTCCTTGCAGAACGCGTAGCATTCCGGGCCGCTGTGCGCAGCGACCGGTTGCACAAAACGGCAGCCGAGTTCTTTGCAAAAACGCAGTTGCTCAGGAGTGCCGCGTTCCTTCCACGGCGGCGTGTAGCAGATTTCAATGGCTGGGTTGATCTCGCGGACGGTTTTGATCTCATCCAGTGAGGCCAGGGTAAGATAGCCATGATCGACCATGTCGTACTTCAAGTATAGCCGGCAGACCTCGGCGATGCCAGCCGCGCCGGTATAAACCTGGATGTTCATGCCTACGCGGCCGCGGAATTCCTGCAAAATGTCCTCAAAGCTGGCGATAGGCATCTCCGCGTAGGTGGGCTCGCTCAGCGGCTGCTCCGGGACGTTCCGATAGGAGAAGTTTGCTTGCTTGAGCTCAGCAAGGCTGTAGTTTGCAGGCGGCCCCTGCAAATTGGAGGTGCGGTCAAGCGTGGCGTCATGCAGCAGGACGGGTACGCCATCCTTGGTCAAGCGAAGATCGAACTCTATCATGTCGCTGCCGCATGCCACTGCCTTGCGCATAGCCAGCGCACAATTTTCCGGATAACAAATGCTGGCGCCGCGGTGCGCCGTGATAATGACCTGAGACCAGTCCTCGTAGAGACCCGTCAGGGATTGATAACGATTCGTTGCCATAACTCTCCTTATATGTCGTCGCCAGACAGCTTGTCCTGCCACCCGCCGAGGCTCCTTTTGAACCGGCCGGGCTGATTGCGTCGGCGCTCTTGTTTATGGTAATATAACACATACGCCGGCGACACGGGGCTGTCGTCGGCGTAATAGCGCAAAATATGATATTGGGCAGAGGCCTGGCGCAGTCAGTTGTTGCAGAAACATACTGGCTGCGGCTTTTCGGATGCCTTTTGCATGCTTGAGGCGACGAGCCGGGCCGGGCCGGCCTCAATCCAGGCAGACGGCAGGCGGGCTTTCACTGGTACTGCCACTGCATGCTTACAGTGTAGACCGCCGCAGTCGGCAGTGTGAGGCCCCAGGCCTCATATTCTTTCTTGTACTGCGCTGCGAACTCCCCAACGCTCTTCACCGCGCCGGCATGGCCGTCAAGATAAGCCAGGTTCGCATTGCCGCCATGAGCGCCCAGGTAAATCGCTGTGCAGTCCTCCGCCGCCGTCATGCTCGGCGACGTCCGATACGGCTTCACAATCGCATACTGGTACGAAGCGGCGTTCGCCGTGAAATAGCTCATGCAGAAACTGTCGCCGATGACGAAGAAATCAGACGGATGCTTGAACTTCTTGACGTGATAGTAGGTGTCCTTGTAGTTCGGGTTATACTGCCCCGTCGACCAAGGCCGGCTGTACAGAGACGTCGGCAGGGCGCTCTGCCGATGGCCATACAGATTCCATTGCCCAGTATACTTGAACGGCGGACGCCCCGGGCAGAGCGCTTCGTCAGGCTTCGAACCCGATAGATACCCGGTATTGCCGTATGCGCCCTGAATCGCATACATCCAATGCGAGGAATAATTGTAATTCGCGATCAAATCCCCGTCGTAGTCATTCGTGTACAGCATGAACGCCAGCGAACATTGCTTCAAATTGTTGATGCAGCTGATCCCGCGCGCCTTCTCCCGCGCCTTGCTCAGGGCTGGCAACAACATCGAAGCCAGAATCGCGATGATCGCAATCACAACCAACAGCTCAATCAACGTAAACCTCATCAGACGGGAAAGACGCTTTCTCATGGCAAACCCTCCTTGAACCTGGCTCGTTAACGTTAATCTAAGCGATGCATCCAAAAACGACATACACATTGTAACATCAGGCTGGGCTTTTTTCAAGGCGAACATCAAAAAAATATTCGGAGCCAGCCTTGTCCCCTCGGTCCTATTGGCCATCCTGCACGTGTCATCACGCTTGTGGCAGCCTGAAAGCCGGACTGCAAGCGCTCATCGCTGTATTTTGGGTTCTTCCGGGGCTTGCGAAAAAACTAAAATTCACTCTCTGCCGCTGACCGCCCATACAATCTGGTCAATCCGTTTCGCCGCTGACGGCACCGCCTGACCAGCAGCTGTAGCGTTTTCCATCGGAATTATTCCAAGCTTTGAGGGTCTCATATGGATTTGCCGGATTGGATATCTTGATCCCGCGGCAGCTGCCGTCTCCGAAAAGAATATTTACCTGATTCTGATGCCTGTAACCATCCGGCATCACGGTATCCGAAGAAAGTCCCCCCCAGAATACGGAGGTTGCTCCGACATTCCCACCACTGAACCAACCGCTCCCGGCAATGATAGTCGGTACTCCACCGGAATGCGTAATGGAATCCATCATTATATAGACTTTGCTGATCTTTTTTAACTGAGAAAGTTTCATATTACCGAAATAGGCATTGACACCGTTGCCGACAGCAAGGGCGCGGCTCCCGATACCGCCGCGGTTGTATCCGTACCCGGGATAGGATGTGGGAGGAACCTGATATTTTTTCCCCTCATAAGTCTTTGTCCCAACATACGATTTCTGAGTACTCGGGTAGCAACTGAAACTTTCGCATACAGTATATTCAAGGACAATCAAACCGTGGTGCCAATAGTCTCCGGCAATATGGGCTTCGCCTTTGCTGGTGGTTCCGCTTACATGTGCCGGATAGTAATCATCATAATCATCGACATACAGGGAGAACGCTATCCCAATCTGCCGTTGGGAATTGATGCAGGAAATCGCTCTCGCTTTCCCGCGTGCTTTGCTCAACGCCGGAAGCAACATCGCTGCCAGAATCGCAATGATGGCGATGACGACGAGAAGTTCAATCAAAGTAAAACTACGGTTTCGCATATGTTTCCTCCATTTGTGCTGGTTACACGTGAATCTTGATTTTGGTTAATGTGCGAAGCTTTATGATAGAAAATGAGATTTGACGTAGGCTGCGGAGCGGTAAAAAGCCCCAATGGGACGTGACATAGCACCCCACGGCAAGCGGCTCGACAGAGCCGCGCCGCCTCGGGTGAGGCAGATTATAAAAGGCATACCAATACTCATCACAAGATTTCGCATATTACCGAAAAATGCAAAGCGTGCTTCGTAAAGGCTCATTTTTCACTCCAAAATAAATTTTTTCTCAACGGCAATCCCGCTGAGGATATCATTGACAAGGAGTATCCACTCGCCTCTAGGATCATTGAATCCCATGCGGAAACGAAAGGACGCCTTGCCATTTTCTGCATTGATATTGCGCATCATGTGATGACGGAGCACTCCTTTGCCGGGAGGAATAACCTCAATATGGAACACATGTTTCCCGGCCTTGCCCTCAGAGGGAACAACCGCAAGAGCTGCCTCAAGATCACTGCCCGCTTTTACTTTTTCTGGCATGGAGACCTCAAGTGCTTTCACGCTGTAGGGATAGATACCGAAGAAAGCGACCGGTTCTTTGTCGTTTAAAGAAACCTGCACTTTGCTGTTTGTGCCGAGATATTTTCCGCGCTGAATGTCGTAAACATGCCCGAAAACGGGAAACGCTAGTGTCTGGAGACCGGATGTTTTGGCACGGACGGGGTTGCGTAAAATCATAAAGAGGTTGTTCGTTCCTTCCATAAAGCGGATTCCCTCGCGACCGGCACAGAGTGCACTGTTGTCCGACTCCATGACCGGTGCGGCTTTGGCGGAAGCGAGAAGCTCTTTAATTTTCTCTGCCGATTCCATGTCGGTATCATCAAAACATTTTCCAAGTACTTTCAGATTGTCCTCCCCAGCAAAGAGCGTTGCCGCACGTTTGCGCCCGAACTGGTCATATTCACCCGGCATGAAGTCGGCAACGATTATGCCGCCTCTTTTCATAAATGCTTTCAGGGAAGCGACTTCTTCGTCGCTAAGCACCTTAATCCCAGGCATAAAAAGAATCTTGAACCCAGCCAGGATGCCGTCCGTAATCTGCTCTGGCGCCACAAAATCATACTGATGGAGCATGCCTTCCAGCAGATAGCGGAGACGATGCCGGCTGTAGAAATAGTCGTGCAGCGGCCCGGACTCTCGGTCGATCTCGCCTTCCTTGGTCTCTTGCCCGAGGCAGAAGCTCAACAGCATGCTGTCATGCGAATAGTAGACGGCTATATCACGCTTCGCCCACGGATACTCGAGCAGGAGCTTTCCCGTACCTTTCAGAAGTTTCGAGGACTCCAGACTCTTTTTGAGGTTCACCGCATCGACCGTCAGACCGTTTCCGGGGACATCCACCAGGCTCCAGGACGTGCCGAGTCCGTAATGGCGGATCAGCGGCGCATACGACGAATACCACGTGAATCCGCCGTACTGATGCGCCGCAAACCACCACGGCTGGAAGAGCAGGCGCGCTTCGGAATTGATGTAGCCGATATACCCCCAGACGCGCATATCCGGCGCAAAAGAACGGTAAAATTCGTCAAAGTCGTAGATGGGGCTGGGGTTTTCCATGCCGCCCATGTAGACCATAGAGGTGTATTCCTGTGAGAAGCCCAGGCCGCTCTTCGTCAGAAGCCGCCAGTAGTCGTTAGCGCCCAGAGCGCCTTGCCCAAATGTGTTCGGAATAGACAGACGGATTCCGGGATCGAATTTCTTTGCGATATCGGACATGAGTTTGAGTACTTCGCACCAGCGATCAGTGTTGTAATTACGCCAGAGGATGAACTCGGTGAAATTTCTGCTCTTTCGCGCATCGGCAATAAATGCGGGCGCAATCTCATCAAAGCTCTTATAGGAACTTTTGCAGATTTCGTTGAATTTTTCGATGGTATCGAACTGCTCTTTCATGCGTTTGCGGTATTCGGCAATATTGTCCGGATGGGAGTCGAGTTCATCACTCTCATTCTTGGGGGAAAACGCCGGTTCGTCACAGAGATTGCAGGAGATTGCACCCACAAAACGTCCCTCTCTGATGGCTCGCTCCGTCTGCTCCACGATTTCTTCCCGAGCCTTAACAGAGTTGATTTCCGGCTTTCGGATCTTGCTTTCCTGCTTACGGATATAGAAACGTGTATTGCCGCCGCCTACGGATGCTCCGGACGCAAAGCCGACCCCCTCGGAAAGCATCAGCGTGCCGTCTCCGTACAGAAAACCGAGACTGAGGATGCCGATGTTTTCAAGCTGGCGGATCAGTGCGCGGGTGGCAGCCTTGCTGATAGACGGATTGGGAGGCCAAACACACGGGGTGAAATCGGAAAGAAACCGCTTACGGTCGCGATCCTGGACATAGACAGGAATTGATGCGGTATCAATTTTTTCCCCGTTCTCCATGACATCAAGCGTAAATTTGGAATAGTTCGTAAACAATGCGGAAAGTGGCACCTTGATTGTCGCTTCATTCACAGCGTCAAGCTCGCCCTTTTCAAGGATGCGCCCAGAAAAATCCCGGAGAGTCCAGGAGAGTTTCATGGAGGTCTTGACTTCCGAACACCGAAAGCGAATCTCGGCAGGCACATCGCCCGTGTTATATTTTTTCACATCTTCCAGATGCGTTATCCCCGGAGTTTCATGAGTAACCGCCACCATGCCATAATCCATGGTAAGGCCATCGTGGCCAAGCAGTTTTAGAACAAGCAAATGCTCTCCGTTCATGACCAGTTCCGGCGCAACCGTCGCCGTATTGGCAAAGATAGTTGTCTCTCCTGCCCCCGCTTCGGAACCATCTTTGGCATAGAGCGTATAACTCAGGCGTGTTCCATCGGGAACATTGAGTGTTGTGACGTCAACCCTGGTACCGGAAATTATGAACGAATCAAACCGCTCCTGCAGTTTTCCGGCGGCATAGTAGCACATGCGCATTATCCACGCATGTACAAAATTCTCATAAGGGAACATATTGTCCTGATCATAGGCCTCGATGAAATCGAGCGACGACCACCCGGAAGTTCCGGTGGGATAAAGGATGATCCGGCCTTTTCCGATGCTTTTCTCTTCCACCGTGACCGCAGAAAGTTTTCTCGGACGGAAAAAGCGGAAGATTCCGCCTTCTCCGGCAAATGTCCCCTTCAGATTCTTCGCCAGAACCCCTTCGGCGACAAGAGCTGAAAGTTCACCGAAGTCTGTAGCGTTTACGGCGATCAGACCAGCCCCGTTCTGAACATTTTCCGCAATAAGTCCGGCAAGGCCTTTTCCCATGCAAAAAATGTTGCGACCGGTGACATAGAGGTCGTACTCGCCACTCTCCAGCCGCTTCTGGATGGCGTCGGGGGTGCTGTCGGTGTAGTAGAGGTCCGCGCCCTTATTGGTTGTGGTGAGAGTATCGACCTCTGCGTTCACTCCGGCAAAAACCTCGTAGGGAACCTGAAGCGCCACCTGGTCTTCGCAGACCGCAAGGACTTTCATGCCCGTCCGCGTCTTTCCAAAAGGATTAGGCACGGCCTTTACGGCACTCCCGGGGATAACGCTCTTGTTGCCAATACGGCCAATCTTGCGAATCTCAAAAGTGGAAAGTTTCCCTTCATACAGTTCCACACTGTCATATTCAGCCCCGGATGCCGGGACTTTCTCACCGAAACGGTAGAACGAAAGATAGCGTTGGTCTTTTTCCGCCGTAAAATGGAAAGTATATTCTCGGAACTCATCCGTTAATGGAAGTTTCCAGGCAATGCTCCGTTTGCCTTGCACGGCCTTTCCTTCAGGCGTGCGCAGCATCGGGAGAACGCCGATGGCATTGTCGCCGCCACGCTGCCGTGCACGGATTCTCAACGTATAAATTTGTCCTTCGCGGAGAGACGGCGTTTCTGCCGTAAAAAGCTGGTAGGCATTGTTAAAACCATACATGACCCACTGGCCCGAAAATTCGGAAGTCTCCCGCCGCTCCACATCTCGTGGATTGATGTAATACCAGCCTGCAAGTCGCCCGTTTTTGGCAAGATCGAATCCGCTGTTGGGAATCAGATTGACCCGTGCGGTCTCCGATTGTGAATAATGAGTGGTGCCTTTTTCAACGGGCGTGCGGTCAAGAACCGCCTTGCGCCATGTCGAGGGCTGATGATAGTTCAATCGGTCAAGCACCGCAAAGGAACTGGCTTCCGGCTCTTTCGTGGGGATATCGATATTCTGACGGCAGATATTGAAAAGGATTTCCTCCTTTTTCCCTTCCTCCGGCGCTTTCAGTGAGAGCGAGGCGAGCGGTACAGTGATCATGGCACGCCAGTAGTAGGAGTCGCTCTTTATGGAATACTGGATGCCAGGGAGTTCGCATTTCATGCGCTTGCCCGCAGCGCCGTCCACGTTGCCTTCCGATTTACCCATGTAAAACTCGCCGCCCTGAGAGACGCGAATCTGGTAATATGTGCCTTCTGAAACGTTCGGGAAAAGAAAGACCTCAAAATTGTTGTCGGAAGCAAGATCGCGTTCCATAGTAGCCGCTCTGAAATGCTTCCGCATATTCGCTGTAAGAAGGATGTATAAATTCGTATCGTCAAACAACATCGCGCCTTCACTCGGAAAAGTTTCGACCCTGTACTTTTCAGGAATCACAAAGCCCGATGCGACATCAGCTTTCTGCCATTCTGGAGAAAATTTTTTCGGTTCGGGAAACGGTGCTTCCTCTGCGAAACGAATGGTTACAACAGCCAATTCCGCGAAAAGCAGGAGTGTTGAACAGAAATATGCAATGCTCAAAAACAATTTGAACGACATAAAAAGTTCCTTTTTACACTACTGCCAGAATATTCCATCAATCTTATGCTCAGGCAGACGAAACATGGCGATGGAAAAGAATGATTAAAAAGCTTAGCGCATCCCCTTTTTGATATGATGGTGGGAAAATCTTTTCAACAGAGATTGCGGCTGGGGATTTGGCGCTGCGGTTGACCCCCTCACGATCAACTTGGCATCACAAAGTTGCGAAAACTCCGCCCCGTCATTTTTTCGGGGAGCGCCGGAGCGAAAGTACGCAAGAATTTGCTCCAGCATTTCGCCTTGTTCAGTTTCTTTCATCGAAGTAATTTGCGGGCGTGAATATCGCTGCAGCCGCGGCATGTCACCAAATGCGATCAGAGAAATATCATCTGGAACACGAATGCCAATATCACGCAACGACAGTTCAATTTGCAAGGCAAGGGATGTGCCGGAGCAACATATTGCAGTCGGGGTGTGCTTCTGCAATAACTCAAGAAGGATTTCCTCGGAAAAATTCGACGGACACACAGCCATGGCAGAACATTCCTCAATACCGAAAGCTTTTACACCGTCCAAAAAACCGGCGTGGCGAAGCGCGTTGGCAAAAGTCCGTTCTTCATGTGAACCGCAATGCAAAGCAATTTTCCGATGCCCCAGATGGTATAGATAGGCAACCATATCGCGCATGATACGCTGGTCATCGCTCCCAAAAACAGGGTAGTCCGGATAAAGCATCGCATTGCGGGCAATAACCATCTTTAATTGCCTTTTGCGGCAGTAATCAACAGAAATGTCCAAATCAGCTCTCAAACGCTTGTAGTTGATGATATATCGAATCTGATTGCTCGCAATTTCCTGGAAAATAGCATGAATGTCATCCGAACAGTAAACCCGTGCCCCAAAACCTAACTGGTTCAAATTCTTGATTAATCGCAAAACAGTCGGATAAATAGGCTCTTCCTGCTCACAAAGCAATATCCCGATCGTCGAAGAATTAAAACCGCTGCGGATAGTGGCCGCAGATACATTGCGCTTGTACCCCATCTCCTGGGCTACAAGCATAACTCGCTCACGAGTCTCCTCGCGAAACTCCGAAGCGCGAGGGTCATTCCGCAAAATCCGGGATATCGTGGAGGGAGCCATGCCAAGCTTCTTGGCCAAGTCCTTCAAAGTTACAGACATGATCTTAACTCCTTCACAAACGTTTGTGTAATTTTACTGTAACGGTGTTTGTTTACTTTGCAAGCGGGGTGGAGAAATATTTTTTTGCAAGCTGGGGGGGGAGCGGTAATGGGGCGGTCTTCCGCAGGGCATTGGAGAGGCACCCTGGGTTTTGGAGTCATCCTGCCCCGAGCTTCGCCTTGGAATAGGCATACCCTCGACGTGATGCCTCGCAAGGGCACTACCGGTCGCCTACCAACGCAACCACTGTGCCAAGTCTACCTTGGCATCACAAGATGTTGCCCATTGCCTATTTTGTCGAGAAGATGGCCACCCTGCCCTTATTTCATCACGGTTTCAGCTGCATTTGGTAGACTTTGGCTTCGTATGGGCTGAAGGCATCTTCCGTGCGATTGAGGGTGCGGTTGTTATCAAATGGCAGGATTATGCTTGCCTGTTCCGGCAATGGGAGAGTATTGATGCTGCCGTTTTGGTTGATGGCGATGACCGTCAGCAGCGCTCCATTTTGTCGTGCAGCCAACAGGAATCCCGGGGCGTTTTTGCAGGGATACTGCACTGGCTGCCCAGCCTGCTGAAAGGCTTGGAAGACAGGTTGGATTTCAGCATTGAGGTTGGAAATCAAAGACCAGAGACGGCTTCGCTCGCGCGGGAGAAACCCGTGTCCCATGTGGATGATGATGCCTGCCATGCCATTGGCAATGGCCTGAAAAGCGGCGGCGCGCAGCTCTTCGGCGATGCGAGATTGCTTATCGGGAATGGTTCCGCCAAGCCAAAGCAATATAGGTTTGTCAGGACAGGCCTCGCGGATTGCCAAAATATCGCTTTGCAGATTGGGCACCATCTCTTTTGCATAGCTGGCGCTCCAGGTGGCCGCCTCGTAAATATCACAGTGCGGGGTGAATTGAGCGGCGACGGACAATTGGTCAACTTGGATGGAAAACAGGCTGTCCGGGCTGAGCTGCTTGAGTTTCCGATAGATTTTCTGATACCATTGCGCGGAATCCATATACGTCAAAGTGCCATCAGCGTTTTTGCAGGCCGCCCCAAGTTGCGCTTCATAGGCGATGCGCCAGAAGCAGTTTTGGGCCGCTGGAGGCTCTTGGAATTGTTTATGCAATAGTTCCTGGTATTGTTCCCAAGGCGGAAAGGTATAACCAACCCAGCCATCCTTTCGCAGGAGGGTCGCACCTTGAACAGTATTTAGACATACAGCATTTTGCTGCAAGCCGTATTTCCCGTATGACAAGTTGAAGCAATCCTGATTGTGCAGGAAATGCTTTTCAGTCGAACAGGCGCCAACCAGGAAAATCGGCTTATCATTGAGCAGGAGTTGTGTTCCCCGGCAACTCAGTTTGGCATCCGTGGGCAATGGCGCTGGTTTCCGAAGGTGCGGGATATATTGAAATGCTTTCAAGGTTTGGAAATGGGTTCCACCCTGTTCCCAACTGGCCCGTAAGTACAACGTGCCAAAGGGAAGGCCGCCCAACGGCAGACTTCCAGAGAGCGCCTCCTGGTTCTGCGAGAGTAGGCAGGGGCTGTTCAAATGACATTCCTGCAACAGACTGAGATGCAGTTTCTCTATCGGGCCAGAGCCAGGAGAAAATTGGGGATTCAAGTTAAATTCCAGCTTGCCGTCTTCAGGCGTATAATAGTATTTATCAAGAGAGAGAAGATGATGGAATTGCCATGTGAGCGAAGCTCCTAGGTTAAGAAAAACATGTTGTGCGCTTTCGGAAAAAACTTTGAAAGTGACTTGTGAGCTTCCTTTCAAGGGCACGAAAGTACTTTGGATGTTTTCATCAAAATTGATGAAGCCCGGTGTCAGCGGATCGATTTTCTTGCTGCTCAGAACAGTGGCCTGGTCAAGCAGAATCTGTGCCTGCAAATCAGCGGGTGAATTGGAGGGCAGTTGTATCGTGCTGCGAATGTGGCTGCCCGTGACGTCGAGTTCTGTGATGACAGCAGGCCTCCAAGTCGGCGTGACGCCGAAATACAATTTCCCATACGTGGTAGGGTCATGGAAATTGCGGCTTCCACTCCAACTGGAGACGTCCGCCGTGCTTCCCTGGCGGTTGCGGGCAAAATTAACCAGCCAGCAGGCGTTAGGCAGCGGCTTGCCAGTTTCAAGCGCAGCGTATGGAATGCGCAGCTCCATCAGCCAGTAGCGGTCATGAATTGAGCTTTTCTGTGTGATGCCCTGTGGTTGCCAGGAAAGGTCTTTCTTGCGTGCAGAATAAAAGAATCCATCAAGGTTGAAGCATAAATGAAAATACGTGTCTGTATTGTCTTGCATGCGCCCATCCTTGATGACCTGATCCGGCGCCAGGAAAATTTCGAAAGAATCATCCCGGAATACAGCCATGTCATCATGGCGCTGGCACTGGGTTTTGACCGTGGTGCCCGGATGGAGTGCGCCCTGCGCCAGCAGATATAGTGCTTCATCATCATAGGCGGCGCGCACAGTCGTCCACTCCGATGGCCAGGAACCGCGAATGCTGGTAAAACCGCCGCCAATCGCTGCTTTCGCCCAGGCCGGCTCATCCGAAAAACCGTCAATTTGCATGGGGTCAGAAATAGCGCCGGGCAGATACAAGCTGGGTTGCGCAAATGCAGACAAGCTGACACCGATAAAAAGACAGCCCCAAAAAGATTTCATGGCAAAGCTCCTGTGTGGTGAATTGTGGTCGTATCGCTTTTCGGCTTCTGGCCATATACGGCATTCTGAAGGCCGGACGCCGTACAGCAGGCTGAAAATCACTTTACAATGTAAACATGCACCCCCAGGGGCTTAAAAGCGTCCTCGAAAACGCCGTCCGCATTGGGCTGACAAACATGGCCATCAAAGAAATCGACGATTGACTTCGCGCCAGGAACAGTGATCCGCGCCGTGACTGGCTCACGAACTGAAGACGCTGCAAAGAGGACTCGTGATTTCCCGTCCCCCTCTTTCAGCAGGAGGCTGACGGAAGGATTGTCCAGGCAATCGAAGGCCGCCCCGGAGAGTACTTCGGGCTGGTGAGGCTGCACGGTTGCGGCGCGCTGGCACAACACATCATAAAGGCTGCGCAATTCCCTGGACACCTCCACTACCACCTGCCATTGCTCCGCCGTAAAGCCGGTCTTGAGGTTTTCCCCGTAGCCGGCATAGCGGTACCAAATCACTCCCTGCGCACCATGAATGATCGCCTGATAGCCCATGCAGCGCAATTCCTCCTTGGTTTGCAGACGACGCCAACGGCCGCAGTTGTAAAAGTACTGGATAAGGGGCCAGCAACTGCGCGTCGGCGCCTTGACGGCCTCGACGTCCCGGCGAATGGCTTTCATAGTGGAAATGACCGTGGGGACAACCCGGTCCATGTCTTCCTTGGAGTCATTGTGGACTGGGTAGATTTCCGGTGAGAAGTTGTCGCTGTACAAGGCGTAGGGCCGATAGCGGGTTTTGGCGTATGGCCCGAGCGGATCTGCCTGCGTTGTAATGCGATGCGGGTCAATGGCCTTGATGGCATTATAGCGTTGGCGCATCTGCTCTGGCGTGATGTGATTGGCCGTGTCATCGCCGGTGTCCCAGGCCAGGTTCGGCAAATGCATCTGGTAAACGACGTTCTCCGCCAATCTCTGGATATCGCAGTCATTGGCGCCGCGACCAGCTGCGATGTAAAGCTTGATGCCGTGCTTTTCAGCGGCGGTGATGTACTCGACGGCGTCTTTCTGGCGGAGGGTGAAGCCACTGAAATGACGGGCGAAATTCATTCCTGCGTCTGCAAACATCTGGAAAAGCTTGTCATAGTTGTTGTCGTTATGCTCGCATTTCACGGCGCACGCCATGCCAATCGGGAAGAATGGCTTGCCGTCCACCAGAGTCATGCCGTCATCCCGCATAGTGACCAGGTTCGTCGTTCGGGATTTGCCGATGTAGAACACCTGCTTTTCCGACATCTCGTTGCCGAGAATGTCGCTCAAGGTGATGGAGACGATATTGACTCCAGCACTCCAGCCGCCTTTCGGAGGCGGAATAGTGACCGTGTCCCCAGTGCGCGAAATCTTCGCCAGGACATCAACGCCATTTACAGAGATAGATAATTTGTTCCAGCAAATCGGATTTTCATCGGCGACGGAAAACACAAACGGCGTCATCTTGTTTTCCGTGGGGGAAGCGCTCAGGCGCGTAGCATGAGGAGGCGTGTTGTCAGAGCCCATGTGCCAATGGTTCAAAATTACGGTTCCGGTGTCAATGGAATGAAGCGTCGGCGCCGCCTGCTCGGTTGCGGTCATCAACACCTTCAGCCTCATCCACTTGGCGTCCGGCGCCAAGTCCGCAGGATTGCGTGAAGCTCCCAAAGCCGTGAAGTCCGACCATGCGCCAGGCAAGCCGTCGACCTCCGGCGCTACGGACGCCTGCACTTGGACTGACGTGCCCGCCGGAATGTCCGCCTCCCAGGAAACCGCTCCGCCAATTCGACACGGTCTGGTGACAAATGACGCCGACGAGCTGTATGGGCTATTCTGCCGAATCACGGACAATTTGGCCTTGGTAAATGCGACCACCTCCCCTGGCTTAAGATCAGGAGTATCTGCTCCCAGGCTCAAGACCACCGACTTCGCCTCCCGGGGAACATCAATTTCAAGCATAGTCACCGCCGGGACTGGCTCTGCCGCATTAAATGAGAAAAATGATTCTTCCGGCAGTTTATCTCCTTTCGCGTCGTACCAGATAAGGGCGTTCTTGTATGAGTTGCCATGTCCGGCGGCACTCGCCATTTTCGGATTATTGCTGAGCACGTGTAGTTCTAAAATCATCCTATCCGCATTCGGAGGCAATTCGAGCGGCTTGCTCATGAGTTCCCAGGCTGTGTCAAACAGGCGGTCTTTCGGAGGGACGCGCTGTGGATTCCGCTCAATGCGCAAGCTGGGGATGCCATGCGTCGGAGCGTGGTGTATCCAAGTGAAATCTTCGAAAATGCGATGCGGCAATACCCATGATTCTGAGGGCTTGGCGAAATCATCCGCCAAAAGCGGGGCGCCAACAGCTTGGGCGACGGTCACTTTCCCCTTGCTTACTCTGACATTTTCGCCGTCATTCACCAGTGATGACATTTCCGCCCTCTTCTGGGGAAGGCTTCGGCAAGCAGTAAGCGTCAGCAGAGACAATAGGCCAATAGGAAGAAGGTTCTTAGTAGCATTCATGGTTTCACTCCTTTGGTGGTTCAGTGTGTCCTAAGACCCAAAAAGATGAAACGACAATATGCACAATATAATGTTGAACGCTAAGGGGGCGAGCCATTCCCGGGTGCCTTTTGAGGCGCTCTGCGTTTATTTGGCGCTGTTCATGGGTCTGCCTTGGTCAGCACATCTGAGGCGATGTCGTTGCCAGTGAAGAGGTAACGGCCATTTCCCAGGTTGGTGGTATGGCCGTATTTTGATTTCAGGTCTGGACAGCCTGGTATGGTCAATTCCGCCTGGGCCTCTCCGGGCCCCTGGGCAGTGATCAGCACACGGACTTCGTTGTCAGCGACAAAGGCCCTGGCCTTGACAATCGAATCTTTCTGGAGGACACAAGTCACTTCCGGCGCCGGCTCCAAGCTCAGCAGCCACGGCTCCAATTCGCGCAGCAGCTGCGCTGCGGCGGTCACTCGCGGCCAGAACTTGACAGCGGAACCAGGATCCTTGAGTTCCGTGCGCTCGAAGATGGACGTATAACTGAAGAAGCAAAAGCATCGGCAGCCGTGGATGGCGGCCAGCAGGGGCATGGAGCGAATCTGCTCCTCGGAAGGATAGACGTATTTGCTAAAATCGTCGGTTCTGTGCCCGCCCCAGTTGAAGGCCTGGGGCACGAACATGAAGGGAATATTATCCTGCGTCAGCCGATCCATGAACTCCTGGACGCGAGCCATGTCGCGCGACTTTTCCGTCTTTATTGGGTAAGGGTCGACGCCGACCAGGTCTGCGGCTCGGGCGTATTGGGCGACATCGTCAACACGGTCGGTCAGGGGCACGACCGGACAGAGCGGGAAAGCGCGGCCATAGTCGCTGCGGAGCTTTTGCAGACGCGGAATTTCGGTGACCGGCAATTCGTCGGCAGTGTAGGCGGCCAGGATGGCCGGATGTCGAAATTCCTCGCGGCACGGAAATGACATCAGCCTCAAGCCGTGCTGCTGCAAAAGGTCCAGCGAACGGCGAATATTCTCCGCCCATTCCGGTGTGCCCATTTTTGCGCCGCCTTGCATTCCCTGTGCCGGCAGGCCGTTAAATTCATTTTCCTTCTTGATGTTCAGATTGGCGGAGGTATAGGAATGGATGAAGTTGAAGCCGCCTTCAGCCACGCGCTTCACGTCGGTGAGCGTGCGTATCCAGGTCACATAGATGCCCACAGGCAGAAAGGGCTTGCCGTCAACCTGAAAGCGGCCGTGTTCGTCCAGCGTCACCTGGCCTGGGGAAGGCTTAAGATCGGCGCGGCGGAACCAGGTGAAGGTGTCCTGGGTCAGGATGGCTTTGTCACGCTTATCCAGCAGATAGGCATGGCAAGTGTATTCGCCGTCAGCCAGGGGGCCGAGGCGGATGGCGACCTGGCCGCGGTCGTCCAACGGGCTGGCGGTTCGCAGGCCAAGTTCAGGGCATTCGAAAAGCAGTTGAAAATCGCCGGGGCGCTGTCGCAGCTGCACGTTGTCAGCGCATTGGAGCAGAACGTCGCCCTCCGGGCCAAGGTGCTGCAGCATGGGCTTGACCGTGTAGATGGCGGCTTGTTCGACGGCGATGATCTCCAGGTCGTCAAACCAGACTTTGCCGGTCAGGTTGTAGTACAGGCGTAGGAGCAGGTTGCATTCGGCGGTGGCTTCAAAATAAAGCCTGGCCTGCTTCCATTTCAGGGAGGCGAGAGTCCCAGCATTGCTATTCTTCATTCGCTTGTAGACGTTGTTTTCGCGGTATTCGACGCAGGGCGCAAGGATATTGACCCTGTCGGGCACGCCTTCGGTTCTGTACCAGACGGTGCAGCAGTAACTGCGGCCGGGAGTCAATTGGAGCGGCAGGGTGGCCAGCGCCGACTGGTAATCGTCCGGTTCAGTGCGTTCCATGAACAGGGCGGGGGTGCCGTCGCGCCCTTCTGGAACGACACGGCAGTTTGATCCAAGCTGCCAACGGTCAGCGCCAGCGTTGAAGTCCTCACTGAAAACAAGTTTTTGAGGGCTGGCGAACTGAGTCAAATCCGGCAGTTCAGTGGCGAAACGAGCGCACCCGGAAAAAAGCGCCAGCGTGCCAATCCAGAAAAATCGAGCCATGACGGAATCCTTTCTAAGTCAGAACCAATCCAAAAAAACAGCTGGATTTTACGAGAAAAAGGAAAGACCGCCAGCGCCTTGCCTCACCTCACGCTTCCTCGCCTATCAAGCGGACGGCAGTGTGCTTTCACTGGTACTGCCACTGCAAGTTTGTAGTGTAGACCGCCGCAGTCGGCGGCGTCACGCCCCAAGCCTCATATTCCTTCTTGACCTGCGCCGCGAACTCTCCAACGCTCTTCACTGAGCTGGCATGGCCGTCAAGATAGGCCAGGTTCGCATTGCCGCCGTGCGCACCCAGGTAAATCGTTGTGCACTCCTTCGACGCTGTGCCCGGCGACGTCCGATTCGGCATTACAATCGCATACTGATACGACGCCTCATTCGCCGTGAAATAGTTCATGCAGAAACTGTCGCCAATAACGAAGAAATCCGATGGATGCTTGAAAATCTTGACGTGATAGAAATTGTCCCTATAGTTCGGGTTATACGAACCCGTCGACAGAGGCCGACTGTATAGGCGCGTCGGCAGAACGTCCTGACGGTGGCCATACAGATTCCAGGCGCCGGTGTACTTGAACGGCGGACGGCCTGGACAGAGCGCCTCGTCAGGCTTCGAACTCGATAGATACCCGGTGTTGCCGTAGGCACCCTGGATCGCAAACATCCAATGCGTGGAATAATTGTAATTCACGATCAAGTCGCCGTCGTAGTCGTTCGTGTACAGCATGAACGCCAGCGAACACTGCTTCAAATTGTTGATGCAGCTGATCGACCGAGCCTTCTCACGCGCCTTGCTCAAAGCCGGCAACAACATCGAAGCCAAAATGGCGATGATGGCGATAACCACCAGCAGCTCAATCAACGTGAATCTCATCAGACGGGAAAGATGCGTTCTCATGGCAAACCCTCCTTAAAAGTCGGCGCATTAACGTTAATCTAAGGCGACAAAAAATAACGCAACATGCATATTGTAACATTTGAGCATGGCCTTGTCAAGGCGATCTTCAAAAAAAAATATTTGCTGTCAGCGTAATCGGTCACTGATTGATATTTGCTGCCCGCGGCTGTGGACGGTGTGGACAGGGTGGACTTGGTGGACATGACAGCAGCTCGCCCCTAGCGAATTATGAATTATGAATTATGAATTATGAAATGCGCCTCAGCATCCAGCATTCAGCATTCAGCATTCAGCATCCAGCATCCAGCATTCAGCATTCAGCATTCAGCTCCTCGCCTGAGGTCGCTGCTTACCAATTGGTCAGCAGGTCAGAGCAGATATCCATTCCGGTAAAACGGTAGGCGCCATCCTCCAGGCGGACAGTCCTGCCATAGCGCGACTTCAGCTCCAGTCCGGGTGGCAGCTTCAGGATTGCCTCGGCTGGGCCAGGTCCGTCTCCGGTGATGACTACGCAGACCTTGTCTCCCGCCTTGTATGCGCGCGCCTCCACGAAATTTGCGCTGCTGGCCTCCACGGCCAGTTCTGGGGCGGTCTCGTCTGTCCATGTGAACGGCCCCAATTCGCGAAGCATCTGAACGACATTCGTCACCTTCGGCCACCAGACAGCAGATGAACCCGGATACGCCTTTTCCCCCACAAAGAATATCGTGGAATAGCTGAAAAAGGAGAAGCCTTTGACGTCATTATTCAGGCATTGCAGAGCCATGGAGCGCAATTCCTCCTCGGTGGGATAGCGGAACTTGCTGGGAGGATACTGAAGACAGCCCCAGCTGAATGCCTGCAAGGCAAACCATGAGCCAAGGCGCGCATCCGTCGCCTTCACAAAATGCCGTCGCATTGACGCCATGGAACGAGACTCTTCCCCGTGAATGGGATAGCAATCCGGCCAAATGATGTCACCGGTCGCTGCAAAATAGACATGGTCTTTCGGCACACAGGTGCAGGTCAAAACCGGATGAAACGGGTCAATCAGGCTGATGCGCTGGCGCAGCTCAGTGACCCTGGGCAATTCACCGAGGGGATTCTCGTCAGCCACGTACCAGGCGATAATGGCTGGATGCTGTTTCAGGTTTTCAACCACGTATTCGCAGATTTCCAGAGGTCCTTTCACGCCCTCAAATTCCTTGACCTCGTCGTGGATTTGCTCCTTGAGGGACACGATCACCTTCAGCCCGTGCGCATGCATGTAGTCCAACCCCCGTTTCAAGCGCGCAATCGTTCTTGGTTTCGTATCTCCTGCGTTCAAGGACAGATTCAATGTCGAATACGGCATCAGGCAGGTAAAGCCCGCCTCGCTGACGCGCTTCACGACCGTTTCATCCACGCTGCCAGGCGCAGAGCAAATGACCAGGGGCAGGAACCGCTCGCCGTTGACATAGAGAAAGCCCTTCTCATCGCTGACCGTGCTGCCCGGGAAATCCCCCTCGCCTTCCGCCGTCACCCGGAATGTGCAATTGGCACTGCCAGCGATTTTCTTCGTCTCCTCATCCAGCAAGAACAATTTAACTGCGTGTTTGCCGACCGGCAATGAGCCGAACTTGACCTCAGCCAACCCATTGTTCAACGGGAGTCTATAGGTCTGGTTTCCCATGCGGACATCCAGGAGGAGGTGCTTCTCATCCCGGGCTTGAGGGTCATAGACGCGGAAGACCACCTTGCCGTCAGCCCCTAAATTATACTGCTTCGGGGTCAGAGGATAAATCGTCGCCATCTGCTCGCCCTTGCGGATAATCTTGATGTCATCCCAGTACAGCGTTCCGGTAATCTTACGTCCCTCGCCAGGGACATATCCCCCCAGAGTGATGACGCTCCTGACGCAACCCGGCGGCATCAGGAATTCTTTCCCGATTTCCTCCCAGTCATTGCTCTTTCCTTCCGGTATTGCAACCGTTAAATAGCAACCGCTCAGATACTTGCCGTTCGCGTCAAAATTATCAATCCAGAATGGATGAATAGAGACCTTGCTCCTGGCATACTGCTCGTCATCCGCATAGCTCACATTGTCCGAGCGGAAACGCAGAGACACATAGTAAATCTTGCCGGGTTCGCCACGGAACTCACGCACCAGCTTGGGGTGCGCCGCCGCATCGTCACGCACGGACATGGCGCACGCCGAACCATTCGTCCCCATGGTCGGCGCGATGACGATAGGCCGCCCGCCAGACCTGGGCGCCCAAGGACCCATGCCCTGGGAAAAATCCTCGCTGAAAACAATCTTTTCTTCGTCCGTATGCATCTCATACCCAGCCGGCAAATCTGCCGCCGCCGCCCCAACCATGGCGCCTGCGAGCAGAGCCGCCATAAACAGATGACTCCGTGACATGATTTCACTCCTTGCTTAATTTTTGCTGAACGGCAAAATGTGGCGCATGCCCCCTAGTTCTTCGGATTAACATGGTGAAATATACTCCAGTGCAATCAAAAAACATCCCTGCCGTCCCATAACTTGTGCGGAGAATGTTCAAAGCAGCGGACAAGCGAACTGCGGATAGTGATTTCACCCTCGCGCCGACGACGTTCCCGGCAAGCATGTTATATTGTTGTGTGACTCTTGCCTGAGACCATCTCCTGATTTTTGCCGTGCCACCTGGAAAACATCATGCGCCTGACCTGGCTTTCTCTCAATGCGTCGTATTCACATTCATCGCTGGCCCTGCCGCTGGCTCACAACGCCTGCCAAGACCTGACCGACTGGGGATGGGACGTCGTTGCCGCCACCATCGGCGAAGACCCGGCCGAAATCGCCGTCCGACTGCATGACAGCGCCCCCGACCTGGTCTGCGCCACGCTGTACTTGTTCACCCTGGAGCGCAGCCTGGACATCCTGCAGCGCCTCAAAATCACTCGCCCAGAATGCCTGATCGCTGTCGGCGGCCCGGAATGCCTTGGCAACGAAGCCACCCTGTTGCTGGCGCACTATCCGTTCATCGACTTTGCGCAGCGCGGCGAAGCCGAAGCTGGACTGCCGCCGCTGTTGAACGCCATCGCTGCCGAACGCGCCGGCCAGCCCAGCGCTGACCTGCTGGCCGCAGTCCCGGGCTTAGTCTGGCGACAAGGCACGCAGGTCATCGACAACGGCGGCGCGGCCTTTTTCGAAAATTGGGCCGCAACGCCGCCCTGCCAAAGTCCATTTTTCGACACCACCAAGCCGTTTGTCCAGCTAGAAACTTCACGCGGCTGTCCCTTCCAATGCACCTACTGCACCAGCGGCAACACCCCGCTTCGGCTCAAGCCGCTGGGCGCCGTCGCTACGGAACTGCGGCTTCTGCACGCTGCCGACATCCGCGACATCCGCCTCCTTGACCGCACTTTTAACATCGACCCCAAGCGCACTGTCGACCTCCTGCGCTTGTTCAAAGACGATTTCCCAGACATCCATTTCCATCTTGAAATCCATCCTTGCCTGCTGCCGCCGGTCGTCCGTGCTGAACTCCAGGCGGCTCGACCAGGGCAACTCCACCTGGAAGCCGGTATCCAGACGCTCAACAACAACTCCCGCGCCCGCATCGGCCGCCAGCAGAATCCAGAACACGACCTCGCAGGCCTGGCTTTCCTCGGCACCTGCAATAATCTCGAAACCCATGTCGACCTGCTCGCCGGCTGTCCAGGGCAGTCTTGGGACGACATCGTCAGCGACGTCTACCGGGTCATCAGCGCCAATCCAGCGGAGGTCCAGCTTGAAATCCTCAAGGTGCTGCCAGGCACGCCGCTGCGCCAGGACGCGCCCAGCCTCGGCCTGCGCTACCATCCTTGCCCCCCCTACGATGTCCTGCAAACCGACACTCTCTCCCCTCAAGACCTGCTCCGCGTCCGATTCCTCTCCCGGCTCCTTGACCTCTACCACAACCATCCTGACCTGCGGCCAGTCTTCCGCCAGGCCAGTCGCGACCAGGAGCATTTCCTGCTGAATTTTCTGGATTTTCTCCTGGCTCGCGGCCTCATCACCCTCGGCGCTGCCCCGGGCCTCAGGCGGCGCTTTGAACTGTTCTGGGAATTCGCCGCTCCCCTGCCGACCGTCGCCGCAGAACTCGCCTGCGCCTGGATGATTTGCGCTTTCCCGCCTGGTCTTGGCCCCGCAGCCAGCGCCGTCCTCGACAGGGACATCCCGGAAGAGGCCCAACTCTGCTTTGGCCATGACGACGAGCGACAAAGCGAGCGACAAGGCGTCAAACTCTGGCGCCTTGACCTGCACGACCGCCAGGCCTGGTTCGCATACAACCGCGCCATCGCGCCTAACCGCGCCATTGCCGCCTGGCAACGACCAACTGACCACTGAAAAACAAATCACCATAACCGCCCGTTCCCGTCTAAACGCCTAAACAGCGATTTTTCTGCTGGAGATTTGCTTTTTCCAGCTTGCGAACATACACTATAGCCTTATACAAGGCAGACAAGCCCTTATTATTAACGATAATCGGCGGGAGACCATTTTGGACAGTTTTGCGATCAGTTCACGCCTTCTTGACTGGTATTGGACGTATGCCAGCCAGCGAACTCCCGGCTACCAGCTGTCTCCCTCCGGATGGCTGGATCAACTGTATGACCTGAATCGCCAGGCCAGAAAAACGATCCGGCCAGACTCGCGACCATGCATCGGCATCTGGGGGCCTTCACAAAGCGGCAAATCCACCCTGCTGGCACAATACATCGACGCAGACGCTGATCCGGAAGGACACGGCTCCGCGCTGGACTGGCCTAGCGGCACCCCCGGTCGTTTCCGCGCCGGCTGCGAACACGGCATTGGCCTCAATCCCTATAATCAAGGCAGCGACGCATCCGGCTGCGTCACCCGCTATCAACTCTGCCAAGAGGTCAAGCATCCGCAATTCCCAGTTCAAATCCATTTCAGCACTCTCACCGAACTCCTCCATTCCCTCGCAGCCGGCTATCTTAGCGAATGCCGCCTGGAGAACGCTGACGGCGAAACTGTCTTCTGGACCCGCGATTCGCTGCTGGCCAGCCTGGCCAAGGAAGGGCTTGACGTCACCGGCGACAGCCAGCCGGTTCCAGCCAGTCGAGACGGCTTTGAAGCCATGCTCGCCCTCTGCGACGTAATCGGGCTGCTGATCAGCGCTGGCGAACAACGCTACAAGAACCTCAACGCCAACGGCAGCTGGCGGGAAATCCTCCGCCCGCTCCTGCTTAACGCCGCCGAAATCACCGCTGACCCAAACAAGGTCTGGAGCCTCGCCGCACTCGTCCTCTGGGACAAACGCAAAACCCTCACCGCGCTCTTTGAAAACCTCCGGCGCAAACACAGTGACTTCACCCGGCTCGCCAGTGGAAAAAACCTCTACTGCACCCTCGAAGCCGCTGGCATCCTCCTTGACATCAACGCTGTCGACAACTTCCTCAACCCTCCTAACGACTTTGCCGCCAACCGAGCCCGCCGCATCCGCGAATGGAAACTCCAGGCCGACGGCGACGACCTCCTCATCGGCGCTGACTCCGGCCCGCTTCTCCTCAAGGAAAACATTGACCTCGGCTATTTCCAGGCGATGACCAGGGAAATCGTCATTCCCCTCCACCCCACGCCCTCCATGCCAGCTGCCTTCCTCGACGTCATGACCGGCGCCGACCTGCTCGATTTCCCTGGCGTCGCCCTCAAATCCAATCAGACGGCAGAGGAAAACCAGCTTGATGGCGACAGCGTGGACCTCTTCGATCCGCGGCTGTTCACCCGAGTTCTCAAACGCGGCAAAACCGCTTCCATCGTCACTTCCTACGCTTTAGACGGCGCTATCGACGCCTTCATCCTCATGTCGCGCCTAGGTCGCTTTCCGGCTCAGCCCCGCCAAATCCGCGACGGGTTCCGTCTCTGGTGGCAAAGCGTTGACCCCGGGTATGACTTCACCTCGCCGGAACCACCCCCCCTGCCCTTATTCCTGGTTCTCACCTTCGGTGGCAAGCTCATCAGCGACGTGCTGACTTCATTTGGGCAAGTCGGCAACGGCCTCCTGCCCCTGTTCGCCATGCTCGACGCCCTCGACCCCCTGCCCCAAAAAGCCCTGACCTTCGCCACCACCTACAAAATCTTCCCGGACGGCAGCTTCATTTTCCCCAATTCCGCCCAAGGCCGCGCCCTGTCGCCCGAGCAAGAGCGTGAACTGCTCGCCAAGGCCAGGGATAACATCATGGCGGATAAAGACTTCCAAAAGCAATTCAACACTCCGGAAAGCCGCCGCTCATTCGAAGAAATGGTCGCTGCCCCAGACGGCGGCTGCCATTATCTATTCCAACAATTGGCCAAGCGCCTTGACCCGGCGCGACGCCAAGCGCTTGAACGCCAGCTCCAACAGCAGTCCTGGCAGCTTCTCCAGGAACTGCTGGAAACCGCCCTGCCAACCCCGTCCAAAGACGCTGACCGCCGCGCCATCGCCCTGCGCAAAATCCACGACGCCACCCAGGCAGCGTGCCATCGACAGGAGCCGTTCGACTATCCCGGCGCCGACGCCTTCAACGATCCCAGTGGCTGGATCGCTTGCCTCATCCGACGACTCCAGGACATCAACCCCGAAGCCATCGACACCCCGCCCGCCCAGCTCGGCAACCAGGCCGCCAACCTGAAAGACTACCTGAACCGGCAAATGCTGAAAATCAGGGACAGGCTCCCAGGCGTTGACGCCACGGCCGGGTGGCCCTACCGCGACCTGGGCATGGACACGCCCAGCGACACCAGGCAATTCCTGGCCTGCCTGCTGGAAGCCGCTGACCTCGACCAGCTCCGAGCCTGGATGATCGAAAACTTCTATCAACGCCAAGTCCCGGTCACCGCCAAAATGCGCTCCTGCCTGGCCACCGCCATCGCCAATGTCATCTGGGAAGGAACCATGCACAAACCCAGAAAGCCAGATACCGAGGTCGAGACCGCCAGGACAAGGCTCGAATTCCACGCCAACCAGGAGCGCGACCTGGCGTTCGGCAATTCCTGCGACCGGGAACAGACAGCGTATTATTGCCAAACCGTCGCGCCGTTCCTGGAGCGCATTCAGACCATCCTTGTCGCCGGAACCGCCAGCCAGCGGCCGGAATTCCCTGGCGATGACACCCTGGCCGCCCTGAAACAAGACGCTACCAGCCAGAGCCAGCCCGTCGCCCCCTGACCCACTGCATCCCGCCATTGCCACGCCCTTGTCAAACTGCCGCCAACTATCACACGCCATGCAAGCAATCTCACTCAGCTGCGACTCGGGACATCATTTCTTCTTCCTGCCGATGTCCTTCAACCGCAAAGACCTGGAGCCGCCGGAAGTCCGCGCCAGAGTCTTTGCCGAAAACGACCCCGACTGGGATGAACAATGGCTCCAAGTCGTCGACACGGCCTTCCACACCCGCCTGCGCGAGGTGCTGATCGGCGCCAATGACGACTGCCGCTGGATGACCTGGCCCGGCAAAACCTGGATTCGCTACCGCTATGGCAGCAAACGCCGCCGCGGGCGCGAAGGCGACGCCATTGGCCTCTGGCTGGCGCTGGAGACCAATCTCGGCGACGCCAGCCGGGGCTTGCCGGTCGACGCCCGGCCGCCTCAGCCGCGTGACCTGGAGGCCTTCCGCCGCCGCCGCGATCACCAGCCCATGACCGCCTCGCCACCGCCCTATTTCGCGGCTGACCCGCACGGCCTGCCCAGCCACCCGCTGACCCTGGGACTGAAAGCACGCCTGGAAGAAGACGGCTTTGTCATCAAAACCGAATGCCCAGACCTGGAAATTCTCTGGCCAGCGCCGTTCGGGGGAGACCCCGTGCCGGTCGACCTAGTCATTGACCTTGGCAACACCAGAACCGTCGTCCTCGCCCTGGAACAACGCATAGCCAACGCCACGGGCCTCAACCAAGTCTGCCGCCCTATAGACTTTCGGGATGAGCTGGATGGACTCTTTGGCGTGCGCCCGCCAGGAAACGGCATTGTCGACTCCAGCTTTGCCCTGCGCACCACGCCGTTCCATGGCCTGGAAGACTCCCTGAATATGCTTCTCTACGACACCGAGCCAACGAAAACCGGCTTCTGGCCATTTCAGAAAGACACCATTGTCCTGCGCCAGGTTCGCGAAGTCGCCCCGCATATATTCGTGCACCAGAGTCCCGCCATTCTCGGCGAGGCCATGCGCCGGGCCATGAACGACCCGCAAAATCAACGCATGATCGCCTCTGGCGGCAACTTCTTCCAAAGTTCCCCCAAGCGCTACTATTGGGACAACGACCCCATGGGCCGGGATGGACATGCCTACTGGAATATGTTCCCGAACCGGACCGCGACAACGTCCGACTACCGCCTGGGCAACCCGCCCCTGGCCGGGAGCGTGTTCCGCTTCCTGCCGATTGACGGCAAGGACTGGAGCCTCGACAACCCGCCCAACACCTGGCCGGAACTGTCCCGGCCAGCCACCCAGGCGAAGCAGGCGCAGTACCCGCGCTCCGATACGCTCACCTGGATGGCCCTGAGCATCCTCGAAACCGCCCATCGACAGATCAATGCCGCCGAATGGAAACAAGATGATATGAAGTTCATCCCCAGATACCTCAGGACAGTCTCCCTGACTTATCCGGGAGGATGGACCGAAGACGAGAAAAAAGCCTTTACCGGCAAATGGCAGAAGGCGATCAACATCTTCATCCTGACCCACCTGCGGCAGGACGACCCACGACCTATCCTCGAACTGGTGGTTGACGAGGCCGTCGCCAGCCAGCTGACCTACGTCTACTCCGAAATCAGAAATCTCAATCACAAGGCTGACGACTGGCTCCGGCTCGTCGGCAAGACCGACCCGTCCGGCAAACCGAAATGCCGAGTCATGACCTTGGACATCGGCGGCGGCACTGCCGACCTCTCCATCGTCGAATATGAAAACCAGTCCTCGTCCATCGTCCGGCTTGCCAATACCCTCTTGTTCAAAGACAGCGCCACGGTCGCTGGCGACACGCTGGTTCGCCACATCATCGCCGAAGTCCTCCTGCCCGCCTTGCTGCCCACCAGCCAGGAAGACAAGACCGAGTTTCTGCGCGAGCGTTTCACCAGCGCCAGCGCGGCCGAGGTCTCGGTGCGCCAGCTGGTGATCGCGCAAGTCCTCATCCCGATTGTGCATCACTGGCTCGCTTGCCTGGGCAGCGGCATCGACAATCCGCTCCTCAACCCGGAACACAGCCAGGGCGGCCGCTGCTACTCGCCCAAAGACATCGGCATTGACGAACACAACTGGGACCAGCTCGCCGAGCTGCTCGGCATCCAACTGCGCTATGACAACCCCATCCCAGTCACGGTGGCAGCGCTCAACGCCTGCGTCAACGACGTCTTCTGCGGCCAGGGCTTTGATTTCCTGCAATCTCTGGCCAAATTCATCGCCAGCTACGACGTCGACGTCGCCGTGGTCTGCGGCAAGACCTCGGAAATTCCGCATTTGCGCACGCTCATCCATCGCATCCTGCCGCTGCGTTCCGACCGCATCGTCTTTCTGAAAGACTACCAGCCAGGCGACTGGTACCCGGTCGACTTCCTCGCCAACGGCCGCATCCGCGACGCCAAGACCACCACCGCCACTGGCGCCGCCCTCGGTCGGGCCCTGCGTTCAGGATTAGTCAACAAAGGCGGATGGCAACTCCTCCCAACCGCTAAATCAGAATTCTTCACCTGCCGCAACTATTGGCTGCAAATCGCGCCAGACGGTGCGCCCGGGGAAATCTTCCTGACCCCCGAGGAGACTGAAAGGACGCTTAGGGATGTCGCCATCCACGTCCGCATTGGCCGCAGCATGCTGAAGACCGCGCACCGCCCTGAGCTGGTCTACCGTCTGCGCTGGCGGCCGGAGCATCCTCTGGCCAAGGACCCAGACGCCGCCCTCTGCAATCTCGATCAGGTGACGCTCAGGCGCGAAATCGTGCCCGGCGACACCAGCGAAAAGCTCGTGCTGGTCAACGCCCTCGGCAACTTCAAAGGCACCCCCCTCGCCGCCGACGACCTCGAACTGATGCTCTGCCCGCTGACCACCGAAGACAACTGGCAGGAAAATGGAAAACTGTTCCCATGAGCCTGAACAACCATCTGTCGACTTGGCTGATTGTCCCCGGCCAGGCCGCGACGCCGGCAGAGACCATCGCGACGGCCGGCTGCCGGTCATGTCCATGCTGCTGCGATCAATCGCTCGTTCTCATCGCTGTTCTTTTTGCTGCCGTGACCCTAGTCGGCATCCTCGCCTGGGCCGTCGCTTTCAGGAAACTGCTCGGCTTGCTCAAAGCACAAAGTCGAACACTCTCCCCTAGCCCCCCAGCCAGCCACGCCCCAGAAGCCGACAGCACTGACGCAATTGACCAGTCCAGCCCAGCGATGGCGGCAGCGACACCTGACAGCACCAGCGCCAACCAAGAAGCTGCCCCAGCCGAAAAACCTACCAGCGCACCTTGCGACCTCAGCCATTTGCTCCCAGACTTCCTTTGCCGCGCCGATTTCCAGGACTGCTGCGCCGCCATTTTCAACGCAGAGGCCGACGCCTCGCATGACGCCGAGCTGCTGGTCGGCAACCTTGTCATCCTCAACGCTGCAGTCAAAGCCTCCGAACGGCGCCGTTACCACGACTCCATGCTCGAAACAGCCCTGCGCGGCATCGGCGCCTGCATAGCCAACCTCAACCGAAAACCAAGTCCCAACCAGCCAATCGGCGATCTTCTGACCTGGGAAAAACAAATCCAAGCATTCCTTTCGACAACCACGGAATACGGCCTCCGCACCCCCATGCCTGGCGAGAAAGTCGACAATGACTGGATGGCAGCGCCGCCACGCGCCATCACGGTCAGCGACGTCGACTGCTGGGCTATTTACAAGCGCGACGACGTTGTCTGTAAAGCCCTGGTCCATTAACGCTACCTTTGCTCTTATCGCCACCTCCCCACAGGTGCCATGATGCACAGCGAAAAAAACACCGGCATTCACCTTGCCAGCCAAGAGTACACGCCCCTGAAAGTCGCCACGTCCGGGGTCTATTGGGACGCCGACTTCCAGAACCTGCTCCGCAGCCAGGACGGCAGCGACCGGGCGCGTTTCTTCCCGCGCGCTGAACTCGCCCCTAACGGCGTCCTCTTCTCGCTGACTGACCAAGGCCGCGAACTGGCAGCTGACAGCAAGCCCATGACACGGCGCAAACTGCCGCCCCGCGAACTGGACCGATTCGTCGACGCCATGATGAATTTCCAAAAGCTGGCTGACGTCAGCCAAACAACCAACCAGGCGCCGCCGCCCGACCCGACCAAAATCGCCTTCATCAAAACGTTCCGCCTCCCTGATCCCGACCTCCAGCCAGAGTCCTACCGCCTGGCAGGCCCCTGGTTTGACCAACGCCTCATCGTGCTCTGGGGATATGACCGACAACCGGGCGGCGGCAGCTTCCCTGCCAACGACGCCCAGGAAATCAGACGGCGACTCCTGCCTTACGTAGACCGACATCACGGCCTGCGCCGACTAAGTGCCAGCCTCCTGCATGTCGCCGCCGCAGTCCTGCTCATATTCCTGGTCTGGACGATGTTCCGCTCTGCCCAACCGCCTGCGGAACTCTGCCCGGTCTGCCAAGAGAAACTGACTGCCAAAGGTGCCTGCCAAAACCGCTGCGCCCAGTGCGGCGAACACCTCCGCTCTGGCCAATGCCCCAGCTGCCGCCCACGCGGCCAGCATCTGACCGTCGCCCCCAGACAAGCCATCATGACCGGCGACGTCGTCACCGCCTGGGCTGACCAGCCCGGCCACCTGGCCGTCGACGGCCATGCCCAGCGCCAAGTCACTTCTGCGAATGACAAGGTCCACTGCCGCTTTCCGCTCGCCGGCGACTACGCTATCACCTGGGAACCGGAAGCCGGGGAGCTCAACGGCGAATTCGTCCGCCTCAGCGTCCGTGCGCCGCTGTCTGCGGAACAGCCAGCCGCGCCCTTCCAGGCCGTGCTTCTGCTGCACCCCAACCCAGCCGCACCTGGCCAGACCATCACGGCCATTGACGCATCGTTCACTGACGTTCCCGGCCGCTCCATCGCTCGCCGGGACATCCAATGGGGCGACCAGGCGGCTTGGCAAACGCTGGCCGAGGCCGGCAGCCGTTCCTTTCCAACGCCTGGCCGCGCCCAAGTCACTCTCCGCGTCACTGATGACACTGGCGCTGTCGCCAGCAGCACGGTCACGCTGGTCGTCACTGACCAGCCCATCGAACCGACCGCCGAATTAGACGTCACCCCGGCTTCCTGCCGCCCCGGCGAAATCGTCCTCGCCCGAGACCTCTCGCCAGACTGGCACGAAAGCGCTGAAATACAGCGCGAAATCTCTTGGGGCGATGGCGACGCCTTTGCGCCCATGCCAGGCCAGGAAGCCCGCCATGTCTTCACTAAGCCGGGAAGCTACCAAGTCACCTTGCGCCGGACTGACAGCAACCGCCGCACTGCCAACGCCACCAAAACCGTCACTGTCCAAGCTGGCATGAAGCCTGACGACGATGCTGATGCTGGCGCCGACACGCCTGCCCCCGCCCTGCTCTGCCGCCTCACGCTCACGCCTGACATCGCCCTGGTCGGAGAACACGTCACCGCCACGGATGTCAGCGGGCACGCCAATGTCGCCCGCCGCCAAATCCGCTGGACCGCCGCTGGCGACTACGAAGACTTCACGCCCGCCGAAAACGCCCTCGTCAACCCGGAGCGACAGAACACCTTCGCCTCGCCTGGCCACTATGAGGTCACCTTGAAGCTCACCCTGCCAGACCAACGCATAGTGACAGACACCCGCCAGCTCGAAGTCGTCCAGCCCGGACAGAAAGGCCTCGCGCCCCGCCAGCCGGTCTTCGTCATCTCTAAGCCAGATGTGTCTAACGCTGGCGACGCTGCCAAACGACTGACCTACACCATCACCGCTGCCAGCAACGCCGACACGGTCGCCAGCTTCCATATCGATGACTTCACGGTCGGCGGCCGCCCAGCCCGCATCGACGGACGCCAAGCATCAATCGTCATCTCCACCGGCGGACAGCATGACGTACGCGCCCAAGTGACCTATCAAACCACTGACGGACAAACCAAAACCATCCCCCTGGCCGGCAAACAGCTCCGCACCGTCATCATAGTGGATTAAAACAGCTGCCCTGCCCGCCATTCTAACCCCAATTTCTCATCATGGCCTGGACTTATCAAGGAAATGCCGGTCAGCAGAACCGCTGCGAAGACGTCGACGCCTTGCGCGACGCAGTGCGCGTCGGCCGCCTGACGCGCGCCACCATCCTCTACGATACGACGACGAACACCACCCTGCCAGCCGGAACCCACCCGGGCCTCGACCAATGGTTCTATCAGCGCGACGGCCTGCGCCAAGGCCCTTTCCCGGCCGCCACCCTCCGCCGAATGGCCGCCACTGGCAGACTCCTGCCTGACGACACTGTCACCGACCTCTTCAACCAGCAACCCCGACAAGCTTTCCAGGACTTCGTCTTCCCGGAAAAAACCGGCCTGTTCAGCCGCCTCGGACAGGCTTTCCGCAATCGCCGTCATCGCGAAATTTCCTTGGCCTTAGTCGGCACTCAAGGCTGCGGCAAAACCGTCTTCGCCACCGTGCTCGCCAACCGCCTCTCGCGAACTGATGCTGCCACGGACGCGGAATACCCGATCACCCTCGCCCCAGCCAACAACAACACCCTCCACTTCCAAGGCAAAAACTGGGACCTGCTGCAATCTGAGCAATGGCCGCCCGCCACCCAGCCGGGAAAATTCAAGCGCCTGCAATGGAATGCCGAACTGGCTGACGGCCGTGCCTTCCGCCTCACCTTGCAAGACATGGCTGGGCACGACCTCCGGACCATCTTCGCCAGCTGCGCAGGCCTGAATGACGACGGCAGCGACATCGCCGCCAGCCAGCCCCTCGCCCAAATCAACCTGTCCACCGAAGCCCAAAAAGCCATTGACTTCTGCAGCCAGGCTGACATCATCCTCTTCCTTCTTAATCTCGACGACTTCTTCAACCTGGAGACTGACCGGCCTGCCCCCCTCCGGTCCCACAACGAAATCATCCTGGCCGAAATGTTCCGCCAGCTTCGCAGCCAAGGCCGACGCTGCTGCCTGCTGCTGACCCAAATCGACCGCTACCCTCTCCAGTCCTCCTGGACTGACATCGGCCGCCGAGCCTTTCCCTTTCTCTGGCAGCAGTTTATCGCCACCGGCGATGTGCCGTTCTGCCCCTTGGCAGCCGTGGCCGAGGTCAAGTCGACGGCGGCCAAGAAATCCTCGGTCGCCGTCCCAGTCCCTGGATTCCATTCCACTGGGCTGCGCGAATTCTCGGTCTGGCTGGAAAAAACCATCGCTGACCTGCTCAGCGGCCATGCGACGCCCCGGGAAGACAGCGCCGCTCCCGAGCCAAAAAGCAAACGCCTTCGCGCGACCTTCGCCCCTCTCAGCCAGCGGCTCCAACGCTGGCGCCGCAACCAACCGCGCGCTTTCCGGGCGACCGCCTTCCTCGCCGCAGTCCTGCTGCTGCTTGCAGGAGCCTCCCTCTGGTGGCGATTCGGCATCGATCACCAAGCCAGGATGCTAGCCAAAATCGAAGTAAATAACGCCAGGATCGACCATGCCCAGGCAAAACAAAAAGACATACTCGATCAAATGATCCTAAACCTGAAGGAACATATCCGGAACTTGGAACGGGACGTCGCGACCATCAAAGCCAAAATCGCTTTCCAGCACAAAAAAGACTTCATCGGCCCCTTTGACCTGGACATCATCAATTCGAGCGCCATTGACCTGAGCGGCCTGGAGTTCGTCCTCTATTACCCGCAGCACAAGAAGAGCATACAGCTTGTGGCTGACGTCCCCGCCCACAGCACGGTCACGTTGGACGACGTCATTCCCAGAGTTCTTCTCAAAGCCGACTTCACCGCTGAAATCATCACCTGCAACATCATGGACAATGCGGCCAAAGCCAGAGACGCACTCGCCCAGCTCGAACAAGGCCGAATCACCGAAGCGGCCTTGTCCTTCTCTTTCATCCGCAAAGGCTACGCAGACCTCCAAGCGCTGGACCGCGAACTTAAGGAACTCGAGTTAACCGGAACTCGCCTTGAAGGCAAGCTCGCCCGGGTTCGAGCCGGCAAGATCTGGCCCTGGCAGTAATGCCCCGACCGGCGACGCCCCGCATCCAGGGCTGAAAGGATTATGCCATGCAGTTGAGTATTCTTGATTTTGGAGCAGTGCCAGATGGTTGCACCGACTCGACCGCCGCGATTCAGCAGGCTGTCGACCTTTGCAGCGCAAAGGGCGGAGGATGCGTAGTGATTCCCGCAGGAACCTTCGCCTGTGACATGATCACCCTGAAAGACAATATTGAATTCCACATGGAACAAGGCAGCCGCATCAACAGCCTGCTGAAACCTGTTCCTGATCCCAAGGCAACATGCAGAGAGCCAAGCAGCAACCCGCACCGATGGCTGATCGGCGGGAGCAAGCTCAAAAACGTCTCCATTACAGGATTCGGCGTCATCGACGGAAGGGCGGAAATCCATTTCTGGAACAAGAACGACGGCTTGGAACACCCCTTGTACGGGCAACGCTTCTGGCCGCGGTTGCACCGCCCGAAAGGAATGATCCATTTCCGCGAATCTTCCGGGATCGTCGTCCGTGATGTGACGCTGATCGACCCGCCATGCTACTGCCTTTGGTTGCTTGGCTGCGACATCTGCGAGGTGTCCGGAATTCGCATCGACGCAGACCTGCGCGGGCCCAATGATGACGGAATCGACATCGACTGCTGCTCAAATGTGCGCATCTCAAACTGCGATATCATCTGCGGTGATGACGGAATCGCCCTGAAAAGCGATACCCATGAACTGGGCTATGACAAGGCTTGTGAAAACATCACCATTACAAACTGCCGAATCCACACGACCAGCGACGGCATCCGCCTGGGTTACGAAGGAGACGGAGCCATTCGCCGAGTAACCGTCAGCAATTGCGTCATCCATGACACCATGATCGGAATTTCCCTGATGGTCGCCATCAGCCCCAATGACGTGCGTGGAATCAATATCTACAAAGGACCGGAAATTACCGATGTCGTTTTCGACAACTTGATCATTGACGCCTTTCAGGCCTTCAATTTCCAGCATCCGAAAAGTCCGGTGGACTGCCCAGACCCCATACAGGGATTCCTTGACCGCATTTTCTTCCGCAACATCATCGCAAGGGCAACCCGCGGTTCGTTCCTCGGCGGAGCGCCGGAAAGCCCCATCCGTCACATCGAGTTTTCCGGCTTGCATCTGACCCTCACCGGCAACATGGGAAAAGACTTTCTGCCGACAGTGCCAGACCCATATCCGCTATGGAGCGACTTGCCCTATTCCGGAGTTCCCTGGCCATTTTACGTCAGAAACGCCAAAAATGTGGTTCTGCGTGACAGCACCATCGCCTGGGAGAATGCCGAAGGATTCTGGCAGCCGGAAATCGTCCAATGTGAAAATGCAACAGTCTCCATCGAACGCATGAAAACAATCAATCCCCCCGGCAAGTCTTAATTTTCGCATTGACCTCAGCCAAGCCTTGTTGTTCCGTCTATTGAACCTGTCCATGCTTTTCGGATGGGCTATAACGCTCCACCCTCTGTCACCTCAGCCCAAGGAGCCACTATGCGCTATGTTCTGGCCATTTATGATTCCGACCACCAGGCTGCTGACGGCAATTTCTGGTCTCATCGCCATCCGTCCCTGCCGCCGGCTCTGCTGCAAGCTCTCCATGACGACCATCTGACTAAGACCTTCAATGCCGAAACCCTGACTCAGGATGACTTGCACCAAGGCGTCATCGGCTTTGGCAACTGGATTTGCGCCTATCAAATCGTCGGCGGCAGCACGGACTCCCGGGGCCGCACCGGCCGCTATAAGGTACTCGCCGCCTTCACGGCCAGAGACTTCGACAACACCACCACCCTGACCGCTATGCTCGCCAACAATACCCTTGGCGACCACCTGAAAACCCAAGCCCAAAACGCACTACCCCTAGTCCTGGAACAGGAATGCCGTCACCTGGACCCCATCGCCGACCCTGACAACGCACCAGGCTTCCACTACAGCAAAACAGAACAGCAGCCCGACAATGCCTACGGCGACGCATTCCACGCAGCCGCTGTGGCCGCCGCTTTGACCAACAAGAGCTTCCACCTCCACTTCCAGCGGCGCGGCGACACTGCCGTCACCACCGCCCGTCCCGTCGCCTTCGCCAAAGAACACGCCTCCATCCCCGACCTGACGGCCACGGCGCAGGCTGCCGACCTGACGGCCACGGCGCCGGCTGCCGACCTGACGGCCACGGCGCAGGCAGCCGACCGTCGCCCTGTCCGCGCCGGTCACTTAGGCGTCGCCACCATCGTCATTCTCTGCCTTGCCTTTGCCTGGCTGATTTGGCAAAACCTCCAGTTCGCTGATTTGAAACGCCTCGTCAATGCCCGCCAGGCTGAAGACGAACGCCCCCTGGCAGCGGTCATCCTCGTCCACGGCATCGGAGCCAAACAGCATCTTCTCAATGTCGATTTCACGGCACCGGCCGAAATCATCCGTCATGTCGGACACCTCTCGATGAGCGGCGACAACGTCGTCTGCACCGACGTTGCGCTTGATGTCAATCCCAGATTCCCCTGCTATACGGTCTCCCTGACCGGTAACGGCTACGCCGCCATCAATGACAGCGCCGCCGAGTTGCAGGCCTTTGTCAGCGAAGCCAGCCGCCGCTCCCGTGCCCGCGGCGTCATCCTCTGCGGCTACAATGTCGGCGCCGTCATCGCCCGTGAATACCTGACCAATCCGAGCTACGAGTCAGCCGCCCGCCGACAAGTGACCCAGCTCATCTCTATAGCCGCCCCCCACAGCGGCGCCGACCTGGCGAAGCTACCCGCCAAAATCGACTTCCTGAAAAAACATCCCGACCTCTACGCCTGGCTTGAAAAGCAGTTCCCAGCCGTCGACTTCGAATCGCCCCTCTATCAACAGCTGCTCCCACCCCAGCCCGGAAACTACCTCTGGAACCTGAACCAACGCCAGCATCCCGACATCAGCTATGCGTGCATCATCCTCAACCCGGAAATCCGAACCGTCAACCTTATCCGAGAAGCCTGGAACGCCGTCGTCAATCCGAACGACAGCCAAGCCAACTCTTGGATGGCGACCCTGGGAAACATCGTCGGCGCACGCCTGAAAGCCAGCACGGATGACGCCCCTGACGCCGGTATCCTTTTCAACGACGGCGACGGCGTTGTTTCAGCTAGCAGCCAAGACCTTAGCCAAGTCGCCTTCTTCAAATCGAAAAAGTTCTCTGGGACAATTCCCACCCGCGTAATTACGGATTCCGATGTTTCCTCGCACCGCATCATCGACTACCTTGAGCTGTTTATCCTCGCCCGTCACCACCCCATTCCACCCACCGCGACTTCACCGGGGCGTTAAAGATGCACCGGGTTTTATTTGGATAGCAGTAGCAAAAAGCCCGTTAAACCCTAAATTAACAGAAACATTCCGTTATCCACATAATCACTCGCCCCTAACCTACCGGAGTCCCTCTCATGTCTATGTCCCCCATGCGTCTTCTCACTTCAGCCCTGTTCTGCGCTGCCGCCCTTGCGGCCGCTGCCGAGCCTTTCCCCACCCTAGTCTGCGAAGGCCTTGGCCTGCCTGAAAATTATGCCGTGCCCTTGACAACCGTCGTAACGGCACAACCACCAGATAAAAAAGAACTGAACACACGTTTCACCCAGCTTGAAGCGGCCGCCCTCGCCCAAAATCTCGTTCTCTTCAAACTCACCTACGTCGACCGGCCAGACTTTGAAACTGCCGGCACTATTTTCTATCTTGACTTGGACAACGACCTGGCCACCGGTCGTGATGACGAGTACCACCGCGGCACCGACCTCATGGTGACTTTCTCTGGCAAGAACGCCACTCCCCGTGCATTCACTGCGGATGCCAAGAACGCCCGCATCGCCGCTACCGCGCATGAAAACACCGCCTGGCTGCTCCTGCAAACAAGCTTCGCCGCCAGCGGCAAGGACGCTGTTGCCTTCTCCGTACACCTGCTGAGCGAATTCCGCGCCCAGGGAGGCGTCAAAGCCAGTCAAAGCTGCCCACCCACCAACGCCACCCTGCCGATTTTAACCTCGGCCAAGCCGTTCACCCCCACTCTTGGCACCAGTGCCAGCCTGGTGCCTCTGTCCTTTTACAATTACTACAACGACAAAATCGCCCTGCTTCCGCTTGCTGAAAAGGGCCTCACCGCCCAACAAGTGATGGCCGTGGCGCGGCCTATCCAGCCCGAACGGCCGATGCCCATCGTCACCCTCCCGGCTGACGGCCCCGCTGACAAGCCCGCCCCAGCCGACCGCCTCGCCATCACCATCAACCTGCTCGAAGAGGCCGGCATCGCCCGCCAGCCAGCCCGCATCCGGGTCGGAGTGCCGTTCCCGCAAGGCCGCATCTTCCAGACCAAGCATCTCACCCTGCGCGACCATACCGGAAAAATCCGGCCAGCCCAATTCGCGGTCATGACCCTCTGGCCTGACCAAAGCCTGAAATGGGTTCTGACGCAATTCGACGCCGAACTCGACCCAAAGGCCAATCTCAACTGGACGTTGACAGCCGGCTCCGAAGCCGCGCCAGCTCCCCAGCCCTCCCCCCTGCGCCTGACTGAAACCGACCGCGCCATCACCATCGCCACCGGCGCCTTGAACGCCACTATCGACAAGCGCCAATTCGCCTTCGCGGAACTGGCCAAGCCAGGCCAGGAATCATCCCGCCTACGCATAGTCGCCACCCTCCGCGACGAGCAGGGACGGCCTTTCACTACAGCAGCGCTGCCGCCCAGCTCCGTCCGCATTGAGGAACAAGGCCCGGAACGCATCGTCATCCGCGTCGAAGGAAACTACGGCAATGATGCCGGCGAAAAGTTGATGTCCTACATCGCCAGAATGACGTTCCACCGCCAGTCGTCCATCATGGACCTTGCCTGGACCCACCTCAACTCCGAAATCAGCCGCGAATTCACCGACGTCACTTCTCTCGACCTTGAACTGATAGCCGCGTCCCCGGCCCGCACCCTCGAAGTCGCTGGCGCCGACCTGCAAGGAAATCCCTTTAGCGGCAACATCAAGTTGACTCCCGACCGCTCCAGCCTCGCCATGTTCCAGCGCAACGACCAACAAGCCGAGGTCTCCGGCGCACTCCGCGGACTGATTCCCGCCCTCGACGAAGGCAAGGCCCGCCTCAATGGCAGCATCGCAGCTGAATTCGCCGACTCGCGCCTCACCGTCGGCTTCCAGGACTTCTGGCAGCGCTGGCCCAAGGCCGTTACCCTGGCCGACAACCGCCTGGCCTTCGGCATACTCCCGCGCCAGCCGTCCGCAGACTTCGGCCAAGACCTGCCCTTCTGGCTGGTATTCCCCTTCTGCGAAGGCAAATACCGCACCAAGTGGGGCATGGCCTTCACCGAAAGGCTCTCCATCGACGTGGCCGGCGCAGCCTTGCGAAGCGAAATGGCCGCCAACCGCGACCTGCCAGTCATTGCCGTCATCCCGGCGGCATGGTACCATCAATGCCAAGTCTTCGGCGATGTGTCCGTACCCAGCGGCAAACAGTTCGCCGCCTGGGACGAGTGGTTTGAAAAATGCACTGACGACATCCTCGCCATGCGCGAACGCCAGCGCGAATACGGCTATTTCAACTTAGGCGACACCTTCGGCGAACGCGGCCGCAACTGGACCAACAACGAATACGACCCGGCGCATGGCCTGTTCATGCAATTCGTCCGCACCGGCAATCGAAAATACGCCCGCCTCGGCCTGGAGACTGCCCGCCACCAGGCCGATGTCGACATCGTGCACGCCTATCCTGACCCCTTCTATATCGGCGCCAACCACCAGCACTCCATTGGCCACACCGGTCAGTGGTCGCAAGTGCCGCTCCGGGCGACCTGGACGCACCGCTATGACGGCCACACCTCCGCTGAAAACGGCCATACCTGGGTCGAAGGCATGGCTGACGCCTGGTGCCTGACCGCTGAACCAAGAACCATCGAAGCCGCCTACGCGCTAGGCGAACACATCACCTGGGGCATGTCCAAGACCTTCACCCGGCTCGGCACCCATGAACGCTCAGCAGGCTGGTCTATGAAAGCCATCCTCTGCCTATATCGCTACCTCGGCGACCCCGTCTATCTGGATGCAGCCCGCCGCATCGTCGAAGTGCCGTTGCGCGAGCAAAAGTTCGACCAAGGCGGCGCTTGGCCGCATGTCCTGCCCGGCGACCACTCTGGCATCGAACCCGGCGCCACCGGCAACGCTATTTTCCTGATCGGCGTACTCCTCAGCGGCATCAAGGACTACTATGAAGTCACCGGCGACCCCCGCGCCGCCACCTCAATCGTCGCTGGCGCACGCTGGCTGCTGCTGTGCTATGACAGCGATGTCTGCGGCTGGCCCTACACCGCCCGCGTCGACGGCAAGCCGTTGTTCGAACCCGCAGGCGGCAGCACGGCTATGGCCCCGCAGGCGGTCGCTTTCGCTGGCAAGTTGACCGGCGAAAAAGCCTTCATCGACGCCGCCTACGACACCATCGAAACCATGGTCGCCAGAAGCGGCAGCAGCTCCGGCAAAGCCTTCGGCTCCAACACCCTCATGATCCTCAATGCCCTCGGAATCATCCAACAATGGTACCGGGACCACGAACCGGACAAGGCCGCCACCCTACTAAGCGCGGACATCAACAAGCTGCGCCTGAAAAAGATGCGAGACGCCAAGGGCCTGCAACTCCGCGCCCCAGACCGCAAGACCTTCTTCGCAAAACTGCAAGGCGACAGCGCCGAGCTGACCCTGACCAGGACACCGACTGGCGCCGCGCCAAAACGCAGTCTATTGGCAACTGTCACAGTGACCAACCAGGCCGGAACCGTCGTCGCTACCGAAACGTGCTCTACCGACAAGCCCTTCACCTACACCACTAAATTGACCGGCAAGCCAGGAGACGAATTCAGCATTGTCGTTGACGACGACCGACGCGCCCACTGGAGCGCTGCCGGCCCAGGCCTGAAAGTCGTCGGCAAACTGGTGCCCGAGTCATCGATGGCGCAAATCCGCACGGCCCGCTACTATTTCTTCGTGCCAGCCGGAACCAAGGCGTTCCGCATGAAAATCACCGGCATCCACGTCGGGCCATTCGGCTGCACCATCCAGGCGCCAGACGGCAGCACAGCCGCCGAACTGTCCGGAAGACACTTCGGCGAAGCCCAACTGCCCCACTTGAAAGGCGTGACCAACAGCCAATGGCTCGACGTGTCCGTAGGAACAGCCAAAACCGGCGAACCGTGGACTGCCATTTTCTCGGCCGTAGGGGACCTGGGCATCGAATTCGATGGCATACCGCCCTATATAGCCATCAAAAAAGACCAACTCTTCCTGCCAAATGAGTAAATTTAGTGGACAATGGACAATGGACGTTAGTGGACTTTAATGGACATGAGTAGACGATGGACTGTGGACATGAATGGACATGAGTGGACAGTGGACATGGACGTTCATGGACATGAGTGGACAGTGGAGAAAATGAGGACAATTGTCTTCAGTATGCTTCCAGCAGGTGCAGTGCGCATCATGCTTAACGTCATATTACTTTGCGCCGCAGGTGCTTAACCATGCTTAACCCCAGGCTTCAGCCTGGGGGAAGGCATACCCCCAAACTGGTGCCCCGTAGGGGCACTACAGTTAGCGCTGAAAACATGTTGTCGGGGCTTCGTGCAGAATTGTTGTTGCGTATTGTATGCCAATGACTTGAAGATTAGTTTTTCTGAAAATCTTTCCCAAAAAACAAGAAGTTGGCGGATAGTAGTACGAAAATTTTGTGATGACCTTGCCATCACCGCATATTGCATTTTAACTTTTTTTGTTTTTGTGTCTTTTTAAGAAACTTATATCTCCTGTGCTTGTCTATATGTTAATAGAAAAGCATTTTGCTTTCGCCCTTGGCGGGGTGACTCTCCCTTCCCTTTCTCTCCTTACCGCCCCGCCGAGGGTTTTTTTTTGTCGAAATGACGCTATATTGATTTTTGCCAGGCGCTCGACTTCGTTGCTTGCCGCTCGTAGGCCAATTCACAAATCACCCAGGGAGGTCACACCATGAGGGTAATCGTCATTATACTGCTGATTATAGCAGCCATTTTCGCCTTTCTGAAATTCAGCCCTAACTCCCAGAAGAAAGCATCGCCAACCTCCGCGCCGTCGCAGACAGTTGCGCCAGCACAGCCTGCAGCCCCGGATGCGGCGCCGCAGAAAGCGGCGAAGCCGACCAGCACTGTGACGGAAGAAGTCAACAGCGTTATCAACTATGGCATTGGAGCCACGCAGCTGAAAGCCAAGCAGCGCGCTACGACTAAAATCAACGAGGCCAACCAGAAACACAACCAAGACATTGAAGAGGCTCTGAAATGATCAGCGCTGCCATAACGGCTTCCTTGCCCCACCGCCAATCCGGCGTCGCCGCTTTTTTCTGGCAATCACCTTGAGGATTTTTTCATGCGCTTGCGTCTGACCACCCTTGCTTTCGTAGTCGCAGCCGCCATCATGGCCCAGGCTGCTGCCAACCCCAAAATCATCCTCTGGGATTTCAGCAAGGGCGACCAAGGCTGGAAAACGCACAACTGGGAAAACCCGACGTTCGGCCCGAATGGCTTTACCGGCCTCAGCAAGTATGACCCGCAGCTGCTCTCGCCGAAACTTGACATCAACGCCAAAGACTACAACACCCTCACCGTCGCCATTCAATCCGACCTCGAAGGCAACGGTGAAATCTTCCTTGCCGCCAACGGGGAAGGCATCAGCGCCAAACGCTGCCGCAGACACCTGCTCAAACCATCCAAGGAACTGCAAATCCTCACCTTCCGCCTAAATGAGAACCACGGCTGGGAAGGCAAAATCCACCAGCTGCGCTTTGACCCACTCAACCCCGAAGGCGCCCAAATCACCATTGCCTTCATCGCCCTGAGCCTGGAAAGCGACAGCGTCCTCCGCAATGGCGACGCTGAATTCCTCCGTGACGGTCAGCCGGTTGGCTGGCTGCTCAGTGGCTCGCCAGGAGCCGTGACCCTGGTCGATGACGACGCTGCCAGCGGCAGCCGATCCTTCCGACTCACCCAAGGTGCTGTCCTCGAATACCCGAATCTCGACATGTCCTTCCTGGGCGAATACGAAGCCGTCTTCCAGGCCAAAGGCAGCCCGTTCCGCGTGGCCTTGCATTTCCTCAGCCGAGACGGCGCCCTGCTCAACGCGGTTGAGCAGACCACTGGCCAGCATGACGAATGGCATCCCTACAGCTTCCGAGGCATCGCGCCAGACCGCACCTATTCCGCTATCCTGCACATCCAGGGGCCAGCCACCGGTTTGGCTCGAATCGACGACTGCCAGGTCACCTGCCTGGCCAAGGCGCCCATCCGCAGCGGCATGAACATCACCCGCCCGCGCTGGCAAGCCGCCTGGGTCTGGCATCCAGACAAACTGTTGCAAGAAAACCATACCATCTGGCTGCGCCGCCAGATAACCCTGCCTGAACACCCCTGGCGCCTCGCCACCCTGCAAATCTCTACTGATGACAGCTACAGCCTCGCCGTCAACGGCCAAACCATCCACACCACTCATGGCGTGACCAACGCCTGGCAAACTCCGCAAATCCTGGACTTGCAAGGCGTTCTCGTTCCCGGCAACAACACCATCCTGGTCGAAGCCCGCAACCTCGGCGGTGCGCAAGGACTGATCGCCGAACTGACTGTCGAGCCGGAGCAGGGGCCGACCGTCCGCGTCTCCACTGACCGCGCCTGGGAAGCCGCCGAAAGCACTGATGGTCCATGGATTCCGGTCAAGGAACAAGGTCGCCCGCCCTGCCATCCCTGGGGCGATTTGGCCTATCAGCCAATCGGCAAACAACCCGCCATCACCGCCTGGCTGTCCCCTCCAGCCGGCCCCATCCAGGCTGGCCAACGCCTGCCGATAACGACCATCGTCCAGGCCATCATCCCGGAACCGACCAACCCCGTCGGCGTCCGCGCCATCCTTCGCCAAGACGAAACTGTGCTGACCGAAAACTGGGCCGCCAACGGCGTCGAAAAAGCCAGCGCCGGCGATGCCAACACATACACCGTCAATGACCTCCATCTCGAAATCCCAATCACCGCAGTCGGCGCCGCCCAACTGGTCGTCGCCTTTTCCGGCGCCGCGCCTGACCGGCCCGAGGCATTGACCGCCAATCTCACCATCCTGCCGCCGCCCAAGGCCAGCAGCGACTTCCCGACCGTCCGCCGCAAGACTATTCATGGCCTCACCGTACTCGAAATCAACGGCAACGTCATCGACCCAAGCCAGGCCCTGTTCACCAGGCCGGATGACTTGCAGCAGCGAAACGCCTGCGAAACCGGCATCAACCTCTGGGGCGTATCCCTGCAAGAATTCGGCTTCTATGAACACGGCTATGACTATGCCAAGGTCGATGACACGATTTCACGCTACCTCAACGCCAACCCAGACGCCTGGCTTATCCTGAATTTCAGCTTCGACACCAGGTACCACCGCTGGTGGATCGCCAAACACCCAGAAGCGCGCTGCCAACTCGAAGATGGCACCGACCAGGTCGGCGCCTACAGCGGAGACCGACGACACCTGCCCTCCTACGGCTCCAAGCTCTGGAGAGAAACCTTCGGCGAAGCACTCCGACAACTGCTCAGACACCTGCGCCAGACGCCCTACGCAGCCCGCATCGTCGGCATCCAGCCCTGCACCGGCATCAGCTGGGAATGGTTCCACTGGGGATCGCAGTCCAACGAAACCGTTGACTATAGCCCAGTAGGACAGCAGGACTTCCGACGCTGGCTGCAAGAAAAATACAAGAATGACAACGCCCTGCAAAACGCCTGGAACCGCCACGACGTGACCCTGGCAACAGCCGCCGTGCCCTCCGACAAAGACCGCCGCACACCTGCCAAAGGCATGTTCTACAACCCAACCCGCCAACGACATGTGCTCGACTACCATGACTACCAGCATGACATAGTCGCTGACACCATCGCCTATTTCGCCCGCATCGTCAAGGAGGAAAGCGACAATAAACTGCTCTTCGGAACATACTACGGCTACACCTTCCACCTCTATGAGTCGAACTTCTTCGGCCAAGGCTCGGGACACTATAGCCTGGCTAAACTCCTGGCCTCGCCAGACTACGACTACTCCATCGCCCCAGTGGCCTACGCCTGGCGAGAAAAAGGCGGTTCCGCAGCCACCATGGTCGCTGCCAACGCCTTCAACCTGAACGGCAAATTGTTCTGGAACCAGGCTGACCTGCGCTCGCATTGGTCGCACCAAGAAGGCTATGGACGCACCGATGACGTCTTCGGCTCTATCGCCTGCATGGAACGAGAACTGGCTCGCAACCTGGCCGAGGGAAACTCAATCCAATGGTATGACTTCTCCTACGGATGGACCTTCGGCGATAGACGCCTGACCGACACCGCCGCCAAACTCTATGACATCTCGCGACAATACCGCCTCACTACCCCCGACTGGCCTGACCAAGACTACCTCCTCGTCGTCATCGACGAACGCCAGATGGGCCGGGCTGACGTCAGCAAACCAGCCTACGCTGGCATGCTTGTCCACCAGCAACGCAATTATCTGGCCAAGGCCGGCATCCCTTGGCGCGCCGTCCTCTTCTCTGACCTGCGACGCCATCAAAGCCTCCTCAATCATCGCGCCATGCTCATGCTCAACCTGTTTGAACTGAGCGACGACGACATCGCGTTTCTGCAACAACGCATCATGAACGACGGACGCCTAGTCGCCTTTGTCGGCCCGGCCGGTTTCCTGTCCCCAACCGGACCCGACGCTGCCCGCGCCAACCGCCTGCTCGGGCTGGACTTAGCCCAGGTTGACGAGCCAACCGCGCTGCGCGGCGTCATTTCTGACCAGGCGCCAGCACCCTGGAACAGCCAGGCGGAACAAGCCTGGGGAACTCATGGCAAGGTGGCCTTCGCGCCAGTCCTGCTGCCGACCGCCAAATCCCTGCCAACCGCCATCGCCACCCTGGAAGCAACGCCAGACCAGCCGGTCGCTATCTGGGAGAAACGCCCGAACCACACCCTCTTCTGGACTGCCATCCCTGGCCTGCAACCAGCTCTGCTGCGCTGCCTCGCCCAGGCTGCCGGAATACCCATCATCGCCGAGCAGAACGACGACGCAATCTATGCCGGCCGAGGATTCGTCAGCATCCATGCCGCCATCGCCGGCGACAAGCACCTGCGCCTGCCACGGCCAGGGCCGGCACTGGAACTGCTCAGCGGCAAAACCTGGCCCGACGCCAGCCAAATCACACTCAAACTCAACGACGGCGACACCGCCATCTTCATCAACAAACCATGAGTTTCTCCCAGTTCCAAGACATCATGAAAACCGATGACGACGGCGGCGACTTCAACCCAAGTCAACTGCCGGCCGACGGCGGCAGCCACAACTGGGCGCCAATCATCGCCAGAATCGCCTTTCTGCTCCTGACCGTAGTGCTCCTGATCGGCGTCTTTTACCTAATCAGGAATTTCCTGCATGCCATCATCCTCGGCATACTCGGCGCCACCATGCTCTCGCCGTTCCACAAGCGCGTGCTCCGCCTCGTTCGCCAGCTGGCCAGAAAACTGCGCCGACGCCGAAAAAAAGTGCCTGCTGACTGGCGACGCGACCGACGCGCCTACGCCCACCGCGTCCGGCGTGGCTACCATCGCACCGCCGCCTTAGTCTCAGTCATCGGCGTCTTCTGCATCATCGCCATCCCGGTCGGATTCTTCTCCTTCTCCGTCATCCGCCAAGGCCGCCGCACCCTGTCCTCCAGCCTGCGCTGGATCCAAAGCGGCGAGCTGGAAAGGCAATTCAAAACCCTGTCGCAAAAATACGACTTGCAAAGCAAATGGGAAAAAGTCGTGTCACTGACCCAGCTGACCTGGCAGCCGCAAGACGACGTCACGCCAGGCGAGTCTGCGGCATCCATGGATGCAGACGGCAAGCCCAAGGCAGATTCGCCGCCAGACGACACAGACAACGCCGCCAGCGCGCCACTCATGGAAGACGCCAGCGCCTCCGTTCCAACGCCCCCACCCGACCTGGGCCAAGCCATCGTCACCCTTAGCCGCAAAGTCGTCACCGTCATCATGGACAGCATTCTCAAGATTCTCGCCCGCACCTGGGTGCTCGTCCTGAATTTCTTCATCATGCTCTTTGTCATGTTCTACGCCTTCCAGGACGGCAAGACCTTCATCAATTACCTGCGCCGGATTTCGCCCCTGGGCGACGCCGAACAAGTCCTGGTTCTCAACCGCATCCGTGACGTGGCCCGGGCTGTCTTCGTCGGCATCCTCGGCACTGCGACCGTCCAAGCCATCGTCGCCATGATTCTGTTCAGGATCGTGGGCATCCCGGCCCTGTTCTGGGGTTCGCTGCTGGGCGTCTGCTCGCTCATCCCATTTGTCGGCACGACCCTAGTCTGGATTCCGGCAGTCGGCTATCTCTTTCTCACCGGACAACACGGTGCGGCCATTTTCCTGGCTATTGGTTGCGGCGGCATTGTCGCCAACATCGACAATATCCTGCGTCCGCTGTTTATGAGCGGGGGCCGCACTGGCATGTCCTACCTGGTGCTGTTCTTCTCCATCCTCGGCGGCCTGCAAGCGTTCGGGCTGGTCGGCGTCCTCTACGGCCCCATGATCAGCGGACTGGCCGCGCTCTGCCTGCTCATCTTCAGCACCCAATTCAAGACTGGCAGCAAGACGACCACCACCCATAAAACGTAAAGGGCGCACACGCCGCTATTCCGCAGCCTCCGCGCCCTCTTGCAGCCTCGCGCCTAACGGTATTTTTCCAGACCCGCGACCCAGTCTAAAAACGCCGGCTGAAACCAGCGCAAGGGTTCTGACTGCAATTTCGCCAAAGTGACATCGACCAACGGCCTGGTGCGAATCGCCCGCAACGTTGCCGAGCCGAGACGGGTCTGCAACAGCAGCCCTTCCGCAGCCAGTTCCTCTTGCATGGCCTCGCTGCTGTAGAAGGGCCAGATACGATGCACCCGGTCCATGCTCAAGGCCGCCCGCGCCTCTGCCCGTCGCGCCGCCGGAACCGTGGCCAGATGTTCCATCACCAGCTGCCCTTCAATGGCATGCTTCATCGTGCAGAAACGCATGGTCACGCCGATGAACGCATACAGCGCATTCCATTCATACAGACGCCACCAGGGACTCACCCGCGCAAACGCTGTCTCACTCCACGGGGACGGACGCTCGCCGCCCGCCCCATGCCGCGCCGTGAGTTCACGGGCCCGGGCGCCAATCGCCGCCACGGCATGCGACCAATGGTTGCTCCGATAGCTGCGATGATCCGTCCGCAACGCCTCGGCCAAAGCGCCAACGTATGTGGGCGACGTTTTCACGTTAAACAAATCCGGCGTCTCCTCCGGCTTGCCGCTGTACCAAAGACTCGGCGCCGCCACCGTGCCGCCCGGGCCGGACGCTGCCAGGACGCCGTCGAAAATCGTCGTCGGCCCGCCGTCGACCGTGCCCATGCTCTTAAAAGACGAATGGAAGATCACCGTATCCCCAGGAACTGCCCCGACCGCCCGGAATGACGCCCGTACCTGCTCCTTGCCTACATGCACAGCAGAATCGCCTTTTTCTGGTTCCATGTCTACCTTCCCCAGCTCATGACCTGAATGTCGTTCGACCGTAATTTTCGACGATTCGTTACCTTAACGCACCAACCAGGCTTGTCAAGCACGCCATGAATACGCTGCCGCATTGTTTTGAATTACACCACGGCCCGTTCTGGACTATCCGCCAAATGCAATTATTTTACAAACTGCGCCGCCTCCTACTTCAACCAGCAACGGAGCAAACCCACGCCATGCGCTACCCCACTTTTTACCAGCCGACCTCAGAACCGCCGCCCAATCCAGAAGTGTTGCCAGAAGCATTGCCAGAACCCACCGGTTGGCTGTTCACAGTCGGCTCGCTGGTGCCCATGCTGCTGTCCATCCTTTCGGTGGTTCTGCTGGTCATCTGCCTAGTCCACGCCATCCGCACCCGGCAGGACGCCTGGTGGTTTTTCATCATTCTCTTTATGCCGACCTTCGGGCCGCTCGTCTACCTGCTGACCGTCCTCCTGCCGTCCTGGAAAGGCGAACGCATCTTCACACCCGCAGCGAAACGAACGTCAAGCTCCTACCGCCGCGAAATCAAAAATCTGGAGCTGCGCCTGAGCCAAGTCGACACCGTCGCCACCCGCTCCGAACTGGGCGACGCCTGCCTGCGGGCAGGAGACTTTGACAAGGCACGCGAATACTTCCTTAGCTGCCTGCAAGGCAATTACCGAACTAATCCCTATTTCTGGTATGGATTGGCCCAGGCATGCTATGAACTCGGACTCTACGACGAAGCACTTAACGCTATCGACAAAACCATGCAACCCAATTACACCGACTACAAGAACGACCGAGTCCTCCTGAAAGCCAAAATTCTCGCTGAACTTAATCGCGATGAGGAAGCCATCAACCTGTTCCAAGAAGTCGCTAACTTCATCCCGACCCAGGAAGGCCTCTGCCGGCTGGGAATCATCCTCGAACGCAACAACCGCACCGAAGAAGCCAAGCAGGTCTTCCAAAAAATCCTCCGCAACAGCCAAGCCATGACCCCAAAAACACGCAAACGCGAAAAGCAGTGGATCGACACCGCCAAAAAACAACTGCAAAAACACGTCTAAAGCAAAAGGCTGAATGCTGAATGCTGAATGCTGAATGCTGAATGGCTGAGGCGCATTTCATAATTCATAATTCGTTAGGGGCAAGGCAACCGCCGTCCACAACGTCCACCGCCACTTGCGCCATAGGCGCTTAACCATGCTTACCCCCAGGCTTTAACCTGGGGGATACAGCCAGCGCTGAAATCGCAAAAAATCTCTCTGACCGACTTGCATAATGAAATCCGGCACGTATTTTATTATTGTTGAAATATTTCAACGATGTTAAAAACGCCGGATTTTCTCCGTATGATTCAATCTGTTCAGAGAGCTTTGGGATTACTGACGTTGATTGCCAACGCCGGCGACTCTGGCTTGTCTCTGACCGAGCTTTCCGAGCGTTCCGGGTTGAAGGCGCCGACCACCCATAACATGCTGTCAACGCTGGAGGTTTGCGGCTACATTGCCCGACTTCCAGACCATCGCCGTTACGTCCTGGGGCCGATGGCCTTGCAGATGGGGCGCCGCCATGAAGACGCCAAACGCCTGGCGACAATCGTTCAGACGCCGCTCCGGGAACTCAACCAGGAACTGGGCGAAACCGTCATTGTCACCCTGTTTCAGAACTATCGCCGCCGCACCATCATCGCCTTGGAAAGCAAACATCCGCTGCGAGTAGGCGGCGACATCGGCGATGACGACCGCCTGTACGACACGGCTACCGGCCGCATGATGCTGGCCATGGCCCCCAAGGACGACGTGGCCACGGTCATCGACAATCTCGGCCTGCCCGGAAAAAGATGGCCCGAGGCCAGCAGCAAAACGGAATTGCAGAAGCTTCTGTCCGCCATCCGCCAGGATGGCTTTGTCCTATACACTACTAGCGGCGGCCAAGTGATAGCCCTTGCCGTGCCCTTGAAGCTTGTCGACGGTCCACCCGCTGCTATCGGCATCAACTTCCCCGCCAGCCGGCACGCCAATGTCGACTACCGTGCCGCCTTCGGTGAACGCATGGCCGCCACCGCCCGCAAAATCGAAAGCAACTGGTAGGCGGCTACTGCCTGCCACGCCCTTTTTACCTGTTCCCCGTCCCAACCTGTTTCGCAACTAAAACAGCAAGGAGAAACTCACATCATGGACGCAGCAGAAGTCAAAAAAATGGCCAGGGAGTTCGGCGCCGATTTAGTCGGCATTGCTCCTATCAGCCGCCTGCAAAACCTGCCCCCCCAACGCAATCCACTCTCCATTTCAGACCGCACTAAAGCCGTCGTCGTCATCGGATACCGAATCCTGCGCGGCACCATGCGGGGCATCGAAGAAGGCACCAATTTCGGCTCCACCTACGGAATGTTCGGCAACAGCTGGCTGGAACATGAATTCCTCTCCCGGACAGCCTACCTGCTCACCAGCTGGCTCGAAGAACAAGGCGTCGAAGCCATCCCACTCCTGCCCAGCACCGAAAGCAGCGGTCAGAACTTCCCAGACTACCGCGTCGTCGCCGAAGCGGCCGGACTCGGAAAAGTCGGCAAAGGCGGCTTCTTCCTGACCAAAGAATATGGCCACCGCCAACGCTTCGCCATGATCCTCGTTGATGCCGACCTGGCGGGCGACCCAATCCAAGACATCGACTTCTGCCGCGACTGCGACGCCTGCGTCAAAGCCTGCCCGCTGCAAGCCATGACCGTCGGCAACGACGGTGCCGTCGCCATTGACTTCGACTTGTGCAACCGCTGCCAGAACGGCGCCTCACCCAAGCCCGGCTCCTGCGACAAGGTTGACCGCTACGCGGCCGCCTGCGGCCGCGCCTGCATGATCGCCCTCGCCGATAAAATCGCCAACAAATTCGCCCAGCCTTTCCGCAAACGCCAGGCATGGAGCATCGGCCTCCGCGGCGACAAGAAACTCGACGGCGAAAAAGTCGCCTTTGTCGGGGGTGTCTGCCCAAAACAGTAATGGCAACGATCCTTCACCTTTTATTCCGGGAGATAGGCTGATATCATGGATACCAAAACCCTTAAAGAAATGGCGAAAAAATTTGGCGCTGACCTGATCGGTATTGCGTCAATGGACCGTTTCGCCCAAGTCCCTGCCACTGCTAACCCACTGTCGATTTTTCCGCAAGCGAAATCAATGATCGTCATCGGCCGCAAGATTCCCTTCGGGACCATACGCGCCATTGACCAGAGTGCCGCCAACACCATATCCTACGACAGGTTCGGCTTCTTCTACCTCGAAGACCAACTGCTGGCCAAGACGACCTACGACCTGTCCATCTGGGTAGAGACCCAAGGCTTCGAGGCCGCGCCCATATTCGGCTATGACGCCAAGGCCGCTGCCCGCCAGCCCCTCGGCGCACCAGTCGCCGAAGGCAAACCAGCGCCGAACGTCTACGTTGACTGGATGTTCGCCGCCCAAGCCGCCGGACTTGGCGAAATCGGCAAGAATGGCCTCTTCCTCACCCCAGAATACGGCCCCTGCCAACGCTTCGCTATGCTCATCAGCGACTTCGAGTTCACACCCGACCCAATCAGCAAACCGCGCCTCTGCGTCAACTGCCAAGCCTGCATTGACGCCTGCCCGCTGCAAGCGTTTGAACCGGAAACGACGACCAAAGAAGGCATGACCGGCGCCGAATCAGACGTCGCCAAACGCCTAGAAAACATCTGCGCACAATGCAAAAATGGCGCTATCCAGACGAATTTCGGGCGCTTCAACACCATCGACCGCATCGCCGCCTCCTGCGGTCGGGCCTGCCTCGCAGCCCTGACCGAACGCGGCCTGGTGAGCAAATTCCCGGGCGGCCGCTTCCGCACCAAACCGACCTGGGCCGTCGATTTTCTCGGCCGTGAAATCAAAGCCTAACACCTACCGGGAGAAAAACATATCATGGAAAAAACACTGACGTCAAAAATGCTCAAGGATCTCGCCAACCGGCTCGGCGCTGGCGGCGGCGGGGCCGAAGTTCTCGGGGTGGCGAACATCGAACGCTTTTCGGAAGCGCCAGAGCGCATGCACCCGAAAAACATCTTCCCGGATTGCAAATCCGTCATCTCTATTGTGCAGCCGATTCCGCGCAGCACTTATCGCGGCATCACCGAAGGCACCTACTGGCCCAATTACACGTATTATTCCTACAATCGCCTGAACACCCTGTTCCGGCCCATGGTCACCCACGAAGTGGCGCGCTTCATTGAAGACCACGGCTACGAGGCCGTCCCTGTCTATCCCGGCGTGCCAGAGACCTACCGCTCCGAGTCCGAGCCAGTCGCCCCAGGCCGCCCGATTCCGGAAATCAATATCCAGGTGCGCATCGCTGCCATGGCCTGCGGACTCGGTGAAGTCGGCTGGTCTAAAGTCTTCATCCACCCGGTGTTCGGCCCCCGCGTCCGCATCGGCACTATCCTGACCGACGCCGTGCTTGAGCCTGACCCGCTGATCAAGCCGAAAACTCTCTGCAAACGCTGCATGCGCTGCGTGCCAGACTGCCCCGGAAACGCCATCCCCGGGAAAAATGACCGTCCGTCCATCAAAATCCATATCGACGGCCAGGAATTCGAATGGGGCGACGTATGCATGGGCCGCTGCACCGCCACGCATCATGGCGTCAACTGGAAGGCATCGCCGTTCATGAAGCGCTTCTTCCCCGGCTTCAATCTCGACATCTGCAACACCACCATGTCCGAAGAAACAGCCTATAAAGCCGGCTATACCCTCGCCGGCGGTATGTGGGCACGAATCAACCCAGAGTTCCCCGGCAACAAGGTGGTGCCTTTCTACAAGCAAATCCTTGAGCATACCGGTTACTTCGCCGTCTGCGGCGCCAAGGGATGCATCCGCGCCTGCATGGATTTCCAGGAAAAAAGTAAAAACATCACCCAGCACACCTTCAACACCCCGGTCTTCCCAGGCCCGAAGTGGGAACTCCAGCCCCCGGAAAAAGATGAAACCGGCGGCATCGTAGAAAAGAAAATGCTGCAAGACAAATTCCAGAAGCCTGACCTAAACGCCGGCGGCTGGAAGTAATCAAACCTAACCATTCAAACCAACAACAAACAGGGCCGCGCTGTACCTCATCAGTCAGCGCGGCCCTGATGCGTTTGTGCTGAGGCCCAGGGCTGGTGGACATAGTGGACATAGTGGACGTGGTGGACGGCGGCTGCATCGTACGTAGTTCAGCTTCAGCTTGCAGTATGTCCCTCGCATGCAGGAGCATGTAGTACAAGCTTCAGCTTGCAGTACGTGCCACACGCAGTCCAGCCTTCACCCGCATTTTGTTTTTCGCAAATAGCAAATTCGCACTTGGCTTGTTTCGCATTACGGTATAGAGGATGCCGAATCCGCGTTTTTGGCTGATGATGCGACGCAAAGGCCCTTTGCTGGCCGTCCGTGTTTTGGCGGGCATTTTGGTCGCAGCGCGCCGGGCCATAGCCTGGCTGGGATGACAGGGCGTCAGGAGCAAGGAGAAGAACGATGCGAATCGAAGGTCTATATCGACTGGTGTCAGCGGTTCCGCCAATGCGGGTGGGGAATCCCTCCTACAATGTCGACCGGATGGTGGAAATGTACGCTGTTGCGGTTAAACGCGGCGCAGCGGTCGTGTTGTTTCCGGAATTGTCCGTGACCGGCTATACCTGCGGCGATCTGTTTGAGCAACAGACCCTGTTGACTGCCGCCTTGGCTGGCCTGGAACGCCTGCGGGCTGCGACCGTCGGTCAGTCGGCCGTGCTGATTGCAGGTTTGCCGCTGTTGAAGGGAACGCGGCTGTTCAATGTCGCGGCAGTCCTCCAGGACGGACGTTTGCTCGCTTTTGTCGGAAAGACCTATTTGCCCAATTACCGCGAATTCTATGAAAAACGGCAGTTTTGTTCAATTCGCGAGTACGATGGCTCGCCAGTTGAAATCAACGGCGAACTGGTGCCGCTGGGGCAGGATATACTTCTGGAGGCTGGCGGCGTTAAACTCGGCATCGAACTCAGCGAAGACTTGTGGGTGGTCACACCGCCCTCCAACAACTTGGCTCTCCAGGGCGCCCAGGTTATCTGCAACCTCTCGGCCGAGCCGGAAATGGTGACCAAAGCCGAGTGTCGACGTAAATTGGTCGTTGACCAGAGCGCACGACTCACCGCAGTTTACATGCTCGCCGGCGCTGGCGTCCACGAATCCACCAGCGACTTGGTCTTCAGCGGCCACGCCATGATCGCCGCCAAAGGCCGACTGCTTGCCGAAAATCAACGCTTTGAACGCGAGGGCGCGACAGTGACGGCCGATGTTAAAATCGCCTGGCTGGACAACCAGCGCCGCAGCTGGACCAGCCATAACGAGGTGCCAACCACGCCGGTTCGCACGGTCAAGCTGGTGCCCTTGCCAGAAGCGCCGGACGCCGCCTGCTTCGCCTTGGCCAAGCATCCCTTTGTGCCTCAGGATGCCGCTGCCCTGGCCGCACGCTGCCAGGAGATTTTCACCTTGCAGGCGGCCGGCCTGGCCAAGCGCTTGCAGCACTGCCGCGCCAAACGTCTGGTCATCGGCTTGTCGGGCGGGCTGGATTCGACCTTGGCTCTGCTGGCGGCGACCTGGTGCTGCGATATGCTCGAACTGCCGCGCACGACCATCCTTGGGGTGACTATGCCAGGCATGGGCACGACCGGTCGGACTAAAAACAATGCGGTCGCCGTGGCCGGAGAGCTGGGCGTGGAATTACGCATCATCGACATCAAGGACGCGGTGACCGTGCATTTCCGCGATATCGGACATGACCCAGACAAGCTTGATGTGGTCTATGAAAATGCACAGGCACGGGAACGGACGCAGATTCTCATGGACTTGGCCAACGCCACCGGCGGCCTGGTCATCGGCACCGGCGATTTGTCTGAAATCGCGCTTGGATGGAGCACCTTCAACGGCGATCATATATCCATGTACAGCGTTAACTGCGGCGTCCCTAAAACCTTGGTGCGACACCTGATCGAATACTATGCATCAGTCACCACGTCGCCGGAGTTGGCGCGCTTATTGCTCGATGTCAATGCGACGCCGGTTTCTCCAGAATTGCTCCCAGGCGTGCAGCACACAGAAGACATCCTGGGCAATTATGAGCTGCATGACTTTTTCCTGTATTATTTCCTGAAATACGGCGAGAACCCGAACGGGTTGTTGGCCTTGGCAATGCAGGCATTCAAGGACGACTACGAGGAAGAAGCAATTCGACGGACACTGGACATTTTTGTAAAACGCTTTTTCTCGCAGCAGTTCAAACGCAACGCCATGCCGGACGGGCCGAAGATCGGGACGATTGCATTGTCACCCCGAGGTGACTGGCGGATGCCGGCAGACGCAGATGCAGCGGCGTGGTTGACGCAGCAGGCCAAGCACATCAGGTAAGCCTTGGGCAGATTTTTATTAACCACTGATGGACGCAGATGGACACGGATTTTTTAGGGTGTGTGATACAGAGAAATTTTGCAGTTCAGTAGCTGCGGACATTGGTGGACGGTGGTGCGAAGACACGTGTCCTACACAGGCTTCCACAGGTTTCCAGCTGAACAGATGCACCATGCTTAAAGTCACATTACTTTGCGCCGTAGGCGCTTAACCATGCTTAACCCCAGGCTTCAGCCTGGGGGAAGCATGCCCCCTAAAGTGGTGCCCCGTAGGGGCACTACAATTAGCGCTGAAAACATGTTGCCGGAATTTTGCGTAAAGCTATTGTTACCCATTGTATACCAATGACTTGAAGATTAACTTTCCAGAAATCTTTCCCCAAAAAACAAGAAGTTGATTGATAGTAGTACTCCGTCCCCCGCCCCGCAATCCGCCAGCGCTCACTCCTCGGTGGGGTAGTCCTGGTGCCAATTCAATTCATCAAAAACAGCTCTCGCGGCGCGGATAATCGGCTGCGGGCCATTGGCGTAGGGACTATATTCGCGGAAACCAAAGGTCAGCGTCGCACCAAGCATAGGCGCCACATAACGCTGCAAGCGGGCGAATTTGCCATTGCAAAGATGCACAAAGGGAACCGACAATGTGTTCTTCAGGAGCACAGTGGTGCGGAACGACTCCAGGAGTTCGTCCTCGGTATCGGCGCGGACGACGATTTTAGCGATGTCAACGCCGCGATTTTGGAAGTCGAGAAGGTGCGCGAGTACAGCGTCGCCAGGCAAGGCTTCAGCGATATGTGATGACATCAGCACTTCCGCGCCTTGAGCATGGATGCGGTCGATGAGTCGGCGCTGCTTGTCCAGCGCCTGCTGGTCGCGGGTGTATTCGCGGGGGGAAGGCGCGAACATGTCGCCCATGATATCGCAGGCGGCAGCTCCTGCCTCAATGCAGAGGAGCATCAGCTCGGCGCGGTCGTCGTCGCTGATTTTGTCTGCCGCAAGACGCCGGGAGCGATAACAGAGGGGCATCATCGGGCGGCCATTGCAACGAAAGACCCGGCCGAGAGTATCCTTGTTTAACAGAGGGGAATCCCAATGCGACACATCGACCATAAAGGCCTCAGCGCCATCATGTTCCCCATTGAGAATATTGGCGATGGCCAGCTCTGGCGTAGGTTCGCTGACAATGGCAGCAAGATAAGGGGATTTGAGCTTGAGAAACGAGGGACGCATGTTCAACTCCTTTGGTAAAAGTTATGCTCAGTTTGCGACAACGACGTTGACGACGATATTTCCGCTACGGCGTAGCCACGGTATGGCTGATAGTCAGATTGCGCAGCAGTCCCCGGTACGGATTTTCGGTTGACCAGGTGCCTATGGTGGTCGGCATATCATACAACCCAGGGCCAGGCGCCGGGAAGGGGCCGACTGCTTGCCCATTGATGACCATGCGTACTGCAAGCAAATCATAAATCACGGTCACCGTGTTCCAGGCGCCAGCGCGCAGCGGCACACCAGCCGTGAAATCCCAGCTCTTCACCATATAATCAGAGTAGCTGCCGCGCAACGTGCCATCAACGATTTCGAGGCTGGACAGCGTTCCGACATATTCACGGCGGCACCCAAGCAGGAATTGCGGCCGCGTGACATCATCGGGCTTGATGTCAAAACTCAACGTAAAGCCAGAACGACGCGGGATGACCCCGATGGGGAAAGCGATGTGTTCGCCGCCGCGGAAGCGCAGAGCCGGCGCCCCGTCTGCTTGTGGCTCCAAAGCCGGGACAAAATCAGTGATTCCCGCCCAAATCTTCTGCGCATTGCCCAGCCCTGGCGAAGCGCCGTTAGAGCAGCTGCCCCCGCCGCCCAAGCGCAAAGAAGCTAAATTGTAAAAACCGCCGCGGATTCCCCACAAAGGCCGGGCAAACGCATTGGGCACGACAATGCTGCGTGCGTCAGACCAGTCAAAGTCAAGCTGCGGCACCAGGTTAGAAGGCACTGCCACCGTGACCGGGCGTTTCTGCATAGAGGAATAGACCGTCACCGGAACAGTCTCCGCTGCCGGCGGCGTGGTCAGCACTGGCCGCGACCGCCAAATCCGGCCGTTGGGCGCTACCAGCTGCAGCTGCATCACCGAGCAAAGCTGGTCTGGCGCAAAGTTGACCGAAAACTGCGTCGCATCCGCGTTCAAATCATCGGACTGCTGCAACTGCCGCAGGTGCCTGGTCAAGGCCACGGTGAAACCGCCCTTGCCGCCGTAAATGACCGTCTGTTTTGCCAACAACTCGGTCAACGGCAGCACTGCCTCGACCTGGTCGTCAAAAGCTATGCGGATGGACGCCGAGCCAGCCGCCGAGCGCGGAATCGAAATCATCCCTCCGTGAAACCAGTGACTCACGGGAAAATTCTTCACGCTCCAAGCGCCGTCCTTGACGACTCCGCGGTCGACTTTCCATTGCGAAGGAGCGCCTTCGACAGCGATTCGGCCAGTCACCTTCTGCGGCAACAGGGAATTGACTGACAGCCTGACCACGACGTTTTCATCATTTTCACGCGGGGGTTGAAAATCGCCGCCGCCAGCAGTGTAGACCGCATCCCAATTGTCCAGGAGTTCGACCTGCTTCAGGGTTTCGGAGGCTTTGACAGCGCCCGTCGCTCGCAGGATGCCAGGTTCGGCCGTAGGTGCCAGGGTCAGGCTGGCCTCGGCAGCAGAAATGAGGTCTCGCAGGCATTGCTTGACCCACTTGTAGTCGTTATTCCAGGTCGCTTGCAGCTGAACAGCTGGCAAGCCGTCAGACCAGACCGTCGCCTGCCCATTTTTAGTCACAGCCAATTCCAGCAGCACTATGCGTTCACCGGCCAGGACTTCGGAGCCAATCGTCGGCCGATGTTCCTGCAATTCACCGGCCTTGAAGACACAGGTGGGGAATTCATGCAGCAGCCGTCCGTCCAGACTGCGGAGCCGTAGGACCACCTCGTAGCGCGACTTGTCGCCAGGCTGGTCTGGGACATTGAGCAGCTCCACCGCAAACAATTCGCCCAGGCAGAGGATTTTGCGCACGGAGACGACCAGTCCAGGGATGTCCAGATTGTCGCCCGGCAGCGCGAAGTCTTTTTCGCCGCGAGTCCAACGGGTGATATAACGCATAACCCGCATGTAGGCCAGGCCATTGAACACGGTTGGCCGCAGGCTGGTGTTTTCATTCTGCTCGTCCCATTCCGGGATGTTAATCACGTCGGCTCCGGCTTGGAGCGCTGCCATCAGCGAATGACGCAGCGTCCGTGTGCCGTCGCTGCTCAGGGTGTGTCCCAGGCGACCGGCGTTCGAGTGCTCGGCCACTGCCGAAGCCCCGAAAATCTTATCCTTGAACTCCGGTTCACGGAACACCTCTGCTGTCACCGCCAGGACAGCCTGCGCTCGGGCGAGGTTAAACACCCTCTCATCGTCGCTCAAGGTGCCATTCGTCGACATCCCGACCCAGGCAAAGCCATCAAACTGCCGCAAATCAGCACGCAGTTGCTGCTTGATTTCCTCCTGCAAGGGTGGCGCGAGGCAACCGCCGTCCAGCGGGTCATTCCGGATCGCCTCGTTGAACGGACGTCCCATCATAAAGAGGAAGTGATCGCCGAATTTAGTGCGCATCTCATCGCGATAGGCGCCCAGGGAGACATCGGTCACGCCGTAAATCCAGAACAGCTTTTTGCCGTCAATCGCCAGGGTGGTTGGTGATTCGAGGATCACTGGTGTGTCCAGGTCAACCTCGTACTTAAAGCTGCCGCTGGGGGTGATGATTGGCACCAGGCAAAAATCCGGTCGAGCCGACGCATCCGCAAAGCCGACAAAGTCCGACCTGGTCTTATTACGGATTGCTGCCTGCCAGTATCCATAGCCGTCCAGGCCATACAAGCCGACCAGTTCCTGCATCTTGGCAAAGTCTGGCGCCTGGATGCGTCGGTCTTCCGGGTCAATCGGCGCAAAGTCGGAGCTGACGAACAACGGCCAGTCCACCCAATTGGAATAATACGCATTGCTGCGATTGCGCAGCGTGTATTTCATCTGAGCCTGGCTGAAGATGATCGGCCGCTCCAGCCGATGTGGTTTAGGAAACTCAAGCCCTGGCACAGCTGCACAACCACACATCGACACAACGGCGCAACCGCATAACGACAACAACATGAACTGTTTATACATTCATCATCTCCAGACGACCGCGCTCGCCTTGACAAGAAGGTGGACGGAAGTGGACAAGCGGCGCGTCGACACGTGTCCTCTATAGGCTTTCAGCCGAAGCCAGTACATGATGCTGACAAACTTATCTCTTTGCGCCGTAGGCGCTTAACCATGCTTAACCCCAGGCTTTAGCCTGGGGATGAGCATACCCCCAAAAACGGCGCCTCGTAGAGGCGCTACAGAAAACTGTGCCATTACCGTAGAATCAACTGTAACTTTACTTCCCTAAGCCCTAGTTTGCAAACCAGCGAAACAGAAGTAGATTTTGTTAATATTGAAAGGGAAAAGGGCATGAAAAGAAAACAGAACGGATTCGCCGACCTCTACCAATGGGCGGAACAGCAGGACGACTACTGGCTTGAAGGCGTCAAAATTGAGTTCACTGAACAGATGCTGGCGCAGATGGATGCTCTTAGCATAAGCCGCAAGGATTTGGCGCAACGCCTCGGCGTCAGCCCTGCATATATAACGAAAATCCTGCGCGGCTCAACGAATTTCACCCTCAAGTCCATGGTGGGCATTGCCCGTGCATTGAACTGAACAGTACAATCGGAATTGGTTTCTTGCCTAGTCTCAAGTCCATGGTGGGCATTGCCCGGGCATTGAACTGCGAGCTCCACCCGCACTTGCAGAGGAAAGACGGCAGAGACATCGGGATTGGGTTCAATTCCGCCAATCGCCACCGTGGAGCGACTGCAAGTTATTTGCCCGACCCGCACCCCCAAGTCACTGTGTGCGAGCCAAACGTGCAGCCCCCCGAGCAAACTCATACAGCGTCAGTACATGATGAGCGACAAGGGTGAGGTGTAATCGGCCAGTCATTGTTTTATCCGCAGATGACGCAGATGACACAGATTTTTTCGGGCGTGTAGTATAAATACAAGCTTGAACTACATGCTCCTTCATGCGAGGGACATACGGCAAGCTAAAGCTGAACTACGTACGATGCCGCAGTCGCCGCCCACGCTGTCTACCATGTCCACAGCGTCCACATCTACATGCGCCGTAGGCGCTTAACCATGCTTAACCCCAGACTTCAGTCTGGGGGTGGCGCACTCCCCCAAGAGACAGCGCCTTGTAAAGGCGCTACAATTATGTTAGTTTCCTGAATTTTTTACACTTAAAAAGCTTATGTTCTTGATTATGAAGTGATTGTATCAAAAATCAAAAGGAAATGTTGAGTGTTATTTTACACTCAATACTAACTTTGTATAGTCCTATAATTCAATGAGATACGCTATTGAGTGTAAAAATGTTAGGAAGTTCACAAATTAGCGCTGAAAATAAATGCAGGCAGAAATGGCTGTCATCACTGGCGGAGCGATTGCATACTTAATTTTTTTTATGCAAACCCGACTTGCAAGAGCTGCGATTAACGGTAAATTACTTGGAAACTGGCTTTCAAGTTGTTCACCCCCAAAAAATGGAGTTGCAACCAACCTCATAACAAAAAGATACGACTTTTCCCTACATAGTTGAGGCATGCTGTCTCAACGCTAAATATTGTGCTTGGCGAATGTCCTAAACTACCACCTTTGAACTCGTACACAAGCGCACGCAGCACGCTCCTTGGAGCGTTGTCTGTTCCGTGCTTGTGTACAGGATGTGGTAGTCCTTGGGCATTCACGAATCAGATAATGCTCCTTTTTTTTGTCTGGAACTGCTTAAAAATCATTTTGTATGTATTTATGCCATAAGCAACTAACCACGCTGAACCCCAAGAGGGGGCATACTGGCTTTTCTATAAAAATGAAACCAAATTAACCATCGACTAGCAAGAGGCCAAAATATTATTAACAGCCTATTTGTGAATATACGTCTACACTATGGTTTTTCGGCCTGAACTGAAATTGCAGAAAGGGAAAAAAGATGGAAAAGCTTCAAAAACACCAGGTTCAAACTCTTTTATCAAGAAGACTGTTAGATTTTTCGCAGAAAAGTCGTCTTGTATTATTTTTCTTTCTGACATGCTCAATTCTCGTTGGCTTCAGCGCATCGGCACAAATCACCATTTTCTCTGAGGATTTTGGTGGAGCTTTCCCTGGATCATGGTATGTTGGCAACCACAACAGCAACACCACTGCGAAATGGGGAGACAATAGAGCCAAAGCATCTTCAGGTTCCTGGAGCTGTTTTTGTGCTGATAATGGAAACAATTTGCGGACAACTTACGACAACAATCTTAGTACATACTTGCAAAGAAAAAATGTCTCACTGGCAGAATACGCCTCAGCTACGCTCACTTTTAAGTATTGGATGAACACCGAATCAGGATGGGACAAGTTTGAAGTTAATGTCCGCAACTCAAGTGGTGCTTGGAAAAATCATATGGCAATTTCTGGAAACAGTTCAGGATGGCAGACTCGTACCATAAATTTAAATGAGTATGTTGGACAGACTGGCCTTTACATAAGTTTTGATTTCACTAGCGATGCAAGTGTCATACCGAGTGGTGATGCCGGCGTCTGGATCGACGACGTAGTATTGACAGCCACCCCAAAAGTTGACCTGGCCATGCGCAATCTGCAGGTGACGCTCCCAGCAGATAGAGCCGCACGAACCTTCACCGCATGCAGCTTCGATATTTACAATTATGGCCCGAAATCCGCCGCAAATCCGTTCGTCGAGTTTTACCTTTCTTCAGACACGACTTTCGGCAACGCAGATGACAAGAAAATCGGCGACGCTGGCTTTGCCGGAGTAACGGTAGACTATAGGGAAACAGAGTCTTTCCGGTTGTCACAAGAGGGACTGCGCAACATGACCCGCTTCTGGACCGAGGGCCTCGTGTCCAACGGCAATTACTACCTCTTTGCCAAGGTGTCTTGCAATGGCGCAACCGAAACCGACCCGAGTGACAATGTTGTCCGCGCCGGTCCGTTCCCCTATGAGGGGGAGAGAACCTGCGTTGACCTGGCCATGCGCAATCTGCGGGCGACGCGACCATCAGATACATCCGCACGAACCTTCACAGCATGCAGCTTCGATATTTACAACTATGGCCCAGACTCTGCCGCAAATCCGTTCGTTGAATATTACCTTTCCGCGGACACGACCTTCGGCAACGCGGATGACAAGAAGATCGGCGACACCGGCTTTGCCGGGGTAACGGTGGACTACAGGGAAACAGAGTCTTTCCCATTGTCATCTGGCGGCTTGACCAACATGACCCGCTTTTGGACCGAAGACCTCGTACCCAACGGCGATTACTACCTCTTTGCCAGGGTGTCTTGCAGTGGAGCAACCGAAACCGACCCGAGTGACAATGTCATCCGCTTTGGCCCGTTCACCTATAGGAGGGAGACCCGGGTTGACCTGGCCATGCGCAATCTGCGGGCGACGCGACCATCAGATACATCCGCACGAACCTTCACAGCATGCAGCTTCGATATTTACAACTATGGCCCAGACTCTGCCGCAAATCCGTTCGTTGAATATTACCTTTCCGCGGACACGACCTTCGGCAACGCGGATGACAAGAAGATCGGCGACACCGGCTTTGCCGGGGTAACGGTGGACTACAGGGAAACAGAGTCTTTCCCATTGTCATCTGGCGGCTTGACCAACATGACCCGCTTTTGGACCGAAGACCTCGTACCCAACGGCGATTACTACCTCTTTGCCAGGGTGTCTTGCAGTGGCGCAACCGAAACCGACCAGAGTGACAATGTCATCTGCTTTGGCCCGTTCCCCTATAGGGGAGAGACCCGGGTTGACCTGGCCATGCGCAATCTGCAGGTGACGCGCCCACCGGACACATCCGTGCGAATTTTCACCGCATGCAGCTTCGATATTTACAACTATGGCCCGGATCCCGCCGCAAATCCATTTGTCGAATATTACCTTTCCTCAGACACGACTTTCGGCAACGCAGATGACAAGAAAATCGGCGACACCGGTTTTGCCGAAGTAACGGTAGACTACAGGGAAACAGAGCCTATCACGTTGTCACAAGAGGGTCTGACCAACATGACCCGCTTCTGGACCGAGGATCTCGTGCCCTATGGCGATTACTACCTCTTTGCCAAGGTGTCCTGCAATGGCGCAACTGAAACCGACCCGAGTGACAATGTCATCCGCTTCGGTCCGTTCCCCTATAGGGGAGAGACCCGGGTTGACCTGGCCATGCGCAATCTGCAGGTGACGCGCCCACCGGACACATCCGTGCGAACTTTCACCGCATGCAGCTTCGATATTTACAACTATGGCCCGGACCCCGCCGCAAATCCATTTGTTGAGTTTTACCTTTCTTCAGACACGACTTTCGGCAATGCAGATGACAAGAAGATCGGCGACACCGGCTTTGCCGAAGTAACGGTGGACTACAGGGAAACAGAGCCTATCACGTTGTCACAAGTGGGGCTGACCAATATGACCCGCTTCTGGACTGAGGATCTCGTGCCCTATGGCAATTACTACCTCTTTGTCAAGGTGTCTTGCCATGGCGCAACCGAAACCGACCCGCGTGACAATGTCATCCGCACCGAACACACGTTCTCCTATTGGGATGGGCACCGCCAGGTTGACCTGGACATAGACAATCTGCAGGTGACGCGCCCACCGGACACATCCGCGCGAGCCTTCACCGCATGCAGCTTCGATATTTACAACTATGGCCCGGCCCCCGCCGCAAATCCATTCGTCGAGTTTTACCTTTCTTCAGACGCGACTTTCGGCAATGCAGATGACAAGAAGATCGGCGACACCGGCTTTGCTGGAGTAACGGTGGACTACAGGGAAACAGAGCCTATTACGTTGTCACAAGAGGGACTGCGCAACATGACCCGCTTCTGGACCGAGAACCTCGTATCCAACGGCAATTACTACCTCTTTGCCAAGGTGTCTTGCCATGGTGCAACCGAAACCGACCCGAATGATAATGTCATCCGCACCGAAAACACGTTCTGGTATGAAAAAGAGACGCCCCCGCCGTCCGGCTGGCGCTATCCCCTCTATGATCGTGCCAGCCTTGCCTGCAGCTCGGAAAAAACGGCAGAACACATTGAATCTTTCTCGCTTGTTGAACTAACCGCCATAGCAGGCATCGATCAGCTTGTACTCACCGGGGATGTTGACGGCGACGGCATAAATGATCTGGTCACCACCAAGGGCAGCGAATTGCTTATCTACAACGGAGACGGCACCCTGAAATCCTCAATCAATCTTCCTCAGCCATGCTTTGCGGCCATGCTGGAGGACTTTGATGGCGATGGCGTGCTTGACATCGGCCTGGGGAGCAGTGACAAGGCCTACATATACAAGAGCGATGGGACACAACTGAAAGTGTTTCACGGCCCGTTCGCCGGTACAAGCCAAATCTCCATGCGGCCGATTGGCCTGACAGAGACGCATGTGCTGATGGGATACCAGGCAGGCTATATCGGCAGACCTCGGGGCATGGGAGCCTTTGACCGGACAACAGCTGAATCGCTTTGGTACTACCAAATCGGTCCGGGATGCGATGGCTTCTCCGTTGCCGACATGTACGGCGACGGCAAGCTTTATGTTACCAACGCAAGCATCACAGTTCATAATGGTGCAAGCGGCAACAACACCACCGACGGCGACATGTACTTAATCGTCCTCGACGAGGACGGCAACGCTTTGCTGTCCCAAAAATATCCCAGCCCAAGCGATGGTGGCGCCAAACACGTCTTTGCAGACACTGACTTTGACGGCATATATGAAATAGTCTGCTTTGAAGATCATAATGCGTCGTATCCTGGCACGTCCCAGATTCATATTTACTCTCCGGAAGGCGAAACCCTGCACAGCTTTGACGGACTTGAAAACGCCAGCTGGCAGTTTGCGCTGGGTGATGTCATCCATGAATCCGACGGGCTGGAAATCGTCGCCAGCGTCAATGTCAATGAAACGCTGTACATACTTGACAAAGAGCTCAATGTCATCAACCAAACGGAGGGGTGCGGACTGGTCAAGGCCCTTGCCGACGTCAATGGCGACGGCGTCCTTGAAATCATCACGCTTTCGGATGCTGGCCTGCTGAGGATACTTAACAGCGAATTCGAGGTGCTGGCGAGCATTCAAGCAGGAAACAAGAATGGGAACGTAGCTGTAAGCGACATTAATGGCGACGGCATCCTTGACATACTTTGCCAGACGGACCAGCTCTATGTATTTTCCATTGAAAAAACGGCAAGACAGACATGCTGCCTAACGACTAATTCCGTTTTGAATGATCAGCGTTTTGGTTCCGCAAACAATTCAGTAACGGTCTTGCCGGGCGGCATACTGTCTGGCGTGGTGGAAGTGGAGACGACCAACTTGATGCATCCCAACGCTGTCGCCCCCTTGGCCGGCACTTTCACGTGGGGTGAGAGAAGGGATCAGTACTGGACTATCAACGGGTGGATTGACACGGGCGTACAGCGCTACTCTTTCCCCGTGGAATGCACGGTACCGACTGAACCGGGCGACTACTATCTCATCGTTGGATTTCTGGGCGCGTACAACGCTGCACAAGTCATGTCGTCAACCCATGCAGCCATAGATGCCGTCTGGTACGACGGCAACGACATCGGGTTTGACTGGACCGAGCAGCAGTTTGCGCAAGCCTTGGGTAATGGCGGAGTTGTCCAGGTGAGAACCCTGCTCCCCGATGGCAGCTTCCAGTGGGAGGAACAGCCCTATACGGCAGTGCGAATACGGGTATCCGACCCGACCCAGCAGTATTTCTTTTCTGACTGGAGCCTGAGCTACTACAAGCTTTTTTACAGTGAAGAGGGAATTTCTTGGGATGACGCCAAGAACGCAGCAGAAAATCAAACTTACCGAGGCATTCCCGGCCACTTGGCGACCATCACCTCCGCTGAAGAGAATAATTTTATCGTTGAATCTTTCCAAGAGGTGTTTACGGGTTGGGCTTGGCTTGGTGCCGATCAGGAACCAGGGAATACACCCGATCAAGGATGGCGCTGGATAACAGGTGAAAAATGGTCGTATACAAACTGGCGATCTTCTTCGACTCCAGAACCTAATGATCATGAAAATAAAAAAGAAGATGCTCTTAATATTTTTATTTTACCTGACGAATCTTACAGTCATGGAAAATGGAATGACCTACCTCGGGAAGAGCTTCTTCATTGGTACATTGTTGAATACCCCTCGATGTACTGCCGACGCAGTGCTGACGGGAGCATCAACAACCAGGTCGTTGACGCAGAACGCGACACTGTGTCGGTTGTTGTCGGCGAAAGGCTTCAAGGCAGTTTCAACGTTGTCACCAACAACACGATGCATGCCGGCGCAGTCGCCCCGCTTGCGGCGACCGTCACCTGGGGTGAACGGACGACCCAGTACTGGACGGTGAATGATTGGATTGCCACCGGCGAACACACTTATTCGATCCCAGTGGACTGCGTCGCCCCTGACACACCAGGTGATTATTATCTGATAGTCGGTTTTTCAGGAGTGTACACAGGCGCACAGGTTATGTCCTCAACCACTACTGCACGTGATGCCGTATGGAATGACGGAAATGACGTCGGCTTTGACTGGACAGAGGCGCAGCTCAATGCAGCCTTGGCCAACAGTGGCCTCGTTTGGGTGAACATACTGCAGCAGGATGACACTTTCTTAGTCGGAGCTCATTCTTTTACCGCAGTGCGAATACGGGTGGAAGCCGAAGACCCTGTTTTGCATCTTGTGACCTTTGACCTTGGGGAACATGGCACTCGCACAGGAGGCGGAGAACTACGACAGGAAGTCGAGCATGGCGAGAGTGCTACTGAACCGATATTTACCGTCGCCGACGGATGGGAATTTACAGGTTGGGATAAGGTATTTACTAATATCTGTGAAGAAACAACCATTACCGCTTTGTACAGATATGTTGGCGACCCATGGGGAGAACCTGTAACCTATCCTAATGTAGCAATGACCATACTGGCGGAGGTGGTGATGGGTGCCGGCGAGGCAGTTCCCGAAGGGAGCGTAGTTGCTGCCTTTGTGGGCGATGAATTGCGCGGCAAGCAGGTCGTGGCCAGCCAACAAGGACGCTTTTTTGCCAATTTGACTGTCAATGTCAATAACAACGGCGAAACCCTTTCTTTCAAACTGTGGAATGCCGCCACCCAGAACATATCAGACTGTGCAACAACGGTCTTGGCACAAAGCGGCGAATCCATCGGAACTCCCACGGATCCCGTGGAATTGGCCTTTGGTCTTGTTCAGCAGACGCTTTCGCTGCAAGCCGGTTGGAATCATGTTTCCTTCCATATTGGTTTTGCCGATGATTCCCCCGGTGCGGTTTTTGACCCTGTGCTGGACAAGTTGACCAAGATCATCAGCGATGGTAAAAATTACACGCCCGGTTGGGGTGCGCTAAACACCCTTCAACATTTACGGAAAGAACTGGGACACTGGGTTAACATGTCCTCCGCAGCGGAGTTAATCGTGTCAGGCCGGCCATTGGCAGCGGCTGATACCCCGATCGCCCTCCAAGCCGGCTGGAATAACGTAGCTTTTATTTCCGATTCGCCTGTAAGTGTTGAAACCGCACTGGCTGGCATTATGCCCCAAGTGGAAAAAGTGATCGGCGAAGGCAAAAACTTCACACCCGGCTGGGGCGCTCTCAATTCCCTGACCCGGCTCAATCCGGGCAAGGGGTACTGGATCAAAACCACTGCGGATGCTGTGTTGATCTATCAAAACGCCCAGACCCGCAGCACATGCGGCAACGACCAGGGCGAATTACGGGCGCAAGTGCCTTGGACGCCAGTTCAATATCCCTCAACGCCCTTCACGTTATTGGCGTCGGTATGCCTGGATGGCCAACCCGCCGAGGCGGGCGATCTGGTAGGAGTTTTCGTCGGCGATGAATGTCGCGCGGTCGGGGAGATGATCCCAGGCGTCGGCATCACCTATAGCAATCTGACTATCACAGTCAACACAAATGGCGAGAAAGCCACCTGCAAGTTCTATGACGACAGCACCGGAACCATACTGGATGGAACAGCAGAAGTGACCTTGAGTACAGGCGGCAGCCAGGGCACCCCAGATAATCCCTTCCTGTTGAATTTCACTTCGCACGTCACCCAGCACACGGTTATCTTTGACCTAGGTGAATACGGCGTCCGCACAGGAGGCGGAGCATTGGAACAACTGGTGGATGACAACGATGCTGCCATCGCACCGTTGTTCACGGTGGTCGACGGTTGGGAGTTCATCGGTTGGGATAAGGACTTCAGCTGTGTGGTCACACCGCTTACGGTAAGAGCCATTTATCAGCCCTTGCCGCCAAATGACTTTGCCTTCGCGTTGCAAGTGTCTTGGCATAGCGGCGTCAACTATACGTTGCAAATGCTGGCTGGACCGAATGCGAATGACGACTATGTCTTTGGCGAAGACTTCATGTCGGACTTGCCGTTGCCGCCGCTGCCATCACCCGATATGGAAGAAGCCTTTTTCCAGTTGCCGGACAGCACGGTCAAGCTTCTCCGGGACGTTCATTTCCTGGATGACACGGTTGATGCTTTAAGCTGGAGCTTGGTGGTGGCCGTCCCCGAGGGCAATCCGGCCACATTGACTTGGGACAGCCTGGCGATTCCCGTCGGCTGGCGCCTGGGCATCACCCAACAGTCCATCCGAGGCGTAGGCATTGACATGGCTGAAGAATCGTCGTTGATCATGGAGACGGCCGGTATATACACTTTCCATATTACTGCCTATCGCGAAGACGCCTACGAGACCTTTACCTACCATTTGAACGCCGGATGGAATATGATTTGCGCCACGCTTGAGTTGACGGCGGAGGCAGAAGCCTATCTGCTGGAGCAAGGACTCATGAGCTTGGATGCCCTGGGTGGATGCTACACCCCTGCGACCGATGTTATTCCCGGCAAGGGCTACTGGCTTTTCTCCGCCACCGAATTGACGCTGCAAGTGATGGGGCGCCCTGTTCTTGATTTCGCTTTGGACATTCAGCCAGGCTGGAACTTCGTCGGCCTGATCCATGATGTCGCCTTGCCTAACGCAGGATTAATCGTATGGGAATGGACTCCCGAAGGCTACCGGACGCCGGAGGTCATGGATGACAAATTTCTGCTGCTGGCAGGAAAGGGTTACTGGGTGTATTGGGTGGGGAATTAACTTAGGGTGGACTATCCGTCCACAACCTATTTTTTGGACAATGTGCGAAATCTTGTGATGAATACTTGCATGCCCTTGTGTTGTCTTTTAGCCATAGCGGCATTTTTGTCTCGCCCTTTCAGGACTCAAAATTATACATCACCTCACCCAGGGCGTCGCTCGCCCTTGGTGGGCTTCGCTTGCCCTGGGCTGGTATGTCGCGCCCCGTTGGGGCTTTTGCAGCTCTATAGCTGCGGACGTTGGTGGACGGTAGAGCGAAAACATGCACCCTCCACAGGCTTCCACAGGCTTCCAGCCGACACAGATGCATCATGCTTATAGTCATGCCCCTTTGCGCCGTAGGCGCTCAATAGACGTGCCCCAAAACTGGTGCCTTGTAAAGGCACTACAGAAGACTCCTATGAAACCCCTTAGGGCTTTGACCTGACTAAAATTCCAAACTCTTCCTG
>MWEG01000116.1 GCA_002070945.1 Lentisphaerae bacterium ADurb.Bin082
CACAGCTCCGACGAGTTGTGGGCCCATTCTCGCTGTGGGGGGAATTGCGGGAATGCAAATAACATATAAGAGGCGCAACCATGAGTAACCCCAGGTGAAGCGAAGCGGAATCTGGGGTGGAGTCCACCCAAAGCTTGAGCCTCGGAGGCGGATAGAAGCATATTAACATTTATTTTTGCTGGAGAAAGAGCAATTCTTCGGGATTGCAATCGCCAAAGCAGAGCCGGGGCGGCCATGGATTTCTGGGGCGCAGTCCTGCATTGTTGCAGGTCAGATTGAACCGATACGGCGCCTGACTGTCCACTCTCCAGGCGCTGAAGAAGGCGAGGTCGAATTCGACACGCACACTGTCTTCTGTGTGCTGGAAAGAAATCCCTGCAATAAAATCGGCGTCATGGCTATGCGAGTCAGCGCTAACCTGGAACCCGATGATCGTCATCATTCGTCCTGGCTCAAATTCCACCAAGACAGGCGCGGTGAAGCCGGAGAACTGCATAACCAGCTTGTTTTCTGCAAGAAAGACTTTGCACCTGGTTCCACCCAGTTCGAACGCCTCAGCCTTTTCTTCCGGAAGCAGGGCAAAACATTCCTCGCCCTCGCCCCGATAGCGCTTCAGTTCAGGCGCGTCTGGCGAGAAGCGCTCCAGCTCGGCAAAGCACTCTTGCAGAAGGGCAGCTCGGGCATGCAGTTTTTCCGGAAAGAAGAGGGTGCTTTCGACTTCCGGGTGATAGCCAAGCCGGGAATCAAGTTCGCATAACTCGGCCATCCGCAGCGTAGCCTGGATTTCCTGGGTCAGCAACTCCCGCATCCGCGCCTTATGGTTGCGTTTCAGATAGACCATCTCTTCCCGTAGGAGATAGAAGTCGAAAAGGCGCCTGGAGCTGGAAAACTGAATTCCAATCGCTTCTGCCAAACGCGCCTCGCACTGCTGCTGAGGCGACCTGGCAACTTGTGCCAGCATGGCCGAGCCTTCGAGCCAGGGTTCCTCCATTCTGTGCAAAAGCTCGCAGATTTCTTTAGGCGTGTGCTCATAGCCGAAATATTCTCCGAAACGGTCGCCGCTGTTTTTCGGGAAAGCCTGGGTATAACTTGGCGCAATCGGAAGGTCGGCTGGGAATACGTGCCAGGGGCAGACAATGGCATTGTGAAGCGGGCCAAACCATTTGAAGTTAAGATTTTCCGGGAAGTTACGGTACCCTTCAGCCAGCAATTTCCAGGCGGCAGCAGCAGTAGGCGCAGCGTCACCCCAGAGGGGCCTGGCGAGTTCGCATAGAAACGAGTTTTCGTCATTCGGGAATGGATCAAAGGAAAGTATTCCAGCGGCTCGGTTCATCATCCCAGGCGTACAACCGAAATACCAGCACTGCATAACGGCACGGCAATGAACTTTTCGCAGATTGCGGTAACGTTCATAGAGAATGCTCGGCACCGGGAGATAAGGGACGCTTGCATTCTCATGGGAACAGCTCGTCTGCATCTTCGCGGCAATCCTTGGCAACTTTTCCGCCATCTTGAAAAAGTATTCGGACGGGCCTGCCCATGACAACGAGTAGTCTTGCACTATATGCGCACGCCCCAGCTGCTCATTGATGCCGCCAGTTTCAAGATTATGGAGCATCGTCGCATCCTTTGGCCAGGCTTCGGCAATTTGCAACCGCAAGTCGTTCTCCGGTTCGCCCGGTCTATGGAATGCAGCATAGAACCAGCCGAAAAATTCAGCATCAGGCTGGTGCCTTTTCATTGCCGACGACATGGCCTGGGCAATTTCACTGAACAGCTCCGCGACGCTGCGCTTGCAGCACAATGGGCAGTTGCAGGGTTGGGAATGTTCGTACAGGCGCCAAAGTGCACATGGGGAGGAGCTCTCCATGCACATGATGTTAATTATGCCGCCTAGCCCTTTGACTGTCGCAAAGATATGGCTGATTGTCTCCCTCAAATAAGCCTGTCCCTTTGCGCTGGAAGTGCAGAAATTGGCGGTGTCGCCGCGGCGATGCCCGCCCATTTCAGGGTGTCTGGCCAGGTCATCAAGCGTATTGCTTTTCCAACGCCCAGCAGGATGAGCAAAAATGCGCGGCTCGGCCATGAACAGGTAACATTTGATGCCGTAATCAGCGCATTTATTGACGACAGCTTGCAGCTTGCCGAGTATTTTCCCGGCCTCATGGCCGCGCTCCGGGAAGAAAGAGCACGGCATATCATGCAGATAAATAGTGATCCAGACGCCATTTAGCCGATCATGCATGATGCGGTCAAGATATGGTTCCGGGTAATAATCAGCCTCATCCTTCAACTCGTCAAGGCAAAGTGGCGGTCGGCTGTTGGGCGCAAAAAAACAGCGGGTGATACGATGCGCGATGGCCGGGCTTTTTTTGAAGACACCGAATTCACCATTGCGGATGCGCTCCTCAAGTTCGCAGACCCCATAGCGGAACCCGGAGTCATCCGATGCGGTAATGCGAATGTTTTCCGGCGTATGTTCGAGGATAAATGCCTCCCGCGCAAGTCCAGGATCATTCTGCAAGAAGAGGGGAGTGCCTCCGGGAGCTATCTTGAAATGACGCTCAAGCGAAGCGCGCGCTGTGCGTGGCAAAACATCGGCCTTGGACAAGTCAAGCACCACATCCGACATGGTCCATGCCTCAAATTCCGCAACTTCCTCTGCCAGCTCCCGCGGATCGTGCCCAGGAAACTGAATCTGGTCAAATGCGCGTAGCGATTGGTAAAACATCCGGAGCTTCCCTAACTCGTTGTTAACGTCATGGCTACATATATAATTTTGATGGCAAATCAGTCATTGATTGATGCTCGGAGTCCTGGCGCACTGCGGCGCCAGGTGCCCCGGAAGGCGCTTTAGTGGTCAGTTCATCGGGCAGTTTGCACTTTATGGTGTTCCCCTTTCAGAAAGGTGAATTGCGGTTTGCGGTTGACTGCGGCGAAACAAACTTTTCAAGGCCGCTGCTGGCGCCGTCAAAGGTGCAGAAGCGGAACTGGGCTTCTCCTAATTGGAACTTTGCATCCTGGAACAGGCAGCTGTCAAATACCATTGGGCTACCGCAGGTTATGCTGGCAATCGGCTCGACGTTGCGCATCACAATCTCGAATCGGGGCGAGTCTGGCCTTTTGTCCAGATTGGAGCTGAACAGGAAGCCGCCCGTGCCGGTTTTGCGGATATTCTCTAGCACCACCTTGTCGGGTACCCTGACGGCATGGGCATAGTCAAAGTCCAGGGAGGTTGACATGTCCAGCAGGGTGACCTGGCGGTCGGCGTGGACGGTCAGGTTCTGCATCACAATCTCACCGAAGAAGTCGCCGATGTCGCCCCGCGACGAAAGGATGCCGCTGGGGTTGTAGATTTGGCAGTTCTCAATGAATAAGTTGCCGCCGGCGAAGACCAGGGCGGTGGTCGGCTCAAAGCGCCAGGCATTGAGGTCGGCCTTCGGCGTTCTGTAGCCGGGAATCGTTGTGCTCATAGCATGGATTTTGACATTGCGGATGGTGTAGTTCATGCCGTAGTGGTCATCAATGCGGTTGTAGAAGCCACCTTCGATGGTCACGTCCTTGTTGCAGAGGCCAGCTATGCCATCCCGGCAGTTGATGGAGACGCAGTTGTTGAAAGTAAGCAGGCTTGCAGCGCCGTTGTGGATGTTGTAGCCAAGTCCATGATAGGTGGCGCCGGAGATATAGGCGTCATTGTAAGTGACGTTGCAGCAGGCGGCATTCTTGACCAGCGCGCTGAGGGTCGCCTTAGGATTGTTGCAGAATACCTTCAACTTGTTGAGCGTCACATTGCTGCGGGACACCAACAGGGCTTGACCGTTGTCCAGGCGCAGCACCTCGTCCTGCGGGTTGTCGACCTGTACTTCAATGGCCAGTCCGTTGATGGTCAGCGGCGCCTGGGGAGGCTGATAACGCACAGTCAGATTGACCTCGCGCCAAGTGCAGACGCGCTCCGGGGTGCCGTCGGCAAAGGTGAATTCGTAGGAAGTGGTGCCAGGGGCAGGGCGGCTGGAGCCAAGGGTCACTTCTCCCCTGTACTTGTGGCGGAAGGTGGCCCCCGGCCCGGAAGGCCAGGTCGCCTTGTGCAACTTGCCCTCGAAACGGCAGTAGTCCCCTTTTGCATAGAGGGTTTTGGCATTCCATTCCGGTGCCTCGGGGGGCGGCTGATACGAATACATCAATTCGGGGTAAAAGTCACCTCGCCCTGACACCAGCATTGACGTCTCGGTCTTGTCATACCACTGGTCGCCATACTGGTTGTTGCGCGACGTGAAGAAGTCAGTGGAGATGAGGCGGAATGTGCCCCCCTCTTGCAGGTCAATCTGTCCCGACCCGTCGGCCAGCGGGATTTGGCTGAAGGTCGGCAGCTGGAAATCTCCTGCCTTAAGGCTCAAAAAGGGAGCGGCCTGCAAGGCCATTTGCGGCTGGTCATTGGCGATGATGACCCGAAAACTCTTGCGTACCTTGTGCGACGGGACATAGAAGAAGTTCTCGAGGCGACTCCCTGCCTGGTCTACTTCAAGTTGCTGGACGAGGGTGCCGAGGCATTCCACATTGCAGCGGATATAGAGGTTGTCACTGAAAAGGTATCTTCCCTGGCTTATCCGGAGCGTCCTTCCCTCGCTGCATTGCGCCAGGTCTGCCGCCTGCTGCAGCGGCCGGGTGTCATCGCTACAGCCATCTCCCTTGGCTCCAAACCATTGCGGCAGCACCTCGCGCACCTTGACCTGGCCAGTGACTTGCCCGGGGCCGTCGAATACCTGGTACGGGCCAGCCTGCAGCGTTCCGTCAATTTGCAGTTGCTTGCCGACATGGATCATGGCGCCGGCCAAAACATGCAGTTCAACCTGAGGCGGGACTACGGCGCTCTCCAGTTTCAGCGTCCCCGCTCCCAGGCGCAGCGTGCCTCCGGTCGGCGGCAGGGCCGCTACGGCTGCGGCAAAGGCGGCAGTGACGTCCACGCCAGGAACCAGTTCCACTGTCCCCCCAGCAGCAGTCGGCGGCTTGGGGCTGCGTTGGTCTGAGAGAAGGGCGCATCCGCTGGCCGACGCGAGCCATAGCAGAGCCGTGAGAATCAGGCAAGGCAAGGCGCTTTGCTTCATTTTATTCCCTTCCTTTCAACTTGGCTCCGAATATCCTGGCAGGTTATTGTCATGTACGGTGCGGCCGCAATGCTGGTTCTGTAACTTCATGTCGCATGGATGGCTCATTGACTGTCTGCCAGTCCACCGGTTCTTTCCAGTTGTTCGTCGGCAAAGGGCAAATGCTCGCCGGTTATCCATGTTGGTTGTTAACTATAGTACGGGAACATCATTTTTTATAGTGCGGAAAGGTTACTTTTCCACTCATAGGGTAATCGGCCACCCTTTGATAACGGCCACCCTGGAAGCATTTGTTTTCAGCGCTAACTGTAGTGGTGCCTTTTTTTGAATGCCCTCTGGTTATATGCGTTGCTTTCGCGGGCGGCAGGTTATATATTAAAACTTCATCTGTAAAGCTGAAAAGAGGAGCTTGTCGGCATGGAATATCTTGATATCAGCCAATTAGTGCGCAGCGACTACGACCGTCTCGTTGCGGTGGAGCCGGGCGACAATGGTCGGGCGCAGCTGTTCCGCCGTCTGGAAGATGGGCGGGTTGAGACGATAGAGTGTGATTTCCATCCTTGGCTGCTGGTGGTCGGCGAAGAGCTTGCCCAGACCCTGACTGGGACAAGCGAGATAGTTTCCCTGGAGGGCGGCGGCACGCACCGGGTGCGCGTGTCTTTCCCGAACGTGGCAGCGTATGAAGCCGGCATCAAGCAGCTGAAGGATCTGACCGGCTACAATCCAAGCTCGCCGCAAGCCCCTTACCGGGTGTTCTCTGACTTGACCCAGCAGCTGTTGACGATGCTGCCAGCCCGGCTTTTTCGCGGCATGAACTTCGGCGACCTGCGGCGGATGCAGCTGGACATTGAAACCAGGACCTCCGGAAACCATCGTTTTCCTGATGCGCTGCGGCCAGATGACGCAGTCATCATGGTCGCCTTGAAGGACAGCACCGGCTGGGAGGAAGCCCTGGTTTTGGACCAAGACGGCGAGGCCGCACTGCTTAGGAAGATGATACAGCTGGTGCAGGAGCGAGACCCGGACGTGATCGAGGGGCATAACATCTTTAACTTCGACCTCGACTACCTGGAAAAGCGTTGCCGTCGGCATCGGATTAAACTTGCCCTTGGGCGCGGCGGCCAGATAGTCAAGGCGCGCACCTCACGCTTCACAGCAGCAGAGCGCACCGCCACCTATCGCCGCTATGACATCTATGGCCGGCATGTCATGGACACTTATCATCTGGTTCAGCTTTATGATGTCAGCAGCCGCGACATGGACAGCTATGGCCTGAAGGCCGCTGCCATCCATTTCGGCGTCGCCGCCCCGGAACGGACATACATCGAGGGAAGCGAGATCAGCCGCGTGTTTGAGGAAGACCGCGAACGCCTGCAAGAATACTGCCTGGACGACGTCAGGGAGACGGACGCCCTGGCTAAAATTCTGTCTCCGAGCTATTTTTACCAGGCTCAGCTGATTCCCTATTCGTATCAGAATTGCGTGTTGCGCGGCAATGCCACCCGGATTGACGCCCTGCTGTGCGCCGAATACTTGCAGGCCAACGCCAGCCTGCCGATTCCAGAAGCCGCTGCGCCGCTGCAAGGCGCCTTGACCGAAGCGGCGCAGACCGGCGTCTTCCATGAGGTCTGGCATGTTGACGTGCGCAGCCTGTATCCGTCCATCATCCTGGCCAATCGTCTGACGCCCTCCAATGACCGCCTTGGCGTGTTTGTGCGTTTGCTCGGCGATTTGCGGAGCTTCCGCCTGGCCGCTAAAGACGCTATGCGGACGGCTGATCCGGCGCAAAAAGATAATCTCGACGCCTTGCAGGGCAGCTTCAAGATTCTGATTAACTCGTTTTACGGCTACACGGCCTTTGCCCAGGGCACCTTCAACGACTTTGGCATGGCGTCGGAAATCACCCGGCGAGGCCGCGAAATTCTAAGCCGCATGCGTGATTTCCTGCTGGAATCCGGCGCTACTATTGTGGAGATGGACACTGATGGCATTTATTTCACCCCACCACCCGGCGTGACTGACATGGACGCGATGCGGGAGCGAGTGCAGGCCATTTTGCCGGAGGGCATTGAGATTGAGCTCGACGCCTCCTACAAGGCGATGTTCTGCTACAAAAGCAAGAATTACGCCCTTCTTGGCTGGGATGACCGCATTTCCCTGACCGGCGCCGCCCTGAAATCACGCGGCCTGGAACCTTTCCAGCGCCGCTATATGCGAGAGCATATCGAACTGTTGCTGACAGACCGCGAAGCAGAAACAGACGCGTTGTACGAGCGCTATGTTGACGATATTGAGCAGCATCGTCTGCCGCTGAAGGATTTTGCGAAGCGCGAGATTCTGTCCACGTCGCCGGCCGTCTACGCCGAGAAGCTGCGGAACGGCGAGACCAAGCGCAGCGCGGCGTATGATTTGGTCCTGAATGCCAAACGCGAGTACAGCCAGGGCGACGTCGTCGAATTCTATGTCATCGGCAACCGGAAAAACGTCTCGGTCGTCGGCAACAGCCGCCTGCTGGAAGATGCCGACCCGACCGTGCGAGATGAAAATATCCCCTATTATCTTGACAAACTCCAACAGCTCAAGAAAAAATTCACCTTGTGAGGGGTGCGCATCGCGCCTGTGGCATGATGCACTCCTGGCTTGCTCCTTCATTGCTTGAACGGATTTGCTGGCGAGCCATGCCTTGCCGCATCAGGCGAGGCGGCCATAACTGTCTGGCAGTCGTTTGGCGGCTGCCGGTTGGCAGGTTACATTATGGCAAGTCATGAAACTTTCTGCACGCAGAACTCGTCAATTCAGAACAACATGCACATGTCGACCTTTTCATATTTATTCCGGCTGCGCCTGGCAGCGCTGTTGCTGGCTGGTGCGATGATTTTTCCGGCTAGGGCCCAGGAAGCCCCCAAACAGCCGGAAATCTTTGAATTCGAAGCAGAACCCACCCCAGACCCGGCGCGGACAAATCGCCGTCGCGGCCTGCAAGCGATTTCGGAAGGCGTGTACGGCATGGCCGCAGCCTTTTTCCAGAGTTACCTGCAAGAGACGAACTACCGCGAACCAGACTTTTCCGAAGCCAGCGTGCTGTTGGCAGAGACGTACCTGGCCATGGGGCGTCTGTCGGATGCGGAGAAGGTGCTGATTGAGCACGCTGCCAAGACCCGTGGGGCGGGGGACCAGCTCCTGCTGGCGCGCATCGCCTACGTCTGGAGCCAAGTCTGCTTCAAGCAGGGAAAGTGGGAGGAATGCCTGGAGAGGATTTTGCCCGTGACCCAGCCGGAGGCGGCGCCGTCCATGCAGGCCAAGGCGGTCATCCTCTATGTTGACGCAGCAGTGCGGATTTCGGACTGGCCCGGCGCGATCAAGGTCATGACTGATTTCCTGGCTCGTTCCCCGGTCAGCCCGGAGACCAGCCAGATACGGCTGCGCCTGATCGGCGCCTATCTGATCACTAATCAGCTGGATGCTGCCAAGGACATGCTGGACAAGATTCAGCCTGGCGATGATCCGGCGGTGGCGATTTCTTTTGACCTGCTCCGTCTCGTGTGCCTGTCACTGCAAGGTGACATTTCCGGGGCAGGGACAGTGTTTCAGCGCGTGAACCGCTTTTGTCCGACAACTCCTAACGCGGAATGGTGGGAGGCCCTGTGGCAATTTTCCGAGGCTTTGAACCGGGCGGAAAAATATGCTGAGGCGGCGGCAGTCTTGCCTTTGGCTCTTCAGGTCGCCGTTGATGACGAGAAGAAAGTCCACGGCCTGGTGCGGCTGGCTGATGCCTGCATCCGCCTGAACAATGTCAACCAGGCTAAAGATACGTTGGAGGAAATCCGGCGGAGCTATCCAGACAGCCAGGAGTTGGTTCAGGTCACGACCCGCCTGGCGCAATTGCAGCAGGAGATAGGCAATCACCTTAGCGCGGCGGAACTGTACGCGGAGCTGGTGGCGCATCCGAAAGTCGGCTCGGACTTGCGTTTTCAAGCCTGGATCAGCCGCGCCCGCAGCCTGGTGCGGGCAGGTCAGTGGCAGAAGGCTATGGAAGCCTTCTTGGCAGGGGAAAAGGCCGGTGCCAATGCAACAGAGCAGGCGCAGGCCGTGTTTGAGGCGGCGGAGACGGCCGAAGGCGCTAAGGATATAAAACAGGCGGCTGAACTTTACGGGCGCGTCGCCAATCAATATTTGCTGACTGCCTTGGCGCCAGAAGCGTGCCTGCGTCATGGCGCCGCTCGGATGGCCTTGGGGGAATTCCAGGCGGCCGCAGCGGCGTATGAGCGCTTTGGCGTCGCCTTTCCAGACAATCCGCAGCTTGAAATTGCGCGGCTGTGGCAAGGCATCGCCCTGCGGCGCGGGGCGAAGACAGCAGCTGAAAGCCGCCAGGCCGTTGACTTCCTGGCCGAACTAGCGCGCTCCAGCGACCGCGAGGACCTGGCGGTGACGGCGTACATGGAAGCTTTCCAGGCGGCTGATGCTGCCGGCGACCTTGAGCTGGCCTGTGAGCAGCTCAATGCCATCATCAATGGCTTTCCTAGCTCGGAGCTGCTCAGCCAGGCCCTCTACCAGCGGATTATCACGCGCTTCCGGCAGGGACGACTCGTTGACGCCCGCCAGGACGCTGAGAGCTTTTTCGCCAGCTATCCTCTTTTGCCTCAGGCGGCGGATATTTATGTGCTGGTGGGCGATTCCTTTGTAACGGAAAGCAATTGGGAGGAAGCCAAGAAGTATTATCTGCGCCTGGTTACCGCCCAGGCGACTTCACCGCTGGCGCCGACGGCGTTGTACGAAGCGGCATTTTGCGCTTATCAGCTCAAGCAGTTTGACAGCGGCCTGGCTCTGCTGGAGCAGTACGCCGCAGCCTTGAAGTCAGCGGCCGGGACTGATCCGAATGGCATGACGCCCGGCAGTGGGGAGGCCAGAGACGGGCGCCGCGATTATCCAGCCAAAGCAGAGATGCTGCGCGGTGACATTCTTTCAGAGCAGGGGAAATACGCAGAAGCGCGGCTTGCTTTTGCCAATGCCCGGACTATCGCCGGTGACACCGAACTCGGGTTTGCGGCTTTGGGGCGCCAGGGTGAGATGCTTATGGCCCTGGGTGATGTCAACCCGGCTTTGTTGACAGATGCAGAGCAGTGTTTTCAGACTATTCTGGCCTCGGAGAAAGCCTCTCCCGCCCTGCATGAGATGGCTGTCTACCGCCTGGCCAAGTGCCTGGAGCGCCGCGGCCGCAACCAGGAAGCGCTTGAGCAGTACTTGAAGATGTATTTTGCATACACATCGGCCCCGGAGGGTGCGCCGCCACGCAGCTGGATTTATTTCAGCCGCTGCGTGTATGACGCGGCCAGGCTTCTTGAGATGACGGGCGAGAAGGAGAGCCTGCGCCAAGCCGCCCGTCTTTATGAGGGCCTGGCCAAGGCTGGGCTGCCGGTCTCAGCCGAGGCGGCGCGCCGGGCAGAGGATATCCGCGCAGCTCATCGCCTGACCCAGTGAGGGGCAGGGCGGCTTCCGCGCTCGTTGACGACTTTCCTGACAGTTCGCCGGATTATCCTGCTGGGTCTGTCTTGGCCTTGGCGCCAGTGCCTGGGCCGGGCTTGAAGGCCATGAGATAGAATCCGCGCGAGGTATGGCCGTTCATGGTCGGGAAGACGACGGTTTCATAGCAGTCTGGCAGGAAGGCGGCAAAGAGGCGGTGGATGTGAGGTTCGGCATGGTGGCGGAGCAGGGCACCTTCCGGCAATTCGAAGACACCGAAGGTGCCGTGCCGGGCGGCAAAACGCTGGTAGCGCTCCAAGTTGCGCTCATCGTCATTGAGCAGAAAATCGCTGCAATAGACGTTGCCTCCAGGCTTGAGTACGCGGTAGATTTCGTTGACCAGGCGCTGCTGGGCGTCATCTTGGACGACGCAGGTCAGGACACCGCAAAGCAGGACCGCGTCAACACTGCTGCCCGGGACATCCAGGACATCGGGATTATTCTGGTGGAGCAGGCGCAGGTGCGGGAACAAGCTTTGTCCGCGCCGGATTAGGTTGTGAGCCGGGTCCAGGCCAGTCAGGTGGCGGTATCCCTCTGCCCACAATTTCGCCATGATGCGGCCATATCCGCAGCCGACGTCGAGGACTTGGGCGTCCTTAGGCACTCGCGCACGGAAGATTTCGAGCTTGAAATCAGCAGTGAACGCTTTTGTGGTCGCGATGCTGTTCCAATAGTCCAGCTGGTTCATGGCAGTCGTAGAGAAGTCGAGATTATTTCGTTTCTGGCTGGTTTAGCGCAGCTTGATGAGAATGAGAAACAGCAGCGGTATGGCCATGCCTTGCAGAAGCACGAATCGTACCAGCACCTGGGTGTTAGACCAGCCCCAGTTTTTCCGGCAGTGGTCGTGGAAGGGAAAACGGAAGCGGTGCGCCAGGCGAACCGGCAATATCTGGCGCTCCGCTTCTGCATCCGACGCGAAATTGGCGCCTGGATTGGGATTGACTTGATTGCGCGCAGGCGGGCGCGTGTCATAGCCGAATTTTCGGAATAGTCTCAACATGAGAAGTTTGCACATTCCACCTCCGCCATTGGCCAGGAGGATTGGGGCGACTGCAAGCGCCAGGAAGGGATTGCCGGCAGCCAGCACCGAGAGGCCGATCAGCAGCCCGAGGAAGCGCGAGCCGGCATCGCCCATAAGGACGGCGCTGGGATTGGCGTTGTGCCAGAGATAGCCTGCCAGACCGCCGCAGACGACGTAGAGGATGATGGCCCAGCGGGCGCCGTCAGCGTAGTGGGGCAGGAGGAGGTATTTGGCGATGACGGTGTGGCCGACGATGCCATACAGGAATGCGCCCATGCTGAACAGAGTCAGCAGGGAGAGTGAGCCGGCCAGGCCGTCAACGCCGTCCGAGCAGTTGACGGCATTGATGCAGAACCAGAGAAGGATGGCAGCGGCAGGGATATAGACCCATGGGCTAAGGATGAATCCGCCATCTGCGGCCTGGCCTTTGAAGAACGGCAGCCAGATAGTCATGGGCTTGCCAGCGCAGAGTACGGCGGCGGCGACGATGGCAATGAACATGTCCAGCGAGCCTTTTTTCCATTCTCCCCACGGCTTTTCGCTGCAATCGTCAAGGAACCCAGTCATCATGCAGGCGAACAGGCAGAACACCAAGCTCCAGTGCCGCCAGGTCGGCGGCATCACCAGGGCGAGGATGACGGTGCAGATAGTTACCAGGATGACGCCGGCGCCGGTCGGCTTGCCCTTAGCCTCTTTGGAATCCTTGACGAATGGCTTGCCCTGGTCGCGAGGCAAAAGATGCCATAGCCGAGGCAGAAGCAGCCACGACAAAAGCGCTGCGCAGCCAGCGCCCAGGCAGATGAGAACAATGTACGAGTCGAACAGTCGAAACGGACCCCAGAACTTGGTGAGATGCGGTGCGAGAAAGGGAAGCATGGACAATCAGGCCTTGGCAAAATAGAAGAGTAGACGAAGGTATGTTCCGGGCGGCAAGCGCACGCCTTGGACGTCGTCCCCAGACGACCGGATATATAATATACTTGTTAGTTCGATAATCCGAACCGCAGACAATGAATAAAAAATGCCGGGGCGCAATCAATCGTAATGGGTCAGTACACACCCCGGCGCTCCGCTGGGACAATTTGCAGGAAACCCGCGTCTAGCAGCACACCTGCCCAACCA